>NZ_VOQB01000014.1:0-206667 GCF_009377275.1 Shewanella sp. YLB-07 | reverse complement strand
CCGTCCGCCGCTCGACAGCAAAGGTGCAAGCACCTTCCTGTTTCCGCTCGACTTGCATGTGTTAGGCCTGCCGCCAGCGTTCAATCTGAGCCATGATCAAACTCTTCAATTAAAGTTTTTTTGATGCATTACCTTTCGGCAATGACATCGGCTCAACGAATTATACTGTTTTTCATTAACCACCCTCTATAAAGAGAATGTCAATGAAGCTTACATATTTTGCTTCTTTGAATTTACTTTGCTTGCTCGTGAGAGTAAGAAAGTAGAAAGCAAAGTTGCTATGGTCACTCAGTAGTTCATTGAGAAAATTTGTTGCCACTTACAAAGTAAGATGGCTTCGAATAACTCAACACCTGTGAGTGCCCACACAGATTACTTGATAAATTGTTAAAGAGCGTTGCATCATCTTTCATATGCAGCCGTTAGACGCTAGGTCGCTGGCTTGAGGAGGCGTATTCTACACTCCCCGTTGTTGGCGTCAAGGGCTTTTTTCAAAAAGAATTTCAATCATTAAAAATGATTAAACCCTTAGCTCACTCGTTGCCCTGACTGGTTTCAGCTTTCATTAAGAAGACTGGTTTGCCGTGTCAGTGGATGCGCATTATAGGGAGATTCTACAAGCGCGCAAGCCCTTTTTATTCGTTATTGAATCATCCGCCGAAGTTTTAAACACTAAGCCAGTTTAAGCCTGTTTTTCCTACTGCCTACGTCGAGTTATTAACCTTATATTAAAATTACTTTACTTTTAAGTTCATTTTTTCGGCAACGGACTAGTGTAATGCTAAATAATTCATTACCATATAACTGCTATTAACAGTTTTTTATCAATTCTTCAGAGATTATATTTATGCAAAAGCCATTTCTTATTGTTTTGATTATCGCCATCCTTGGCGCAGTAGCGATTCATTTTGTCGCTCCCGAGCTAAACGCTGCAGTCGCTTTCTTTACTGGTGCCATTATTGCTAGCGTTATCTTTTCCTTAAAAGGCCAATCAACAGAATCCGGCGACAATGCCGTAAGTGTTGAACAATACACAGGTCCAACAATGACTCTTTATGTAGGTAATCTCCCTTACCGTGTACATGAAGGCGAAGTAAAAGAGTTATTTGGTAAGTACGGCCCCGTAAACTCAGTCAGATTAGTACGTGATCGCAAGACTGGACGTCGTAAAGGTTTCGGTTTCATCGAGATGTCGGAAGCTGGTGCACAAAAAGCCATGTCGAAATTAAATGAGTTTGACTTCCAGGAGCGTACCTTAAAGGTCAGAGAAGCCAAGTCTCAAGATTCAGAGAAAAGCGAACGCAAAGAAAACGCTTAAATATTAGGCGGCATGATATTAGCCAGTTTGTATACTAGATTCTAATATGAGTGATTCAATCTAGATGTTTTAAAAAAACCAAACTTGGCTAATGTCTTTTTCAGACCTTGCTCAATTCCTTCAGACGTATAGTAAGCTAGCGCAATTCTAGAAAAAGTATTTTCACATCCTTGTTGCTGCCCTTCCCTGAACACATCTTTATACTCATTATCTTGCTCACCACGACCCTGTTTCTGCTGAACCTTAAATTTCAATGCCAATACTCGTGCCGCAACTGCCTTTCCTGAATCTAACAGTATTACCTTATCCCCAAGGTATTCTTGCATCTCCTGTTTCAGTATGGGGAAGTGGGTACAGCCCAGTACTAATGTATCGAGCTCACTTTGTTGAATCGGACTTAGAATTTGTGCTAGCTGATGATGAGTTACCGGATTACCAGCGGCTTTCTGTTCCGCTAACAATACCAGTTCCGATGAGGCATACAGTTCGACAGTACATTCACCAGCAAATTGATCGATTAATTCATGAGTATATGCACGCTTTATCGTGCCGGGTGTAGCAAGCAGGCCTAAATGTTTCTTTTGAGATACCAGAGCTGCAGGCTTGATTGCCGGAACCACGCCAACAACGGGAATGTCTAATACAGCCCTGAGTGAGGGTAATATAAGCGTGCTGGCTGTATTGCAGGCTATGACCACCATGGAGACTGACTCTTTTTTCACGAAACTTGTAATGAGCGCGACGCAGCCCGAAATCAATTCCTGTTCACCTAACTCACCGTATGGTAAGCGAGCGTTGTCGAACAAGTATATATAACTCTCATTAGGCAGTGCTTGTCTAATTTCATCAAGAATAGTTAAACCACCAATTCCTGAATCGAAAACGAGTATAGGTTTAGACAAGACACTTCTCCATTAACTTACGTGACCTTACAGGCAATCCCCCTTACCTACTATATTGCTACTACAAGATACTTTTAGAGGGGTAAAATACAATTTTCACACAAGATTCTATAAATCGAAAGCCAGAAACTGGACATATCACTCTTCTAGTATAATAATTCCGCCCCAAATTGAACCAAGGTGATCAATAAATGAATTTAGCAGCAATGGATCCTAAGACCTATGATGCACAACTCGAAAAAAAACGCATCAAGCTGGAACAAACATTCACTGACTTTGATACACCAAGGTTAGAAATCTTCGGCTCAGAAACAGCTCATTATCGTATGCGCTGTGAATTCCGTATCTGGCATGACGGTGATGACATGTATTACTACATGTTCGATAAGGCCCTGGACAGTAAGGTTCGTTGTGACCAATTTCTTCCAGCAAGCAGCTTAATTAACCAGATGATGCCCGCCTTAATCGAAGAGTTAAAGCCTAACACCATACTAAGACATAGATTATTTCAAATCGATTTTCTCTCTACCCTTAGTGGTGAGATCTTAGTTTCCTTACTTTACCATAAGCAACTGGATCAGCAGTGGGAAGCAGAGGCTAAGGCCCTTAAAGAGAAACTAGCATCTAAATTCAAGGTTAACTTGATCGGTAGAGCCCGTAAACAGAAACTCATTTTCGATAAAGATTTCGTTGTTGAAAGCCTAAACGTGAACGGTGAACAGCTTCACTATCATCAAATTGAAAATAGCTTCACTCAGCCCAATGGCAAGGTCTCGGTAAAAATGCTCGAATGGGCGATAGATGTCACTAAAAACAGCACGGGTGATCTGTTAGAGTTATATTGTGGTAATGGCAATTTTTCTATCGCTTTAGCACAAAACTTCGATCGGGTTCTCGCTACTGAACTGGCGAAACCTTCGGTTCAATCTGCCCAATACAATATCGACATCAACAATATCGATAACTTACAGATCATACGTATGTCTGCAGAAGACTTCACCGATGCTATGGCAAAAAAAAGAAGCTTTAGACGCTTGGAAGGGATAGATCTAGACAGCTATAATTGTAATACCATCTTTGTCGATCCACCACGAGCCGGCTTAGATTCAAATACTGTCAAGCTAGTTCAAGGTTATGAGCGCATCGTATACATATCTTGCAACCCTAACACCTTGACTGAAAACTTAGCCGAGCTGACTAAGACACACAATATCACTCGCTTCGCTCTGTTCGATCAGTTCCCATATACAGATCATATGGAATCAGGTGTCTTCTTAGAAAAGAAAGTAAACTAAGAAAAATCACAGTTAACTTCATAAATGATAAAGGGCCTAAACAGGCCCTTTATCATGAAGCTACCTATCTTCTATCTAGCTTATTTTGTAAGGCTTCCGAGCCCTTGGCCACCATGCGTAACTGAATAACTAGTCTATCGGCGAGTACTTTTCTATCTACTCGCTTCATATCCAGTGCAGCCGCTCCGGCATTAAAGACTAAGGTGACTAAGGCTTCGGCTTGAGCTCTGGCAAGTTCAGGGCTTCTGTTTGCCGTGGCTTCCGTATAATGAGTCAACTCAGAGATAAAATGCTCTATCTCACGAGCTACCGCCGCTCTAAAGGGAGCCGATGTGCCAGAACGTTCATGCAATAAAATTCTAAACACATTCGGATTAGACTCTAGCACTTCCATAAAGGTATCCACTGAGATACGGATAACACTACCGCCAGCTTCGGCTCGCTGTCGCCCCTTACGCATCATCTGTCTGAGTGTTAAGCCACCTTCATCAACCATGGTCAAGCCTAGCTCATTCATATCTTTAAAATGTCGATAAAAAGAGGTAGGCGCTATCTTTGCCTCGCGAGCGACTTCACGTAAACTTAGACTCGAAAAACTACGCTCAGCATTGAGTTGATTAAATGCGGCATCGACTAGCGCCCTGCGCGTCTTCTCTTTCTGCTGTGCTCTTACACCCGTCATGGTGATTCCGAAACTTAAATATTATCCCGTGATAATACATTTTTTGACACTAAAACACAGCCCCTAACGAGTGTTTCCGACTTGACCAAAACCGTTTTGCAGGCTAAATTAGCGTACAGATGTACGCTCAAAGTTGAACTGGATAAGAATAATGAACAAACCCCCACTAATTTGGACTAATGTAGCCTTCTTTTTAATCACCTTCCTGGGTGCCGCCATACTCGTTCCCTGGTACGGCATGACACAGGGCTATGGCTTAACTGAATGGCTTGCTTTCATCGGTTTCGCTTTCGCCAGTGGCTTGTCGATCACCGCAGGTTATCACCGTCTTTGGTCACACAAGACCTATAAAGCCAAGGCGCCGGTACGCTTCTTGTTTGCCCTTGGCGGTGCTCTGGCACTACAGAACAGCGCGCTTCACTGGTCTTCGGATCACAGAGTTCATCATAAGCATGTCGATAATAATGATAAGGATCCTTACTCTGCTAAGATGGGATTCTGGTACAGCCACATAGGTTGGATGCTTAGAGAATATCAATCTCAGCGTTATCACGATTATAAGAATGTTCGAGATCTTCAGAACGACAAGATAGTGATGTGGCAGCACAAATACTATCTGCCCTTGGTTATTTTGATGAACATAGGTTTACCCGCATTCTTAGGCTGGCTCAATGGAGATATTCTAGCAATGCTGCTTATGGCAGGTCTGTTAAGGCTGGTTGTTGTGCAGCACTGTACCTTCTTTATCAACTCTCTCGCCCATGTATGGGGGAGCCAGCCATACACAGATAAGAACACGGCGCGGGATAATGGCTTTATCGCTCTGCTTACTTATGGTGAAGGCTATCATAACTTCCATCACATCTTCGAAAACGACTATCGTAACGGCATACATTGGTGGCATTACGATCCAACCAAATGGCTGATCAATTCCTTAAATTGGTGTGGACTAGCAAAAGATCTGCGGGTCACTCCCCAGGAGAGAATTGAGAGCGCCAAACTCAAGATGCAACTGCAGCGCACCCAAGATCGCGTCTCTACTCTCAGTAACTGTGATGAGGTATTAGACAAGCTGCAAGCAGAATACGAGATATTGAAATCTCATCTGGCTGACTATTATCAAGCTAAGAAAGAACTGCTCGAAGCGAAGCGCAAACAGTTAGCCAACAAGCAATTAGTGCAGCAAGTCGACGAGATGAAACAACGTTTCATTTTACAACATAGAAACTGGAAGCTACTCACCGCTACTTACGCTTAGTTCTGTTATAAAATGGCTCGATAACATCTCTATCGAGCCATTATTTTTACAGGGGGTTTTACAGGGGATTCATCTGCTAGCTTACTTATCAATTGTTCCTATTTCCCCCAGTACTCCTCACACCTTTCATTCCAGAGCCCTGCTAATTGAAGTAGTCTGACTATAGGTCTATCATGAGCGCTTAATTACCTTCTAAAGGGACTTTTGAGTTCATGTCAGAATCTACAATCAAACTTACCGAGTACAGCCATGGCGCAGGATGCGGATGTAAAATCTCACCAAAAGTCCTAGGTACAATATTAGCTTCTCAGCTCCCGGTATTCGAAGACCCCAATCTATTAGTGGGTAATCAGACCCGTGATGATGCCGCCGTTTATAAGCTTAATGAAGAAACCGGCATCATCAGCACCACAGATTTCTTTATGCCCATCGTCGATGATCCCTTCACCTTCGGCCGAATCGCCGCAACTAATGCTATCAGCGATATCTATGCCATGGGCGGCACACCTATGATGGCTATCGCAATTTTAGGCTGGCCGGTGAATACCTTACCGGCAGAAGTGGCTCAACAAGTTGTCGATGGCGGACGCCAAGCCTGTGCAGACGCAGGGATTATGTTGGCCGGTGGCCATAGTATCGACTCTCCGGAGCCCATATTTGGACTCGCCGTGACCGGACAGATCCCGCTAGCTGAGCTTAAGCAAAATGATACGGCGCAAGCTGGCGACAAGCTTTATCTGACTAAGCCCTTAGGCATAGGCATCTTAACTACGGCCCAGAAACAGAAGAAAATAGCGGCTGAAGATATCAACATTGCCGCCGATGCCATGTGTGAGCTGAATTTATTAGGCCCGGCAATTGCAAAAATTTCCGGGGTTAACGCTATGACAGATGTCACAGGATTTGGACTTGCCGGGCATCTGATCGAGATGTGTCTGGGAGCAAAACTCAATGCACAAATCCAAGTTTCGGCCTTACCACTATTAACTAAGGCAAAAACTTATCTTGAGATGGGTTGTATCCCGGGTGGAACACACAGAAACTACGATAGCTACAGCGAACATCTGCCAACACTCACAGATGAGCAGAAAGGCATTATCTGTGATCCCCAGACCAGCGGCGGTTTACTCATCTCGGTAGCGGCTGATGCCGAGCAGGAACTGATTAGCTTGCTAGCCAAAAATAATGTGCCGACTAAATGTATTGGTACTATGACCGATGCATCACAAACTCAGCTCGTGGAACTCATCTAATGAGCAAACATCTAGTCCCTAAGAGCGCGTACAGAGAGATCATGTTATCGGGTCATCCTATGATGGATGTCAGAGCACCGCTCGAATTTAACAAGGGCGCGTTCCCAAGCAGTACTAACCTGCCGTTAATGCAAGATAGCGAACGACAGAAGGTCGGTACTTGCTACAAGAAAAATGGCCAAGAAGCGGCCATCAAACTCGGACATTCCCTGGTTAAAGGTAAAGTAAAGCAGCAGAGAGTGGATGCCTGGCTGGATTATTTTGATAAAAATCCAGGTGCATACCTGTATTGCTTTCGAGGTGGCCTAAGATCTCAACTTACTCAACAATGGCTTAAAGAGGCTGGCCTGGAGATCCCCTATGTAGAGGGTGGTTATAAGGCTATGCGCCAATATCTTATCAATGTCATCGATGAGGCTCCTCAGCAGCAACCGGTATTTATTCTCAGTGGCATCACTGGCAGCGGTAAAACTGACTTCTTAGTCAAACGTTCCGAGTCCGTCGATCTGGAAGGCATAGCCCATCACAGGGGATCGAGTTTCGGGCGTTACCATGAGCCCCAACCAACCCAGATCAATTTTGAAAATCGTTTGGCTGTGGAACTATTAAGACATCAGCAAAGAGATGAGCGCTGTTTAGTCTTAGAGGATGAAAGCTTTCTCATCGGTCGTTCTGCGATACCTAAGACATTTTACAGCGCCATGCAAACGGCGCAGATCTTAGTATTAGAGGAATCCAATGAAGATAGGCATAGCAGATTATTAGATGAATACGTCCATAAGATGCATTCAGGCTACATAGAGCGTCTAGGTGAAGAGGCTGGCTTTATCGCGTTCTCTGAATACTTGAGCCTAAGTATCACGGGTATTAAGAAACGACTCGGTGGCCAGTTACATGATGAGTTTCAGTCTATCATTGCCAACGCACTGAAAATTCAACAAAAAACGAACAACACAGAGGCTCACCTCGAGTGGATATCTATGCTGCTCAACAAGTATTACGACCCTATGTATCAATATCAACTGGACAAGAAACAAGCTCGAGTCTCATTTAAGGGCTCGCATCAGGCGATGCATGAATGGTTAAACGAGTATTCGGCTCGCACATAAGCTTAATACTCAAGCCTGACCATTGTCACATACCTCTAGTCATTTTCTAGAGGTATGTTTACTCTTTGGGTTAACACCACACCGACTCTTCTGCTCGGTGCCATTTTATCTACACTCTTGTTTCCTCCAGGCTCCAAAGAGATGCTCAGCCTAGGTACTGACCCAATCAACCCCTCGAGTTTATCGCTAAGATCCAGATGATCGTTTATGCACAGATAAACCAGATCGTCATTAGCTAATGCCTTAGCGATGTGCTCGATATACTCCTGACTCCCCTCATCGGCTTTTCCTTGTTGGCTCGATGCCGATTCAAGCACATTTCCCGATGTTCTTAACAGCTTGGCCAGAAACTCCGTATCAAGAGGCTGTCTCAATATAAAACATATTGGTCGTACAGAAAGGCTCTGTATCAGTAAGAGATCTTTCGCTGAACTTGATAACCCAATTAATACCGCTCCTCCATGTTTAGGTAAAGTATCACCTTGAGCCACAGAGAGTGGATGTATAAATCTAGCCAAGAGGTAAGTTACCAGCCTCAATCTCAGCTCAGGTAGCCTGATAAACAGCAAGGCTCCAACCACTAAATTTGATAGGGCAAGCACCAAGAACAAGTGCAATATACTCCCACCCAGAGGGCCCAAGAAGATTATTGCGAAGATGGCTGACATCACCATAAACAGCGCATTCATGATGTTATTTGCCGCAATGGCCTGAGCACACTCCCCCTCCTTCGTCCTCGCCTGAATAAATGCATACAAGGGCACAATAAATAGACCACCGCTTGCCCCTACCATGAATAAGTCAAACATGAGTCGGTAATGTTGCGAATCACTAATGAAACTGCTTGCAGTATAAACATCGACAGAATTTGAGTCTGGTACAGCCCAATACAGATCAATACCGAAAATGGTCAAACCTAGCAAACCGAAGGGCAAAAGACCTAGTTCGACTTGCTTAAATGACATGCGATCACATAAAAATGATCCTGCCGCGATACCAATAGAAAACAAGGCTAACAACAAGGAGACCACTGTCGCTCCTGCATGTAAGTGTAGCTTAGCAAAATTGGGGAACTGAGTAAGATAGGTAGCACCAAGAAACCAAAACCAGCTAATGGCAAGTACGGCCATCCATATCGAAGGTGTTCGCCTGGCTTTCCTGAGGCTGGCTATCGAACCGGAAAAGGGAGTGAACATCAATTTTTTAGGTTCAAATCTTAGGGGGATAGATGGGATAAAGCGACTCGAGATATAACCAACAGTTGCTAAAAAAACGACGGTAATCGCGGCTAACGTGTTGGCATGGTCACTGGCAACGATCAGACCAGCGACTATGGTGCCTATCAAAATGGAGATGAAGGTGCCCATCTCAACCCAGGCATTGCCCCTAACCAACTCAACATCCTTCAATACCTTAGGTAGAAGTGAATATTTCACCGGGCCAAAGAAAGCCGATTGTGTCCCCATCAGAAAGAGCAATACCAACATAATCAAATAGCTTTGGCTAACGATTGCCGCCGCACCACAGCACATGATGATCACCTCTAACAACTTGAGGCGTCGAATTAATATCGCTTTATCGATATTGTCGGCGATCAGACCCGCGTGAGCAGAAAAAAGAAAGAAGGGAAGAATAAACAAACCGGCGGCTAGATTAACAAATAGGTTTACATCGATGGGCAGGCTAGCAAGCTGAGAATAGGTGACCAAGAGTAACAACATATTTTTATAGACATTGTCGTTCAACGCCCCTAGACACTGAGTAATAAAATAGGGCAGGAAACGTCGAGTCAAAATCATAATAATCCTCTAATCTATCATCCTGAGCAGATAGCGACTTGTCTAAACCACAAATAAAGAAAAGGCCATCGTTGAGTGATGGCCTGTTTAACTATATTAGGTTAGCTCTCAGCCGTTAGCAGAACGTCCCAGGCTAAGTGGGGGGAACCAACCACAATAAAGTTAGGGTTTTCTAAAGATTCCCGCTCATTATAACTCAGGGGCTGAAGCTCAATATCCATGATCTGCCCGCCAGCCTCTTCAACAATGATCTGAGCGGCTCCGGTGTCCCACTCACCCGTTGGCCCGATACGAACATAGCAATCGGCTTTTCCTTCTGCCACGAGACAGCTCTTTAAAGCAGCTCCACCGAGCACGATCAATTCACAATGTTTCGTATGGCTAAATAACTTAAGTACCGACTGAGGGTCTTGACGTCGGCTAACGGCGAGCTTTAGCGGTGGATTCCGATCGGCAGGCAACTGACGGCTCATGATCCTGACCTCAGATTGACCATCACGCTTATAGGCTCCTAGCCCAGCAATGGCGTAATAACATACCTCAGTCATAGGCACATACACTATTCCCATGATAGGCCGGTTATGCTCTATCAGGGCGATAATCACAGAGAAATCACCACTCCCTGCGATAAACTCCCCTGTGCCATCTAAGGGGTCTACCAACCAATAACGTTGCCAGTCCTTGCGCTCAGAGAAAGGAATATTCGCATCTTCCTCGGAAAGCACCGGGATATCGGGAGTCAAAGCTTGTAATGCGGCGGTGATAATATTATGAGCTGCAATATCTGCCGAAGTCACTGGCGTATTATCTGACTTTATCTCTTTCTCGAAAGTCCCTTTAAGATAGATATCACGTATCTTTATTCCCGCTTCAACAGCAATGTCAATTGCTTGTTCTATGTACTCTTCTGGCTTCATAACTGCTCCAACAGCCGACTCACACATACAATTATAAGAAAAGGGTTCTTATAATTATGTTTTAAACACTTATAGTTTTAGGTATTTTTGAGCTAAAAACAAGGCGCTTACGCTTCTGGACTCTGAAAAGTCTTCCTGTTCGAGCAAAGATTGCCAATTATCCAGTGGCCAGGGGACCATCTCGATAGGCTCAGGCTCATCTCCTTCCAGAACGCTCTCATAAAGATCTTCGGCAATAAAAATCTGCATCTTGCTGGCAAAATAACCAGGGGCCAAACTCAACTCCATCAAATGGGTCAGCTTTCTTGCCCCAAAACCTATCTCTTCCTGCAGCTCACGATTAGCAGCTTCGTGTGCCTCTTCACCGGGATCGATTAAACCTTTCGGAAAACCAAGCTCATAGGTATGAGTACCCGCAGCATATTCTCGCCCTAATAACAGTGTCTCTCCATTGAGCACAGGCACCACCATCACAGCACCACGATTATTCCCCTTCATCCGCTCATATTGTCGCTCGACCTGATTGGAAAATTTGAGGTTTACCTGCTCTATTTTAAACAAGCGGCTTTGCGCAACAATCTCTGAACCTAGAATTTCCGGTTTCTTGTGCTTCATAGGAGTCCCTGAGCCAAATGATAAGTGCTTATAGAGTACAATCTTACTATCCTGTTTTTAATCTACAACCAGAAACTTCGTTGATTAATGGTTTCCATGGAATAAGATAGATTAGTATTAAACCTCTAATAGCCGAATCGCTTGTACTCTCAAGGTAAAGCCCTACACTTCAAACAGCAAAGAACTAGAATAGGATAATAATGTTTCCATGGCATGAGCTAGATTCTGCGTACTATCTGATTGATATTATTTAGTATAAATAGTTACTTTAGATATTTAAACGCACCCCTACACTTCAAACAGCACAAAATAAAACGGGATAATGATGTTTCCATGGAATGAGATAGATACTGTGTTGCTCGATATGGATGGAACCCTACTGGATCTACATTTCGATAATCACTTTTGGTTAAGCATAGTCCCAGCGGAATTAAGCCGACAAAGAGGCTTAAATAGCCAAGCCGCACAAGCGTTAGTTGAATCGTCTTACGGTAAAGTCTTCGGCACTTTAGACTGGTATTGCTTAGATTATTGGGAAAGTGAATTACGGCTCGATATCATGGGGCTGCATAAAACCTTGGTCGATAGAATTCAGTTAAGACAGGATAGCATGCCATTTCTGTACGCCCTCGGTGAGCAGAAAAAGTCTCGCATCCTGGTCACCAATGCCCATCCCAAGAGCTTAGCCCTGAAACTAGAACATACTGAACTGGCTGCGGGGCTAGACCATATGCTCTCCAGCCATGAAACTGGTTACCCGAAAGAGCATCCTCACTTCTGGCAACACCTCTTCTTGCAGTTCCAGTTAGATCCTAGCCGCTGCCTATTTATCGATGATAATGAAGATATATTGCAAGCAGCAAAAGATGCCGGTGTTGGTTACCAGCTGGGTATAACCAACCCAGACAGTCAGAAACCCAATAAAATATTTAGCGATTTTCCTGCAATAGGAGATTATCATCTGTTACTGGATGATCTTCTGGCAGATTAGCTAAACCCTTCAGGTATCAAAAAGGCACCTATTGGTGCCTTATGTTTTATCAGGTAAGAGACTAAGCTCGCAATCTATAATTCTTATTTGGTTTGCTATTGATTAGAGTCCGGGAACTCTACCTTGGTAACTGATCGGATAGTAACCTTGGCTGTCTTTCTTACCCAGGAAAGCCAATGCCTTCTTCAGATCTTCGGGTTGTGAAGCTGTCTCTTTTATCTTAGCACTGAGCTGTACCACTTTTTCTGCCTGCAGCACCAAGGTTCCGCTGAAACCTAACTGATTCATAGTCTCATCTGATTTCACTTTCACATTGCCATCGACACAGCTCAGGCCTAGCTCTATATCTCCAAGAGGATAGTTGCCGAACTGGTTTTTTACACCGGCACTATTGATAAACAGCTTACCATTTAACTGTTCACACCAAGGAGTCCCTTGTTCGAGACGATCGATAAACAAGCTGATATCGCCACCGACTTTCGTTCTAAAGGGTAAGCGATTATTGCCTAACAGAAAGCTAGTCGGCGCCTCGAATCTCAGGCCTTCGGCATCGATTCCGCTCATGGAAAGAATGACTAATCCCTTACCGTTAACCGCCGAGCCTCGATTACCGATAACCAGATCTATCTTGGCCTGACCCAGCAACAAAGCCCAGGGGCTCAACTGCCACTGAACCTGCTCTAATTGCCTATTCTGTATTGTTACCGACTCGATACTTCCCGACCATATTGAGCCAGAAACACCACTCAAGTTGATATTACTAGGCAGAGGCGCCAGCTTCATCACCACACTTGCAGGTAATAAGGCCAGCAAAAATACCAGATAGATGCACACGCCGATAATAATCTTTTTAGCTAAATTCACTACTACACCTTAATAAAAAACAATCATTACTGCGACAATTGAATACGACGAACACGTACTAAACCTACCGTATCAGACTCTGCCAAATCTATGCTTTCTAAGGATAATCCTTTCTCTTGTACCAGTTCGTTAAGGTAGCCGAGTAAGGCATCGAAAGGGACATCATCCATCCAGATTTGAATTTTCTTACCCTGAGGCTGCATACGAGTGATCTCCAGGCCAAACGCCCCTGCACTCTGATTCACTGCTGCACTGAGACTCCCTCTGAAACTGGCTTTATTACCACTCTCTTTGAGACCGGCTATCTTATTTGCCGTCTGCTTAACAAAATTAAGAGTACTCTGTTGTGCCTCTAGGCCTCTTTCGGCCTCAATTTCCGCATTAGATATCGGTGTCCAAATCCCCCAATAGAGAAAAGCAATAATGAGAAATACACCACAGACGCTGACGAGCTGCTTCTCACGTAAGATGAGACCGTTCCACCATACTTTCACATTTTCCATGTTACTTACTCCTCAAGGTCAATGTGCTGGTAACTGAATCTTCACCGCTGTTCATCGCACCTGAATCCAACCTATATGAGCGAGAAACAATCTCCTTAAACTGCTCCACTTGGGCATAGCTCTTGGCCGTCACCTGCATACGCAGCTCATTGCGGGCACTATCGAAACGTAGCGTAGTTGGCTTTAACTGAGGCACCTGAGTAAATGCCTCCTCTAAGCCTTCAAGCATAGAGAAGAATTCACTTCCCCCTCCGCTGCCCTGCATGCTCCTGAGATGTCTGTCCATTTGAGTTCTAAGATTTACTATACGTGAGGTTCCGGGTACGGCTTGCTTAAAAATGGTCTCGCTCTGCTGCTGCAGACGTGCCTGCTCGGTATTCATTTGGTGAATGTTGAGTCCTTTATTCACTAGGGATAACACCAAGGCAACCACGATGACAATCGCAGCATTTCGCCAAATCTGTATATGTTTGCCATATTCACGTTTAGGAGTATAGCTACCGGACAAAAGGTTAATCGGGGCCGATAAGATCCCTTTTGCCAGCACTAACATAGGAAGCTCGAGTTCTTGTGCCTGTACCTGAGTACCAGCTAAATTCAACTCGCTGTAGCCAGCAACTGTGACCATAGCTTCGCTATCCGCTGGAAGCAGCCTTAGCAAAGCCATATTCAGCCAGTCTTCACTCAGACTCACTCCGACTCCGGCACCGGTTCTGAGTAAATATTCCTGATTAAATTTAATTGCCGCCCATTGGCACTGCTGCAGAGGTAATGCCAAACAATCGGGTACGATACGCTTAGGCTTTAAACCCGCATCACTGAGCCAAGTTAACCAGGTTTGCATCTGCTCATGGGCAACCACAGCCACGCTGAGGTGCTCGCCCTCGCGAGGACCCGTGACAAAATGCAGATCATCAACATTTTCTGCCAGGTTCTCTTCCAGCATGAAAGGTAACGCTTGGATCGCTTGACGTTGTCCCTTCTCGGGCAACTCCACTTGGGTCAAAGTTATCGCCGACGAGGGAACGAGGACATCGACGGGACGATTGCCGGCACGCTCGGTCAGGCTCGCCAATTCTAGGGCATCCTTAAGCTCACCAGAACCTATAATTTCCTGCTCCAGCTCAGACCAAACTAGCCATGAGCAAGTTTGCTCCTGACTCGTTCCTAAGCGGATTAATAGTCTTTCACTCAAATCTCTTCTCCACTAACTTGATCCCTCACCCAAACGGGCTCAGATAAAGTTATGTTATTTTTATTATGCTTACTGGCGATACCCGGTACTGACCAGATTATTTCTGTCCGCCAAATTGGCGCGTCAAGACCTCTATATTGCTACCATCCATTTTCAATACACTCTCTAGCCGGAAGGTAGCATTCTCTACTTTAGCCCCTGCCTCCAACTTGAAATACTTCGTAGTGACGTCAAAGCTGGTTTTTAACGCCGCATCTGCCGTTATTAGGCTAGATATAGAGGATATCTCGGTAAAATCTTCAGTCTTCTCATATCCGTCCCCGGGACGCTGATTGATGATGCTTTCCGCCTCGCCCACTGAAATCTTATTATCAAACATGCCGGCAAGCAGCGCGGCCTGCTCAACCTCAATGGTATTCACATTCAATACCTGTTTATTATTACCAGGTATCACACAAATATAGGGCAGTAACTTAAGGTAGATATCTTGTGTATATCCCAACACCGCCCGCAATTCACTACGATGACTCATCAAGGTGTTAGCCGCACGATATGGTACGTTACGGGACTCATAATCTGCATCTTCGGCGCCAAATGGGCTCGCCGTTGCATCCTCATCGATATAATCTTTTAGGGTATGAGTTAGCCGCTCGGCGCCGAAATCATCCATGCCCAATGCAACCAGTAAACCTTTATATTGCACCGCCGCCAGTGGTAATTTAGGTTGGCCATTGCCTCCGGATCCCTTTACACTTTCGGCCGACAGCGCATTGAGGTTAAAACAAGACTGCAAGTCTGAAATTGTGCCGCTAATCTCGCCATTTTCTGCGGGGAATACCACATCGGCTTGGGCCCAATATTGCTGTAGGTGTACCGTACCATCTGCGTCTTCGAAATCTTGCTTGAGTACTTTTTTAGCTAACTCTTCGGCGGAGATGGCGTACCAGAATGCCTGATCATACTCGGCCAAATTGAGGGTACGGCGCACCGATAACTGGTTACGACTATTAATGTTGGTGGCCATAATTGCCACCATGGCGACGATCAACAGCACCACGATAAGCGCGACACCTCGCTGTTTAGCTGGAAGCTGATTCATTAGCTGATTGCCCCTTAATCATTAGACTATCTGCCATTCTCATCCTGCTTTCCACCACCGTTGTTATTGCCACCACCGTTGTTATTGCCACCACCGTTGTTATTGCCACCACCGTTGTTATTGCCACCACCGTTGTTATTGCCGCCGCCGTTATTATTGCCGCCGCCGTTGTTCTTATTTGAAGCTACTGGCGCGCCTAAGGGGAGTAAGAATTTACGTTGAATCTTGCCTAGGCCCTCTAATTCGATCTCCATGGCTATCGCTTTGGGCAACTTAGTGCCATCGACCTTTCTTTCCCACTTATCTTCCATAAAGAAGGAGTACTGCACCGATATCACCCCTCGCATCACTATGGTTTTAATCGGATCCGCCCCGAATTCAGGCTCAGGATAGGGGTAATACCAACGCTCGAGGGCACCGTCTCTGACCACGTACGCCACTGACTGTATGCTGCCACGGGGTAAAATCCCATCCGGGTTGAGCCAGCCCAAACGGAAGAAGACCAAAGCCTCTGATTCAGAATCCAAAATATCAGAGCCGGTTTGAAATACTGTGCTACCGCGACCACCTTCGAGCAATCTTGGCGTTCTGGCCACCATCTGACCTAAGTCACGCTCTAATGCACCAAAGCCTTGCTGCATCGCCTTTAACTTGCTGGAAAACTCTTTGGTGACTTCATCGTTTTTAATGACCGTACTCAATACCGCATTTGCCGCCAAGCCGATCATGGCGAAGATAGCGATAGCGATCAACATCTCGAGTAAGGTGAACCCCCCATTAAGTCTATTCCGGATTGAGTACATAACTGTTCACCTGGGCAACAATACGTTTATAACGAGCATCATTGCTGACACTCACACGTATCATGCGGAATTTGTCATCTGAAGTTTTTACTATCTCTTTACGCCAATACCAATCACGTCCGGCAAGCTCCATTTCGCCATCTTTTTTGCCGATATCGGGAAACTTAGCTTCCAACCTGGCATCGACCATCACATTGTCAGCCACCCATTGGGCATAGGTACGCTCTTCTAAGATCGGCATGTTGGCGATCTGATCCCCCAGGCTCTTAGTGATAGATACTGCCGCGATGGAAAACACCGCCAGAGCCACTATGACCTCCAACAAGGTCATGCCTTTTGCTTTGGTGTTCATTATGCTCTTAGTGCCCATAGTCACCGCCATCGAACTCATCGTCTCTCCCCAGAGATAAGCGTCCGAGCGAATCACCAATCACTAATGCTTCAATTTCGTTACCTTGTTCATCTTCACTAAAAAAGGTCATCTCGAAAGCACTCATCTCACCACTTGGAAATAACAAAATTTGCGGCTCAGGAAACTTCTTTTTCTCCTCTTCGGTCTTCTCGTCTATAAAGGGCTCGTCGAACCAGGAATCTTGCTCTTCATCTTCCTGCACCAGAGGTAGACCATCGAGGACCAGACTTATCTCGACCCCATCTTTCATCTGCCGTTCGGCCAGAATACGATCTCTATCTAATGACTTCCATTTACCCTCATCGTAGAAGACATATTTATAACTGGTCTTTTCGATCACGATACCGATGAAATGACCACTGAGCACAGTCTCATCGAGTACCATCTCAGTAGCAGCCATAAACTGCAGGGCCGTCCTCTCGAGCTCTTTCTTTCCATCGGCGCCGCCCATGGTCATGGTTACTGCCGAAGCAGCCAAACCCATCAAGAGCACCACTAAGAGCACTTCCATTAAGGTGAAACCTTTCTGGCTTACTAGCTTCATCGGCTAACCCCATAGAGAGAGAAATCTGGAATATGCTGGCATATCCATGATGAGCTCAATGATTTCATATGATTATCGATTCAGATTCTTGATTCAGATGTTCAGTAACTTCAGTGCTTACTGGAAGTTCTGTAGATTCCAGTTCCCAATATCATCATCTGTGCCCGCTTGGCCATCTGGACCCGTGCTGAAGATATCAAGCTTGCCATTTTCACCTGGGCTCAGTAGCAAGTAATCATTTCTCCATGGATCTTGTGGCAAACGCTTCACATAGCCATCTTCACGATAGTTACGCGGCTCAGGTGAACTATTTGGTTTTTGTACTAAGGCATCCAGACCCTGTTCGGTCGTTGGATAGATGCTGTTGTCCAAACGATACATGTCTAAGGCATTCTCTAAGGCGACGATATCTGAAACCGCTTTCTGTTGATCGGCCTTATCCTTGTTTCCCATTAAGTTGGGAACAACCATAGAAGCTAGAATCCCTAAAATCACGATAACTACCATCACTTCGAGTAGGGTGAAACCTTTCTGCTTATTTCTTGTTTGCATGAACAACATCCTCTTAAAAACGCTCTGAGCCTCTTGTTAGGCTCAGAGAAAATGAATAACGAAACGCTTATTTTACTGATAACACGATTGTACGATTAATCCTAAACTTAACCACTGACCATATTATTAAGCTCTAAGATTGGTTGCAGAATAGCCAAAACGATAAACAAGACTACGGTAGCCATGCTGACGACCAGCATAGGCTCAAATATCCCCAGTGCTATGGTGACATTCGACTCGAATTCTCTGTCCTGGTTATCCGCAGCTCGCTCAAGCATCTGCTCTAGCTGGCCACTCTTCTCACCCGAGGTGATCATATAGAGCATCATAGGCGGAAAAAGTTTCGTATTCGTCAACGCTGCACCTAAACTGGTGCCTTCACGTACTCGCGCCGTTGCTTCTTCTACCGCAGCCCGGACCTTTACATTAATCAAGACCTCGCTGGCAATTCGCATCGCATCCAGTAGTGGCACTGAGCTCGCCGCTAAGATACTCAAGGTCCGAGCAAAGCGTGCCGTGTTGAGTCCCTTACTGATCCTGCTAATGACAGGTAACTTGAGGAGTAAGGAATCAAA
Organism: Shewanella sp. YLB-07; assembly: GCF_009377275.1. NCBI lineage: Bacteria > Pseudomonadati > Pseudomonadota > Gammaproteobacteria > Alteromonadales > Shewanellaceae > Shewanella > Shewanella sp. YLB-07. Next base: position 187,981 of record NZ_VOQB01000014.1, on the reverse strand, counting down.
CTTCATGCGGTATTCAGGTTTAGTCAGTAGACGTCTAAACAACACAAACCCACCAACCATCACACCTAGGACAAGCAGTCCATAATCTCTGACAAAGTCTGACGAGGCGATCAGTAATTGAGTCGTCCAGGGCAGCTGCTGGCCCATATGTTCGAACTGGCCAACGACCTGGGGCACTACCGCGGCCAATAGAATCGCGATAACGCCTATGGCGACAACGGTTAATACTACGGGATAGATCATCGCCTGAGTCATCTTGCTTTTCAGTTGCTGTCGACGCTCGGTGTAATCAGCCAAGCGGTTAAGCACCACCTCGAGATGACCAGACTTTTCTCCCGATGCCACCATGGCGCGATAGAGATCATCGAAGATATGGGGAAATTCGGCCAGAGAATCAGCCAAGCTATAACCTTCGACCACACGTGAGCGCACCGCCATGATCATGCTAGCCAGACGATCTTTCTCGCACTGCTGACCGACCGCTTTCAACGCTTCCTCTACCGGTAACCCCGCCGCAACCAGAGTGGCGATTTGACGCGTGAGAAGCGCAAGTTCTGCCACGGATATACCGCGCTGAAACAGACTCTTGCCTCCCGATTTAGCCTTAGCTTCTTTCTCGAGAACAGGCTTAATCTCTAACGGCATCAAGCGTTGATCTCTGAGCTGGCCACGGGCATGACGGGCAGTATCCGCCTCGATCACGCCTTTCTGCTGTTTTCCTTGTTTATCTAAAGCCTTATATTCAAATGCAGGCATGAATTATTCCTCGCGAGTAACGCGTAACACCTCTTCGAGGGTAGTTTTTCCGGCCAGTACCTTACTCATGCCATCATGACGAATACTCGGTGTGGTTTGACGAATAAGCTTTTCGATGGCCAATTCACCACGTCCGGTATGGATGAGTTCACGTACTTCGTCGGTGACGATGAGCAGTTCATGGATACCCGTTCTACCACGATAGCCATTATTGCCACACGACTTACAGCCTTCGGCGCGATATATGACTCTTTGATCATCTTCGACCATACCCAGTAATTTACGTTCACTCTGATCCGGCACATGCTCAGATTTACACTCGGAACATAAGGTGCGGATTAGGCGTTGGGCCAGCACGCCCAACAGACTCGATGAGACAAGGAAAGGCTCCACGCCCATATCCTGTAATCGAGTGATTGAACCAGATGCGGTATTGGTGTGAAGCGTCGATAACACCATGTGACCCGTTAATGATGCCTGAACTGCAATCTGCGCCGTTTCTAAGTCGCGGATCTCTCCTATCATCACCACATCAGGATCTTGTCGCAGAATCGCGCGCAGACCACGAGCAAAGGTCATATCGACCTTAGTATTTACCTGAGTTTGACCTACCCCCTCGAGTTCATATTCGATAGGATCTTCAACCGTAAGAATATTTGTTTCTTTCGAGTTCAGCTCGCTCAGACCAGCATATAGCGTTGTACTCTTACCCGACCCTGTAGGCCCGGTCACTAAAATAATCCCATGGGGCTTGCGGATCAGTTCATCGAATTCGATACGGATCTGCTCTGTCATACCAAGTTGAATGAGATCTAAGTTGCCGGTATTTTTATCCAATAGCCGCAATACCACGCGCTCGCCGTGACTCGACGGCATAGTCGACACACGCACATCGACGGCGCGACCACCAATTCGCAATGAGATACGGCCATCTTGAGGAACACGCTTCTCGGCGATATCCAGACGTGCCATCACCTTGATACGGGAAACCAATAAAGATGAAAGTTTACGATTGGGCTTGAGCACCTCTTTCAACATGCCATCGACGCGAAAACGGACAACCAGCTGTTTCTCATAGGTCTCAATATGAATATCTGAGGCTTCCTCTTTGATCGCTTCCGATAATAAGGCGTTGATCAACTTGATGATAGGCGCATCATCATCGCCCTCAAGCAGGTCCTCAGTTTGAGGTAACTCTTCGGCTAATGTATACAAGTCCATCTCATTGCCGATATCTTCCATCAGCTGCTGTGCCTCGGAAGAATTAGCCTGATAAGCCTGAGTTAATCTAGCCTCAAACTCAGCCGGAACCAGCTGCACCAAAGGCAGCTCACGCCCAGTATAGCGTCTGACTTCGAGCAGAGCAGCCAGGGGAGTCTCGGCAGTATGATACAAGGTCAGAGCTTCATCGACACCAGTATCGATCACCACATCGAAACGATGGGAGAAAGCGAAGGGTAAGCGCTCTCTACTATCGGAACGAAACTCCTCATCACTGTCTATTTCAGCGTCCTGCCAAACTTCATCAGAAACTAAAGCCAGCTCATCACTTTGAGGGAGTTGAGCATTACTCATCGGCATTATCATCCGTATCCAGAGACTTGTCTTTTTCTTTGCTCTCGGAGATGCTCTTAAGGGCAGGGTCAGTCTCGCGCATTCTAGTCTCCAGGCCTTTACCCTCTTTATAGCGCTCCAGAATATCCCTAACATCATCTGGCAGGTATTCTGACTGATTCCACTCTTCGAGTATCGGCACCTCGGTATTCGGCATCAAGTTGATGCCTCGCTCTTGCTGCTCTAACTGCAACGCACGGAAGTAGTTGTACTTACGACCCGCGATGCCTTCCATGATGATGCCATCACGAATAATGGTTGCCTTGATGAATATCATCAGGTTCTTTTTCTTCTTGCTGCTCGATGAAGACCTAAAAAGATGGCCGATAATCGGCAGGTCACCGAGAAAAGGTACCTTCTGCACACTCTCCTGCACTTCCTCGTTGATAAGACCACCCAAGACGACGATCTGCCCCGAGTCCGCCATCACAGTGGTAGTCAAACGGCGAGTCGCGAATGTGACATCGACGGCAGTCTTACCATTGATACCTGAGACTTCCTGCTCAATCGTTAACTTAACCGAGGTGCCTTCGTTAATCTGCGGAATCACTTTCAACTTAACCCCCACCTCTTTACGCTCGACGGTGGTAAAAGGGTTGCTGTTGCCGTTACTCGAACTCTGGCTACCGGTTAAGATAGGCACCTCGTCACCAACGATGAATGAGGCTTCCTGATTATCTAAGGTCGTGATAGATGGCGTCGCCAATACGTTAGACTTAGTATCGCTGGAAACCGCCTGAATCAAGGCACCGAAGTCGCCCATGGCTACACCCCAGGCCATTCCGTTAACCTTACCTAATGCTTGAGCCAGAACGGTAATATCACCCTTGGTATCTGGATTATCCGTACAAGTCTGATTATCTCCAGATCCAGAACAAGTCTGTGAGGCCTTCTGATCTTGTGCTAACCAGACACCGGCACCTACCTCACCTATGGTCGGACCTAAGTTATTAAACTGGGTCATGCCGCCAGACGCTGTCGCCCATTGGATACCGAAGCCAACATCGTCACCTTCGGCCACTTCGACGATAATCGCCTCGACCAATACCTGAGCACGGCGAATATCCAGCTGGTTGATCACGTTATCTATGGTGCGCATCTGATCCGGCTGCGCCGTGATCACCAGTGCATTTGTCTCGGCATGGGCCATGATATTGATATCTTTACGGCGTTTATTACCACCTGATTTGCCACCACCATCTTGATCGCTGGACAGCTGATCGGCAAAACCCATCAATACTTCAACAAGATCTTCTGCATTGGCGTATCTCAGATAGCGAACCTTGGTATTACCTGTGTTGGCCTGCTCTGCATCTAGCTTCTTGATCAATTCGACCACACGTTGACGGCCCTTCTCGTCACCGCTGACAATCACGGCATTCATACGCTCATCGGCAACCACTTTAGGAACCTGGCCCGACTGAGACTTGTTACCTGTGACACGATTTAAGGTCTCGATAATACGAACTATCTCACCCGCCGATGCAAATTCCAGTGGTACCACCTGCACTTCGGTATCACCTTGCTTATCGACGCGGCGAACTATCTCTACCAGCTTATTGACTACGGCTGCGCGACCAGAAATCATCAAGACATTCGATGGGTCATAATTAACTACGTTACCGCCACCGGCATTATCATTAAGCTGACGAAGCAGGGGGGCGAGTTGTTTCGCTTCGGTGTTGTAGAGGGCGACGATACGAGTCACCATCTCATCGCCGACTCCGGGAGCCTCATCATCGGCAACACGAATAGATGCTGTTTTAGCATCCTTGTCTTTAATCACCTTGATGATGTTGTTATCCATCTCCACGACGGCATAACCATAAACCTGAAGCACATTAAGGAAGAATTGATAATATTGTTCATCATCGAGAAGATCATAGCTGCGGACATTAATCTTACCGCGAACCGTGGGATCGACGATAATGGTACGATTCAGATTTTTACCAACGATATTGATAAACTCTTGAATATCAGTCCCTTTAAAATTAGCCGCATATTGCTCAGACCAAGCAAGTTGAGGAGCTAAAAGAGACGCTCCCATCACAATCCCTGCAATTAATTTTCTGCGAAAACTCTTCTTATTCATTATGTTACTTCCCATAAACCCATTAGTTCGCCCATAAGGCTCAAACAAATACTGATGAGGTGTGAGGACCAGGAATTAGTCTCACCCTCTAATTTTTAATTATTCCGGCAAACTGAACATGATCTCAATTAGCTGCCCGTCTCTTTCGACCATAAGAGATATTTCAGTTAATTCTGGTAATTGAGCCATCACTTCCATCGACTGGCTCATTGAAGTTAGATCATAACCATTCATAGACTTTGCAAGATCGTTGGCTTTAAATCCTGCCCGCTTAAACAGCTCCCTGTCTTTACCCGGATTCAAGCGGTAACCACTCAACTCACCGTTACTGCGAACGGGAGATATGGATAAGAAATCTGTAATTTTACTCGGATCGGCCAATAGCTCCTCACGAGACTGCTTAATCTCTTGAGCTACCTGCTTATTTTTACGTTGATCTATCTTCCTTACCGACTTGGCTCGTTGAAGTTGCTTATTAGCCTGACTGTTAGTTTCATATTTTAGACCGTCGAGCATTAACGTCTCATAACGACCCGAATTGGTAATGATGATGCGATCGGCATAGACCTCTTTAAGCGATGCAGATGTTCCTTTAATCTTATCCCCTAAACCATAGGTATTCTGGGAGCCGCTTGAGGCTATAACCGCTAAGCCTTTCTGCTGTACGGTCGAGGCGACCACACCCGTTAACTGAATAGATAGGGAGGTTTTTGGTGCATCAGTGATCATCTCGACTACGGTCTCAACCTTAGGCTTAGAGGCATTGGAATCCAACCTACCAAAAAGCGCTAATTGTTGTAGTTCGCCGATATTCACATTGCTTCTGGAACTACTGCTGACAGGCGTTGGACGCCAGGTTTGAGATCCATCCGATACTGAGATGAGTTTCCAGGTGATCTGAGCTAATAGGTAAATAACAAGCACGAGAACAAGCCAAAAAGTAGCTGAACTCAAAGGCTTATGTGGTATACCTGCGGCCTTGGCAATAACTTTATCTAATAAATCCATATTTATGTGGACCCTCTATACAGGTCTCTGTTCTGATTATAATAATTTAGTAAATCCTGACTCATGCTAACCTACACTGTAGAGCGCAACAAGCGCAACAAGCTTATAACAGCGGCATAATTGGCGACTATGGGCTAATTATGTTAACTTTACGCGTCTTAAAACGGTGTGAAGCCGATCGCGATCTTAGGTGATTAGCGTGTTTTAAAAACATTTTATTACCCAGCATGTGACCTCATCCACCTTTAAATAGCAACTAGTGTTACACCACGGAGACTCAATGACCAAGTCCCTCGACCCCGCAAGCTCGGTCCGACTGGATAAGTGGCTTTGGGCCGCCCGCTTTTATAAGACTCGCGCCATCGCTAAAGAGATGATCAATGGCGGCAAAGTTCATTATAACGGCCAACGAACCAAGTCGAGTAAAATGGCGGAGTTAGATGCTGTAATAAAATTAAGACAGGGGTATGACGAAAAAGAAATAGTCATCAAAAAACTGTCTGAACAGCGACAAAAAGCCATTTTTGCGCAAACTCTATACCTGGAAACCCCCGAAAGCATAGCTAAGCGAGAGACATATGCCGAGGCGAGACGCTTGAATGTACTCAACAATCCCGCACCAGATCATAAACCAGACAAGAAGCAGCGACGCCAGCTCATTCGCTTTAAAGAAGGCTAATGCACTTTAAATCGACCTAAGCGTTGAAAAAATGGCCTCCAGGCACCATATACTTATTTAATTGATACCGATAGTTCGGCTTCAGAAGCAATGTAATTGTGAGATTGAGATGAGTAAAGATAATTTACACCGCTACCTATTCGAAAATGCAGACGTTCGTGGCGAATTAGTACAACTCGAGAAGAGTTATCAAGAGATTTTGTCTGCCCACAAATATCCAGTACGGCTCCAGCACCTTCTAGGTGAGCTTATGGCGGCAACATCTCTACTTACCGCGACACTGAAATTCAATGGTGATATCAGTGTACAACTTCAGGGTGACGGTGCGGTCTCACTCGCCGTTATCAATGGCAACAACCTACAACAGCTACGTGGTGTGGCTCGCTGGAATGGTAACTTGAAGCAAGACGCCGATCTGCAGCAACTATTCGGCGATAAAGGTCATATGGTGATCACCCTTACGCCTACCGATGGTGAGCGTTATCAAGGTGTAGTAGCACTAGACAAAAGCAGTTTAGCCGCCTGCCTCGAAGAATACTTTGCTCAGTCAGAGCAATTACCGACTTCGATCAATCTATTTGCCAATGGCCAACAAGCGGCTGGCATCTTGTTGCAAGTACTGCCGAGCGAAGGTGAGCATAACGTCGAGTTTGAGCATTTAGAGCAACTGACAGCCACGGTAAAGGAAGAAGAACTTTTTGATCTTGAAGCTGAAGAGGTACTTCATCGTCTCTACCATCAAGAAGAAGTACGCCTTTTTGACCCGGTCCAAGTCACTTTCTCCTGTACCTGTTCGAGAGAACGCAGCGCTCAGGCTATTCGCACCGTCGCTAAAGCAGAAATCGATGCCATCATTACCGAACTAGGTAAAATTGACATGGGTTGTGAGTATTGCAATACCAATTACAGCTTCGACTCCATCGATATCCAAGCTATCTTCAGCAATGCACAGGCTCCCGCAGCTAAGCAGTAATACAGTTTCAATGAAACGAGGATGCCATCTGCATCCTCTTTTTTTGCCAAAAAATCGATCTTCCTCACACATTCATTTCTGCTTAAGTTACAATCGAGTTTCAGCGCATTAAGACGCTTATTGATAAACAATAATTTTCTATATATAGAAAAAAGCCGACAAAGAACGGCACCGAAATTCCGACCTCAAAACATGGAGACCTTACTATGGCGGATGGATCAAAACTAACTCACCATAACCCTACGACAGCACAACTCATCGAACTAGCCCTAGCCCGTGGCGAAGGTGAACTCACAGCCAGTGGCGCGTTAGTCGCAAAGACAGGGGAACGCACAGGCCGTTCACCTAATGATCGCTTTATCGTCAAAGAGCCAAGTTCAGAAGCCGATATCGATTGGGGCCCAGTGAACAAACCTTTCGAACAAGCTAAATTTACCGCCCTATGGCAAAAAGTAGAGGCCTATTTGGCCGATAAAGAGCTCTTTGTTTCTGAGCTAGAAGTCGGTGCAGACCCTGAGCATTACCAGCCAATACAAGTCACCACAGAAACGGCATGGCACCAGCTATTTGCCCGCAACCTGTTTATCATCCCTGAAGAGTTCAATGCCGCAGATAAGCCAGTTTGGCAGATCATCAATGCACCAGGTTTCGTCTGCGATCCCGAAAGAGATGGCACATATTCAGATGCGACCGTTATCTTGAACTTTGCCGAACGTAAAGTACTTCTTGCCGGCCTTAAGTATGCCGGTGAGATGAAGAAGTCTATGTTCTCAGTGCAAAACTTCCTACTCCCAGCCAAAGGCGTATTGCCAATGCATTGCTCGGCTAACGTAGGCAGAGATGGCGACACGACACTATTTTTCGGCCTGTCTGGCACAGGTAAGACTACGCTATCGGCCGATCCTAAGCGTTTCTTAATCGGTGATGACGAGCACGGTTGGGCACCAGGCGGTGTATTTAATATCGAAGGCGGTTGTTACGCTAAGTGTATCGATCTGAGCCAGAAGAATGAGCCGGTGATCTGGGACGCTATCCGCTTCGGTACCGTACTTGAAAACGTGGTCATGGATGAGAACCGTGTTCCGGACTACAGCAACTCGACACTCACGGAAAATAGCCGTGCGGCTTATCCGCTTGAGCATATCGAACTCAGAAAAGAGGAAAACTGCGGCGCCGAGCCACATGCTGTTGTTTTCTTAACCTGTGATGTATCTGGCGTGCTACCACCAGTGTCACTACTGACCAAAGAGCAGGCCGCTTATCACTTCCTTTCGGGTTATACCGCTAAGGTTGGCTCGACCGAGATGGGTTCCAGCGCTGCGATTCAGTCGACCTTCTCAACCTGTTTCGGCGCACCTTTCTTCCCACGTCCTGCCGGTGTCTATGCCGAGCTACTGATGAAGCGAATCGAATCATTCGGCAGCCAGGTATATCTGGTCAACACAGGTTGGACTGGCGGTCCACATGGTGTCGGTAGCCGTTTCGACATTCCGACAACTCGCGCTATCGTCGATGCGATTGTCAGTGGTGGACTCAAAGATATAGAGACTGTACACTTAGAAAAGCTAAACCTGAAAATTCCTGTCGCCATTCCAGGCGTCGAGACTAAGCTGCTCAACCCAGTAAATACCTGGGAAGATAAGGCGCTATATGCCGAATATGCACAAAAACTGGCAGAGAGCTTCACAGCCAACTTCGAGAAGTACCAGGTATCGGATTCGATTAAGCATGCCGGACCTAATGCCTAATTAAGGTCTTTTATTGGTTAGTTTGATTGCCTTATTAATCCTAGTTTGGCTGTTAGCTGAACTGGGATTTTTTATGCCTGTTGCTTGATATTTAACATTTAGTGTTGAGTGTTATGTGATAGGTGGTTTATGGACCATAACTTCACTGTTGTCTATCGCTTCCCAGCGGGGTATGTGCAGACACTTCTGTGAGACGCTGTAAACCCTTCCCTGGGCGCTCTACGGTTTCCAATAACCTCCCTGTTAAACGGCCAGTTCGGCATCCCAGCCTCTCGTTCGAAGAGTATCACTTCGCGATACCTCACTATGAAATCTAAGCTCACAGCCGCGCCTACACTGGATTTAAAAAACAGAGATGCTCTCTTCGAATTGAAGGGATATATATGACAGGCTAAAAAACAAATGGAGAAGTTAAGGCGTTATTTGCCAGCTTGGTTCTGTTTGGATGTGATAGCCTGAGATGGATTGGATTATGTCGGTGGCAGCTTGTTGCTTTAGGGTTGGGAAGTAATGGCTGGCGTAGTGACGATGAGCCGCTTCATTTTCCCAATAGGTCGTCACCAGATAACGCTGGGGTTTATCATTAAACAGCCATACCTGTCCGCCTAACATTCCCTCGACTCGCTGCATGCCCGGATTCCACAGCCTTGCCTGCTCTTTAATAAATTCATTGGTTTTTTCTGGGTCGATATAGCAATCGGCGATGCGAATAAAACCACAACCGACTTGGCTATTACAGTGATGATTCTGATATTGATTTAAAGCTGGAATACTCATCACCAGATGTAAATAGGAGACAGAGATAGTGCTATAGGTTCCAACCTGATTAGTTTTCTCTGCGGTAGGATCATGAGTCACCCTCATAAAATTTTTCACACTCTCCATATCACTCCAGCGAGCCAGAATCATCGCCTGACCGCTTGATAAATCCCAGCCACCTAGTTGAGAGATAAACCCCTGGCAGTGCGCCGTTGCTTGCCAGAGACTCTGGCCCTCGGAAAATCTGCCCTGTTAGCAACAGGGACTTCACATCGAATATATTTGGCTATCATCTTCGTTCCTTGAAATTGAAATGACCATTTAAATGAGAGTTTAAAACAAGAAATCTATTCTTCTATGGACAAGTGAATCAGTAAAACCTTCTGTTTCAACATCATAGTTTTCCCCAATTTCAATTCGGTCATAGATAGCTTCAGTGGTGATAAAGCGCTCCTCTGGGGTAATAATATAGAAGGTTGGCACGCCCGAGCAGTTACCAGCAGAACAACCTTGGCTCCACTCTAGATTTTTATTCTCAACTGTAATATTGATCACCTCATTACTGAGCTCAAACCAGCTGAATACAGCTACCCCGAGCAAGATAAATGTGGGCACCAGAAACTTGGCAATGCGTGTCAGCCGCTTAAAATTCTCATCTTGATCTTGTTGCATATGTTTCCTTTTATTCTCGGCTAAAGCAGATAAACACCCAAGAATCTAAAAAACCATCATATTCCACAATTGAAAGACTCGACATTAAATAAACTTCACTCACTAACATTCCAGAGTCATGCTCAAAGAAACAATAGAGCCCGGAATGGGAACTGTACATAAGCGAACCTTTGACTATTAATTACAATGACCTCCCCTCTTGTGTTGGTGAGCTTTTTAATGAAATATAACAGCCAAATAATAACTCTAACTAAAACTTAGTCTCCGACTTTATTGGGTATTCGATCATGCGCTTAACCCCTTTATCAACAACCATTTTACTAGCACTGTCTATCGCTAGCACTAGCTGCCTTGCAGGCGATGCCGCAACTAACGCTAATACAGCAAGTACTGGCACAGCAGGGTTAACTCCTAAGCAAGCCAATACCTATATCAACGATAGAATACTGCCACCAGCTATCGAATGGCATGGTAAGAGTGAAGCTCTGCTTCTCGGCGTCGATGATGAATGGGCTACCCCCTTCGAGAAAGATGGCCTCAAAACCAGCCCAAGTTACGATGAAACCTTTGCCTGGCTGGATAAACTCATAGCCCAAACAGACAAGTTAAAGAAAGTTAGCCTGGGTAAGAGCCCACAGGGACGGGATATCTGGATGCTCATAGCATCGAGCGAAGGCGCCTATTCTCCAGAAGTATTAGCCGAGAACGGTAAGCCTAGTGTGTTGGTTCAGGCCGGGATTCACTCGGGCGAGATCGACGGTAAAGACGCTGGCATGATGTTACTGCGTGATATCGTTCTGGGTAATAAAGGTGTACTACTCGATAATGCCAACCTCTTATTTGTGCCTATTTTCAGTGTCGATGGTCATGAGCGCTCCAGCCAATACAATCGGGTAAACCAACGCGGTCCGGTAAATATGGGGTGGCGTACAACATCTAATAACCTCAACCTGAACCGCGATTATGCCAAGGCCGATACATTAGAGATGCAGCATATGCTACAAGCCATCAACGAGTGGCAGCCCGATCTCTATATCGATGTGCATGTCACCGATGGCATCGACTATCAGTATGATGTGACCTTCGGCTATAACTTAGCCCAGGGACTCAGCCCTGCAAGCTATGCCTGGCTAGAGAAGAGTTACCGCCCCGCCATAGAGTCGGCTCTCACTAGCCAAGGCCATATTCCAGGCCCCTTAATCTTTGCCATAGATAACACAGATATCACTAAAGGCATGTCACTGTGGAACCCCAGCCCACGCTATTCCAATGGCTATGGTGATACCAGACACCTGCCGACTATCTTGATAGAGAACCACAGCCTCAAGCCCTACAAGCAACGAGTGCTAGGAACCTATGTGATGCTCGAAGCAACACTGAAAACAGTGGGTAAGCAGACCACTAAACTAAAATCAGCCATCAAACAGGATAAATTCAACTATCCTGCCAGAGTGACACTCACCTGGAAAGAGGTGCAACAAAAGCGAAGCTGGGACTTTAAGGGCATTGAATATCACATGGAAGAAAGCCCGATCAGCGGCAACGAGATTGTCAGATGGAACGGAGTTCCTAAGCTTTATCCTAACCTGCCCGTGATAGGCGATACAGTGCCGGATATCAGCGTGACTCGACCCAGTGCTTATTACATTCCTCCGCAGTGGACTGAAGTGATCGAGCGTTTGCACATTCACGGCATCCGCATGACCAGACTCATCCAGCCGACAGAGATGAAACTGCAGCAATATGAGCTGAGCTCCCCTAAGTTCAGGAGCAAGGATTATGAAGGCAGACAGACGGTGAAAGCCGATGCGAAACTCGAGTCAGTTGAGACTAAGCTGCCTAGCGGCACGGTAAGAATCGATACCCACCAACCCTTGGGCGATCTGGCTATCTTGCTACTCGAGCCGCAATCACCGGATTCATTACTGCAATGGGGATTTTTTAATCCCATCTTCACCCGCACCGAGTATATCGAGAACTATGCCGTAGAACCGCTAGCGGCTCAGATGCTCAAGGATGACCCTAAGTTACAACTAGCCTTCGACAAGGCCCTCAAAGATGAAGAGTTCGCGGCAGACCCTAAGGCACGTCTACGCTGGTTCTATCAGAGAAGTCCTTACTATGATGACCAATACCAAAAATACCCAGTATTAAGAGAAAAGTAACTCTGAGCCTTATGCCGCTTGGTATTACAAACAAAAAAGACTCGCAATCAATGCGAGTCTTTTTTCCGGGGTTTATCGGTCCAGATGTGAGGTATTAGTAATTTACACTGTATTCGAGGGCTAAACGTCGACCATAACCAGAAAACTGATTACGATATTTTTCCCAAACAACTTCTTTATTCATCTGAGACACCAGAGGCTGGTAGTCTGCATTGAACAAGTTATCTATGCCGAAGGTGATACGTCCATAGCCACCAGTATCGAAGGTAGAGATGAGATCCACTAAGGTATAGCCATCATAGGGAGACTCATAGTAGCTATATCCGGCTTCGCTTTCCCGAGCGTTCTTATCTCGATCGCCCACATAGTTAACCTGCATGCGTACCGAAGCCATATCGTTAAATCGATAATCGGCATAGGCCGAGGCTTTAATTGGGGTGATTTTAGTACCATTCATCCAATAATCTACACCTGTCTCACTGTTGGTGCGTTTACCTTCAGATTGAGATACTGAGGTACCGATCTTTATCGCCTCGTTGATGCGATAATCCAGAGTAGCCTCGAAGCCCCAGACTTTCTCATCGGCGACCACCACGGCGGCAACACGCTTCGAAATTTGAGCATCGACATTATAGTCATAGGCATAACCGTCGCTAATGTCGGAATAGAAGAAAGAGAGACTCCCTTGCAGATCCTGATTATTGAAGCGTAGACCAGTTTCATAGTAGTTTGTTTGTGTAGCCGGGATGTCATCGGAAAACTCGGCAACGCTAGCCACCGGCATGTCTCTCAACATACGCATGTCCGCATGAGAATAGCCTTGAGAAAAACTGGCAAAAACATCGGTAGAGTCATTCAAGCTATATACCAGGCCTAAATTAACCAGAGGCTTATGGTACTTTAAGGTATCGCCTTGCTTCTCGCTGAGGATCCCCCTGCTGTACCTTTGATAATCCGGAACTTCAATCTCGAAGTTCTCATAGCGCAGACCAATTTGTAGGGTCAGATCATCGGTGATCTGGTTCCAGTATTGAGCGAATGGGCTCAGCTTAGTCTCGGTAAGATCGCATACAGAGCAGATATATTGAGACTCTGTTACGGGAACACCATTTACGTCTAAGCTAAGAATGACATCACGATCTCTACCTTGCTCGGTATTATCCTTACCATATTCGAATCCATAGACTAAACGGCTGTAATTATCAATCGTCCACTGCATGGCAGCCTTAAAGCCACTCCTGTCGGAGACAATCTCGGAGCCCGACTCATAGCCCACATTAACCTTGCTCATATAAGCCGAGAGGCTTAATTGCTGGCCAAATATATCGTCATGATCATAGGTGACTTGTACTGTGCTTAGTTCAGTCGTCGGGTTAGGGCCAGTGTATGGCTGAGTCTTATCGATCTCTACTAGGCCGTTGTCATCGTTGACGCTACGTTTATAATGCAGCTTGTTCTCTATTTTGTAGTGATGAGCTAACAGGGCTACACGACTCGAGTCCATCTCTTGATCTAGCTTAAATAACACGTCGTACTCATCCGCATCACCCATACCACCTTGGCTATTAGGTGCGCCGGGTAGTTGATTACCATTAGAATCATATAGGTTGCCGCGGTCTTTACCCGACAGATTCAACAGATAGCCTAGATCTGAGTCGGTAGTGCCAGAGAAGGTCTGGGAGATACTGTAGCCGGCATCCGATAGCTCATCGGCAAAGGCTTCGACGCCTACTGTCGTTTGCATTTCGAAGTTAACCGTAGGTTTCTTGGTGATCACATTGATGATGGCACCCGCCTCACCATTACCGTACATGGCACTTGCGCCCTTGATCACTTCTATGCTCTGGATCACATCCACAGAGATGGACTGTAGATCACGACCACCGGCTCTCAAGGTTGTTGAAATCAATACACCATCAATCATGACTATGGCTTTACCACCACGAAAGTTCTGGCCAAAGGTGGACATAGTTTCGGTACTTGGAGAGAAACCAGGAACCAGATTCGAGATGATTTCGGATAAATTACGCGCGACTACTCGCTGAAGGTCTAAATCTTCCTTAGACACGATAAAAACCGAATTTGGGGTATCACTAAGTTTCTGTGCGAAAGGAGACGCGGTGATCAGGATGTGCTCTATATTACTGGATTCAGATGCGCTTACCGCTTCTGGCTGTGCCTGAGCCGAGCCTGCAGTCAGTGCAGCCACTACGGCTAGCCCTATCATACTTAATTTCACGTTATGGTCCATACTACAAATATAAATCGTTATTATTACCATTCGCACAAACATGACAATAAAAACATAAAAAATTTACAATTGAGCAAAAAACTCATACAAATTCACAATCAATAAGATGCCAGAAATATTGCCAGCACCTTAATGTTTATCGGTTCAGGAAGTAAACCGCTTCTCTAGATATATATAGGTTTCTCTTAGCTAGGTTTCTTAGCCGAAATTGAATAACTCAAGGGTACACGCTGCTGTTTGTGTTCCATCACATATCTTAATACTCGCTCACCGGATGCCTGAGTATGAACTTCCTCGACCAAGCCCTCGAAACAGTTATAGGGGCTAAAGCCGAACTCATTATAGTGTTCGAGTCTGAGTCCGGCGCGGAGCAAAGCATTGATAATATCTGAGATTGAATGCGGCCAAGTGACCAAGGTATCTTTCTCACCAGAGCAGTTCTCTGTATAGGTGCCCTCTTCATCGACATCCGGCTCAACTTGTGCAAAGTAGCTATAGCCATCGAACAAGGCTTCTAAGGGATGAAACTCAACCATATAGAATTGACCGCCAGACTTGAGGCAATCTCTGACGACTTGAGCCCATTGATCGAGATCTGGCAACCAACACAGGGCGCCATAAGAAGTAAACACGATATCGTACTGCTTAGACACTTTCTCTGCCGTACTATAAACGTCAGTACAGATAAACTCGGCTTCGAGGCCAGCCTGTAATGTGACCTCTTGGGCCTTTTCGATTGCCGTAGACGAGAGGTCGATACCCGTCACTTCGGCGCCCTTTCTGGCCCAAGACAAGGTATCCAATCCAAAGTGACATTGAAGATGGAGAAGACTCTTACCTTTCACCTCGAGCTCATCAAGCTCTATCTCTTGCAGGGCACACTTACCGGATAGAAAACCTTCTACATCATAAAACTTTGAGGCCACATGGGTGTGAGTTCGCTTATTCCACGCAGATTTGTTGATTGCTAAGTAATCCATTGCTCTCTCTTATTTATCTTCTATCCATAGTAAGTAACCAGATTTATAGCACGAATAAATGTGGTGATGAAATTCACCACATTGCAGGTCTAAAAACTCACAGATTACGCATTTAGATTAACATTTCCACAAACATTACCCAGCAAAACCAAAAATAACCATATAAAACATATAGGTGCCATGTTGGCATAAACACTGCAAAAGGAAATGATAATAGAAACCGCATGGCAATGACTTCAAGCGTACAAGAATAAAAACTTAAGTCTTGGCCACACATAATAGATTTCAAAGGAACAGAAACATGACTTTTCGCCCAACAGTACTCGCTTCTATTTTTGCCCTATCCCTATCCGGATGCATTATTAACGTTAATGGCGCCAGCATGGAGCCTCTGGAACACAGTCAACAGGTGATGCAACTCGATGCTAACGAGCTCAACGTCATGGTCGCCAATACAGGAGCCGGTTCACTGGAGATAATTGGGGTCGATGGGCTTACAAATATCATACTCGAGGCCGATATCTACACCTATGAAGAGATGGAACCTAACTTGTCTCTGACTCAAAAAGGTAACACTGCCTATCTGGTAGCCGAGTTTGGCCCAAGATTCGGCTCAGGAAACTCCCCATACATAGATCTCGTTATCAAGGTTCCGGCTAAAATGACATTAGACATCGATGACGGCTCAGGCAGCATCAAACTCTCTGGTATGGATGCCGATATCAAGCTTGAGGATGGCTCTGGTAGCATAGAGATCCTGGGGGGCAGAGATCTGAATATACAGGATGGGTCCGGCTCCATAATTCTGTCAAATGTACAGGGTAATATCGAGCTCGACGATGGTTCTGGCTCGATAGATATCAGCAAGGTTAATGGTGATGTCAGTATCACAGATGGATCCGGTGGCATGTCGGTCAAAGACATTCAAGGTCGAGTCACCATAGAAGATGGTTCAGGTGGTATTGAAGTGGTCAATACTAAGGGGCTCACGATTCTCGAAGCCGGCTCCGGCAACTTGAGTTTCGATAAGATAGATGGTCAGGTCAGCATGCAATAACTCTCAATAACAGCTGGCTGGCTTAACAGACTTCCCGGCGCAGCGACTTTAGCTATTTTAATGAGTCGCTGCCCACCCCCAACACTGATAGCGATATCCCAACTCAGTTCAAAATTTTTACTTAGCTGAGATTATCCCTCTAGCTTAGCGGCTCTATGAGTCCGCTTCCAAAACTGCCAAATCAATCCTGCGCACACACTAAACCAGATCCATCTGAGCAAGATCACTTGCCAAAATGCATCGGCATCAATGCCTTTATCCAGCTCACAGAGCAGGAGAACCACCAAAAGCACCAGATAACTTCGAAATCTCAGTTTATCAGTGAGCTTCACCAGAGGAGCAAGCAATAACGCCCCATAAGCGCACAAAGCACCGACGATAGCCCCCATGACAACATCCGCAGGCCAATGAGCACCGACCATGATACGTGAAGCACCTATAAGTGCAGCGACGGCGATCAAACCCAACTTAATTTTATTGCACTTGCTCACCAGAAAAATAGTTACCGCAAATAGAAAAGCCGTCGCGGTATGGCCCGAGGGAAAGCTATTTACATGCCGGGTCTCTCCTATAATATTTAAATATTCCAAGATCACTGCGGGTCTGGGTGAGGCGAAATAATCTTTAATCAGAGGAACCATCAACAAAGAAAGTATGGCAGCAATCACCACTCTCAAAGTGAGATCGGGACGTTTGACCAGATAACAGAGCACAATAGCGCCTAAAGTCGTCCCATTACCAAGATCGGTAATAGCACTGACCAACCAAGCGGGTAATCGAGCCCCCATAGCATTAATGCTCTGAAATAGAGATAAATTGGTCGCATCATTTAATGTAAGTACATGCACCACAAACAGTGCCAATAGCAGAAATTTAAATCCATATCCTGTCATTTCACGAGATTGTAAGCTCCATTTTACTCGTGAAGAAATTCTGTTGTTCATAACGGACTCCGAATTTTTCATCGATGCCATTATATGAATCGAACGTGAAAATTCCGTGAATCTGCTTGTAAAGCTTCAATCTATTACATACGCATATCGATGCTCTGCTAACCAGATCACATTTTGAATAACAAGAGAGTTCAAATTTAACGTGTAATTATCATCAACTAAGATATCTCTTACTAATGTGAATGTAGCCTTTGACGTTTAGCCGTTACGCTTGTCATGACCTCCCTCATCGTAAACACCAGCACGGCAATGGTACTTAGGCTAAGTAGGCCCCACCTCACATATTGCACGATGTAAATATCAGAAAAGTCGTAGCCAGTATTTAATTCACTCGATACCAGAGCCAGGACTAAGAGCAGATAAGCCATTAGGCGCTTTCGAAATGAGAGTCGAATTAACGGACATAATTGAGTCGCGATATAAGCACAGCTAAGACCCACTATAGCCCCCATGACCACATCAGCAGGCCAATGTGCCCCCACCAAGATCCTTGATACCCCCACTAATGACGCCATAAAAATTAAGCTCACCCTTATCATTGCCTGTTGGCTTGAAAGGTAAATGAGCCCAGCAAATAGAAATGCCGTTGCGCTGTGCCCGGAAGGAAAGCTGTGTTTGTGTCTAATCTCTCCGATCACATTTAAATATTCTAATAACACAGCAGGCCTCGGCGCATCGAAGTACTGCTTAAGCAAGGGGACAAAAATCAGGCTTAACAGAGCTGCGAGGAGTACCCTACAGATCAACTCAGGACGTTTGACCAGATAACATAAGAACACAGCCCCCAGAGTGATGCCATTGCCAAAATCAGAGAGCAACGCCGACATCCAATCAGGCACCCGAGTCCCAATGTCATTGATGCTAGTAAATATCCCGAGATTACTAGCTTGATTTAGGGTGAGTAAATGCAGAAAAAATAATACGCAGAAAATGATGAAAAAACCGCTCGTCAGACCATTAGTTTTGTCTACGGCTCGTTCATTGGTTTGTATATTTATATGTTTAAATCCAGGCAAGTTATACCCCAATAGTGACTCGTGGACACAAATTAACTCTTGAGGTGTGAAAAACTTGTCTTTGTAGATGAAAGGATGGAGGCTCTAGTCAGACGAGAGCATAAGGGTAATCAATAACATTATAATAATGTTATTGATTACCCTTATGCGACAAAGTAGTGAAAATCAGCTTCAGTAATCAAGAATTAGCTTCAGCAATCATGAGTAGTTTCTGTTGCCTGGACAATTTCTTAACCCTAATCTCTCGCTTTAACGCTTCAGAGCGATTGCCGACATTTTCAGAATACGCCAAAGAGAGAGGCCCCTTACCCCGAAGAAATTTAGCCGCCTTAATGCCACCGGCCTGGTGCTCCTTTAAGCGGCGTTCTATATCTGTAGTCACCCCAGTATAGAGATGGCCATTACCGCAGCGGATCATGTATAGCTTCCAATTAGACTCGGCCACAATAACTCCATAACAAATAAATCAAGATGTGAATCAAGAAGTGAGACCCCGTGTTCACTTTACCGGGGTCATATCAACCTAGCACCTAATCTAAATCTAATAAGCCAAGAAAGAAGGCATATTCCTGTGCCGTGTCTTGATAACGACGATAGCGGCCACTCTTGCCCCCATGCCCCGCTTCCATATCGATATGAAACAGCAACTTATTATTGTCTGTCTTATAGTCCCTCAACTTGGCTACCCATTTCGCAGGCTCAAAATATTGCACCTGAGAGTCATGTAATCCCGTGGTCACCAATAGGTGGGGATAGGCCTGTCTGGTCATTTGATCATAGGGTGAATAACTCAGCATATAATCGAAATAAGCCTTCTCATTGGGGTTACCCCACTCATCATATTCATTGGTGGTTAGTGGGATGGTCTCATCGAGCATGGTAGTGACAATATCCACGAAAGGCACATGGGCTGCTACGGCGAAATACAATTCGGGTGCCTGATTTATCACCCCCCCCATCAATAAGCCACCAGCACTTCCACCAGCAGCAAGTACCTTCTTGCTATCGCCATATCCTTGAGCGACTAATGCCTTAGTGACATCGACAAAATCATCGAAGCTGTGTTGCTTATTTAGCATGCGACCCGAGTCATACCATGGGCGACCCAGCATCTCTCCCCCCCTGACATGGGCGATGGCATATACCACGCCACGATCTAACAAGCTTATCGCCGAGCTGTCGAAGTCGGGTTCTACCGTATGACCATAAGCACCATAGCCATATTGATACAGAGGGTTTGACCCGTCCTTAGTGAACTTATCTTTACGATACACTAGAGTGACGGGCACTTTAGCCCCGTCACGGGCCGTAATAAACAATCTCTCGGCTTGGTAACGCTCACTATCAAAGTCTCCCAGCACCTTCTCCTGCTTCAACAAGCGTCTATTCATCGGCTGACTCAAGTCATATTCATAGACTGACTCAGGCGTAGTAGGGCTAGAGTAATAGATACGCAGCTTGTCACTTAGCTGACTGGCATTAATATCCAGCCCTACCACGTAGGCTGGATCATTAAACGTCAATTCATAGGATGCCTGTTCACCGAAGGGGCGAATTTCTATTCGGCTCACACCTTGAGTACGCGTCTGCACGATCAGATAATCTTTTAATAGCAAAATATCTTCGATACGCATATCTGCTGCAGCGGCTATCACTTGTTGCCACTGGCTCTTATCTGAAATCTGGCTTTCATTGGCTTTCATCAACCTAAAGTTTTCGGCCTGCCAATTCGTTAAGATGTAATACTCATCACCTAGCTTAGATACTGAGTATTCATGGCCCTCTTCTCTGGGCAATAATGGCTTAAACTGAGTTAACGGCTGGTCAGCATCAAGCACAGACACCTGACTGGTGATGGTGCTCTCATGAAACAATACAATACGGGTTTCATCTAAGCTTTTTCCCAGTGATATGTAATAGGTATCGTCTCGCTCTTCATATACCAGCACATCTTGAGACTGCTCGGTACCCAGCCTATGACGAAACACTTGATTACCCAGTAAGGTCTGCGGATCTTTCTTAATATAGAACACATGTTGATTGTCATTCGCCCACACAGATCCACCATCTGTGCCATCCAGGACATCATCTAGCAAAGCCCCACTGTCAATGTCTTTGAAATATATCTTGTACATGCGCCTGCTGAGAGTATCTTCGCCAAACGCCAAATTAGACTCGTCATGACTGACGGACACACCACCTAAGCCATAGAAATCGTGGCCGCTGGCACGCACATTCACATCGAGCAAAACCTGCTCATGATGATGCAACTGAGATGCTACTATGGCCTCTTCTGACGATGTAGATACATGCCTAATCTGAGTCTCGACTTCACCACGACTGCGAACAATCACTGGATACTCGAACCCCAACTGATAGCGCCTCGAATACCAATGACTATGCCATTTATAAGGCACACTGGACTCGTCTTTATCCAGTCGGGCAATCAATTCATCGAACAGGATTTTCTGCAGTGGCTCATAGGGAGCAAATTGAGCGGTTTTGTAGCGATTCTCAGCCTCTAAATGCGCCAGTATTTGAGGATCTTTTCTCGCGTCATCCCTGAGCCAATAATAGTCATCGACCCGCTTCACTCCATGGAGATTTAGCTCAAATGGCACTTTCTTGGCTACCGGAGGAAGAAGATTATCGGCTTGTTTCATAGGTGTTTCTCTCAAGGTATCTGTACACCCAAGCGATAGACTTAGTATCAAGGGCACAAATAGTAAATTTAATCTGAAATCCGCAAAGGATCGACGGTATCTAGGCATCTTACACATCCTTGGTAATTGATGACTCATTTGGCACTCTAGATAAGAGTCTAAAGAGGATACCACCTCAGGTAAAGAGCAAGCCCCTATTCCCTGCTCTTGTCATTTGCTTAAAAGAAGCGCACCATACTGGCGCTCAACAGCTAAATCTTACTGGTATAGGACTCGATTACTCGGACCTATACCTAAGATGATGTACGAGTAAATTCTCAGGGCGGGGTGTAACTCCCCACCGGCGGTGATAGTACTTGATTCGATTTAATCATCTCACTCAAGTCTTAAGCCCGCGAGCGCCCAAGCAAGCTCATATTAATAAATATAAGCTGCCTGGGGTCAGCAGATCTGGTGCCTTTTTACCCCACGTAAAACATTCCAGAGCCGACGGTAATGAACTTTCTACTAACAGCCTTCAGCTTAAGTAGCGAGTCTGAGTCCGGATGAGAGAGAATGTAAAGATGTAACGAGAAGCCCCACAGACATACCTTCATCGGTATCTGGCACTGTGCTTACTCGGTTCAGCTTAAGCCCCCCATTGCTTGTCAATGTGGTGTCATTTTCTGCACGCCCTGATTCTGGAAAACCCAATGTTGTTTATTAAGGATTTAACCCATGAATCAGTCACTACTATCCCCTTTCGGCACAGCAATTGAGCGCGTCGAAGTCGCACTAGAAGCACTTAAACAAGGCCGAGGCGTTCTCGTCGTCGATGATGAAGACAGAGAAAACGAAGGCGACCTGATCTATTCGGCAGAAATGCTAACCAATGAACAGATGGCACTGCTTATTCGTGAAGGCAGCGGCATAGTCTGTCTATGTTTAACCGACGAGCGGGTCAAGCATCTAGACTTGCCACCTATGGTCGAAGACAACTCCAGCCAGTACGGTACCGCCTTCACGGTCAGTATCGAGGCTAAGGTAGGCGTCACCACAGGTGTTTCAGCCGCAGATCGCGTCACCACCATCAAGGCAGCCACCGCCGATAACGCAGTCGCAGGTGATTTGGCACGCCCTGGACATGTATATCCGCTACGTGCTCAGCCTGGGGGAGTAATGACCCGTCGTGGTCATACCGAAGGCACCATAGATCTCATGCAATTGGCAGGATTGAAGCCCGCTGGTGTACTGTGTGAAATAACCAACCCGGATGGCACCATGGCCAGACTCCCTGAGATCATTCAATTTGGCGCGAAGCACGATCTGCCAGTACTCACCATCGAAGATATTGTTGAATTCCGTCACGCGCTGATGGCGAAGGCAAGCTAGATTCAACTCTGTATCATTTGCGTATCGGGCTAAACAAAAATATATTATTGTGCTTTTTGTTTAGCTCGACCTGACATTAACTCGACAGGCCTTTAACTAACGAATTAACCTTATAATTTTTAAGGTTAATTTTCTTCATCCCGATTTTCACCGAACAAAACCCCCTCATTAAAAACCTTTGTCTAATTCAGTAAAAACATAATCCTAACAAAAATAATACGTTAGTCGACTTTTTGACACTAATAATTTATTTCGTGACCTAGATTAGAATTTCATGAAATATGTGTGACAGCCCTAGTTAGCTATGATATTTATTCTCACCTCTTTTCGAATCAACAGGTTTCAGCGGCGCTCATATAGAGATAAATGCCGAGAATTTTGCATGGAGCAGACAGATGCCATCGGTATTAAACAGGTTAAGCCTAAAACAAAAACTCATCTTGTTTGCCTCAATACCTATGCTACTACTCGCCCTATTTGGCTCGATAGGCATGTTACACCTGCTTGACCGGTATCACGAAGCTCAAAGAAATACACTCTCCATCGAAGTCAGTCGTGAAGTCAGTCAACTCATCTTGGAATTACAGAGAGAAAGAGGCCTTTCTGCAGGCTATGTCAGTAGCCATGGAGATAAGTATCTAACTGATTTAAATCGGCAAAGGAAGCGGACAGACACTCAACTGCATAAATTACTCAAGAGTCCGGCTCTGGAAGCCTTTGTACAAACTCTGGAAACCGACCACAGCCAGAGTCAAATATTGAGAGAAAATCTGCAAGTCATCAAGACGAGTGGTCATGAGATGGCCACTGTACGTTTGGGTGTCGATCAACAGCAAAAGAATGAGGCATTCCGATTTTACTCAGAATACAACCACCAGCTATTAGTGCTGCTTTCTCAGCTACAGATACAAACAGAGAATGCCCAGCAAGCTAAAGCATACGTCGACCTGCTCAACGTTCTCGCCATTCAGGAAACGGCAGCAAAAGAACGTGGCTTAATGAACGGCATGCTATCGGCTCAATATCTGGACTCTAAAGCCTTTATCATGGTCAAGAGTATCGAGCATCAGCTGACTCAAGCTATCACCCAAGCCCTTCTAACTACCGACACCCCAAACAAGCTACTGATCAGGGAAATACTCGCCAGCAGTTCCACCCAACAGGTCCTTCGAGTCAGAATCCAGTTAGAGTCTCAGGTCCATATTGTCGAACAGGCCTATAAGATCAGCAGGCTATTAGGTTACGGCGGCTTGATACATGACTTTAAGAATTACCTATTAAGGGGAGAGCAGAGATACTTAGCCAGCTTTAATCGCAATATTAACCAGCTTAAATTTAAACTCACCAAGTTAAAAAATTTAGACGGTCTGTCGCAAATGAAGCTAGCTGCCATCATTAACATAGATGAAGCCATAGATAACTATCATCATCAGATAGATAAGCTGCAGCGACTCAAGTTGCAAGGTTTAAGCATAAAGGAACAAGACAGCTTAGTCCGCGTAGACAATAAGCTTATGATCGAATCACTGGCGAGTCTCCAATATCAAGCCCCCGAGATCGACAGTCTATTTTGGTGGGAAATTACCAGCGCTCCCATAGAGAAACTCCACAGCCTCAGTAATAAGCTGACAGATAAGATTGCCAGGCTCGGTTATCAACAGCAAACAGCATCCCTCAGCTACTTAACACTAGGAATAGTAGCGGCTCTGATCAACTTAATCTTACTGGTTATCATAGGCCGAAGCATGCTCAGCAATCTTGTCGATAGCATCTCCTTAATTGCTAAGGATATGCAGAAGATGACCCTGGACCCTAGCCTTGAACTTAAGGTCCCCGTGAGAGGCAAGGATGAGATAGCCCAACTGTCTCACTCGCTTAACTTAATGCTGGAAGAGAGATGCAAGGCCAATCGGCAACTCAACTTGGCCGCAGCCGTATTCGAGTACTCCTCCGAGGGAATCGTGGTCACAGATGCAGACAACCATATCGAACTGGTTAATCCAGCCTTTACTCAGATAACCGGTTATAGCCTACAAGATGTTAAAGGCAAGAGTCCATCAGTCTTAAATTCGAAGCAGCAAACCAGACACTTCTATGACGAGATGTGGCGGTCGCTACAGAGTGAAGGGAAATGGGAAGGTGAGATTTGGAACAAACGCAAGAATGGAGAAATCTATCCGGAATATTTAGCCATCACTGTCGTTAAGAATGATGCGGGACAGATCGTTCAACATATCGGACTCTTCCTCGATATCAGTAATCGTAAAAAGTACGAACAAGATATCTGGTATAAAACCCATTACGACCTGCTCACCAAGCTGCCTAATCGCTCTCTGTACACAATCAAAGTACAGCAAGAGATGATAATGGCTCAAGAGAATAATCGCCAAGTGGCGATCCTGTTTATCGATCTCGACCGTTTCAAATATACCAATGATATTTACGGTCATGCGGTCGGTAACGAACTATTGAAACAAGTGGCTTCCAGGCTTAAATCCCTGGTGAATAAGCATGATTTTGTCGCTCGCCTCGGTGGCGATGAATTCATCATCATCTTGCCGCGAGTCCGACATCAGCATCAGGTACAAGAGATTGCCAATAAGGTGATTACTCACCTCGCATCTCCGTTTGGAGTCAAAGGAGATGAATTGATGATCTCCGCCAGTATCGGCATCAGCCTGTTTCCGGAAGATGGTGACAATGAAGAGCTACTGACACGAAATGCAGAAACAGCCATGTACCAGGCAAAAAATGATGGCCGCAATAACTACCGTTATTACTCGCCTGAGATGAATACGCACATGCTCGAGCGCATCCAACTCGAACAACGCCTGAGGCAAGCCGTCATTCGACAAGAATTCTGCTTGCACTATCAACCCATAGTGAATCTGGACGACCGAAAAATAACAGGTGTCGAGGCGCTCATTCGTTGGCAAGACCCAAAGTTCGGCATGATATCTCCGGATAAGTTTATCCCTATCGCCGAAGAAACCGGACTAATAGAACCTATAGGGGAATGGGTATTACAGCAGGCATTAACCGATCTAGCGCATTGGCACAGATTAGGGTTCAAGATAAGTATGGCGATCAATGTGTCTGGCAGACAACTGCTCGGCCATAATAAAACCAGTTTTAAATGTCTACTCAAAGCCCTATTGCAGAAGAACAACATCGAGCCTCAGTATCTGCACATAGAGATAACCGAGTCCATGTTGATGGATGATACCGAACAATGCATGGCAGCACTGGAGTCGATCCGCTCACTCGGCCTGGATATCTATATCGATGACTTCGGTACTGGCTACTCTTCACTCAGCTACCTGAAGCGATTCCCCATCGCAGTCATTAAGATAGATAAGAGTTTTATCGACAACATGCTGGAGAGAGAGTCTGATGCCAAGCTGATCAAGGCCATAGTCATGATGGGGCAGAGTCTGGAACTCAAGTTAGTCGCCGAGGGAATAGAGACCCATGCTCAGTGGCAGATGTTACAAGCTCTGGGTTGTGATTTCGGCCAAGGCTATCTATTTTCCCATCCTTTACCGGCGCAAGAACTAGAATCATACCTCCACCAGCAAGCTCTATCGATAGCCATTTCATGCTCATAAAATAAAAAGGAGCCATCAAGGCTCCTATTGCTTTTTTAAACCTAGATTAAGCGGCAGACCCAGCCATCACGCTAGCCGACTCTTGGGCAGCCATCTGGGCGAGATCTTTATCGACAAAGAACAGCGCCTTGCCATCCTCTCCCACCAGACGGATCTTATCGACGATAGATTTAAACAACTTCTCCTCTTCATGCTGCTCAGAGACATACCACTGCAGGAAGTTGAACGTCGAATAATCTTGATTAGTAAATGCGGCATGGGCCAATGCATTGATTTTAGATGTGATCATCTGCTCATGCTCGTAGGTGTATTCGAATAAGGCCAACAGCGAAGTAAAATCAGACTGAGGCGCATCTATCGAGCCAAGCAGAGGTAAACCACCGGTTTCACTCACATAAGTAAATAGACGATGCATATGCTGCATCTCCTCATCGGCATGAGCACGCATAAACTTAGCCGCCCCTTCGAAGCCTTTATCATCGCACCAGGCACTCATCTGCAGGTATAAGTTAGACGAGAAAAACTCGACATTTATCTGAGCGTTCAGTTGATCAATCATTGTTTGTGCCAGCATTTTATTCCTCACGACGCATATCTGGGTAGCTATTTATAGCTGAGCATTATCGTGAAAAAAATAAGAAACTGCAACCAAATTTACTTAAGCCATTGTTTATCAAATACAAATCGTTATCATTAAGAGATCTGCCACAAAATAACAACAAGTACCTCCGCAACATTTGCTAACCAAATCACACAGACCTGTTAACATTAAACTCTTAATATCATGGACGATAAGAATATGACCACCACTGGAGAAGAGTCATTCCCAACGACTCTCAGCGTGGCAGGAAAAACAATGAATCTGACTCGAATAAGCACCCATAATCCGGCAGGGACCTTAGTAACCCTGCTATTAATAGCGATCTTCGGCATACTCGCCATCGCTAAGTTACCCATACAACTATTGCCCGATATCCAGCGTCCACAGATATCTGTGTATAACAACTGGCGCTCAGCCGCTCCCCAGGAGATGGAATCTAACATCATAGAGCCCCAGGAGAATGTCTTAAGACAAGTCCCTGGCGTTGTCGAGATGACTTCCAATATTTCTCAAGGATTTGGTGCCGTCTCACTGACATTCGAAGTCGGAAATAATATGCAAGAGGCGATGATCAATGTGATCAACGCCCTTAATCAGACGCCTCCGCGTCCATTGGATGCTAACGAACCTTTCATCAATGTCGGTGGTGGTCGTGGTGCACCTAACCTGGCCTCCTTACTCATTCGTATGGCCCCGGATAATCCGGACACAGATTTTGGCAAGTATCAGAAGTTGATAGATGATGTGGTAGAGCCCAGACTGAGACAGATCATCGGAGTTGGATCCGTGCAGTTACAGAGCAGGCAACCAAAAGAGCTGCATATCCTGTTCGATCCCTATCGCGCCGCGGCGCTCGGCATCACCTTAGATCAACTTCGCAGCACCCTATCCCGCGCTACCAATATCTCGGGGGGCACGGCCAATGTTGGACGACGTCAATATACGGTGAGATTTTTAGGTCAATATACTCCTGAAAACCTAGGCAAGCTGATAGTGACGTACAACGAAGGGCGACCCGTTTACCTCAATGAACTTGCCGATGTCAGTGTGTCGACGGCCGAGGTACAAGGATTTACCAAACGTAATGGCTATCCGGCTTATTACATGACCCTGCAAGGCACCTTCGACGCCAATACTGTGACCGTACTGGATGGGGTCAACAAAGCCATTGCCGAGCTTAATGAAGGAGAATTAAAAGACGCCGGCCTGGTCATGGATCTCTCTTTCGATGCCTCTGTGCATATCAAGCGCGCCATCTTACTGGTAAAAGGTAACTTAGCCATAGGCGTCTTGCTGGCTCTGATCATATTGTTCGCCTTCCTACGCAGCTTTAGAGCGACCTTGATGATCGCATCCACCATTCCTGTCGCTCTGCTTATCGCATTTTTCTCTCTGGAGGCCATGGGCCGCACCCTAAACGTGATCTCCCTGGCCGGATTAGCCTTCGCCGTAGGTCTGGTACTCGATGCAGCTATCATAGTGCAGGAAAACATCGTCCGTCTGTTGCAAAAAGGCGAGACATTAACAGATGCGATAGCCAAAGGAACAGAGCAAGTACGAGGCGCCTTAATGGCATCAACTGTCACGACTGTTGCCATCTTCCTTCCTATATTGTTTATGCCGGGTGTAGAAGGCCAACTATTCTCCGACTTAGCCCTGACCCTCTCGGTTGCAGTGGTTTCCTCCTTTATCAGTGCCATCACCTTAATTCCCGTATTTAGCCTACTATGGCTCAAGTTGCCCAAGAAGACCCTAGCCGACAGGGATAAGCCTGATTTATGGCATAAGCTCACCCAACTAATACGTAGACTCACAGGTGATAAGAAACGTGCAGCCAGCTGGTGCGCCCTACTCATAATGGGCAGTGGCATATTAACTTTCGCCTTGATGCCCAGACCCGACTTTCTGCCTCAGGCTCGCTCAGATGGCATTTTTGCCTTCTTCTCTCTGCCGCCCGGAGCTAACGTGAAAACCTTGGAAAAAGAGGTGGGTGAAGTCATCATAGAGAGACTCAAACCCTATTATGATAAAGAGAAGGCCCCCTATATCAAGGGCTATAACTTCTCTATGTATGCGGCATTCAACGTATTGTTTATCTATCCGGAAGATCCATCGAAAGCCGATCAGATGATCCAACTGCTCAACGAAGAGATCTTGATAGGCTTGCCAGATACACAGGCCTTCACCAACCGAGGCTCACTACTTCAGTTTGGTTTTAACGGTGGCCGGGCAATCAATATTGACCTTCAGGGACCGGACATGGAGGCCTTAATGGATTCGGCCGCTAAAGGAATGGATTTGATCACAAAGGCTCTTCCTGGCTCAGTGGTTCGGCCCATTCCAGGCCTATCCATGGCCCAGCCTGAGTTACAGCTTATCCCCAACGAGCGCCGCCTGGCACAGGCTGGTGTCGACCGGAGCCAGATAGCCAATGCCGTTCGAGCCTATACTTCCGGACTGTTTATCGGCGAATATTTCGATGGAAATGAGCGCATGGATGTTCTGCTCAAGGGACCTAAGTGGCAATACCCGGAACAGTTAGCGGCGACGCCGGTTTACACTCAAGCCGCTGGTATTCAAACCATAGGTGAACTCGCGACCATCAAGCGTACCGTAGGTCCGACTCAGCTACAAAGAGTCAACGGCAAACGTAGTGTGAGCCTACTGATTTTCCCACCAGCAGATATGTCATTGGACGAGGCCCTGGAAATTATCAATGACAAGGCAGTCCCAGCTCTTAAGGCGACATTACCAGAAAATAGCTCGCTTAAGTTCCGTGGCAGTGCCGATAAACTCGACAGCACCATCAAGGAGATGGGCGCTAACTTCCTGCTGGCCGTACTTATCTTGTTCCTCTTGATGGCGGCCATGTTTAAGTCTGCCAAAGACAGCCTGCTGGTCTTGCTATCTATGCCCTTAGCCATTTGCGGTGGCGTCGTCAGCCTGAGATTACTGAATTTGGTGAGCTTTCAGAGCCTAGATCTACTGACCATGATAGGTTTCATCATCTTACTGGGACTGGTGGTTAACAACGCCATCTTGTTAGTGGATCAGACCCGTCAAGGCACTCGAGAAGGCCTCAATATCGACAATGCTATCTATCAAGCTGTCGCGACCCGAGCCCGTCCGGTATATATGAGTACCCTAACGTCAATCTTCGGCATGCTGCCTCTCATGTTAGTACCCGGCGTCGGGAGCGAGATCTACCGAGGATTGGCCGCCGTTATTGTGGGTGGTATGACATTCAGCGCCCTGTTTACCCTGATACTCATACCTAGCCTCTTGAGAATCAGCCACTCCCCTACACAGCGAGCCCACGCCACGGACTCATTTTCGCCCGTTACAGAATCTAACTCCGGAGCTAAGTGATGAAACCTTTTATCCAAGCCAGCCTCTACCTCAGCCTATCTATTTCATTACTGGCCCCCTATAGCTTGCTTGCCGAAGAACAGGCTAGCCAGAAAGCGGAGGAGAAAGCCCGTCTGGTGAGCGTGGTTCAGGTAGAAAACCGCGCGCTCTCGCCGAAAATCATGGTGATTGGCTCAGTTCATTCCCGTAGCAACTCAGAGCTGACTGCGGGGATCGACGGTAAACTCGAATGGGTACAGGAAGCAGGCACACATGTTATTGCAGGAGAAGTGGTTGCAAGACTGGAGAAGACCCGCTTATCCCTACAAAGAGAACAACAGCAGGCTCAAATAGAATATGAACGCGTTGGACTCACTCGATTAGATCGCGAATTACAACGTTTAGAGAAACTAATCACCAGTAAGAACGCCTCGGAAACTGAGCTGGATAAAGCGAGATCCGATAGAGATCTCGCAAGGGCAAATCTTAAGCTAGAGCAGATCAAGCTCAAGATGATAATGGATGACCTTAAACGGACCGAGGTAAGAGCCCCCTTCTCCGGTATCATCACAGAACGTAAGCATCAAGCGGGCGAAGATATTAGTCGCTCGGTATCGATTGTCTCCATCACAGATCCCGATAACTTAGAGATCCGCCTACATGCCCCTCTCAAGCATAGCCGCCGGGTAAAGATTGGTGATGAACTCAATATTTATCACCGCGAAGGCGAGTTTCACGCCAATATTCGCAGCCTGATCCCGGTATCTGATATTCGTTCTCAAACCTTCGAGGCTCGCATCGACCTCCCCATAGAGATGCAAGATGCCTTCAGTGTCGGCGAGCTGGTCTCTCTGGCCTTACCTATAGCCCCTAAACAGCTGACGACTCTGGTACCTAGAGATGCAATTATACTGCGCTCAACAGGGGCCTATGTATTTAAAATAAATGCAGACAACAAGGCAGTGAAGATCCCGGTAGAGCTAGGCGATGGAGAAGGCGAGTGGATAGCGGTCAACGGCGAGCTAACCGATAGTGACACTGTGGTGATCCGTGGCGCGGAGACATTACAAGATGGACAACAGGTGAAGCAACAGGCTATCCCCGGAAGTAAACTTGCTACGGCAACTTGAGATAAGTTCCTAGAAATCTAGGTTCTAGGAACTAGCAACTTAATGCCATCTTCCACTGTCTCAATTTCACATTATAAAAACACGAATGAAAAACTGACGTTGAGATCATAGTCTTCTGATATCAGCGTGGCATAATGTCCGCTAACTTTCGCTTTTACTAATGTCGCGTATTTTTACGTGAAATTATAAATTCCTCATAAGGTAGCCAGATGCCCACTAAAGCCGATCCATGCTCTCAACCTAGCCTCATGCATCCAGATAAAGCGATTGCACTACTACTCGAGCAAGTGAATCCACTGGAAGACTCAGAAGTCGTGCAACTTTCCCAAGGGCTAGGACGAGTATTGGCCGAAGACTTAGCATCTAGCATAGACCTGCCTCCCTTCAATAACTCGTCCATGGACGGTTACGCCTTTCGCTTCGAAGATCTTGCCAACAATGAGAGCCTAAATTTAATTGGGCAGTCCTTCGCAGGCCATCCATTCGAGGGAGAAGCGAAACCTAATACCTGCATTCGCATCATGACAGGTGCACCTCTGCCCGTGGGCTACGATACCGTGCAGATGCATGAGAAGGTCGAAGCGAAGGAGATGGCTATCTTTATCGAGTCCCCTAAAGCCATAGGAGCCAACGTGCGCTATCGTGGCGAAGAAGTTACAACAGGTGGCAAGGTATTAGTCAGCGGCACTCTGATTGGCGCCGCCGAACTCGGCGTGCTAGCCACCATAGGCACCAACCAAATACGTGTGGCACGCCAGGTAAAAGTCGCCTTCTTCTCTACCGGAGATGAACTTAGACCCGTAGGAACAGAGTTGGCCCCAGGCCAGATCTATGACTCGAACCGATACAGCATTCGTGGGCTACTCAGCCGAGCCAACGTCGAATGGATCGATATGGGCGTGGTTAAAGACGATCCCGAAGCGATACGTGAAGCATTCAGAAATGCCTCAGCCAATGCCGATATGGTGCTCACCTCGGGTGGAGTCTCCGTAGGAGATGCCGATTATACTAAACAAGTACTCGATGAAGTGGGTGAAATCACGTTTTGGAAGCTGGCCATCAAACCAGGTAAGCCCTTCGCCTTCGGTAAGCTAGGTAAAGCCGTCTTCTGTGGCCTGCCAGGTAATCCGGTATCCTCCATGGTGACCTTCTACAAGCTAGTATGGCCTCTGCTCATCAAGATGCAGGGACTCCCCCAGACCAAGCCACTACAACTAAAGGCCACATTGAAGGGAGATCTGCGTAAATATCCTGGACGTGTAGAATATCAGCGCGGCATCTTAAGCCAAGATGATAAGGGTGAATTCGAAGTCAGCTTAACTGGGGGCCAAGGCTCAGGCATGCTCACCTCCATGAGCTTAGCGAACTGCTTCGTCATACTTAGCCAAGAGCAAGGCGATACCTCAGACGGTACGATCGTTACGGTTGAGCCTTTCAATTCAGTCCTTTGCTAATTAAGCGATTGCTAGCAGTTAGCTTAAACGATGACATGGCTAGCTGATCCCTAGCCTATTTCTAACCAAGACAAGCATCAGGAAAACAGATATGAGTTCGACACCCAATAACGATGAGATCTTGTCTGACAGTGAGATGCTTAGATACAGTCGCCAGATCTCTATCAAGGCGATGGATTTCGAAGGCCAGGAGAAGCTCAAACTCGCTAAGGTGCTGATTATCGGTGCCGGAGGCCTGGGGTGCGCCGCCAGCCAATATCTTGCGGTAGCTGGTGTGGGGAACATGACTTTAGTCGATTTCGATACCGTCGAGTTATCCAACCTGCAGAGGCAAGTGCTACATCAAGACAAGAATATCGGTCAAGCTAAGGTCGAATCAGCCAGAGAAACCCTGAGTGAGCTCAACCCTCATATTCAGATAGATATCATCGATGCTGTGCTGGACGATACCGAGATAGACAAGCTAGTTGCTCAACATGGCTTGGTATTGGACTGCACAGATAACGTGGCGGTACGTGAACAACTCAATAGCAGCTGCTTCAGGCATAAGGTTCCACTCGTTTCCGCCGCCGCTATTCGCATGGAAGGCACAGTGACGGTATTCGATTATCAGGATGAGCATCCCTGCTATCACTGCTTTAGCAAGCTCTTCGGTGAGCAGCATCTCACCTGTGTCGAATCTGGCATACTCGCCCCCGTCGTCGGTATGATAGGTTGCCTGCAGGCAGTCGAGGCCATCAAGGTGATCACTAAGATGGGTAAGCCTCTGCTGGGACGCATATTAATGATAGATGCCATGACCATGGAGTTCCGCGAGATGAAACTAGGTAAACAGGTAAACTGTGAGATCTGTGGCTAAGCTTGAATAGTTCTAGGTTCTAGCAGGCACTAAAAATTTAATCTTAAAAAAGTGAAAAAACTCTTTGACCTTCCCCTAGAGGGAGACATTATTCTGCTTTCAACGGGTTAACAACCCAGTCGCTACTAACTGAAAGCTTACGAATAATATCTGGAGTTAACTATGAACTTACTGACTAAAACTATCTTATCTGCCGTGATCGCAATCTCTTCAACTTCGGCGTTTGCCGCGAGCCTCTCAATGCCAAGCAGTATGCAAGTATCTGAGATTAACGGAATTAAAGTTGCTAATGCCCAGGAGTTCAAATTAGCCCAAGGCCAGAACCTGATAAAACTCAGATATATCGAAGACTTCGCCTTCAACGCCGACGACTCGGGTGCACTAGTCAAGTCTAAGCCACTATTTTTGAATGTAGCGGCACAGGAAGGAGTCAAGTACACAGTGACACTACCCGAACTGATGACACAGAATGAAGCGCGAGATTTCATTAAAAACCCTGTAATTCAGGTGAGCGATGAAAATGGACTGACCCGTACTGACAACCTATCTAGCCAGTATCAATTAATGGCAGCCATGTTCAAACAAGATACCCAGATGTGACCTGCTTACTGGATAATAAAATAGTAATAGCCCAGATACATAGGCCTACTTAGAGGTATTAGCTAACACTCTTGCTAATACCTCAGAGCCGACTCTTACAAAGCCTTTTATACACGAGCATTTATAAAAAAACATTCAAGCTCCCGAGCCTCTCACCAGAATCAGAAAAACTGCAGCCATATTCACAGCTTCTTTATGATATTCCGTATCCTTGTCGATTAACTCACTTCTGGGTTAAAGTAAATCCATAAAACTGATGGCTATTTTCTGTATTGAATGAATTAATCCCCCCAAAACAAGCAGAAAATTAACCCTTTTATGGATATGACTCGTTACTAACAGCATAAATTAGTAATTCAGCTCTTCAACGGAGAATCGAAGGATATGATTAAACCAGCCTCAATTACCCTGCTTATTGCCAGCGCCCTAATGCTTAGTGCCTGCAATCAAGATAAACCAGCCACAGCAGAAGAAACCCAGGCATTCACAGACAAGGTGGTAGTAACTGCCGTCGACACAGTGGTTGCACTAGCCAACCCCGCCTCAGAGAATCCAGCCGCCGCTTATTGTGAGTTTCTTCAGGGAAAGCTAGATCTTCCTACGGGTGTCTGTACCTTGCCAAGCGGCGAAGCTATAGAACATTGGGAGCTATTCAAGCGTGATCATCAGCAGACTAAGCCTCAAATAGGTATCGCCAATCCAGCCTCTGTCTATTGCGAATCTGTCGATGGAAAGTTAGATCTTCCTACTGGTGTCTGTACTCTGCCAAATGGCGAAGCCCTGGATCAGTGGGAGCTTCTAAAGCGTGATCACAAACAGACTAAGCCTCAGATAGGTATCGCCAATCCAGCCTCTGTCTATTGCGAATCTCTAGATGGAAAACTAGAATTATCTACAAGCATTTGTACCTTGCCAAGTGGCGAAGCCCTAGATGAGTGGAAGCTATTCAGGCGTGATCATAAACAGACTAAGCCAACGAGTTAATATTCACTCGAATAAAAAGGACCATCAGACCAGATGCCGAGATTACCAAGAGATCCCTCCTATGAGTTGGCTTGTGATATCAGCGATAACTGGATTTTAGATGATTGGCGCCCCGTTCTCGACACTATCTGTATCAGGCATGGCATAAATGCTATCCATATGAGTCAAAACTTCGAAGGCACTAACCCTGTCTTCGAGTTGACTCAAACTTCGAGTGCCGGAGACTTAGATAAGGCTAATAAATCCTTTATCGTTAAACTTTTAGCGCCTAACTTTCATGTACAGTATCAGAGCGAATACCTGAGCCTCAAGTTACTCAACCAGCACAGATTGGGGGTCAAGGTACCTAAGCTGTTTTACTTCGGGGATGTCGACAATTGGCTCTACCTGGTGATAGAGAAGCTAGATGGCGTCATGCTCTCATCTGTACTCACAGAGCTTTCTGTCGAGGAACGATGCGATATCGCACTGGAGCTGGGTCACTTCAGTAAACAGTTACATCGGCTCCCCGAGCAAAGCATCGAAGGCTTAAGGCTGGATTGGCCAGACTTTATCCGATTACAAATCGATAAATGCCATGAGAAACGTAAGAGACAAGGCCTGCCAGAGCCTTTACTTGAAGAGTTAAATGCCTACCTTGCCCGGCATACAGATAAATTGGCTACCAGCCTTAATAAATCCGATGCACACCTGATACATACAGATCTGCATCCGGGTAACTTATTGGTTAACAAGCACGAGGGGCGGTATCGATTCACCGGGATCATAGATTTTGGTGATGCCCTAGCCTGCCCTGATCCTGTGTTTGAATTTACCTCACCAGCATTACTACTCGCCCTGGGTGAGCCCAGAATATTCCACGCCTATCTCGATGGTTACGGTTATCAAGGCAAACGAGATACCCGCTTACAGCAACACATGATGATGCTCAGCCTGTTAAGACACACAGGTGACATGAACTACATGCTGCAACACGTTCCAGATTGTAGCGACGAGAAAAGCTGGCAGGCACTGGAAACTAAGTTTTTCCCGCTTTAATCAAGGTTCTTGGCTTCGGCCATCAGCAAGCCTTTTTCGACCCAAAGTGAGACACTGACCCCCTTAACATCTATCGATAGTGGCGCTTCTCCTTGCTCTATTTTAGGTATATCACCATAGAGCTTAGGATCATAGGCGACCTCATACAAAGTGACCTTCTGCCCTTTATCCGTTCGATAACGGATCTGCGCTGCCGTAACCCCTTGAATCGAGCAGTAGCGCCCACCTAACATGGTGTAATTTTTCTTAGCAAACAGTTCGGAGCGCACAACAGAGAAATCGAGTTGGGTAAAATAATCACGCAGGGGAGCCAATCGATCCGATTTCAGTTCCATAGGCTTCATCTTGATATGGTTCATGGCAACTTCGTCGGCGATCTTCCAGCTAATATACCGGGAGCCAGGATAAAAATTCACACTCAGCATAAATACCAAGACCAGACTCGC
The DNA here is from genome assembly GCF_009377275.1 of Shewanella sp. YLB-07. NCBI lineage: Bacteria > Pseudomonadati > Pseudomonadota > Gammaproteobacteria > Alteromonadales > Shewanellaceae > Shewanella > Shewanella sp. YLB-07. The sequence continues at coordinate 151,156 of NZ_VOQB01000014.1, read as the reverse complement.
CGTGAGGGCTAATAAGGAATATTTTCCTCTATTGGCTTTTAGGTGACTCCTTGTTGACCCATATTCCTGAAGCTGTTCACTGATATATGCCGGCTTACTCGAATGATGGCCGGCCCTTAAGGCACCTGTTTGTTCAAGGTTTCTTGTGCTCTGTTCTTCGAGGTGCCCGGCAAGCAGCAGCTCAAACTTAGCTAGCTGCTCATCATCGAGTGATTCCTGCTCAATATACGACTTCGCCGCTTGTTTGAAGCAAACGTCCATACTTCCTGAGCCTAAGTTACTCATGATGATGCCTCTTTAAGCCAGCCACGACTTAGGCTAACTTCGGCAACTTTCTGTTTTATTCTATGTAATCTGGACAAGACAGTGCCCCTTGGCTGATCAAGCGCCTCGCCGATCTCGGCGGCAGTATAACCGTCTATGGCCCATAGATAGAGCACCTCTCTCTCCGCGGCATTTAATAATTCAAATACTTGCTCGATAAGTCGATGTTGGATATGCAGTGACTCTAACGAAGTCTCATCTAAGAGGACTGGCCCATGCTCATCGATGGGCTCGAAGGCGATCCGATTCAGGCGTCGACACTCATCGACAAACTGATTCCGAATAATCTTGCGGATATAGGCATGGGAATACTCGGGCACTTTGCCGCATCTGAGCCATTTTTCCAAGGAGGTCTGTAACAGGTCTTCGGCGCGTCCACGATCGGCAGTCAAACAGAAGCTGTACCTATATAGGCCTTGCAGCTGCTCTCGAGTCAGCATTTACACCCATTCCCGTACGATAAATCCACACACCCAGCCTCTGGCTATCCATTGTGGCAAGCTACTCATATCGAGTCCTCTCTGTGTCATCTCTCCTAGGCTCTCACCACAAGCGATGGCATCCAGAAGCCTAAAGTCTTGCTCAGATAGGAGATTAACCTGAGGTTTAAACGGGTCTCGAGATACACTCAGAAAATATTCGGTATCTGAGTTATCTATTGATGAAGGCTCATGCTGATGAGCTAGCCAGATCTCATAAAGTGGGAAACTAGACTCCAGAATAAAGATATCCGGCCTGAGCTGCATAACGACATCTTGATGTTGCTCCTCGGCCAACTCCGCCATTTGAACTATCAGCTGGCAGTCAAGATTATCTGCGGCGTAGTAGCTAAGCTGTAATGACCACTCCAGCCTGGCGACCTCAGCCAAATATCGCACCTTTTCAAATTCTGGCCGCCTTGCTGTGATCCCATGCAAAAACAGAGGAAAAGCTTCACCATAGCAGTTCAAGTTACTGTCTAGCATGGGGTGGGTTTGAATGTAGTCCCGCGCGAGCCGAGAGAAACAGACCTCGCCGACTAATTGTTGGCAGATGGGAAAGGAGATCGATAGCGCTGCGGTTAGCGCCTGTAATGAGTTGTTACGATACACATCCAGTCGACTCGCCAGAGCTGGATCGACTAAGGACAATAGTCCCTTATCACTTCCCCCTTGTCTCAAGGCGTTGATGAAGGACTCTTGCCACTGAGCTAGGCGCATCGCTTTCCTCCTCTATTCGACAACTCTGGCTCAGTAACAAGAGCTGCATCTAAAATTTCTGCCGCGATCAACCGTTCGGCTAACAGCCTCTCGAGAGGAGGTAAATCACTGTCCCATTCGATCATACTGGGAATATGGCCATTTTGGGCAATGAATTGTTTGAAAGCCTGCCACACTCTTTCATCCACAGGATGATTATGGGCATCGAGCAGGTAGTCTCCCTTGTCATGAAAACCCGCAAGATGTATCTGCTTGACTCGCTCTACCGGAATCACATCCATAAATGCCTGCATATCCTGATTAAGGTTTTTGCTGGTGACAAAGGCATTATTGATATCCAGCAGCAAGTAACAATCGGCTTCTTGGGCTACCGCGGCAATAAACTCCCCCTCAGTCATCTCATTAAATTGACAACTCACATAGGTAGACACGTTTTCCAGCAGAATTCTTTCACCCATAAAATCCTGCACCTGAATAATACGCCGACTAAGGTGCTCAACGGCTTCTTGGGTATAGGGCAAAGGAAGAAGATCTGGAACCTTGAGGTTAGCATTACCCGAGAAGCTGGCATGCTCTGAATACCAGAGGGCTCCGGTCTGCTGCTTTAAAGCTTTAACTTGCTGCAGATAGCTAAAATCGATTGGTGCAGGGCCGCCAAGAGACAGACCGACGCTATGCAGAACTATTGGATAGCGCTCTGCTATAGCCTCCAGCATATGCTTATTTAGCCCTCCCTCGACGAGCCAGTTATCAACCAGCACCTCGAGCCAGGGAATATCGGTCTCATCGGCAGCCAAGATCTGCTGCACATGGGGGAGACGCAGGCCAATGCCGGCGCCACTCAGACTCCCCCGACTCATTAAGATTTAGCCGGCTTGACTGCTTTAACTTCACCACCAGTGATCTTGTCACAGGTGCCGGAAGGTACATACACCCATTCATTGGGTAAGTTGTCCGCCTTAGACTGGCCCGCACAGCCATGGCTGCCATCCAGTGCACCACAATCATTGGCACCAGCTTTGGCAATACCAGCACATTTCTCCCATTCGGTAGGTTGATCCGGTACCGCATTGGCACCGACGGAAAGACCTGCGGCCAAAATACCTGCCACAGTTAAACCAAGCGCTTTATTTGAAGATTTCATCTAGTTCAGTCCTTTATAGAAAGTGAAGTGTTCACCCCTATAACGAATAGCAGATAATTTTGATTGCATGATTTTATTTTTAAACAGAATAAATAAAAACATAAGGAATTGAAGGCTAACGGCAGTGGTCGATTGAGCTGGCATGGTGAAATGAGGAAGATAAACTGAAAGTGCAGAGAAAGATGAATCTAAAAAGATAAACTCCCTCAAACAAGGGAGTTAGGTATCGGTAACCTTAAACGATGAAGCTTATATAGCCCTGCAAGATAATCGCATTAACGATATCGATGAAGAAGGCGCCAACAATAGGAACCACCATAAAGGCTTGAGGTGATGGACCCGTTCTGGTCACTAGAGCTCCCATATTCATCACGGCAGTAGGCGTCGCCCCCATGCCGAAACCACAATGACCACCCGCCATTACCGCGGCGTCGTAATTGCTGCCCATCAGGCGAAAAGTCACGAAATAGGCAAATAGAGCCAAAATCACGGTCTGCACCATAAGGATTATCAGCAGGGGAATCGCCAGATCGAATATCTCCCATAGCTTAAGATTCATCAGTGCCATAGCCAGAAACAATGACAGTGAGACCGTACCTAAGATATCGACGCATTCACTGTTAATCTTATAGCCGCGAGATACCTCAGTGATGTTAGTGATCACCACACCGATGAACAGGGCGTAGACAAAGTCAGGCATTTTTAGCCAACTAATATCCATTGTCGCCACCAGAGTGCCTATCCACTTAGCCCCGGCCACACAAAACAGCAGGATAAACAGGACCTCAAGAATACTCTTAGCGGTAACCCTATCCTCTTCTAACTGATCATAAGTCACTAGATCGGGGTGATCTTTATGGTGATTACCACCGACACCATATGAGGAAACAAGATTATTTTTGTTAATCAGCCTCTGGGCCACTGGACCACCTATGATCCCGCCCATGACCAAACCAAAGGTCGCAGCAGCCATAGCAAACTCTAGGGTATTAATGCCATAGTCTTCAGAGAAGGTTTGTGCCCAAGCAGCACCAGTGCCATGGCCACCCGAAAGTGTAATGGAACCGGCTATCAAGCCCATCAGGGGCTCTAAGCCCAAGGCGGCAGCCATACTCACGCCGACGGCATTCTGAATAACGATATAGAGAGAGGCGATCCCCAAGAAGATAAACACCTTACTGCCACCTTTAAGCAGCAATTTATAACTCGCTGCCAGTCCAACGGTACTGAAAAACATCAGCATCAAGGTATTTTGCATCGACAGGGTAAATTCCAACGAGATATTGTTGAAATGTAAGACAGTGATGATAGTTGCGACGATAAGGCCGCCGACAATAGGCTCAGGAATATTGTACTTTCTAAAGAAAGCGACATGGCGATTAACTGAGTGCCCGATAAAAAGCACTAAAATAGCCACTAAAAACGACTCAAGTTCGCCTATAGAATAAACTGTATTCATGAAACTCCTTTTGGGATGAACAAAACTTTCATTACGACCTCAATACAAAACTTGGTAGTGATGCAAATAAGGGGGATAGGTAACGAAAACTATGCCCACTATTCTGTCTGCGATGAATAATCAGATTAATTCTCGCAGATGAGATTAGAAGCGGCACATTGTGCCACAGATCACCTTATATGGGACATTAGTGAATACTGAAAAAGAGAAGTTTATTGAAGAAAAATGCAAAAATCATGCATCTTGAGTATGATTTCCCCCCGAGTGTTAATGGGGCTGAGCGTATGTTATGCCTAATTTGAACATTTTAAACACGATTGAACAAAAAAACCTTAAGATTTCTGAGCTGACATTAAGCTCAAAAGGGAAGTTTAGGTTAATAGGTGACTAGAATATCGGGTCTAGAAAACTGGTTTAGACCCTATATCTGCACCCTGCTCTATATCGGTTTCAGTTGATTCTTTCTCAGCTAAACGATCCCGCTCGGCTTTGGATATATATTTCAGCTTATTGCTTGAGTACGATTTAGCATTGGCCTTTTTCGCTTTTTTCTTGAAATTCAGAGTTATCTTTTTTGTCCGGTTCATCTTTTTACAGCCCAGCCTATTATCAAGGTTTGGTATTATATACCCAAACCAGTTCAAACCAACAACACCTCCCCCCAAGAAAACATTTACAAAGCCACTACAACTAACGACTTAATTCAGCATTATCAGAGATGTAAATCACAACTCTCACCTTTTTCGATTAATAATCGGCACACGGATAGACAGCAAGAAAACTAGCCCATACACTAACGAGCAATACAAATCATTATCATTTACAATAGATTTACACTTAGCGTCTAATAATAAAATCCTTCGCTTAAATAGTGTTATCTAGTTTTTACCGGGATGACTAAGCATGAAGTTTACAACATCATTGATAGCGCTATCTATTGCCAGCGCAATAACACCAAATCTTGTGACAGCAGAAGAATCCGATATAGAAGTCATTACAGTGACCTCCAGCCGTATGGGCAAGCCAGTCAGTGCCATTCCGAATACGGTCACCATTATCGACAGAGAGCAGTTGGAGCAGCAGTTCAGAACCACTAAAGATCTATCGACAATTATCGGTAACTTGGCCCCTAGCTTCTCTCCCAGTCGTCAGAAGATGAGTAATACAGGTGAAACCCTGAGGGGCCGTCCGCCACTGATCATGATAGATGGAGTGCCTCAATCTAACCCGCTTCGTAGTGGTGGTCGTTCGGGCCAAACTATCGATCCCGCCATGATAGAACGTATCGAAATCATCCATGGCGCCAATGCCATGCATGGCCTAGGTGCACAGGGTGGCATCATCAACTATATAACTAAGAAGCCTACCGGCAATAATGAGCATCAAGTGAGTTTCGATGTCACAGTGCCAAATAATTTAGAATCAGATGGCATCAGCTTCGGCACCAGTTACTCCTTCTCCGGTGAGTCAGACCAGTTAGATATGATAGGCTCTGTCAGCTATCGCAACAATGGCGTCTATTACGATGCGAACGATCAGATGATCGGCGTCGACACCACCCAAGGCGAGTCCATGGACAGTCAGAGTGCCGACTTATTCATCAAGCTAGGGCATAACTTCGATGAGTCTCGTCTGGAGCTGATGGTTAATCACTATAATATGGAAAACAACGGCGACTATATGGCCGTGACCGGTGACAAAGAAAACGATATTCCCACTGGTGCCATCAAGCAAGAGCAACCTTGGGAAGCAGCCAACAATCAAGTGACCACCACTAGCCTGACCTACACCCATGAAAATATTGCTGGTCAGCAGCTCCACTTGCAATTTTTCAATCAAAATTTCGAAGCCGTATACGGTGGTGGTTGTTGGTCTGACTTTTACGACCCTAGCATGGAAGGCAGCGATCAAGTCACCGTCTGCGGCACCGGCGCTAATGGTGAATCTCTCTATTATGAGCAGTCCCGCAACAAGTCTGTTAAGTGGGGCATGAAAGCCTCAATGATCGCCAACAACATCGCCGACTCAGGCATGAATCTAGCGTACGGTATAGATATATTCAGGGATACCACAGAGCAGGATATGCTGGTTAGCGGCGCCTCTTGGGTTCCTGAAAGCACCTACGAAAATATCGCGCCCTTTGCTCAGCTTGATTATGACCTTATCGAAAACCTGACCCTATCAGGTGGTGTGCGTTACGAATATGCCAAACTCAAGGTCGATGACTATAAGACCATGTATGGCTATGGCGACAAAGAGATTGAGGGAGGCTCACCTGACTTCAATGAGACCCTATTTAATATAGGCGCTTCATACCAGATAAACCCATCGATTCGACTCTACACTAGCTTCAACCAGGGCTTCGGCATGCCGGATATCGGCCGTGTCCTACGTGACGGCGATAGCTTCCCGGATGAAAATCCGAGTATCGATGACTCACTCGCCCTAACACCAATAGTCACAGACAACATAGAGTTTGGTGCAGACTATCAGGGAGAACATTTCATCGCCAAGATCGCCTTTTATCGCTCATCGACCGACTACGGCAGTCGTATGGTAGAGAAAGAGGATGGCAGCGGCTCATTCGTGGTTAAACGCGAGAAGAGTATTATCGAAGGCATAGAATCTAATATCACCGCCTATATCGGTGACAATGATGACGTCGGCGTTAATATCGCGATTCAAAATGGCGAGTATGATTCAAACGACGATCAGAGTGTCGATACCGACCTGGACGGCGCGAATATCTCACCTAATCGCATCAACTTGTTCTGGACTCATAACTTCGACAACGATATCTCGACTCGGGTTCAGGCGAATTTCTTTATGGACAAAGACTTCAAAGATGCCAGTAATGAGATCTATTCGAGATTCGATGGCTACACTACCGTGGATGCATCTGTTGCGATTCCAGTGTACAAGGGCACCCTGAGCATAGGCATTCAAAACCTGTTAAATGAAGATTACTACACTTACTATTCTCAGACAGTAGGTAAAGACACCCGCTACTTTAAGGGAATGGGCCGCACAGCCACAATCGGTTTCACCATGCCATTCTAGAACCTAGGCCATCATCAATAAAAAACGCAGCCAATGGCTGCGTTTTTGTTCTCTTTCAAACCATTTAGCCTGTTCAAAGCTGAAACTACTTAGTCACGACCCATAATGCATGCAGTAAACCAGGAATGAAGAAGAGTATGCATAAGATGATGTTGATAAGCAGATCTTTGCCCACACCCGACTTTAAAAATACTGCAACAGGTGGCAATAGAATCGCAATGATAATTAGCAGTAGTTTATTTGTATCCATGAAAAATTCTCCCTTAATAACATCATTTTCGTTTAGGCCAGCTTAATTTCTCAGGCTCAGACCATATTTGCAACTGCTTTATGGTATCCGCAGCGGTAAATGCCTCTCCTTGTGATGGGTAACTCAAGTATCGATACTCCTTACCACCAAAGCTAAAACTTAAGCTAAAGGCATGCAGATAACCTCTATCAGATTCTGCGCCTCCATAAAGTTTATCCCCTAAGATAGGGACTCCTATGCTTGCCAAGGCGACTCTAAGCTGGTGAGTTTTACCGCTTAAAGGCTTTAGCAGATACAAGCGTAGACCCTCGGCCACAGATTGAGAGAAAAATTGCGTTAACGCCGGATTTTCTGTGGTGCGCAGCAGCTTGTACATGCTACGTCTGGATTTGGCCATATCGCCAACCACCCAACCCTGTTTCTTCTTCGGTTTCCCCTTAGCTAAGGCAACATAGTATTTTTGTACCTTATGCTGGGTAAATAGCTCGGTGAATTCAGCCGCAGCGCGACTGCTTTTAGCAAACAGGAGTAGTCCCGAAGTCAGACTATCTAGCCTATGCACAGAGTAGAGCTTGATAACCAGATCTTGCTCCAATCTTGCCATCACCCCGGCAGAGCCATCTTGGCTATGAAAATGAACATTGGCAGATTTAGCGATCACTAAGAAATCATCTTCATCGGCGACTATTTGATACATTGACTAGCACCCATTGTTTTTCCCATTCTCTATCATTACCTTACTACTAAACCGACAAAACTTAAGAAGCTTGTAGCTGTCACACGGCAGGCACTTAAAAGTTAATACGGACCACTAAACCAGGCTGGTTATCGCTGAGCGTCACCTTGGCATTATGTCTGGCGAGTATCGCTTTCACCAAAGACAGACCTAGGCCCGTGCCCTTATTATGTCGACTCGGATCAAGCCGTACCAAGCGTTCGAATACTTTTTCTGTTGCCTCGTTAGGAATTCCAGGTCCATTATCACGGATCTGAATCTCTCTACCCGCTTGCACTATCTCTATAGTCGCGCCATCACCGGCATACTTGATCGCGTTATCCACCAGATTAAATAGTGCCTGAAACAGCAGATACTTATCCCCCGTCACCTTAATATCTTCCCCCGTCGAGAGTAATAGCTTCTGTTGATTCAACTCGGCCATCGCCTCAGCCATCTCGAATAGATCTTCACACATATCCTTGATGCTCAGATCCTGTAGTTCCAACGTCTGCTGGCCCTCTTCTATCCGTGTCAGAGACAACATGGCATCGAACGTCGCCAGACAGTGATCTAGCTCTTCAGTCAAGATAGCGCAGGCTTCGGGTAACTCCTGTGAGGTCTTGTCCGGAAGTTGTTCCAAACCGATCCTTAGATGAGAAAGCGGCGTTCTGAGATCATGGGCAATATTATCCGTCGCTCCACGAACTGCAGTCAGGTTATTCTCCAGCGTATCGAGTACACCGTTAAATTTTCGTGCCAACATATCGAACTCATCTTGACGCCAACTCACAGGTAGGCGTGTAGAGTATTCGCCTTTCTCAATCAATCGACTCAATCGGTTATATTGCACCAACCTACGCAAAATCGCCTTAGAAAACAGGTAACCTAGCGCCAAAGTAAGCACAATTGTCAACATCAGGGCCGTAATTGCCACATTGACGAAGCGCTCAATAAGAGTGCCTAATTGATCGGTACGGGTCGCAATCAATACCGGCCCATAACGAGTGACCACCAGGCCACCGGTCAAAATATGTAGCTTATCCGGGCCACCAGTTAGGATAGGAAACTCACGGGTCAGGGGCAAGAGCGGCATATCGTCGGGGATCAAGCTTAACGCGCCCACGAGATCGAATGAGTTACGCCATACCACTAAGGCGGTATTGGGATCGGCAGTTTTAACTTGAATACCGAAACTTCTGCGGTCTAGCGTCAGCGCCATCTGCTGATAGCGCGCCTTTTCAGACGCGAGATGTTGATCTGTTTGCAACTCCTGCTCATTCATTAATTGGCGGTACATGCCAAACAGCAAGGTACCGATAATCAGAGTCACAAGAGCAGAAAAAATAATGGTAATGCGCCACGCACTACTCTGGTATGGCTTAATGCCCTTCACGGAGGCGATAGCCAGCACCTCTGACGGTCTCGATCAACTCACCGAAGCCCAGTTCTTCAAACTTACGTCTGAGCTTAGCTATGTGTACATCGATAACATTGGTGCGAGGATCGAAGTGATAATCCCATACTGCTTCAAACAGTAAAGTACGGCTGATCACCTGATTAGGGTGCTCCATCAAATACTTGAGTAGCTGGAACTCCTTAGGCTGTAACATAAGCTCGCTACCATCTAGCGTCACCTTACGGGTTAGCAGTTCCATCACCAGGTTGCCTACCGATAATTCGGTCTCTGTTGGCTGGGATAAGCCTCGCTGCATTAATTTTTCGGCTCGTACCAATAGCTCAGAGAAGGCAAATGGCTTAGTCATGTAATCATCACCACCGGCACGTAAGCCTTTGACTCTCTCGTCCACATGGCTGAGTGCAGACAGGATTAACACCGGAGTCTGACTACCCGTAGCCCTTAAGGCAGCCAGTAACTTGAGTCCATCAAGCTGGGGCAGCATACGATCCAAGATCACCAGATCATATTTCATGCTAGTGGCAAGCAGCAAACCTTGATGGCCATCACTGGCCGTCTCTATATTGTGCCCCTGCTCAATAAATCCTTTAACCACATATTCGATTGTGGTCGTATCATCTTCAACGAGTAAAATTTTCATGGTAGTAACTTAGTTCCATTTAAGCAGAGGTAAAGGGCGTAGAGTCTTAATATCGAAGGCTAATTTACTCTTACCATCGACATTGATAAGTTTCAATTCCAAATAACTGATGCCGAGATCATGATCCAGTTGTGCTTCGAGTATAAATGCTTGTTTGTCTTTCATGGCCTTATCCACCAGGGTGTAGAAAGTCAGTGATTTATCTTCCATCAAGTTAACGGCGATGAGTTCATCGCGATCGTCGGCTTCTAATCTTGCGACTTCCTGTGTTACCAAGCGTCCGTCTTTAGCCCTGAATTCAAATTCGGTAATGGTCTCGGCGCTGGTATCTATCATACTCAACTCATAGATGAGCTCACCATTTACCACATCTATCTCAAACTCTGAGATGATGCCAGGATACTCTTGCTCAACTTGTAATAAAAATGCCTGGGGAGTGAGGTTTCCCTCATCGGAAAGTAGTTCAAGAATCGATGTTTCGGCCCAAGCTGCTACCGAAAAACCTGATGATGAAATGAGCACTAAACCAACTAACCAACGAGCCATGGCTCCTCCAGTAAAATCTACGATATTGCTATCTTATCGCATTAAATCAAGAACAGTTAATTCAATCTAACTCGTCGATGATTAACCTAGGAAATCTTGCTATCAGCTTCACACATTGAAGCAGCTACGATTCAAGAAATAAGCTCAATAAAAATGAACTCGACAGAACTTAACCCAAATGAACTGACCGGACACAATCGGTTATTCCGCCACTAACTCTATGCTGTCAATCTCAATTTCAATACCTTGCCAATCATCATCAACCTCGCCTTTCAAAGTGACTGTGGTGTCGCTAGATACCTCGATGTCACGCCAGAGAGCATTATCGATCTCGACTTCGACTTTCCCCGAATCATCGCGAAACAGGTATTTCTCATCACCCAAACTCTTTATCAGATGACCCGTCAGTACCACTGGAGTGTCATCTTTAGCCTTACTGGCATCGGCAGCATTTTTTGCTTGGGTGCTTACCCCCGGGCCATTGTATGCCGCAAACGCAGGTAGCGTGAGTACACAGGATAAAATAATTGAACCAGTAAATTTCTTATACATGACTTGATCCCCTTTTAGTTAATGCCAATTTTAGGCGAATGACTATAAAGCCCTGATGGAATCAAGATTAATGTTTGATCATAAAGATAGGTGCTAGAGCCTGTTTACCTTTCATGAAAAATAACAGGCCCTAAGCAGGCTCTAAGATATGAATGAGTTCAGACTTGAGTGCCACTGTCGTTTCTACACCTTTAACCAGCTCAAGTTTTTGCGCAAGATAGAGAGGCACCTCGGCGTTGATCTGGTGGCGAACTCCTCTCACACTCGCGATGATCCTGACGCTTTCGCCCATGGTCAACATAGACTCTATGGTGATATCCAGCTTATTGAAACTTTTGCACAGTCGGCCTTTCTTGATCGAATTGAATCTCACCCCTTGATTGGGAATAACCCAGCGCACCTTAGCTCCCACATCCAGATGTTCAAAATAGGTACTGGCAATGAGGTGCTCACCAAATTTAAGCCAAGTTATCTGTCGCTCTTCTTCCTGAGCTATCACACAGGCATCGAAAATGTTACGTAGCCCCATTTGCTTGGCCACGGCTTCGTTGCGAGGACGCACTAATACATCATGGGGTCGACCTTGTTGCAGCATCTTTCCCTGACTGATAAGAATCATTTTATCCGCCAACAGCAAAGCCTCGTTAAGATCGTGAGTCACCATTATCACAGGAATAGCCAACTGCTCTTTTAACCTGGCCAGCTCTAAATAGAGGCGTTCGCGGGTTTCCCTATCGACTGCAGAGAAAGGCTCATCGAGTAATAATACCGAAGGTTCTCGGGCCAGAGCCCTCGCCAGTGCGACCCTCTGACGCTGACCACCCGATAGATTTGCGGGTAAACGATCCGGCAAACCATGCAAATTCACCCGTTCGAGCCACTCTTTAGCCCTAGGCTTACGTTCCGACTTGGGAATATGATCCAGTGCGGCCACCACATTTTCCATGGCGGTTAAATTAGGAAACAAACCAAAATGCTGGGGCACATAGCCTAAATGCCGCCGCTGGGGTGATAGACTTAGCTTTTTATCACTGTCATACCAGACTCGGTCCCCATAATGTATCTCGCCCGATTCAGGCTGATTGAGGCCGGCAATCATACGTAGTAAGGTCGATTTCCCGCCGCCAGAAGGGCCGACAACCGCCAACATCTCACCCGCCTTACAGGTAAATTCGGCATCTAGCTTGATATGTTTCTCTTGTTTGATGCGACAGTAAAGGTCGGCAATGTCTTGCACTATACCCTCTCCCTTATTTGCTCGAGCACACGGGAAGGAAACTGAGCATCAAGCCGAGTTGAATTAACTATGTCTCGAGCCATGCGCTCTCCCTAATCTTCTCGACATGCTTGTCGTCAGCGCAAGCACTGTGATGGCAAATAGTAGCAGCACTAAGGACATCTGCCCGGCGCTGGCAAAGTCAAATGCCTGCACACTGTCGTAAATTGAGATAGCCACGGTCTTCGTCTCACCAGCAATATTACCGCCCATCATCAAGACCACACCGAATTCTCCCAAGACATGGGAGAAGCACAGCACTAGTGCGGTTAATACCCCAGGCCACACCAGAGGCAGTTCAATTTTGAAGAGTATTTTTAAGGGACTCATGCCACAACAGGCCGCTGCATCGCGAACCTCTTGGGGGACAGATTCGAAGGCGCGTTGGATCGGCTGAATGGCGAAAGGAATATTGACTATGATCGAGGCAACCACCAAACCAGAAAAGTGAAATACCAATTGTTGACCTAATACCTGCTCCAGGAAACGTCCAAGCCAGGACTGGCTGCCCAATCCCACCAGCAGGTAATAACCTATCACAGTCGGTGGCAACACCAGAGGCACCATGATCAAGGCTTCAACCCAAGATTTACCAGTGAAGTTATGATAGGCCAGAAAACGACTCGCCAAGATAGCAAAGGGGATCAAGATGATAACGGTAACGCAGCTTAGCTTAATCGATAACCAGAGGGCTTCCCAATCCATAGACTAGCTACCTGTCTCTGGTTGAAACTGTTCTGATCCAACTGACTCAGGTTCAACTGACTTAGATTTAGCAGGCTTTGATGCATCCAGATCTGGCAAACCGAATCCAAAGTCACTGAATATCTGACGGGCACTGTCAGACTGAAGATATTGATAAAATGCTTTAGCAGTTTCTCCCGCCTTCTTGGTCAATATCATGCGCTGCGTAAGGGGAGTGTGTAACTCTTCGGGGATCACTCTATAGTGCCCCATGGCCTGGAACTGTGGGGCGATAGCCAGAGACAAGGCGATAAGCCCCCCTTGAGTTGAGCCACTCACGGCAAACTGTGCCGCTTGGGAGACATTCTCCCCGTAGATAAGCTTAGACTTAAGGCTATCCCATAACCCAAGCCCCTGAAGAACTTCTCGGGCACGCTCGCCGTAAGGAGCATGATCTGGATTTGCGATGGCAAATCTCTGCAACTTACCCGCTTTTAGCAGGGATTTTAATCCCTCTAATTCAGGATCGAGTTCTAGCGGGGAATATTTAGGTGCGGCGATAGCGAGTCGGCCCACCGCATAGAGGACACCTTCATCTAAGCTGGTATCGAACTTCTGTAGCTGGTGAATATACTTCTCATCGGCAGAGAGGAATAGTTGGAAAGGGGCACCGTGCCGGATCTGGGCGACGAAATTTCCCGAAGAGCCGTAGGAAACATTGACCTTACGACCCGTATCTTGGGTAAACAGGTTAGCGATCTCATCGAGGGCAAACTTGATATTCGATGCTGCGGCGATCGGCGGAACATCATCACTCCTAGCCGGTACAGATACCAAACTAGACACTAACACCACACATACAGATACTAGCTTAAACCAGTGCTTCATTGCCTTTCCTTACTTTGGTTGACTACAAGTGAGGGCCAAATTTATTCTTTATCCCTTAGAGTTACTCTTTTTCCCACATTTTGGCGGCTTGATCGTCAGCATCTTTAGCCTCTACCCAGTTTGCGCCCTTGTCGCCCGCCTCAAGCTTCCAGAAAGGCGCCTTAGTCTTGAGGAAATCGATAAGAAATTCGCAGGCGGCAAACGCCGCTTTTCGGTGCGCACTGGTGACACCAATAAAGACGATTTGCTCACCCAAAGCCATAGTGCCGACACGATGAATGATGGTGACATGATTTAAAGGCCAACGCTCACGAGCCTCTATGGCGATTTGATTAAGCACAGCTTCGGTCATGCCAGGATAGTGTTCTAAGGTCAGGTCGGTCACCGCGCTGCCATCGTTAAAGTCGCGCACCTTACCGACGAAAGTCACCACGGCGCCATCGCTATTATCACCTGCGATCAGCGCATACTCATAGGGCACACTAAAATCTTCAGTCTGAACTCTGACAGCATTTAACTCAGTTGCCATATTAACCTCCTGTCACAGGAGGAAAGAAGGCAACCTCATCACCATCTTCAACCGGAGTATCCCAGCTACTAATAGTCTGATTGACCGCGACCAGTAACTTATCAGAGGCTAATACTTTACCCCATTTATCATCTTTTGCGGCAAGTTGTGCGCGCAGGTCTTCTGCTGTCACAGTCGACTCACTGGCTTTTACGGCTAGTGTACTCTGACCTAATAGCTCACGAACCTGAGCAAAAAAAAGTACGTTTATCATCTTTAATATACCTTCAAAAACTGAGCGACTTAAACCTTAAAATGACCCGATTTACCACCACGTTTTTCTAGCAAACGCGTCTGGGATATCACCATATCTTTCTGTACCGCTTTGCACATATCATAGATGGTCAGAGCCGCCACAGATGCCGCCGTTAAGGCCTCCATCTCGACACCGGTTTTACCCGATAACTTACAAAGACTGGTAATACGTACCCGGCTAAATTCAGGCTGAGCTTCGAGTTCAACTTCCACCTTGGTCAACATCAGAGGGTGGCAAAGAGGAATAAGATCCGATGTCTTCTTCGCCGCCTGAATGCCTGCAATACGTGCAGTGGCGAACACATCACCCTTGTGATGACTTCCGCTCATGATCATCTCCAGAGTTTCCGCTGCCATCTCTATATAGGACTCGGCTCTAGCTTCTCTCTCTGTGACTGCTTTATCTGTCACATCAACCATATGGGCATTGCCATCGGCATTGATATGGGTAAATTCACTGCTCATTAGATTTAACCTTAATTTATTCGGCAATTACTTTTCTCACAAGCATCAAAGAGTGACAAACTCCATGCCTTGCATGTGACTCTTGTTTGATAATCACTTAAAAAATGAATGTAGAAATTATATCTGAGGCCTAACACTAAGTATTACCGAATCATGATGCATCAGGTAATACTCCAATCAGGCTGCAACAGAGGATTAGCCACCTATGGAGGCTAAGTGTTGGGTCACACCGGTAATGCCATCGTGAAGGAAATGAGTCTCCTTCTTAGCGGCTAGCTGACCATGGAGTCGCTCGACCAGCTCAGCCCTTTGATCTTGATGCTGTAACAGATCTCTAAGGTCGACACCGTTTTCGGTAAACAGACATAAGTGCAGCTTACCTTTTGCCGATACTCTCAAGCGATTACAGCTGGCGCAGAAGTGATTATCGTAGGGCATGATCAAGCCGATGCGTCCCTTATGGTCGTCACGACTGAAGTTTTGCGCGGGACCATCATCTACCGCAGGTGTATCTAAGCTCCAGCCATCTTCAACCAAAGAGGTTCTGATATCGGCTCCGGCAAGATGGTGTGCCTTGAAATAATCATGACCTAAACCTGTCTCCATCAATTCGATGAAACGCAGATCTATGGGCGTGTTTTTAATCCAGTGCAGAAACCTTGGCAGATCTTTATCGTTTAACCCCTTGAGTAATACCGCATTGATTTTTACCCGTTCGAAACCGGCTTCTAGAGCTGCATCGACACCTCGCATCACCTCATCAAACTTATTTTGACCCGTGATCTGATAAAACATACGGGGATCTAAGCTGTCTATCGACACATTGATGCGTCTTAAACCGGCGTCATACCACTCTTTGGCATTCTTTTCCAAACGATAGCCATTGGTTGTGGTTGCGATTGTCTTTATCTTGTCGTTATCGGCAACCACACGGATGATATCGGTGAAGTCTTTACGCATGGTGGGCTCACCACCTGTGATGCGGATCTTTTGCGTGCCGACGTCAGAGAATGCGCCGACCAGATTTTCTATTTCATTGAGTCCAAGAAACTGAGCACGACCGTCGGGACGGTAGCCATCGGGGAGGCAATATGTGCATTTGAAATTGCAAACGTCGGTCACCGACATCCGCAAATAGTGAAACCTTCGACCAAATTTGTCTTGTAGTTGAGACATGATCACCTTTCCAAGTTGGGGAGGTGTGATCATTTCTTTTCACACCCCGGTGGCGTAATTGCCACGGCTTAGCGTCCGTATCTGATGACGTAGGACAAGAAGCTCGGAGAACCGTCAGTGAATAATTATAGGCTTTATTGTCTTCATTCCCTAGTTTTAAAAGTGCATTTCTTGTTCAGGATCAACCGAGCGTTAACAATCTGTGACAGTGCTCACACCTCTTATTGAATCCGAGTAGACTTAAATCACTGTTTATTCTCTGTGCCATTACATGAATTTAATGTAAGGTGGAGTTAACGATTAAAACACCCGTTTAACGGGGAGAAGTGACCTAGAGGTGAAGTGATGGAACGCGAATCGATGGAATTCGATGTCGTCATTGTTGGAGCCGGCCCGGCCGGTTTAGCAACGGCGTGTCGGTTGATGCAGATATCCCAGGACAGTGGCAACGAGCTTACTGTTTGTGTTGTTGAGAAAGGCTCCGAAGTCGGTGCTCATATTCTTTCAGGAGCGGTATTCGAGCCCAAGGTACTCGGAGAACTATTCAGTGACTGGAAGGAAAAGGGCGCGCCACTCCACACCCTAGTCACTGACGACGAAATCTACATGCTGAGTTCAGATCAGAACGCTCGCCTGATGCCGAACTCCCTCGTGCCTAAAACCATGCACAACGATGGCAACTACATAATCAGTGTCGGCAACCTCTCCCGCTGGCTAGCCGAACGCGCCGAAGAGTTAGGCGTCGAGATATTTCCAGGCTTCCCCGCCAGTGAACTCCTGTTCAATGAAGACAGCAGTGTCAAAGGCATCATAATCGGCGACATGGGCGTCGGCGCCGATGGTAAACCAAAAGACAGTTATGAGCCTGGCATGGAGCTACATGCTAAATACACCATATTTAGCGAAGGTTGCCGTGGTCACTTAGGTAAGCAATTGATCGAAAATTATCATCTGGATAACGGTAAGACGCCACAGCACTACGGACTGGGCTTCAAGGAGATCTGGAAGGTACCCAATGAACAACATGAGCTAGGTAAAGTGGTTCATACTGGTGGCTGGCCCCTTACCGAAGGCGCATCCGGCGGTGGCTTCCTCTATCATTTAGAGGATAACCAAATTGCCGTGGGCCTGATCGTTGACCTCAACTATAAAAATCCGCACCTGAGTCCTTTCGATGAGTTTCAGCGTTATAAGAAACATCCTGTGATAGCCAAGTATCTTCAAGGTGGTGAGCGCATCAGTTATGGTGCAAGAGCCATCACTAAGGGCGGGTTAAATTCACTGCCTAAGATGACCTTCCCTGGTGGCCTCATCATAGGCTGTAACGCAGGAACCCTGAACTTCGCCAAGATTAAAGGCACCCACACTGCGATGAAGAGCGGCATGCTGGCTGCCGAGACCATAGCTCATGCCTTACAGGCCGGCGTCGAAGGCGGTAAAGATCTCGATTGTTATAACGAACGCTTCGACAAGAGTTGGCTACAGGCAGAACTATACAGTTCCCGCAATTTCGGCCCGGCTATGCACAAGTTCGGCACTTATCTAGGTGGCGCGTTTAACTTTATCGATCAAAACTGGTTTGGCGGTAAGTTCCCCATCACCTTAAGGGATGAGCAACCCGACTACGCACAGATGGCGGAAGTTGGCGCCTATAGTAAGATTGATTATCCTAAGCCGGATGGGAAACTCAGCTTCGATAAGCTGTCATCGGTTTACCTGTCTAATACCTTCCATGAGGAAGATCAGCTGTGCCATCTTCGTCTCAAAGATGAGCGAATTCCTGTAGACATCAACCTGGTGAAATACGACGAACCAGCACAGCGCTACTGCCCCGCTGGCGTCTATGAGATCGTCGAGGAGGAAGGTGAGAGCAAGTTCGTCATCAACGGACAAAACTGCATTCATTGCAAGACCTGTGATATTAAAGATCCGAGTCAAAATATCACTTGGGTTACCCCTGAGGGCGGCGGCGGTCCAAACTACCCTAATATGTAATCCCGTTAAAAAAAACACTCAAAAACGCGCCTGTTAATGGCGCGTTTTTTGGTAAAGATTGTAAAAAACAGGTTGCATAGAAGCTAAAAAATAACCATAATCTCACCCCCTAATAAAAGCGTTATCTAAACACCCAAACGCTAAGTTTCTATCTGAAACTCATATCCTATAAAACAAATCTAATCGAGCAAGCAAGCCTATGCTCAGTTTTAGATCCTCGGGTCACAAACCTAATGAGATTGACGCGATAGCTTTCACTTCAATCTCAGACTAGTTGCGAAAAAAGAAACTAAATATGCTTACTATCAAACAGAAGATATTACTGACGGTCACGTTAGCTGTGCTGTTATCCACCATACTCGTTGGTGTGCTGAGTCAACGCAGCGCTAAACAAGTCATAGAACAACGCATGTTGACCTCCGAACTGCCAAACATGATGCTGCAGATCCGCAATAAGGTTGAGCTGGATATCTCCACCTTGATGAATGCCGCCGAACAACTAGCCAACAGCCCAATGTTGATTCAATGGCTGGAAAATGACAGGCCCGAAGCCGAAGAGGCTCTGGTCGTCAATCAGCTGAAGATGATCACCCGCCAGTATGATCTCGCACAGGCCTCATTCGCCGATAGAGATACTGCCGCCTACTACACCCAAGACGGTTTCCTGAGAGAGTTAACTCCAGGTCAAGACGCCTGGTTCTTCGACTATAAGAACAGCGGTCAAGAACGTATGCTCAACGTGTTCACCGAAGCCAATGGCGAGGTGAAGCTGTTTATTAATTACCAGCAGCCTTACGGACGTGGTTTAGTCGGACTGGCCAAATCACTAGACGATATGGTTAGCCTGCTCAGTTCATTCAAAATTGAAAAGAGCGGCTTCGTCTATCTTGTCGACGCTAAGGGCGAGGTGAAACTGCATCAAGATACTCGCCGTATCGGCAGGAATCTGAGTAGCATATACAATAATCAAGCGAACAACCTACTCAACCGCGATGAATTTAGCCTGACTAAAATTGAACAAGATGGTCAAACCATCTTGGTCGCCAGCAGCTATATCCCCTCCATGGACTGGTATCTGATTGCCCAGGTGCCACAAAACGAAGTCTTCGCCATGCTCGAAGAATCTGCCTACCAGATCCTGATCTGGAGCCTGATAATCTCTATCATACTCATCTCTCTGGCAGTCTTAGTCGCTAGCTCAATAAGCCAGCCCATAGCTAAAGTCGCTAGCATGCTACAGGATATCGGTGAAGGTGAAGGCGACCTGCGTCAGCGCCTCCCGGTTAAGGGGAATGATGAGCTGGCTCAATTAGCCATGGGGTTCAACAGCTTCATCAGCAAGATTCAGGCATCGATTATCGAAGTCGGGGAAACCAGCGAGCAACTGAGTCAGTCGGCAAAAGATGTCGCCAATCAGGCACAGCAAACTCTGTCCGATAGCCAGCTGCAGAAAGATCAGACCATGATGGTTGTTACCGCCATCAACGAGATGGGTGCCACAGTCAATGAGATCGCAGGCAATGCGGCCCTGGCCGCCGATACAGCCAGGAATGCCGACGCTCAGTCTAATACAGGCCAAGAAGTTGTGACCCGCGCTCGTGATACCATCAATCTTCTTTCAGATGACGTTGAACAAGTTGGTGAAGTCATCGAGTCTCTGGCCACACACACTAAGTCTATCGAAAGTATTCTAGATGTTATTCGTGCTGTTTCCGACCAAACCAACTTGTTGGCACTCAATGCAGCCATTGAGGCCGCAAGGGCCGGTGAAGCGGGTCGAGGTTTTGCAGTCGTTGCCGATGAGGTAAGAAATCTCGCTTCCCGCACTGCAACTTCGACCAATGAAGTGCAGATCATGATTGATAAATTACAGACAGAAGCGACTCGTGCTGTTGATGCCATGGCCCAGAGTAGAGCTCGCTCCCTAGAAGGTGTCACCGCCGTCGACGAAGCCAGTCAGTCGCTGACAGGCATAAGCGAGCAGATAGGGCATATTACCGATATGAATATTCAAGTGGCTGCAGCAACGGAAGAGCAATCGACAGTAGTGGAAGATATCAATCGTAATGTCACCGAGATCAACGACATCACTCAGAGAACATCCGATACCGCCCATGCGGCTGCACAAGCGAGCCAATCTTTGAATCAGTTAGCGAGCCGATTAGATACGTTAGTGGCAGGATTTAAGGTATAAATATGATTGAGTTCCTAGGTTCTAGAACCTAGGAACTCAATAGAAAACTAATTGGTCAAAATTGATTAAGTTCGTGGTTTTATGAAGGTGATCGACAAGGGGTATTTATAACTAATCCCTTCACTGGCCTTCATTGCTGCAATAATCGTCAGCACTATATCCACTATCGCCAGCAGTCCAATCAGAATAAAACCGATACCGACAAACATCAGCACACAACTTATCATCACCCAGATGATCATACTGATCTTAAAGTTCAAACAGTTACGACCACATTCATCGACAAACGGGATCTCATCACGCTTCATCAACCAGACAATGAGCGGCCCGAGTATGCTACCAAATGGAATCAAGTAGCCGGCAAAGCTGGCCACTTGCACCAAGATACCCATGTTCATTTCATCTCTGGTGAGCTCTTGTACTTCTTCTGTTTGCTCTGTCACTCGCTTCTCTCCTTGAAATATCACATTAACAACACGTTTCTGACTAACATAATGAGTCTAACTACTTACACTAGCCCTACACTGGGCCGATGAGGCGCATCTGCCAATTTTCAATTTTTTGTTTGTCTAATCGCCGATGTAAGCTATTAACCCAAGAAGCCGCAAGGCCTTCACAGGAGGCCAGACGATCATAGCTCTGGGCATCGAATTCGGTAGCAAAATAGATTGTCATAGCATCTCGCACACTGATATTGGTGCGACGCTCTTTCAAATAGACACTCGCATCTTGGGTGATCTCACCGGCTTTAACGACACGATAAAACCAGCCACACAAACCACTTGTCTGCATGGCTAAGGCAAATTCTTTATGACCAAATTGGGTATTTAGCTTGAAGCAGGGCGATCTCGGCTGGGTTACCTGTAGCTCCACGTCACCTATGGATATGACGTCACCGATATTGACCTGAGTCTCATCCAGCCCTACGGTACTGATGTTCTCACCCATGGCTGGCGCATCTTTAAAACCAGCCATCATGTCCCAGCGACGATACTGGCCATAATGCTCCCGGGGGAAATGATGCAGCACCCTGTCTAAGCCACCATGATGCTTAGGGTCGGCTTGAGCATCACCTATGACGCGATCGATCTCGACCCGTAGCGAGGCTGAAGACTTTTTATGGGATATGCCACTAGAGACCCCCGTGGCATCACTTACCTCTTCTCCCAGATAGAGGCCAGACAAACGTTTAACCAGCAATTTTGCCGACATCCAAGTGATCCTTAATATCGAATAGTAAGTTCAGTAGGCTAATACAAAACTGAGCCAGAGGCTATCGAGATCTTGCCCAGCTACTGAGATAACACCACACGATCCCTGCCACACTCCTTGGCCTGATACAGGGCAACATCGACGCGATTTATCATCTCGGCAGGGGTTTCATTAGGTTTATACTCGGCGACACCTAAACTCACGGTAACGCTCAGCTCATACTCATTCACCCTAATTTTTCGCTTAGCTATGGTATCTCGTATACGCTCGGCAATATCCCCGCCGTGGCTCAACTCGATATTAGGCAACAGCAGCAGAAACTCCTCCCCACCCCAACGACAGACAACATCATGCTCTCGCAGCTGATTTCTGAGTATGTTAGTCACCGTTTTTATCACGAGATCGCCGATACTATGACCATAATTATCATTCACTCGTTTGAAGTTATCAATATCCAACAACACTATCGAGACACTAGTCTGGTTTTCACTGGCTTCAATTAGCGCCTTATCGAAATACTCTTCAAATATCTGGCGGTTAGCGGCTCCGGTTAACTTATCCGTCGAAGCCATATGTTCTAATTTTCGTTGATAGCGACCCAAGGTCAGATTAGCAATGAGCAGAATCCCGATAGTGACCAGCAGGCTAATAAGTAAGTTTCCCCAGAAAGTGGTCAATAACTTACGCTCACTTGCCACCTCCTCCTGCTCAACGATGAGGTACCATTTAAATTCAGGTACTAAACGGCTATTGATATACACAGTCTTACCGTCTCTGACATAGGAGAGAGAGGCGCTGGGGCTAGTTAAAATCCGCGTAGCCAGCTTATCTAACCCCGGTGTGCCTTGCAGTGTCTGGCTCCCAGTGAAAGAGCCTCCATTTAGAGTGACTTTGCCCTCTCTATCGACGAAGAAGACATGACGGTTATATCTTTTCTGATAAAGCTCCACCAGTTTCTTCACTTTATTGACTGCCAAGCCAACTCCAGTAACACCGATAAAATTACCCTCAAAATCAAACACTTTATAATTTACATAAACCACGGTACGGCTACTATCTGCCGAATCGGGATCGATATTAATCTCATAAAGTTCAGACTCCGGCAGAGAGCGAACACGAAAATACCAGGCATCGTCGGGCTCAGTATCTTGGATCTGTTTCAGAATCCCAGTGGAGTGATAATAATTCCTGCTCTTTTCGGAGATAAAAAAACTGGTCACGGTATCGTATTTACCTTGGATCTCGCGTAAATACCGGATCAGCTTTTCCGGATCTTGTTCCTCATCCAGAGTCCAGTCACGAACGAAGGTATCTTGTGCCATCAGAGAGGAGATAAAGATAGGTCGCAGCAGATCTTGTTGAATTTCGGAGTAGATGTTGTCACTAGTAAGTGGCAAGGTATTCTCTTCGATCTGCTCGCTTAGGGAATCATGGGCGACGCGGTAACTGATACTGCTGGTTAACAGAAACGCACTCAAGAGTAGAATCGACAGGATCCAGATGAACTTCTTCTTATCATTCCAAACGGTATTACCCATACGTTTACATCCCGTTACCACTAATTAGAAAATTAGAACTCTCACAAGTGTAACAATTATGTAAATATTAACCTGAAAATGGGCTCGATAGCAGTAATTAAATCCTAAAAAGGAAGAACATAGAATTCGGCATTAATATGGATCAACTTACTGCAAGTCAAGATAAATAGACAGTAGGGCAATCTGACCTAAGATAAAAAATGCCCTGCTGGGGAGCAGGGCAAAGCACATGATAAAAACGAATAATAAGTGGAAGAGTAGAGATGCAAAAACTCTATGGGCTTAGGATATAACGACAAGGTTACAACTAGATGGCGAAGGGATGAGAGATTTATGACAAATTCCTAGTTCCTAGTTCCTAGGAAAACAGAGGTCACATTCAAGCATTCAATTCAAGATATGTCTTTAACGCCTCTCCAGGGATTGAGCTTTGCGTCGCCACGGCAAATGCGGCCCATTGTGCGCCCTCTTTCATGGCGTCAATGATGGAGAATCCAGTTGCCATGCCATGAATAAGACCCGAAGCATAGGCATCACCGGCCCCTGTGGTATCGACAACACTGGAGGGAGTTGCATCCACATGTTCAATATCACCTTCAGTGTAGAGAATAGCGCCATCGGCACCGTCGGTAACGATAAAATGCTTAAGGCAGTCCCCAGCTATACTCAAGCCATACTCCCAGGGGGATAGGTCACTTCGCCCTGCCATATCCGTCTTAGAGGCGATCAATATATGACAAGGCCTAAGCCTGTCATCTTTCGCCAGTTGAGCAAAGACTAAACTATGGTTCAAGGCGGTTTTAGCCCAGCTCACCGCACCTTCGGCCGATGAGTTAAAATACACGGCATCCCACTGGGACCATACAGGTGGTGCAGCTAATTCGAAGATGGGTCTCTGTGGTCTGATAATGGTTCGCTCACCGTCCGGCGTCATCACCAATAACATCTCATTACTGGTTTCATCGTGTCTTTGTATAAGATGACATTCGATACCTTGAGTACTCGCCTCCGCCAGTAACCAATCGCCAATCTTATCTCGTCCCACTTGACTGACCAAGGCGACTCTATGATGTGCCCAGACTAAGCCTAACCCAGTATTGGCACCTCCTCCACCCAGCCTTTGCCCTCCATCCTGATAATGAAAACGCCCACCAGTCTGTAGAGGTTTATCCAGCTGCAGGATACGGTCACAGTTCAAATTAGCAATCAGAAGAATATTGGCCATTAACAGGCTCGCAATAGAGATGTCATAGAATGATGGTAAGGGATTTTTCCGATCTAGCCAACTCCGATTCAATCAACTTAGGCTATAGATCAAAATCTACTTAACAATGTACATGCCTTCACTCTCAGGACGACTGAGCTTAAAGCCAAACTTCTTATACAAAGCAGGCACATCGGCCATTAGGGTAATGTAGGCGCCAGTAGGTGCTTCGCGATTAAGATAATTCATGATCTGCTGCATAATCTCACGCCCTAAGCCCTGCCCCTGATAATCCGGATCGACAGCGATATCGACGATTTCAAAATTCAGAGCCCCATCACCAACCACACGCCCCATGGCAATGACCTTGTGTTCTGTACTCTCATCACTCAGGTGAATATGAACGCCATACAAGCTGCGAGGCAGACCTTTCACTACAGCCTCTCTCGGCCTGGGTGTCAGCCCTGAGATGAGTCTTAATCTGATAAAATCATCTGCTGGTGCGACTTCTTGTAAGACTGATAAGTTAGCAACTAGCTCAGGCATAGGCATTAACCAACTTGGGGTCTCCATTCTGAAGCTAGCATGGCATATTGAAATTCACTGCCCCAAGCCCCCTTAAAAAACACATTCTCGATAAAATGCGCTTCTCGTCTAAAGCCCACTCTCTCTAACAATAACCAGGATGGGACATTTTCGGCATCAGTAGCAGCTATCACTCTATGGGGTTTCAGCTGGGTAAATAGGTATGCTAGTAGACCAATCACGGCTTCGGATGCAAACCCTTGTCCCTGAAAATCAGGCGCGAAGGTAAAACCTATCTCTATCTGCTTATCATCGATAAAATGGACCGCAAGATCGCCCAACAACTGACTTCCATCAAGGTTTTGAGGTGTTTTTGTTGTGATCGCCAACTGAAACCAGTGGCCTACATCACCAAATGGCACCTTTTGCATCTCCTCGAACAGAGACAGAGCATCCTGGTAGCTATATTCACTCCAACTCTGATACTTAGCCACATCGGGCAAGGCTCTGTAGTCGGCAAAAGATTGCAGATCATTTAGCTCAAACTCACGACAGATAATGCGCTCAGTCTGAAATAGAACTTTCATATTTATTATCTCCAAAGATTCGCCCGAAAGAGATTAATCATGACTGGTAATAACTCCCCTTAGGAGCCTCACCAAAGAGTGGCATCGCAGCCTGCATCTGATCTTTAGGAAAATTATCGACTGAAGCCTGATGGGCTTCTACACTTAGCCAACGTTCGATGACGGCAAAGGATTCCGGGCTATCCTGTTTACGAAGTACATCATATGAAACGCATCCCTTCGACTGGATTATATATGAGCTAAGCAATTGTAAAAAGTGGTATAACTCTTCGCTCTTTCCTGCGGCAGCCTGAAACTCCCCGATACGCACAATCATCTAAATGTCCTTATTAAATGCCATTATTAGTACATGCCAAACTACCTGAAACTAAAATATTTTCAACCATTCCCAGCGCTTTTCACGGACTAATACCAATCATTAACATATATATTATTAATGACTTTGATTCGCTAATCTCAATGTAAGAGATCTCTCAATCCCGTGTCAGATATAGGTAAGCAATCAGGGTGAAAAAAACAAAATATAGCGCCAATAGATTGTTTTATCTAAATAATAATACATGTTTCATCTATGTTACAGGATAGTGGTTACATAATTCATCATTTACCAAAGAAGTATTTTCGTAAAATAGGCTCAGACCATGGATGGAATTTTAGGATTGTTGAATGGAATCAATAATTAATTTTGAAGAGATCTTAGATCTTGTCGGTACCCCGGAAAATAAACTCAGACGCTATCGTGCCTGCCTCAAAGAATTCGACCGTCTCCAATATGATGATCCTTTCATCAAACAGATCCGCTTAGAGATAGTACATCTTGAAGAGCAGGTCAAAACACTTGCCAAAATTTAAAGCCTCTGGGCTACACTCATTTAAATCCCTTAACAAATTGCAGGTTTGCTAATAACCTATATCGCTATCGCCCTAGAAACGGTTCTAGAAACAAAAATGGCTGAAGTAAAACTTCAACCTTTGATGCATTTTCATGTGGCACAAATTACATATCACATGCCTTGAGCGGCTTACGCAGCTGAGCGCGCACATTATCCATCCCCGAATAGAACTCTTTCATCATCAAGAGGCCCATCATCTTGCCGTTATCCGTAACGATCAAATTATCCGGATCACTTAGATCATTCTTGATTGCACCTATCATTTTCATTGAGGTCATCTCTTTAAACAGCGCGGTATCAAGGTTTACCCCAAAAGTCTCACGGAAATATTTACGGGATAAGCGGCCCGAGAACATGCCTAATAAGAAGCGATATTGCATCACATCTTTCTTACTGTAGTTCTTTTGCTGCTCGACGCCCATGCGCCCAGCGGCAATATTTTCATGATATTTACGCAATGAGAAGTTATTCACATACAAGGTATCATCTAAGAAACTAAACGATCCTGAGCCAACACCTAAGTACTCGTCATAATCTATGACATATTCATCGAAACCTTCGTCGTTAGCCTTACCGAAGGCCCATGAAGAGAGCTGAGTATATTGTCCATTTAGACTATTTAAGATCTGACGATATTGACGTGCCATATCTCCCTGAGATGCAGCTAGTTTACCTTTCACACTCTTGCGAGTCTGATGAGTGATCATCAAAGGATAGGTGGTTATCTGACGTGGGTCTAATTTAGCGGCCATATCCAGATCATGCTGGATAATCTCATCTGTTTGCCCACGAAAACCGAAGATCAAATCAACGTTAATGATCGGGAACAGCTCTTTAGCCGCCATGATCTTATCGAACGTCTGCTGACCCGAGCCAAACTTCTCGATGCGGTCCGTCATTGTAAGAATGTCATCGTTAAAACTCTGCACCCCAATGGACATACGATCCACCAGCCCCTCTAATTGCTTAAAGCCAGGGCTATCTAAATGCTGAGGATCAGACTCACAAGAGACCTCCTTGATACTCGGAAACAGCTTCTTAGCATGTTCGATAGTACGGGCGAGCTCGTCTTCCAGCACAGTTGTCGTGCCGCCACCGATATACATGGACTCGAAGTCATAACCAAGCGCCTTAACCATATCCATCTCTTTACGTAGGGAGATAAAGTAAGCGCGAGCCTTGTCTTCCTTAAACAGGAAACGATGGAAGGTACAAAATGAGCAGAGCGTATGACAGAAAGGGATATGGGCATAGAGCATATATTTCTTGCCCTCTATCGGAGCTGGCATCATGTCGGCAGAATGAGTATCGAGTCTCAGGTTTTTATCCACATAGAACTGCATCACTCGCTCCATAGCGCCGAGCATCCAATTGGGGACGGTAATATCGGCCTGGTAAGGCTTAATAATTTCACTATGACTTGGCTGAATAATTGAAGACATAAAATTCCTAACTGCTCGGTCTCAAAGAACAAGGTCCGTGATGAATCGAGGCGAAAAAGAGGCACGCATGCTATGTTAATCGCACAAAAGTACCACTTAAGTTATAGGTAAAATGTGAACTGGCTATAAGTTATCGAAGCAAGGGATACAATCAGTTGGGTTTTGTTAAGCCAGTCATGTTTTAGCCCTTACTCAATAAAGCGCCAGCAGTTATCAGTCTGTCAGTTACACTCACGCTCGCAGCTTACCAGCACACATAAAAAACACCCCACCAGTTACCTGACGGAGTGTTTTTAATAAGGACCTAGAGCCTAGGAACTCGTAGCTCGAAACTCGCGTCTCTTAGCTAAAGCTTAATCCTTATATTTCAGCGTGCCATTTTCTTTAATCTCATCGAACCAAAGATTATGGTGCTGTGTCGCCCAGGTCTCGTCACAATAGCCGGACTTCATACACTCCATACCACCTTCAGACATAACGGTAGCCATAAAGATATGTACGATAGAGAAAGCCGTGATAATGATGGCGCTGACCGAGTGCAGTACCAATGCAATCAGACTCAGGTTACGGCTAGGCTCGAACAAGTTCGGGAATAGCATTAACATACCTGAAGCCGAGATCAGCAGTCCAAATAAAGCAAAAGCCCAGAACCACAGCTTCTCACCGGCATTAGCAAAGCCAGCATCCGGGTGCTTACCCTTGAATGGACCGAAGTTGATATACCCACCCACTACCAGCATCCACTTGATGTCATACATCTTAGGCAGCTGATTCTTGGCCCATAATGTGACCATCAAGGCCCAACCTAACATGAAAGGAATCGCCATAAAGTCATGTATCTGCTTGGCAGCATAGACAAAACCAGACCACAGACTCTCAGGCATATAAGGTTGGAAGAAGAAACGACCCGCCAGTAACGACAGACCCGTCAAAATCAGTAGCAGACATGGAATAGCGCCAAGCCAATGAATGGATACATCAAATTTAGACCAGCGGTAAACCAACTTACCAGAGAATCCACCGTGAAGCTTAGAGATGCCGTTCACCTTGATAAACAAGATAAAAACGATGATCATGCCAAATAGCGCTGCCATCAAAGCTGGCGCAAGCAAATCACTACGTAACTCTAACACGCGCAGATCATAGGTATTGATAGCTTGATTGTGAAACTGACCCTGTGAGGTTGTCTCACCGGTTACCCCAGCCTTCAATTGAGACCAAATCTGGCCCTCTGTCGCAACAGCCTGCTGAGCTGCCGGTGAAGAACCAGCTTGAGCTAAACCGATAGCACTAAACATAAGTACCAAGCTTAAGCCTATCTGTTTGAACAATTTGTTCATATTACATCCTTAGAAATGCACAGCAGATCTATTAACCCCAGATTGCATTTTTAGAGCCACGGTATGCAACACGCTCACGGAAGATAGATGAGATAATCTCAGCATCACCCGCCAGTAACGACTTAGTCGCACATAGCTCGGCACACATAGGTAGCTTGCCTTCAGCGATACGGTTTGAGCCGTACTTCTGACGCTCTGCATCTGAATGGTTCTCTTCAGGACCACCGGCACAGAAAGTACACTTATCCATCTTGCCACGAGTACCAAAGGCGCCCTTCTTAGGGAACTGAGGTGCACCGAACGGACAAGCATAGAGGCAGTAACCACAACCGATACAAGTATCCTTGTTGTGCAGCGTTAAACCATCTTCAGTCTGGTAGAAACAGTTTGCCGGGCAAACTGCCATACAAGGTGCATCTGTACAATGCATACATGCTACCGAGATAGAGGCTTCACCTGGCATACCATCATTGATAGTAACAACGCGTCGACGTTGAATACCCCATTCTAGAGCCGAGTCGTTTTCGTTCTTACAAGCTGTGACACAACCGTTACACTCGATGCAGCGCTTGGTATCACACAAAAATTTCATTGTAGCCATAATGGCAATTCTCCTAGCTTACGCTTTCACAATCTGGCAAAGCGATGCCTTGGTTTCCTGCATCTGAGTCACAGGGTCATAACCATAAGTCAGTGCAGTGTTCGCAGACTCACCAATAACATAAGGAACCGTTCCTTCCGGGTAGTTAGCTGCCAGGCTTTCACCGTGCATCTCACCCGCGAAGTGGTAAGGCATCCAAGTCACACCCGGCTTAACGCGAGGCGTAACCATAGCTTGGATCTTAATGCGACCACCCTCGGCACCCTCTAACCAGACAGTATCACCGTTGCGAATGCCACGATCGGCAGCGTCGGCAGGACTTATCTCAACAAACATCTGCTGCTGAAGCTCGGCAAGCCATGGGTTAGAACGAGACTCTTCACCACCGCCTTCATACTCAACCAGACGACCAGAGGTCAATGCTAGTGGGTACTTAGCCGCAGTATCTTTCTCTTGGATAGATTTATACAGAGTCGGTAGACGATGAACCTGCATATCATCATAAGTGGGGTACTTAGACACAAGATCACGACGCGGCGTATAAAGCGGCTCACGGTGAACTGGCGCCTGATCAGGGAAGGTCCATACGATACAACGCGCCTTCGCGTTACCGTAAGGAATACACCCATGCTTCATGGCCACACGTTGGATGCCACCGGAAATATCTGTTTTCCAGTTTTTGCCATCGGCTTCGGCTTTCTCGGTCGCCGTTAGATCATCCCACCAACCCAACTGCTTAAGCATCTGAGAGGTAAACTCCGGGTAACCATCGGTGAGCTCAGAACCTTTAGAGAAACTGCCTTCGGCAAGTAGGTTCTTACCCTTGTACTCAACACCAAAACGGGCACGGAAGTTACCGCCACCATCGAGCACATGCTTGTGTGTGTTATAAAGAATCTGAGTACCTGGGTGCTTCTGCTCTGGTGTGCCCCAACATGGCCAAGGTAGACCGTAAGTATCACCCTTAGCCGGTCCGCCAACCGCTTCAAGTGTCTTGTTGCTAAATGTACCCCAGTTTTGGGTGTGCATCTTCAAACGCTCAGGGCTCTGACCTGACATACCGATAGTCCACATACCGCGGTTAATTTCGCGAGTAATGTCTTCGATAACCAAAACATCATTGGCATCTTTGGCGATACGTTTAGTGAACTGTTCGGCGAAGCCTAGCTTCTGAGACAGGCGATACATGATCTCAAGATCGGTCTTAGACTCAAACAAGGGATCTATAACTTTTTCACGCCACTGTTGGCTACGACCCGAGTTAGACACTGAACCTTCAGTCTCAAACTGAGTACAAGCAGGTAGCAGGTAAACGCCATTCTTACGACGATGCATAACACCAGCCATAGTCGGGAACGGATCCACGACGACAACAGTGTCCATCTTATCCAATGCATCACGCACATCACGCTGACGGGTCTCAGTGTTAACCGATTGCCCCCAGAAGAAGGCCATGCGAATACGGTCTTTCTGCGCTAATGCTTCAGGCGTCTCGAGGACACCGTCATGCCAGCGAGAACATGGAATACCCGGAGTATTCATCGGCACGCGGCCCAAGTACTCATTTTGATCGAAACGAGACTTAACCCAATCGAACTCAAGATCCCATACATGAGACCAGTGCTTCCATGAGCCCGTCTTAAGACCGTAGTAACCAGGCAGCGTATCGAACAATAGACCTAAATCGGTCGCACCCTGTACGTTATCGTGACCACGGAAGATGTTAGTACCGCCACCCTTAACGCCCATATTACCTAGGGCAAGTTGCAGGATACAGTAGGCACGAGTGTTAGCATTACCAACGTGATGCTGAGTACCACCCATACACCAGACAACGGTACCAGGACGGTTATCAGCCATTAGCTTAGCCGCTTGATAAACGTCTGCTTCGCTTACACCAGTGACGTGTTCAACTTCTTTAGGTGGGAACTTCTTCGCTTCTTTGCGAATCGTTTCCATCTCGAAAACACGCTCTTTGAT
This sequence comes from Shewanella sp. YLB-07, assembly GCF_009377275.1. Lineage (NCBI taxonomy): Bacteria > Pseudomonadati > Pseudomonadota > Gammaproteobacteria > Alteromonadales > Shewanellaceae > Shewanella > Shewanella sp. YLB-07. The sequence continues at coordinate 119,024 of NZ_VOQB01000014.1, read as the reverse complement.
AAAGGTCTTATCTTCCCAGCCATTTTCGAAGATATGCCAAAGCATACCGTAGATGAATGGAATATCGGTACCAGGACGAAGTGCACAGTGCAGATCAGAGTGAGCCGCAGTACGTGAGAAACGTGGATCGACAACAATAATTTTAGCGTTGTTCTTCTCTTTCGCGATCAGGATATGCTGCATGGCAACGGGATGCGCTTCAGCCGGGTTAGCCCCAATGAAGAAGATTGCGTTGGCATTCTGAATGTCGTTGAAAGAGTTAGTTTGCGCACCGTAGCCCCAAGTGTTTGCAACACCGGCTACCGTGGTAGAGTGACAGATTCGAGCCGAGTGATCGACGTTGTTGGTGCCCCACATAGCCGCAAATTTACGGTACATGTAGCAGCCTTCATTAGAGAACTTAGCGCTACCCATGAAATAAAGTGAATCAGGACCGGACTCTTTACGAATATCCAGCATCTTATCGCCAACTTCATTAAAAGCTTGCTCCCAAGATAGTTTCTTCCACTTGCCATCCACAAGTTTCATCGGATATTTAAGACGCTTTTCACCATGACCATGTTCACGCAGCGCAGCACCTTTAGCACAATGGCCACCGGCGTTGAATGGGTGATCAAACGCAGGTTCTTGACCTGTCCAGACACCATTTTGAACTTCAGCATATAGACCACAACCTACCGCACAAGCACTACATACGGTGCGCTTGATCTCGATTGGTGCATCATGTGGGACATCTTTGGCTTCTGCACGACGCATCATGCCAGTGCCCAAGAGTGAAGCCGCTGCAATACCACCAGAGGTGATACCTGCATGCTTCATAAACTGACGACGGCTAATGCCTAGAGTCTTCTTCTCGACTTTAGGTGCCTCGTTAGATTTGCGAGTTAACTGCATATCTAAAACTCTCCTAATTAGCTTCTCAAGCTATTGTAATAACTACGGATGTGCGTAGTTTCATGATAGCCATTCGCACTTTTCGTGCCTAGATTACTCTCTGTTGCTTGAGCGGCACTTATACCTGTAGCGGCAAGGGCGACCGTCGCCGTACCACCTATAGTGAGTGCTTTCAGCAAAGATCTTCGGTTCAGATCAGGCTGTTGCTTCTTCATTTTTACTCCTGGGAAGGAATCGTTAAATATTAAGAATGCTTATCCACATATTTAATGTCGAGCGAATGTTAACCACTTGTTAGCTAAATGGTCTTTCTCAACACGATTTTTTATTTTAAAAAAGCATTCAACAAATTGCACAGGAAATATAAGCAAGTTTTACCGAGAGAATATTGATCTGAAACGGATAAGGATCGCTATTAAGTCCACCCGTTTTCTAAAGTGTTAACCCAATCATGTTTTGGAATTTATTTTAATTTTACGACGTAAACCTATGGCAATGACCGAGCTAAACTTGTTACTGACATGTACAACTAATAGGCTGATACTTAAGGAAAAAGGCAATTAGGAATGGTTTTTATTTCGGCTTTAAACAAGGTACAACATATTCTTAGCACAGTAAAAAAGTGACGAGTATCTAACTATAGAAAAGTGATTCAAGAAAGCGCTAACAAAGCCATAAACATAACCTCCATTTATGATTATCCACAACTACCTGCTCATGACTTAAAATCATACCAACCATGATATATATTGATTATATGTCATGGTTGGTTACGCCTTATAGTGAAGTCAAAGTAGAGTAAAACGAATAAAGGTGGCACAAATTAAAACACTATCGCTGGCATTATTAATAACCGCAGCCTTGGTTTCTTTTGCTACAACCAGAATCCAAAGTGTCACTCATCAACTCGGTAATACACAGGAAATGAAGACTAAACAGCAAGACCCCAGCCTAGAGAAGAAAAAGCTCAGGTTACGGATAGAAAGAATGCTCGTTTCTGAAGAGATGATCAAAAAGTGGCGCGAAGGACATCTGTAACTTAGTTGCAAGTACAGTTAGATATAACCACATATAGAGAGGTGTATAATGTCTTTAAAAATAGTAGAAGTAACACCAGAAGTTGATAGTCTTGTATGCGCAATAATCAAGAGAGTTGGTGAGGAGTACGGAGCTGTGGGGGAAGGCTATGGCCCCTCAGATGCTGAAGTAGAAAATATGAGTCAGCATTATAGCAATATCAATAGCCTCTATTTGGTCGCAAAATTAAATGGAAAAGTAGTTGGAGGCTGTGGTGTTGCCCCCTTTAACAAGAGCAGTGACATTTGCGAACTAAAAAAACTATTTCTATTAAAAGAAAGCCGTGGACATGGTTTAGGAAAAAGCCTAACGATAAAGTGTTTAGAGTACGCCAAGCAGCAAGGGTATCAACAATGTTATTTAGATACCCTGTCTAATATGGATTCAGCGATTCGTCTTTATGAAAAACTAGGTTTTGAGCATTTAAGTGAATCTTTGAGCGGAACAGTACATAACGCGTGTGATGTATGGATGCTAAAAACACTATAAAGCCAATCCTTAATATGGCTCTGAGAAGATATAATGAATAACTACAAGTTACTTCGACCGCTATTATCATTATTACAGACGCGAAATTTAACCTTATCAGCCCATCAGCTGAACGTTACACAGTCTGCAATGAGCAGGAGCCTGTTACAAATTAGAGAGGCATTCGATGATCCCATATTAATTCGTGAGGGTCAGAATTTTATATTGACACAAAGGGGGGAAGAACTGCTCATCGAGCTCCCAGGTATACTCACCACGCTTGACTCCCTTTACTTAACTGAGACATTTAATCCAGCAAGCTGTAAACGACGCTTTCATTTAGCCTATACCTCTTTCTTATCATCAATAACGAGTGCTCTAATTTGCTCTGAGCTAGAGAAGGTCTCACCAGACCTAAGTATTGACTGCCAATTATGGCAAGGACAGAGTCTCTCCGATGACGAAATGAAAAAGGTAGACTTAGTTGCTTCAATTGCAGATACAATTCCTGAGAATATCTATGGGAAGAAATTGATTGAAGACTCGTATGTAGCTGTCATGTCAAAGAGCTGTACGCTTGCAAATGAGCCTCTTACGCTCGAAAGCTATGTGAGATCTAAACATGTGCTAGTGCGCAGTATTACCAATATCACCAAGCAAGTTGATAAAGTTATGCAGCCTACTGGATATGAAAGAAAAGTATTAGCAAATGTCCCCTCATTTTTCGATGCCTTTAAAGTCATTGATACAACAGAAGCCATCATCACAGTGCCCCGACATATCATTGCTGAGTATTGCAATATCTTTGATTTAAAAGTGAAGCCACTCCCCTTTAAATTAGAAACACACCCATATTATTTACTCTGGCATGCCAAGTATCAAAACGATCCTGAACACAAATGGTTTAGAGAGTTTTGCTTTCCGTTACTAAAGAATTATCTTGAAACTGCAATCGAGAAAGGGCAACAACTGACTTTATCTAAAGTACCTAGAGCCTAGGTTCCTTATAGTATCGAGCTCAAGACACAACAAAGAAAGCTTCGAGTCGCGAGACAGATAGGCTCATCATTCGTTCTCATTGATGCGTCAGCATCACACTCAAGATTTAGATATAAAACTCCCCTTCTACTACGACCTTATAGTTCGAGAATAATCCACATCCATATGAAACTCCCCTCCAACTACATCCATATAGTCCGGGGATAATCACATCCATATGAAACTCCCCTCCAACTACATCCATATAGTCCGGGGATAATCACATCCATATGAAAAAAGCCCCAGCGAACTAAATCGACTGGGGCTTTTTATTAAGTTCCTAGGGCCTAGGTTCTAGTTCCTAGGATCTTTGACCTTAATCTTTATATTCTAAACTACCATTCTCTTTGATCTCGTCGTACCAAAGATTATGATGCTGCACTGCCCAGTTCTCATCACAGTAACCTGACTTCATACACTCCATGCCACCTTCACTCAATACCGTCGCCATCCAAATATGCACGATAGTAAAGGCGATAATGATGATCGCGCTGATAGCGTGGATGAGTAGTGCCGCCATTGAGGCTTCACGTGGTAACTCAAGACCAGGCAGGACTAACATGATGCCGGAAACACAGATGAACAAACCGAACACAGTTAGCGTCCAGAACCACATCTTCTCACCGGCGTTAGCAAAGCCACTGTCAGGGTGCTTACCCTTGAATGGTCCAAAGTTGATGTAACCACCAACCACGAGAAACCATTTAAGGTCGTACATCTTAAATGTCTGCATCGGCATCCATTTTACGACGCACAAGACCCAAGCTGCCATAAATATCGGACCCACATAATCATGGATAGTCTTACTGACATAGATCATTGCCGCCCATATTCCTTCTGCCACATAAGGCTGCAGAACATGTTTACCCAACATTATGGTGAGACCGGTAAAAATCAGCCCCAAACAAGATAGGGCTAACACCCAGTGGATCCACAAATCAGCCTTAGTCCAACGCAGTACCATCTTGCCAGAGAACCCTTTACTTAACTTAGAAGGTCCATTAACAAAATAAAATACCAGGAAGGCTGAAAATACGCCTAATACAGCGAAGGCCATCGCAGGGGTAAGATAATTATTCTTAATATCTTTCCCTTGATTGCCGGCGATATTAATTAACACATTCGCTTCGACACCCTGGGCCGTTGTATAACCTGAATCACCAGCTTTAACAGCACGCCATAGATCTGCATCGCTGGTTTTAGCTGTAGCTATCTGCTGACTGGTTTGACCGTCGGCTGCAAATGCTGTCGCGCTCATACCTAAGCCAGTCGCTAGCACACTCGTTAATACCAAAGGCAAAACCAGCACAGAAAACAACCTGCCTAGTGATTTAAAAACCAAGTCAGCAGTTAGCACCAGAGCAAACAGGCTTGGTAGTGATTTAAAATTCATAGTCACTCCTTTATCGGACTTATAATCGGGCTGCGAAAATCACTCATAGCCCGATGGGTCCTAATTGCCCTATGCACCGGTCTGAGGTGTGTAACCCCAGATTGCATCTGGATTACCACGTGCCGCGGTACGCTCTCTAAAGATACTGGATACTATCTCAGCATCACCGGCAAGTAAGGCCTTGGTCGAACAAAGTTCGGCACACATAGGCAACTTACCTTCGGCGATACGGTTAGCACCGTACTTCTGACGCTCTGCATCTGAATGAGTCTCTTCCGGACCACCAGCACAGAAGGTACACTTATCCATCTTGCCACGACTACCAAATGCCGTCTTTTTAGGGAACTGAGGCGCCCCAAATGGACAGGCATACAAGCAGTAGCCACAACCGATACAAGTATCCTTGTTGTGCAGCACTATGCCGTCTTCGGTGCGGTAGAAACAATCGGCCGGACAGACTGCCTGACAAGGCGCGTCGGTACAGTGCATACATGCCACTGAGATCGACGCTTCACCCGGCTCACCATCGTTAATTGTCACTACACGGCGACGTTGAATTCCCCATTCGAGAGCGGAATCGTTTTCGTTCTTACAAGCTGTGACGCAACCGTTACACTCGATGCAGCGTTTGGTGTCACACAAAAATTTCATGACTGCCATGTTGGCTATCTCCTCATCAAGTTCAATTAGGCTTTAGTGATCTGACACAAGCTAGACTTAGTCTCTTGCATCTGAGTAACCACGTCATAGCCATAGGTCAGTACGGTATTAGCCGACTCGCCCACAATGTAAGGCACTGTGCCTTCAGGGTAATTCTTCTCTAGACTCTCACCTTCGAATACACCCGCGAAATGGTAAGGCATAAAGCACTCACCTTCGATAACACGAGGCGTTACCATGGCCTTAACCTTGATTTTGGCACCTTCCGGACTGTGAACCCAAACATCATCACCGTCACGAAGGCCGCGATCTGCTGCATCCGCCGGACTGATCTCAATAAACATCTCTTGTTGAAGCTCGGCGAGCCAAGGGTTACAACGTGTCTCTTCACCACCACCTTCGTATTCAACTAAACGACCAGAGGTCAGAGCTATTGGGAAGTCTTTAGCGAAGTCCTGATCCTGAATCGTTTTATACAAGGTAGGAAGACGGGCAACCATACGGTCATCATAGGTCGGGTACTTAGCTACCAGATCACGACGCGGCGTATAAAGTGGCTCACGGTGCAGAGGAATATCATCGGGGAAGTTCCAAACGATACAGCGGGCTTTGGCGTTACCGTAAGGAATACAACCGTGCTTAATGGCTACACGCTGGATACCACCGGAGATATCAGTCTTCCAGTTTTTACCTTCAGCATGTTGCTTTTCTTCAGCGGTCAGGTCATCCCACCAACCAAGTTGCTTAAGCATATCAGCGGTAAACTCAGGGTAACCATCCTGGATTTCAGAGCCTTTAGAGTAAGAACCTTCGGCAAGTATATTATTACCGTCGTGTTCAACACCGTAACGGGCTCGGAAGTTACCGCCACCGTCTTTCACTTCACGACCTGTGCGATACAAGATCTGTGAACCTGGGTGCTTCATCTCAGGCGTGCCCCAACATGGCCAAGGTAGACCATAGGTCTCGCCTTTAGCCGGGCCACCTGGTGCTTCGAGGGATTTAATATCGAAAGTACCCCAGTTTTCCTGGTGCATCTTCAAACGCTCAGGGCTTTGGCCTGTGTAACCAATGGTCCACATACCCTTGTTGAATTCACGGGTCATGTCTTCGATTAATGGCTCATCACCATTGACCTTAATATGCTTACAGAATTCTTTCTCTATGCCCCACTTCTTCGCCAATTTGTACATGATCACATGATCTGGCTTAGACTCGAACAAGGGCTCGATAACCTTTGTACGCCACTGCAGTGAACGGTTAGAGGCTGAAACAGAACCATAAGTTTCAAACTGAGTACATGCAGGAAGCAAATACACACCATCGGTACGATTGTGCATAACACCCGCCATCGTTGGAAACGGATCGACGACCACAACAGTGTCCATCTTATCCAGTGCTTCACGCACTTCGCGACCACGGGTTTCGGTATTAACCGACTGCCCCCAGAAGAATGACATACGGATATTATCTTTCTGAGCGATCTTAGTCTTGTCTTCCAGTACACCATCATGCCAGCGAGAACACGGGATACCGGTAGAATTCATCGGCTTTTGACCTAAGTATTCATTCTGGTCGAAACGGGCTTTAACCCACTCGTAATCCAAGTCCCACACGTTACACCAGTGCTTCCATGAACCTGTCTTAAGGCCATAATAGCCAGGCAGTGTATCGAACAACAAACCGAAATCGGTCGCGCCCTGTACGTTATCGTGACCACGGAAGATGTTAGTACCGCCGCCAACAACACCCATGTTTCCAAGCGCTAGTTGCAGGATACAGTAGGCACGAGTATTAGCATTACCTATGTGATGCTGAGTCCCCCCCATACACCAGACAACGGTACCGGGCTTAGTCGTAGCCATCATCTTAGCCACACGGCGCATCTGTACTTCAGGTACACCTGCAACGAGTTCGACTTCTGCGGGGTTCCACTTAGCCGCTTCCTCACGAATACGTTCCATACCGTATACACGTTGGTCGATAAAGGTCTGATCTTCCCATTTATTCTTGAAGATATGCCAAAGCAGACCATATATATAAGGGATATCGGTACCTGGACGAATATGTACATATTCATCAGATTTAGCTGCAGTTCGGCTAAATCTTGGGTCAACGACGATGATTTTCGCACCGCGTTCTTTGCCTTCGAGGATGTGCTGCATAGCAACCGGATGCGCTTCACATGGGTTGGACCCAATAAACATCATCACTTTTGCATTACGAATATCGTTGAAAGAGTTGGTTTGCGCACCATAGCCCCAAGTGTTTGCAACACCGGCTACAGTGGTAGAGTGACAAATTCGTGCAGAGTGATCGACATTGTTGGTGCCCCACATGGCTGCCAATTTGCGGTACATATAGGCTTGTTCATTAGAGAACTTAGCCGAACCCATGAAGAATACTGAATCGGGACCAGATTCCTTGCGGATCTCTAATGCCTTACCACCCACTTCTTCTATGGCTTGATCCCAAGAAATTTTCTTCCACTTCCCGCCTTCCAGTTTCATTGGATACTTGAGACGCTTCCCACCGTGGCCATGCTCACGTAGTGCCGCACCTTTTGCACAGTGACCACCAGCGTTAAATGGATGATCGAATGCAGGCTCCTGGCCTGTCCATACCCCATTTTGTACTTCGGCATAGATACCACAGCCCACAGAACAGTGAGAACATATGGTACGTTTTATTTCAGTCGGTGCATTATGTGGCACCTCTTTAGCTTCGGCTTTGCGCATCATACCTGCGCCAAGCATAGACGCCGCAGCAATACCACCAGTTGCAAGACCTGCAGACTGAAGGAACTGACGACGGTTTAGACCTAAGGCAGGCTTGCTAGCCCTTGTTGCCTGGTCTGTTTTGCGAGTTAGTCGCATCACACACTCCTAATCTTATTGATTTAATATAAATATTTACTAATCAGATCAAAAAGCCACTGTTACTTAGTACGCAAAGATGCGTAATAACTGCGAACATGGTCAGTCTCTTGGTAGCCGTCACTTTTCTCTGTAGTCGTTGCTACAGCTGGTGATGCAGCAAGAGCTTGACCACTAACAGTTGCAACTGCACCAGCCGCGCTGCCAACTGCTAAAGCTTTTAACAGTTGACGACGACCTATGTCGGAAGCTTGCTTCTTCATAGTCTCTCCTGAGTTTCCATTTGATGTTTAACATCGAGTCATCTGTAATGACCCGACTCTTTTTGAAGGTTTACCTTCAGTTTTCTTGAATGTCAGCCCGGTGATTTCATATTCGAACTGACAGTCATGATTAGGCTGCCTAAGCGTGCCGTTTAAGAGGCTAGCTCTCGCTTAGCAGGCTCAAGCTTTTCATCTGCGGCTGTTTCAGCCTCAGAACCGGGGCAGTTCACCGGGATATTCAGCTGTAATTGCTCAAATTCATTGGCTTCGGTTTCGAAGAATGACTTAGCTAACTGAGCCACGGTGGCATAGAAAGCCGCGCTTGGCGTTACCGCTAACGAGGTACAAAAACGCTCTATCCAGCTGCTGATATGGCGTTGATAGAAACCCAGTTGGCGATAGCCTGGTGCTTCAAGTAACAAAACCCCCATCACCTCACAAAGCGCTGCAACATGATCTTCCGGCTCTTTAACGTTCTCTTCGCGCTCGAAACCTAGCTGCAGCAGGTCCTGGCGTAACATGGCTAATGGCTTGTCCATCAAAGAACCTGTCATAAACCAGCTGGCATAAGGCATGATTTCACCGCTACCTACACCATAGAAGATATTGAAATATTCTTCTTCCAGCTGTTCACTGGTGAATTGATTCGAGGCTAACTTAAGCGCTGACCAAGCCTTGGTCATCTCACTCGGGTCATTGACATCCAGCTCGAGGTTGGCAAGAAACTGCAATAACTCTGCACTCGGCTGGCTGCGTAGCAGCGCGGCTAATAGCTGATAGATGTCGGCTCTTAACTGATCATTTTCTGATACTTCTCTTACTAATTCGGTCATAGCTACACTCTTATCGCAGTTGCTTTTCTGGGTCTTGAAGGATGTCTTCAAACATATCTTTCACGCGGCAGTCACTACACATCTGCAAACGCTCTGTGTTTGCACTGAACGCACTGTGCCCGCCAATCACTTCTTGCATGCGTTTGATCATCGACTTGGTGGCGAAGGGGGTACCACAACGAATACACTCGAATGGATCCTCTTCTTTCAATGTTTTGATGGTTTGACGCGCTTGTTTATCTAAGTTCATCTGGGAGGTCAGGCTGATGGCGTTCTCAGGACAGGCCTTCTCACACAGGCCACATTGCACGCAATCTTGCTCGAGGAAGTTCAATGCCGGCTTATCGCCGCCATCTGTGAGCGCCTGAGTTGGACAGGTAGACACACAAGAGAGACATAAGGTACAGCTATCAGTATTTACGCTGACAATACCGTAGGGAAGGTTACTCTGGGTCAGGCAGGTATCCACTGAAGCCGCTTGCTCATTAAGATGATCTATCGCCGCATACAAGGTGTTGCGCTTAGTGGTAGCAGCAAACTCACCCGGCACAATCACAGGCCAATCGGAGCTGCTTGCTACCAAATCGGCAAGACTGGCTATACTCGACTCATCGATAAGGGATATACGCTGTGGCTGACCCATCTCATTAAGAATATCGTTCGCCAGCTGAAGTTCACCCTTGAGCATCTGGGTCAAGGTCGGCGCTGTGGCGGCGGTGTTAAGCACTAAAATCTGACGTGCACCCCAGGCCAGAGATGACATCCAATGATCTATGCTAGCAACGGTGATCTCTTCCATGGCAACCGGAATAATAGCGCCAGGTAAGTCATCACCTATAAGTGCTGCACCATTGGCTTCATCATGAAACAAGATCACAGGAGCAACTTGAGCCTGCTCGCTGAAGCGAGTAACCAGTTTATGAAGATAAGAGTGCAGGGCTTGTGGTGTTGGCAGGTCGTAGCTAATCGCACCTGTAGGGCAGGCATTGGTACAACTACCAGCACCGTGACAGAGATAAGGGTCTATCTCTATCATCTTATCTATGCTTTGGATGGCATCGGCAGGACAGAAGTTCAGACAGCGATTACAACCATCGATACCGTTACGGTTATGGGCACAGATCTCGCTGTTCACCTTAACGTAGCGCGGCTTATCGAACTCACCAATCAGCTCTGGAAGCTGATTAACGGCATCGTCTAATTTAGCTTCGTCCTGACCCACGTAAAAATAGCCAGGTGGTAACATTTCTAAGTTGATACAGGGAGACTGGCTCAAGTCTAAGATAAGATCGAAGTGCGCCTTACGAATAGCCGCCAGGCTCAAGTCAGTCGCGATAGCATCTTGCTCATTGCCTGATTCGACTTTAACCTGAAACTGTCCGAGGAAACCTTTGATCTCGATAAGCTTGTTATAGAAGCTCTCGACATCTTCGGCGGCAGACATCACCCTCTCAAGATGCTCTTCATCTTGGCTGGTAATCGATTCATTGGCCAGAATGGCAATTTTTCCCATATTAGACAATCTAGCTGCCGCTAAGCGAGCCAGATCTTCCGGCCCGATAACGAGCACATTGCCCTCAGTGGTATAGCTGACGGTTGGCGGGATCAGGTTTTGAATGACCTGAGTATTCGCCAACACTTGCTGCCGAACCCCTTGGAGTTCAACTTGGGTATCATTATTCAAATTTATGCTCACATTGCGTTCCTGAACAGTTTGGCTGCTGCCATCGGCTGATCGCTACACTCTTATCACTCTTCGGTTAGCGTTTCATTGTTCAACACTTTGGCTTCATCAGGGCCAAGGTTTATTACCGATTATTGCTAAGCTTTTCTCGCTTTTTGCAAGATAAAGTAGCAATTCACATACCAAGTCTGTGGTTATTAAACTTATGTAAAATGACGTTAAACGACCGTTTCCTTTGTTTCACCCTCAGAATCTGGTGCATTTTGGGACAAGTCATCACTCTCGATGTCCAAAATGTCCTCAGGTGCTTCACTGTCTATATGTGTTTCATTACTAAGGGAAGCTGTAGTGCTTTCATCAGCACTCTCTGTTGCATGGTCTTCAGCGGCTTGAGCAAGCTCTTGCTCTTTGACTTCATCCTCTTTCTTAGTCACATGACGGAAAATCTTCTTGGCAATTTCTGCCGACTGCTCCGCACTCAGCTTAGGCTGATTACTGTAATCTAAGGCATACTCGAGCAAGCCATCTATTTCGTTATATTGAGGCTGCTTCCATAACGCTTTTAACGCGGCTGCCTTAGCCGTTGGATCGACATTTGCCCCCATAAAACTGGCAAAACTGCCACCAACTTCAATTTTGTCTGGATCGGGAAGGTCTTCAGCCGTTAGCACCTTAGCTTCATCGGTCGCCTCTTGATCTGACTCTTGCACTAGAGATGACTCTAGCTGAGATTCAGTGACTTCTAGATCACTAAGGTCTTGCTCATCAGTCTTTTCTTGCGCTCTTGCTGTGGCAGCCTCCTCAGCCAACCTTTCCTCTTCGACTTGCTGACGACGTTGAGTCCAGCGAGAGAATAATCCGCTTGGTTTATTGCTCATCGGTTTCTGTGCTCACTGAAATGATTGGTACTCGGACCTTGATTCTTACGGCGGTTAACATGCTTACGACGATGCGCACATATCTCGACTTCACCATGGCGGGTAATGAAGGCTTCCATCCAACAGGCAATGGCTTGTGGCATAGGTAAGTTCAACACTGGCGTATCACCTTCCAGGCAACCTGCTGCGACGTTTTGGTCTGCGGAGATCATTGCCGGAACCCAAGTACCGTCCTCGAGTTCGTCGCACACTATGAACAACATGGCGTTGTCCATATCCAAATTGATACGGTAGCTACCGCGTTCATCTTTATGTAACTCAAGCTGGATAAGGTGTGAATTCTCAGGGGCGTCATGAGTGGCCGGTAATATCTGATCTAACTCCCAGGTCACTGAGGTCCAGCGCCCGACTAACTTTTCGATTCTCTTGAGAGAAACATGCATGGGCCATTGGCTTTCGGTATGTTGCATTCAGTCTCCACCTTACTTGTAGCGGGTTTATCATTCAGATAACACCCGGCCCGATAATGAGGTTCATATTTTCTACTATGCCCATCAACAAGCAATATATGTGCCATGCAATTAATAGAGGAAAGTTGCGCTAGATCATCAATTCCACACTAAGAGTAGGACAATTTGTCCTGAACGCCATTTTTTATAGGACATAAATGGGCGTTTTAACGGTGGGTAATGAGAGAGATCACGCATTAACTCAAGGGTTCAGCGTCTGGGTACAATAATTGCTATGCTAAATTAGTCAATTTCCAATGAAGAGTGATGAACCTTGAGCAAGCACTATCCAACCTTGATAAAAACAGCGACCGATGTGCCATTAACCATTGCTGTTAAGGCTATCGACGAAAATGGTGAGCAGGTAGACAAGCATATCGCCTGTGAGCGCCCCCTCACCGTCTACCTGAACTGGCGACCGATTGTAACCTTGATGACCTTAGGGGCCAGAGCCGAATCGCTGGCCTTAGGCTACTTGAAGAACCAAGGGTTTATCTCGCAGCTCGATAAACTTGAATCGATTATCGTCGATTGGGAGGTCAGCTCAGCGGCCATCATCACCAAGGAAGACACTGAGAACTTAGAAGAGAAGCTCTCGGAAAAAACGGTAACCTCAGGCTGTGGCCAGGGAACCGTATATGGTGGATTTATGGATGGTTTGGATGAGATAAACCTGCCACAACGCCGAATTAAGCAGAGCATGATCTATAGCCTGCTAAAAAATATCAGTGAATACAACGAAACCTATAAGAATGCAGGCGCGGTACACGGTTGTGGCCTGTGCCTCGACGATCAAATCGTCGATTTCGTCGAAGATGTGGGCCGCCATAACGCGGTAGATACCTTAGCTGGCGAGATGTGGTTAAAAGAGACCCCAGGTGAAGACAAACTTTTCTACACCACGGGACGCCTGACCTCTGAGATGGTGATAAAAGTCGCCAAGATGGGTATTCCCACCTTACTATCCCGCAGCGGAGCAACTCAGATGGGACTAGAGCTGGCACAACAGATGGGAATAACCATGATAGCCCGGGCCAAGGGAAAACACTTCCTTATCTACAATGGTGCCGACAACATAGAATTCGATGCCATCCCACCTAAGCGCCCCTCAAAGAAGTAGACCGAAACAAGGGACGTTTAAAATCTTGGCTGCATGAAGCAGCCAAAGTACTACTTAATGGAAATTAGTAATGACAGAGCCGAGCAAACTCGTCTATATGAGCGCCAAACAGGTCGCCGAATACCTAGATCTCAATGAGAAGAAGGTCTATGCGATGGCAAACGATCGCATACTTCCCGCAACTAAAGTTACAGGAAAGTGGCTTTTCCCTAAGATTTTGATCGATCGTTGGGTAATGGATTCATGCCATAGCGGCATGTTGTCAGACAGAATGCACATCACAGGCAGTGATGATCCCCTACTGTCTATGTTGGTCTCTCGATTGATGACTCAGATAGGCAAAAGCGACCTCATCAGCTACAGCTCCACAGGCTCACGCCTCGGCCTGGACTTGCTCTCACGCGGCTACGCCGATGTGTGCACCTTACACTGGGGTAGTGTCGATGAGCGCAATATCCGTCACCCGGCGCTGCTAAAGGGCTACCCGAACCACCAGCAGTGGGTCATGATCCACGGCTATACACGTCAACAGGGCCTGATGATGCGTACCGAGATGCATCATAGATGTCAGGAAGAAGACCAGATAATCTCCCTCCCCTGGCGCTGGGTAGACAGGCAAGCCGGTGCTGGTAGCCAGCAACACCTGGAACATTGGCTCATGAAGCAAGGCGCCGCCCTGACTCATATCAATGCCAATGTCACCGCCTACAGCGAGCGTGAACTCGCCGGCTTCATCGCCCGCGGTGATGCTGACATAGGCTTCGGCTGTCAATCGGTCGCCATGGAAAGCGGCCTAAGCTTCGTGCCGCTGATCACGGAATCATTCGACTTCGTCATGCCACAGGGGATCTACTTCAGACGTCAGTTACAGCACTTGTTCGACATGATATCCAGCTCGCAGACGAGACAGTTGGCCGCCTCACTGGGTGGGTATGATTTGACGGATTGCGGCAAGTTGTTGTGGAATCCAAGCTAAGAAGGTCCAAGGTTTTAGACTCTAGGAACGAGGAATAGGCAGGGAAAGCTAAGACGACGCTTCGCTAATAGACGGCCTTCGGCCTATTCAACGCTAACGCTAATTGAGATTGTCGGTTAACAATTGCTGAAATAACTTTTTTAGTTTCTTCTAGCTTCATTGGTATTTAGTTGGGTCGATTTGAGCGTTGACCCTTTTTGTAACCTATCACCTGCCGTGGGGCTAATGTGCAGATACTTCTGCGAGACGCTATAAAGCCATCCCTGGCCGCTCTGCGGTTTCATCCTTGAAATCGAAGCTCGCAGCCGCATCTAGACCTAAATATCTATCTCTTCGATTTAGGTCTATTGGGAACCCAAATGACTTAGAACTAAGGGTTTGACACCATAGTCACTCGTTAGCTGAAAAATTCAAATAACTCATGAACTATGCCTGATGGATCTTTAAAAGCTGAGTACCGTCCCCAGTCATTTTGATTTGGGACATCATGAATAAACTCAACACCATGATTCTTTAACTCGTTAATTTTTTCATCTAGATTTTTAACCGTGAACACTAATGTGGAGCTGGAATTGTAACCATGCTGATAATTTATGGCAGGTAAAGTCCCCTGAAACATGAGCACTTCATGAGTGCCTGCCAAGAGTTTTATACAAGAATCACTTTCTGAAACTAGATCCAATCCAAGAATATTCACGTAAAACAATTTAGATTCTTGAAGATTTTTAACCACTAATAATGTTGATGGATTTTCCATGCTGAATCACAACTCCTTCTATAAGATCATGATGATCCTAGTCGCCCATTGTTAATCAACAACATATCAACCATATCTCTGGTTATCAATACTCAACTTAGCGACAAGCCAACTGATAGATCACGACTATGACCATCAATAAAACACTTGGGTAAAAGGTTAAGGCAAAACCAAATGCTCTGGCTGGGGCACCTTTGGCGTAGCCTTTGAAGAAAGCAATGCGGCCGATGGCAAACAGTAACGAACATAGTGGAAGCACTGATAACCAGACCGTCGGCATGGTGAATGCCCAGATACTGTAAACCATTGCAGTCATCAATAGCTGTTCAAGCGTATTTTGTAGCAGGCTCTGCAACACACTAGCCTCATGACTAGCATTGGATAAAGCGCTACCATCGATATCTTCTGGGCTAAAGAAGCGAAATTTTGCTAGGCGAGCGATACTGCCTATAAGGAAAACTACAGGCAAGATCAACGATTGACCCAACACAGTAAACTTACTACCTAAGTCCTCTATCTGCGCATAAGAGAAAGGGTCAAACATCATCCCCACAACAATCACCACCACAGCTAATCCCATAGCCGCAGCCATCCCCTTCAACACCCCAACTTGCTTAACAGACAACCCCATACCTATGTCCTTGTTTTATTTTCATAAAAATGAATAAATCCAACATAACAACAAGTCTTATTCGAAGATACGAGAAGGTGTGCATTCTCAATAAAGCAAGCTGTCGTTATAGATACTTGCCAATGATAGACGTAAGGTCTTCGACATTGGTGGCGATGTGATCGGGTTGAACCGCCCAACCTGAAGGGTCTGATTGACTGTAGGCCGCAGCCACAGATATAACTTTCGCTTGCCCGCCGAGGACTGACTGTAAATTGCGCGCAAATTGAGTATCAGCCTCGTGATCGCCGATATACATCAATAGTTGGCTATTGGTGTGGCCAAATATGCTCTCTAAACACTTCATCCCACCATCTGGATGTGGCTTTTGGTTACCGTTTGACACATCATCATAGCCAACAACGGCCTTAAATGGCCCATTAATACCATGAATCTCAAGTACATTACGGATGTTTTTTTGCGAGTTTTGCGAACAGATCCCATGACGAATGTCAGAGAATCTGTCTATGATTTTTGTAATACCATTAAAAAGAGAAACCTGTGTTTGGTTCTTTTCTTGGTGCTCTGCCCACATACTACCAGCTATAACCATCTCTTCATCGGACATACCATAATATTTAACATACAACTCTTGCCAGTTTTTAGCTGCATGATTTGCCTCGTGATAAAGAGCTTCGCTATGCAAATATTTAGGTAAATGTTCACCCGTTAAATGTGGCGCTACGATAGATAAAATTGTCTTGGTAATATCGATATTCTTCGGCACTGAATTAACCAGAGTTCCATCGTAATCCCACAATACTGCATCTAGCTTCATACTCTTATCTCATCAATAAATTATCTAAAAGAAGTCATCCATACTGCAACTTTGTATGCACTGAATTCGGTTGAATTTAAGCTAGCTAACCCATTTTGACAAGACGTCGATACGGCTAGAATTGTGAATAGTGCGTAATACACATTGGGTTGCCAAACCTTGCATCAGCACCTCAGGATTAGGTACAGATTCGAAACCAAACTGGGCGTATAACCCATAAGTGGCGAGTACTATGCGCCTAAGCCCCTTGTTCGACACTAGCCATTTACTCAACACAGGCTTAGGTATACCCTTTGCGCAGTAACTCTCGTAAATTTAACACCGCTCCGCTATGAGAAATTACAGAGTAAGGTGTCCGGTTGGACTTGACCAAAATAACACACCTGAGAGAAACGCAATCAACCAAAACGCAGCAGGAGCACAATGTGAAATATTACGGAAAAATAATTAAAATAAATAGTGCATTTATTTTATCGCTAGGAATTGTCAGCGCCTCTCATGCTGAAGTTGTTAATATCACTTATGATACTACCCTTGATGGAATTAATGACTCCGTTTATACATCTGCAGTTAATTTGTTTCAAAATGATGACATTCTCACGGGAAATGATAGTAATTCAGGAGTACTTTCTGGTCATATTGAAGAGAAAAACAATTCATTTATCGGCTCAGGCAGCAATGCTAGGTTTAACTTTAAACTAAAGGATAGTGACGGAACTAAATGGTTTGTTGGCTCTGAAAACTCTAATGGTTTGTGGAAAGGGACTTGGTATGGAGCAAATGGCGAGAGTGGAGACTTTTCCTTTTCCGCAGAAGCTAAGACCCCAGTGTATAGCGACATTGATTCTTTTAGCGCTGATAGCATTTTTACCGGTGGTGCATTTGATTATTACCGTCCATTGAACGATGCATTTTTAGTTGATAGTGAGGATTATCATCAGGGGATGTATCTACAATCAGATAGTGGCGGTTTACCTTTCCCTATGTCTTTTTCAATGATTTTGAAGAAAGATTTTTCTCTTAAGTCATTCAAATTAGGCTCATATAATAACGGTCAAGGAACAAGATTAAAAACATTTACCTTTGATGTGTGGGAGAATAACACTTGGGTTACCAAAGGAAGTTTTAACTTTGCTCCAATTAGTGGTTCTCCACAATTCCAAAGACAAGAATTTACCCTCCAAAATGCGGTTTTAACAAGTAAATTTAGAATATCAGCTACTGAAACCAGTGATTATTATAATGGTGGCCGAATCTTAATGTGGGGTTTGTCATTTAACTAATTCTTTATTCCAGGCATGAAATAATTTATTTATCTTCATGCCTTTTGAAGAGAGCGTTTGTTGATTGTATATACCTCCCACTGTAGGTACCACAAGATAACCCATTAACTTCTTAAGACAAAAATACAACAGGTTGGTTTGCATTCTAAAAAACTGATAAGACTATTCTAGAGTTATGTTGCTTAATTTTGGTTCTTAGTATTGCCACCAAACAGTAACCCTTAACTGCGATATTTAGCCCATAACGCTTGTTGCTTGGGCGTGAGGAAGCTCCAGGCAAGTACGCGAGTGAGTTTGTTACCTTGGGCCATATCTATGGTTTTTATGGTAACGGCGCTCGCCTTTTTGAGAGCGGCATAGCTAGGTTTCAAGTTTTCTTGCTTCGATACTAGACTAGTAAACCACAGGCATTGAGTCTTAAAGTCGGCGCTCTCACGGATCATATTGAGCAAGAACTGCTTCTCGCCACCTTCACACCAGAGCTCGGCCTTCTGACCGCCGAAGTTGAGATCTACATTTGCGCCCTTAACCTTAGCAGGTGCGCTCTTATGCCCTTTTGCCGCGCGGTTAGCTGCGAGGTTCTTTAGCTTACGCTGACTCCCCTCACTCGCCTCGGCCAGCGATGAATGAAACGGTGGGTTGCATAAGGTCACATCGAATCTGTCATCGACATTGATGATGCCATGAAATACTTTTTGATGATCGGTTTGCAGTCGAGCTTTAAACTTACCCTGCAGGCAAAAGTTAGCCTGAATTATCGACTCCACATTAGTAATAGAAAGCGGGTCGACATCGCTGGCGATAAACTGCCAGCCATAGGATTGAATGCCTAAGATGGGATAGATACCATTCGCTCCCGTGCCTATATCAAGCGCCTTTATCTTAGGGCCTGTCGGGACTCTATTGGTTTTAGTGGCAGCTTTAGCTAAGCCCTTCATTGAAGCGGGGACATTTTGTCCATCAGAACTTCCCACTGATGGCTCTTGGCTTACTTGTTGTGGAATATTTCCAGCCAGCAGATCCGCAACATAGTGTAGGTAATCAACCCTACCCGGAATTGGCGGACACAGAAATCCTTGGGGAATATCCCAAGACTCTATTTGATAGTGCGCCTTAAGTAGGGCTAAGTTTAGTGCTTTAACCGCTTGAGGATCGGAAAAATCAATTGAGAGGTTATCGTAAGGGTTTGGTCTAACGAATGGCTTTAGCTCAGAGCTAGCCTCAATCAGCAACTCAAAATCATAGCCATCCCTATGCAAGTTTCTCTCGTGGAGCCCCTTTTTCTCGACAGCTTGTACCGACTTAGGCTTACGAACTACCGGCTTGCTCTTTTGCTTCTGCTTATTAGATTTTTGCTTATGAAAAGTAGATTTGGCCTGCGATTGGTTTTGCTTACCTTTAACCGAACCATCTCTTAAATTCGATTTAGGTGCCTGTTTGGGAGCTGATTTTGTCATAGGTATCTTAGCCGTTAATGGAGCACTAACGGCGGCAATTATTGAGTGTGGATAGATAGCTAGCTAAGTGTAGGCAGACTAATCGTAAAGATATTTAGTGAACAACAAATTAACCACAATCGGTCGACCAATCTCTTGTTCTATGAGTCGATTGATTGTGTCATAGCATTCGCGGCGGATCTCCTCACGCCCCGTTAAGGACTTAACCTTATCGGCAGTCTGACTGCCCATGATCTCTAATATAGCCGCACGCAATAGAGGGTCGTGATGCTCCAGAGCAATAAGATCTTCCGGGTCTTTCACCATCAGCTCTATGCCTATACGTACGAAGCCAAGTTTTTTACCGTTGGAAATATAGTTAGTGATGAGATCGGGTTCAAACCCATAGTAGGCATAGTTATCAACTATATCCTCGTCTGCCGCATAAGCGCCAACACTAAAGATGCTAACGCTAAAAATAAACAAGAGGGATGCGAGTTTTCTAAGATAACCTGATCTCATATCGAACCTTTTCATATTAAACTGTATCTCCTTTGTGCCCACTAATCTTCCTGACTATCCTATGACGACATGCTAGACTGCAGCTGTTTCCAAGCCGTATTGTACCGAGAAATAGATGAGTGTGACTAGGTTAAGCTTTCCCTATGGTGAATCAATTCAATGGTTTTCGCCAGAACAAATCTCTGAACTCCCAGATTCCCCGCTAAGTGAATGGTTACTTTCATCAGGAAGTCTAACCCAAAAGCTACGTTCTCATTGTACCAAGTTCGAAGTAAAAATACTCGGAGAGGGAACTATAACCCCTTTCAACGGTGAATTTCCCACCCAGAGGCAAGCTTGGGTACGTGAAGTACTGCTATGTCTGGATGGGGTAGCCTGGATATTTGCCCGAACCTTGATCCCGGCTAACTTACTCGACAAGAAAGAAACCGAGTTCCTCACCCTTGGGACACGCCCCTTAGGTGAACTGCTTTTTTCCAGCGATAACTTCACTCCTGGCAAGATAGAAATAGCTCACTTTACTCCCTGCCATCGGCTAGCCCAATTGACCGAATCAATTAAGCAACCAGTCACTCAGGAGCTATGGGGACGTCGCCGTTACTTTTCCTATGATGATGAGCAGCTTATCGTCAGTGAAACCTTTTTGCCCGCAGCCCGAAAAATCATAGAGCAGATGTAACCTTTTCTTTTTTAAGGAAAAAATCCATATAAAACAAAAACACCCAAACGGGCGTTTTTTCGTTTAGTCGCCTAATCGGACTAATACTCGTTTAATGACGACTTCTTCTGAATCCCATCAAAGCCAGTAAACCTAAGCTTAGCCAGCCAAGACTACCACCAGAATCACCAGAAGGAGTGGTAACGGGTAATGTAACCACTGCTGTAATCACGGTAATAGAGGTACTTCTGCTACTCACTACACCTAAGCTATCAGTCACTGTCATCATCACAGTATAAGTTCCGGCTGAAGCATAAGTATGACTGGGCGATTGCGCCGTACTCGTCTGACTGTCACCAAACTCCCACGAATAGGTCATAACGCCTTCACCGCCTGTAGTAGTATCCGTGAAAGTCACGCTAAGATCGTTAGTCACAAAGGTAAATCCAGCTACAGGCGGCACAGGTAAAGCAACCATAATAGTCTGGGAAGTCACTACACTCGAACCTAGTCCATCGGTCACAGTTAGATTAACAATATAGCTTCCTGAAGCTTCATAGACATAGGTCGGCATCTCCTCGGCACTGGTGGTGCCAGTGACACCGAAGTTCCACAAGTAAGAGTAATTTCCATCACCACCAGTCACAATGGCACTAAACACGACTGTCCCAGCCACTTCCTGGCTTGCACTGAAGCTCGATGCCAGATCTGATGCTGGAGGAGGTGTTGTGCCGCCATAGTTAAATCTAACCGTCGCTGTGGATGAATCAGCAGTCTGTGCCACCACTTCCATAGTCAAGCCAAGCTCAGGCAAGAGTATTCCAGACTGAGGTTGAAGCGGCGCACTGTAACCTTGACTATCATCAAACATAGAGATGGACGACAGGTGATTATCTCCGACATAACTAGACTGGTTAAACATGCTAAAGGTCGCATCTCTAACCTGAATACCAGAATCATTTGTACCAATAAGGTTCTGATCCGCATCGATAACACCAATCAAGCCTGCACCGGGGTGAGCGCTAGAGTTATTATCGGAGTAACTAAAGTTCTCCAACCAAAGCAATACGCCTGGCTCATAAGATTCGCTATCCAGTCCAACATCGACGCCGTTATGACTTCTGAGTTGAACGATATAGCGGCGAGCCGCCCCGGGACGTTCATCATCAATACGTGAAAAGCCATTTAGCATCATGGTATTTGGCGTCTCGGCATCATCACTATAAATGACCGAGATACCATTGGTGATCTGCAGGTTATCGAATACAAAACCATAATCCCCATCAGCCTGATCGGTTTTATAAATAATACTAATCTGTTTTGACATGCCAGCGAAGCTACTTAGGTCAAATTCAAGATCGACCCAGTTGTTAGCACCTTCCGCACCGTCTATATTGCCGGAATTTCCGCTGATGATGTCCCGAGCCGTGTTAATTGTATTGCTGGCTTTAGTGTGATTACCCGCTAAAGCGACTCCATCTACCATCACCTGAGCATAATCATAGTCCACCTCAATATTCCAATGGGCTTTCACTGTCAGCGTGAGTGGCGTCGAGCTTGGTAAGTCAATTTCAAATGACAAAGCATTGTTAATCAAATGCCCCTGGCCAGAGTAGTATTGATAACTACCGCCATAGGGTTGCTTGAAAGGAATCGTCGCCGATGGCAATGGAATAGAGATCTGATTCACCAATGAGTGATTTACCGCCTCATTAATGACCACATCCAATCCCGATGTGCCTATGCTGCTAAGCAAGACTTCCTGCTCGTTAATCCAACGTCCCTTATATCTGTCCTGCAGATAAGAGCGTGCATAGGGGCTAAAACCTGTTGGCTCAGTTCCTGCTCTAAATCCAGCAATAGTACCAGCAATAGTACCAGCCCAGCTGCCTGTGGACATCACAGACCAAGATCCAACCGGAGAGCCATCGCCTGTATTGGTGGTATCATATTCATCGGGTAACCCCAGATCGTGGCCAAACTCGTGTACCACCACACCCGCAGCAGCATTTATTGGCTGTATTGTATAGCCAAATACCTTCTTACCCGTACCAGGAATGGTGTATCCAGGCGTATTACCAGTATAAACAAAGTATCTATGTGACCAGATAGCATTATCGCCGAGCACGCCACCACCGGCTTCTTCACCGATACTGGAATGAAACAGCATCACATGATCGATATCGCCATCGGCTTCATCTAAGTTGCCATCGCCATCGACATCGAATGGGTCTTCCACATCATAGCTGGCTAATTCGGAAGGCGACATGCTAGCCACAGCCAGAGTCACAGCCTCTTTTACCAGTTCAGGCACAGCCTTATCATCGTCATTGTTATCGGGATCATTACCACCGTAGAAGGCGGCATTATTAGCCGCTCTAAACCAGCCTTCAACATTACCGGTAAAGTTGAAACGCTCACCGGATTCGGCTTGATAGTATTGATACCCAGTCAGCAGATTTTGACCTTGGGGACCAGTAAAACCAGTGGTAGAAAACATCAGATCATTGTAGTGAGACACTGGATAATTAGGATAAAACATGGGGATATCATCGTCAGCTGACAAGCGATTATTATCGAATGGCAGATCCGGAAAATCGATTAGAATGCCTAAGACTTTCACTGTCTTAGTGATATCGGCATCGGCTAAGGTGCCGACCATATTATCCATCTTGGCAATCGAATTGCGCTTAAGCTTCTTACTTTGAGCCAGTGACTTGAGTCTAGCCTTGTCAAACTGGGCCTCAATCAAGCGCCCCTTACTCTGAAAACTGGTCGCTCTATGAGTAAATTTATCGACGGCAGCACGCTTGTCAGCTTCGCTGGCGTCGGCAGAAACCTCTCCCCGCTTGATGAGCCAATATAATATCTGCTCTTTATTGATCATCCCAGCATCGGCCAATGTAGCCGCAGCGAATTCACCAGAAGACAATGCAGACGAGAGCTCTAACTTAGCATCTAACTCTTTCGCAAATAGAGATGTCGAGGCCGTAACGCTCAACATCAGGGATAAAGACAAACTGATTAATGAACGTCTTCTTATACTACTGATTCTTTTCATAATAGCTTACTTCCCTCAGGCCTGAACTTGCTACAATTCTTAAACGCTTGTTGTTTCTTACGGATAAATTCAGCGACTTTCTCATCGGCCTGTTCCAGACTCATCTCAGGTGTAATGACACCCTTCTTAACTAAATTCGATTTAAGTTTAGACCTATCCTGAATGGGCGGCATGGAACCACAGGAAATTATCCGTTTCTTCTCATTGGCCAGTTCTACAGAATCAGCAGCAGGGCTTACCGTGTGACTCGATTCAATATTCTGCTGAATTTGAGTCTTGTCAGACTCTTCAGGAGCTGAGGAACAGGAAGCAAGAATAGCCAAGGAGAAAATGCCCAGCACAGTGGGCATAAATGATATAAAACGGGTTAAGGAGAAAATTCTTCTCATAAATCACCAAGCCAACATAAACACCACAAAACCTTAACAGTAGTTTCGTCTGAATTACAGTAAAAGTACAACATTTACTCTGTTAACCTAGATTGTTATGGCGTAAACCACAGAAAACTATGACGTTATCAATCATCACAAGCTAAACAATGACTTACGCGTGCTCAATGATAATAAAAAGTCATTTTTGCAGATTATTTATTCAGCCACTGCTGATAAATTAACAGCAGGACTGACGCTGACCAGCTAAAGTTAGTGCAATGCAGTCCATCGCCTGTCAGTGGGTCGTAGTTTTCTCTAATCGGTGCCTGAGAAAGTATACCATCACCTTGTTCTACTAAGCGTTTGGCCAATATTTCAGCCTCGCTGTGGTAACCATACTTTTCGAGTCCAAGCAGGCCAAACAAGGCTTGATCTAACCACACGGGCCCACGCCAATACTTAGTCGCGGCAAAATTAGGGCTATCGGCACTCACGGTAGGAAATGGGATTTTAGTCGCAAATTGCTTATCGGTGAGCTGACGTTTAACCATGATTTTCGCTTGCTCCTCAGTCGCCGCACCGGCCCAGAGGGGCAGCCAGCCTTCGACTCCCTTACCAGCACCTATCAATAAATGACTCTCCTTACCATCGAAGCGAATATCGTAGAAGAAGCCAGTCTGCTCATCGAACATCTGCGTCTGGATCTGAGTTTTAAGCTTATCGGCCTGTGCCGCCCATTCACTGGACTGCTTATCTAAATGTTGCAGTTTTGCCATCTTCGCCAGAATCATCTTCTCTGCAAACAGATAAGCATTGAGATCGATTGACTCCTGAGACAAGGAGTAGCCAATCACCTCACCCTGTTTATTACGATTCTCCAATACCTGCACGCTGCCATCGTCATCGAATCTAGGGGCGTTATCCATTCCCGACTCCCAAGCAGCCGCCTCGATAATAGCCTCGCGGTTTAGCTGACCACTCTTGAGATGCGCCGGATGCAGATTGGCGCCATATTCCGCCAAGCCATTGCCATTATGATCTCGGTTGCGATACCACCATGAATGATAAGCCACCAGCTTAGGATACATCTGCTTCACGAAGCTAAGATCTTGGCTCTGCTGGTATATTTCCCACACGGCCCAAGCCGCTAGCGGTGGCTTACCGTTGCGCTCATTCCAATTACCGCCTTCGCCATCTCTTGCGGGATCTCGGTTATAAAAAATGGCATCAGGCAAGTTACCCGCATCTTGGGGTCGCACCTTATCTTGAGCAGTAAACTGATAGTCAAACATAGACAGCACATTTGATTTAGCTAACTCAGGATCGAAATAAGACAAGGCTACCGCCTGCTTCCAACTGTCCCAGGCCCAGACACCATTAAACCATTTGTAAGTGATCGAAGGCGTGACCGCATCATGTTTAATTGCTCCAGCCGGACTGCGCCAGTTATGCAATAAGGTCACTATGCTCTTAGCGGCTAACTTACGAAACTCAGGTTTACCCTGATCTATGCCCTTATTTAGCCTCTGCTGCCATAGCAGTCGGTTCTCTGCCAGTAATTGCTTCTGCGTAGCCCAGTCAATATCGCCATGCTCCAGCCGCTCCTGCTGAGTATGGAAGTAACGCTGCGCACTCAAAAATTCGAGACTCTGGCCAGCCTTTACTGATAACGCCTCAGTTTTGGCACTATAACCATTGTGCTCGGCTAGAGTGATCTCAGTCTTAGGGCTAAACCAAAGCTCAAAACTAGCGTCGGCTAGCTGTATATTCCAAGTATCCATTATAGGATTTAGCTGCCAGGCGACGCCGTTGCTCCAACTATCGACTCGTTTAATTAACTTGTACTGGTCTAATTTAGGATGGGATTGAAACGGGGTACCGGACCAAGTTAGTCGCCATTGCTGATCTTCTCCTGAGTGGTTAACGAGTGTAGTCGTCACCACAGAGGTGCGGTTATCACTATAGTTAAGAGACAATGAGACAGAGATGTCAGGCCAATCAAACTCTTGATACAGACCATCGGGCTGACTATAAATACGACTCTGCTCCGCCTGGCTAAAATCAAGCACTTTCCCTGTGATCAGATCCTCCAAAGCCAATTTCTGCATGCTATCACTCAAGTGCAAGCTGTACTCTTGGGCGATAAACAATGGACCGGTGAAACTGCCGTAATAGCTTGGGGTATCGGGCAGATGAAAGCCATGCCAGGCACCTTTATCTACATAGGTTGAGGCAATCTTTAGATTACCTTGCTCATCTCGCTCCTCCATGGAGACAGGCGTACCTTGATAGGGTAGAAGATCACGATATTCGACCGAATCGAGCGCCGATAGACTGGATACACATAAGAGAAGACAAGAAAGCATGAAAACCTATCCCAGATTAAACAGCTTCATAAAGCCATTAACAATTGAATACAATATCCAGAGTATGTGGCTAACCAGGTTTTGATGCAACAAAGATCAGAAATTCTATTGTAGGACCGGCTTTAGTCGGGAGAGAGGGCCACAGTCGGCCATCGCAGCTAAAGCAGCTCCTACAAATCTGCTAACTGATTTAGTTTACCTGTCCCATATGGGCCATATAGCTAGCGATACCATCGAGGAACATCTGCACCGAGATCATCACCAACACCATCCCCATCAAGCGCTCTACCGCGGTCAAACCTTTCTCTCCCAGCACCTTAGTGAACACCTTATAGAAGAGTAGAATAACCGCACTCCCCCCCCACGCTGCCAGTAGAGCCACGGTCCAATCTAACATCCTGGTGCTATCTGTGTGCGCCAACAAAATGAGCGCCGCGAGCACCGAAGGTCCGGCCATTAAGGGGATCGCCATAGGCACGATAAAAGGCTCTTCACCTGCCGCCAGACCGACCACGCCTCCAGGCTGAGGAAAGATCATTCTGATGGCGATCAAGAACAAGATGATGCCTCCGGCAATGCTAACCGACTCAGATCTCAAGTTGAGAAAATTGAGAATAGCTTCACCGGCAAAAAGAAACAGCAGCATGATGCCGAGTGCAAATAACAGCTCTCGAATCAGCACTCGGCGTCTTTTTTTCGGATCTATATGGCGCAATATAGACGCGAAAATAGGCAAGTTCCCGAGAGGATCCATGATGAGGAATAACATTACAGCGGCAGAGAAGGTATCCATAGGTGCTTATAAGCCTGTATTTTGAGCGCAAGGAGGAGTCTATATATTCTATAACTTTTTGGAAACAATCAGATAGAATAATTACACAGGAAAGACCACATGCGCTCAAATCAGTAATCACCTGTTGCCAGGCCTGATGCAAACTTTGAGAGAATGAGTACCTTGAAGCGTGCAAAACCCGCTTAGATTTAAAAAATCATCACACTCGATGTAAATAATGCTGGCTTGTCTGCTTATTTTCCAGAAACTGGTATACTGTCCCGTCGTTTTCTAAGGTCCTAGCTAAACAAATCATGCTCTATCTATTAGCCAGCTGTATCGCACTACTATTAGGTCCTATCTTCTATCGATTCTTTTCGACAGAGCACGGGCTACAAAAAGGCCTGGACGGATTTATATTCGTTTCCCTGGGCGGACTTGTGCTGCTACATATTTTACCTGAGCTACTGGAGCATGGCGGCTTCCTGGCGATCATCTTCGTCATCATAGGAATGTGGGGGCCGACAGCCAGTGAGAAGCTGTTTCACCGTTATTCTGAGGTTACACATAATCTCACCCTCATCTTAGGCGTAGGAGGATTACTGCTGCACACCATCACCGACGGCGGGGCCATGGTGCTTGCCCAACAGGACGATGTCTCGATTTTACTCGCCTTGGGCATTATATTACATCGCCTGCCAGTGGGCCTTGCCATCTGGTGGCTGGTTAAGCCTCAAGTCGGCAGTCGTTGGGCCATGGCAGTTTTAGCCGCCATGATGATTCTGACTGGCGTAGGTTACTTCGCCGGAGAACAGATGCTGACTCAACTCAGCCTGGATAATACCGTATATCTACAAGCCTTCGTGACAGGTTCTATTCTACACGTGGTACTGCATCAGCCCCATGGACATCATTCACCAGATGAAGCCAGCAAAGGGAGTCAGGAAAAATATGAGTATCATGCGGGTATAGGCAGCTTACTCGGCATAGGATTATTGTTTCTACTCTTGATGATGGACTCGGGTGGGCATGAGCACCATCATCATGGCCATAGCACAGAACAACTCGTAGACTGGATGATGACTCTGGGACCTGTGCTCTTGCTCAGTTATGCTGTCGCCGGACTCAGATTTAAGCTAGGCCTGTCACCTCAGAGTAGCCACCTGGGAAAACGTTGGTTACAACGACTCGCGGGGCCAGAGGCCCTGATCATCACGGTTTTCCTACTTGGCCCCTTGGTCGCACTTTTCCAATTAATCAGCTTATTGGTTATCGGAGCCTTACTTACTTTTAGCCGGGTAGAGCCGACGGATCCCCATCTTTCGGTCCCCAAATCTCCTCTGCGTTTTGGCTTCGCCCACATAGTAGACAGAAGTGCGCCCTGGATCATACTCAGCTTAGTCTTGGCTAACCTGATTGGTCATCCTTCGGTGCCATTAGAGAATCCGGTTATTCAGGTGGCTGTACTTATGGTGCTCTTCCTGCCAATGCGATTCTGTAACTTAGGCGGTGCGGTTTTAGCGCTATCTTTGGCATACAGTGGCTGGAGTATCCCAGCCGTTATGTTAGCTCTGGTGGCTGCACCTATCTTCAACTTGGCCCAGCTCAAGTTAATGAGCTGGGCCCAGAGAACTGCAGTGATAGGACTCATCATAGTCATCTTAGGCATAACATCACTGATCCAGCCTCAATGGAGCATGATGATGACTATGCCTGAGCCGTTAAGTATAATATCTCTGATAATTCTGGCCTGCTTATTTGCCGCTAGCCTGCTACGTTTAGGCCCAAGAAAGTTTATGGCCCGCATCATGTTACTCAAGCCAAAATCCCATGACCATGGCTCACATGAGCACGGACATAAGCATTAAGTTAAAGAGCCTAGGTCCTAGGACCTAGGCTTACCCTCGAAACTCGCCATTTTATTTGCTTTTTCCTTGTCAAAAGCTGCAAATAAATAGCATTCAAATCAGGTATAAATTCAAAATACCTCTCTTCGATTTAGACCGTCTATGTGTATTCTCTTCGTTGCTTTAAATAAGCATCCTAAATACCCACTAATAGTGTGTGCGGCCCTTGAAATGAATGAGTTTCATCCTCTTTCGCTCGGGTAGCTTCTACCATCTAGTAATAAGATAAATTCCGCTTCGACACAAAATAGATTACCTTGTAACTATCACTCCCAAGCATTTTCTTTATATGTGCATCTTGTTTATTGCTTTAAATAAGCATTCAAAATACCCATTGATCGTGTGTGCCAATCGCGATGAGTTCCACCACAGGCCCACAGAGCAGGCACATTTATGGCCGCCAGAGAATGAGATCTTAGCTGGCAAAGATCTGGAGGCAGGGGGAACTTGGCTTGGCATCAATAAACGAGGCGGATTCGCGGCATTAACTAATTTAAGAGACCCCTTGAGACAGCAGAGTGAGATGAGAAGCCGCGGCGAGTTAGTACTCAAGGCTCTCGGATCTCAAGGTCTCATCACCGGCAGTTGGTTACGAGATCACAGTAGCCACTACAACCCTTTCAACTTGATCTTTGGCGATGTCAGCGAACTCTACTGCTTTAACAGCATAGCCAATTCTCTTACCCGGTTAGATTCGGGGTTCCACTCCATAAGCAATGGAGCATTGGATGATATCTGGCCCAAGATGGCTCGCGGGACACTCGCACTCCAGGAGTCTATTTCAAGTGGTGAAGAACCCGATATAGACGCTTTGCTAGCAATAATGAAAGATGAAACCCGTGCCCAAGACTCAGATCTGCCGGAAACAGGCATAGGCTTGGAGTGGGAAAGGCTACTCTCATCTATCTATATTAAGCATGAGGAATACGGCACCCGATCGACCAGCATTCTACTGCAAGATAACTCGGGTACTACTCGCTTCATCGAGGTAAGGTATGACGGCAAAGGCCGCAACTTAGGACGACAGCAGTTCAAAGTAAATGGCACAAAATACTAAGAAGCTAAAATGAGACTCCAGTCCAAAATTGAGTTTTGGATATCTGAGATAACCTAATCTGATGTGTGGTCGTGGGTGATAACCCAGCGGTCATCTATCTTTTCCACCAACAGAGTGAATACACCGTTAGGCTTATCTTTGGCTCGGGTTAGCTCCCAACGCCCCACCACGATAGCCGCATAGTTACTCAACATCTTGGTGTCATTGATGGTAAATTTCAATTGGCCTAAGGTCGCCTTATCAGGATAGTTCTTCTTATAAGCCGCCAATGTTTCAGCCCAACCATAGCGAAACTTATTTCCGGAAACGAAACGCATCTTCTCGTTATTCCAATAACCTTGCATGTAGCCATCAAGATCACCTCTGTTCCATGCGGCCTCCTGCTCAGACAATATATGCGCAATATCATCGGTTGGCACGGCTGAGGCGCTAAATGCCAGTAGCATTAGTAGAGCCGTAAGTCCTTTTTTAAACATGGTTTTCTCCATAAATACGAGATAGGCTATAGTATATATGAACTCAATGAGTTAAGTCATAAAGTCGATGGCTAATTTGTTGAGGGTTACGATAGATTAAAAGGATTATTTGTCTTTAGTTATGTTTCAGTATTTTTGTAAGTTCATCTTAAAATTCTTTGGCTGGAAAATTTCCGGTTCACTGCCTATGGACCATCAGTTTGTCGCTATCCTTGGCCCTCACACCAGTAATTGGGACTTCATCGTCGGCTTATTAGCCCGCGGAGCATTAGGTGCTAAGGTTAATTTTCTCGGAAAAAATCAGCTTTTTATTCCGCCATGGGGCTGGTTCTTCAAAGCCGTTGGCGGAACCCCGGTAGATAGAAGTAAATCCAATAATTTGGTAGACGCTGTGGTCCAGCTCTACCAATCAAATCCTAACTTCTCACTGGCATTGGCACCGGAAGGTACTCGCAGCCCGGTAAAACGCTGGAAGACAGGTTTCTACCATATCGCCAGTAAAGCAGGTGTACCCATAGTGACTGTGGGATTAGACTTCGGCACTAAGACAGTTATGATCCCTGAGGGGATACCGACCACGGATGATATGCAAGAGGACATGGATAAAATAATCGGCTTCTATCGCTCCATCAAAGGTCGTCACCCTAAGGTGATCCCGGATTTCACTCGCTAATTCCGCCAGACCTTCAATATGAACGGGCTGAGAGCTTAATCTGAATCTCTCTGCTTGAATTGTTTGTAAATCTGCTTCTCCAGCACTTGCAGCTGCACATCTATACTCGCATCTATGATACCGACCTCGGTTTCCAATATACAGCCGCCATTCTTCAGACGAGCATCGGCGACCACATCCACATAGCCCACCTCAGGAAATGCCGATAAGACTTCACTCACCCTCTCTTTGACTTGAGCAACCTGCTCAGGATTGACGTGCAATATCACCTGTTTCTGGTTACTCACCAGTTGCAATGCCTCTCTCACGACTGTGAGTGTCACCTCCACATCATCGAAGCCTTGCAGGATTTTTCCCACACAAGACAAGACAGCCTGGGTAAGGGTCTTCTCCGATGAAATATAATATCGATTACACTGAGCGACAGTATCGACTATGACTTCGGCGCACTCTTGCTTAGCCTGCAACTGGCCATCTTCATAGCCACGCAACTTCTCTTGCTCATATACGGACTCGGCATCTTTAATGATCTGTGCAGCCTTAGCTTGTGCCGCTTGGATAAGATGCTCCGACTCCAGAAAATGCATATAGTCTGCTGACTTTAGAATTTTCTGACCCGGCACTAAATTAAGGTTGTCTGTATCTACTTTAACAAATGAAAGCATTGTGGAATAACTCGCTTAGATATTTTCTTAATTAGTTGATATGCCAACACCCTATCTGCAATTTTGACATCATCAGCCGACGTAAAAAATGGATTCAGTTCATAGGGAAGCTTAAGCTTCAATCCTTTAATCGAATCAAGCTGACTTGAATCCAATAAAGAGGTGATGAAGGTGATACCACAGGCTTCGAAATGGTTGACAGACATAGATACAGGCAAGGCCTTGGCCCACTCATCGGGCCAATTTGATAGGAGAAACTGAGTCTGGTTCATACAAAACTGATAGCCAGGTACACTCATTCTCTCCAGCAGCTGCTTCCGGGGTAATTTTAGCACCACTTGTTTACACGACTGGCGGTGAAGACTGATCCCAATATAGTGTAGTAGTAGCCTCAATTCCTCTGTGGGCAGCAAGGCAATGAAACGCACGGGATGAGAGAACTCTGCAACAAGCAGAGGATCTAACCCAACGGCACCCAAGATCCATTCATTTAACCTTGGATTATTCCGCCAATCGGGTAAGCGGGATATATGCCCGGCATGGGGAATATGCTCGAGCCAACTTTCGTCGATATAACTTAAGGGCCGAAACAGGTATCGGTGCAAGCACGCTTCATAATCCAGATCAGCTGACCCTTCCCCTTGCATCACTAGCGACCACTCAGCTTCTGGCTCCAGAAATATGTCGCCAGGTTGGTCCCGATTAACATAATAATGAAGAAGACGATAAAACCTATGAAGCGGTTCTCTGACGATGCAGTCATCTTAATAGAGAGTATATTAACCAATTTTTGCTGACTGGATATCAAGCGACTCTGGAGTGCGGGAACTAAGACAACACTGATACGATCATAATTGAGCCCCTCGACACTATTATTCACCAACAATTTTATCTGGGGCACCAGGGACTCTATCTCTATATCTGGGGCGTGCTTAATGAATACCGATGCCGAAGAGTTTATCTCTTTGCTTCGCCCCCGCCTTCTCTCTTCTTCGGGTTTAACCAGATGGACCCTGGCCGTGATCACGCCATCGATTTGAGACAGAGTCGAAGAGATCTCCTGAGACTTGGCAAACATTAGACGAGCTCGCTCTTCCAGAGGAGAAGAAATTAGCCCCTCGTCAGGAAATATCTCTTCCAGACTGGCGAACTTGTCTTTAGGATAACCTTGACTCTTCAGGGTAGCGAGCGCTAAAGACAGCTGCGATTCCTCAACCATCAGCTTCACCTTACCATCGCTATCGGGTAACTTGTGTGTGCTTATCCCGGCGATTAATAAGATGGCTAACATCTCATTACCCTCTTTCTGGGATAAACCGTTGTAGAGTTCGGTTTGACAAGCCGTCAACATGATCATGCAGCTCAGCAGCACAATTTTAAACATTTTTTTTATCATCTTTACTGCGCTTTCATCAAGGTTTCGATATTTTGACTCGTCTTACCCGCCGTCTTAGCGATCAACTCTTCTTGCATGGTGATCCGGGTCAAGGCCCACTGAATTTCCATCAAGGCTGCAGGGTCATCGATTCCTGAACTCATGGCAGTGTGTAAACTTTCTGTGGCTCCGGATAACTGCTTCTTCATATCGACGATCTGATCTAACACAGATTCGCCTAAACCATTGTCGACATTCGATTGCATCGCCTGCTCAAACTCGGCAACCGCGCCATGATCGGCAATTTGTGAATCTTGTAACTGCTCGATGCTGGTATTTAGCACCTGAGTAAAATTAGCTTCAATCATAAAAGCCTCCTAAAATATGTCTGGACGTACCGTGTTAATCATCATGTTGCGCAACATGTTATTAAACTGAATCAGATGGCCTAATTCACCTCGAATGAGATCGACCAAGGGCGCACTTTCTGGATCGCCTTTTAACTCAGCCCAAGCTTGCCAAAGGGCGGTCTCACGACGGGAGCTGAGACGAAACTCTGACTTCAGCTCGGCTTTCAAATCCTCACTAGAAGTGGGAGGCGATGCCTTTAAGCGGCTAATGAAATCGACACTAACCAGCTCTTGTAGACGCTCACTCAACACCGCTTTATTCCCGGATTTAGCCTGATTTAAAGCAGACCAAAGCGCCTTATCGGCCATGGCTTTATCATCACCAAATGCCTGCTGCAACGCTTCTGAAATCTGCGTTCCCGATGGATTATCCAATGCAGAGATGCTCTTATAGAAGGCATCAATCTCAGGATTAACGCCGACTTTCACATCGGCCGCCTTGGCTGTTTTTTTTACCTGCACCTTGGCAGGTTCAGACAGGGCTTGCTCCAGCCTAAGCTGATCGTCTCTGTTCACGGCTCGGGTGCTGACATCCGCAGTATGCTGGACTTGACTCAGACCTGTATTAAGCTCAATCACTAAGGTGCCTGATAGCTAGTTGCAAATGCCTGCAAGCTTTTCGAACTAGACTGAGCCGCCTTTACCAACCAAAAATCCAGCTTAGTTGCTAAACCCAACTCATCGGCACACAGAACGGTAAAACAGATCAAATCCTGATGCTCTGAAGCCAGAGGCTCAAGCAGATCAAGTGCTGCCTGATATTGACCACGATTCATCAAACTCAATGAACGTATACTGGCAACAATCTCAGTGAACTGACTATCCGAAGACAAAGATGCGGCTATGCTTTCGGCCTGTGAGTATTGATGCTGACCGATTGCTATCATGGCTAACTCGGCCAGTAGTTTCTTAGTTTCAATCTTCATAGGAAACCTTCTACACTTTTTGCAAAATGCTCATCATCACATCTTTAATCGACTTAACGACTGTCGAGCGTATGTTGTACATCACAGACCAGCTGTTGATCGCATGCTGTAATTCGGCCAGTTTGGCCGGATCATCGGCTCCATCACCCGAGACACCGCCAATTTTAGCCTTAACATTGTCGTTAGCCGAGGTTAATGCCACATCTATGCTAGTCACTACCGCATTCAGATCCAGTTTACCTGGACCTCCTGTGCCTACATCTCCTATTCCACCTACACCAGCCATAAAATTCCCCTTATTTACTCATCATTTGGATTGGATTTGGTCTAACACTTGATTAGCGGCATTTAGCGCCTCTAAATCTTTAGTTAGTTGTGTATATTCTTCGGGTCGACAACCAGTGTTCATCTGACGCTTAGTCCAGTTAGATGTATCCTGAAGATCTTGTCGAATATTCTGTATCTCTTTATCCGCATCATTGGCGCGCAAGCGCGCTTCCAATGTCGTCATACTGACTGGCGACGCTGTCATTTATGCCTCCAAAATTAATGGTAATTTGTTGATCTCCTTTGGCGATATCTATGCCAAATTCAGAGATCCTCATAATAAGATAGCCCGACGGTGTCCTTGTGCCTTGGGTATAGCGATTGTTATCCGCTAGCACCACATAGGGCACGATGCCAAAATTTGCAGCCCGCACGATAAAATCGATATTCGCCCCCTTGCTTACCTTAGGAATCGACTTGAGTACCAGGTAGGGCTTATCACCAAATTTCTCTCTGAAATCTCGAGCCACCTTATAGAAGGTGGTACTTTCCATTTCGTTAAGCTCACCTCTGGCCTCGATTCTATCTGCGGCTTTAACCAGCTGTAACTTGGATAGCAAGTTGACGGCTCTCAGCATCTCTTTAAGTTCATCCAGATAGGCACCCGCTCTTTGCAACTCTACTTTCCATGCCAGCAAACCCGGTATGTCACTCTCGATAATCTTCTCGACCTGACTCCAACGGCTGGCATCATCTATATAGCCAGTCAGCAGAATCGTGCCTGCCGAATCACCATTTTTTACCTGTACCTGCTGATAACCTAGATTACCCAAAATGAACTTCACCCCACGACGTATGGTATCCATCGCCCTCAGGTGACTCTGATAATTAACGCCTAAAGATTCAATCTCATTAAGAAGTTGAATTCTTTGAAGATTAGTTTCAACATAGCCTTCCAGTTCCACCTGATTGGCTAAGCCATTCCACTCGACTCGAACATCACTGAGCTGTAAGATTTCCAATGCATTACGAACCAAGACGATAGGCTCGGCCTCTGTAATTTGTGCACTCTTATCGGTATTAGAGTCCTGCATCTGGATCACCAAAAATGTGCATGGGATCAGGCTAAGCAATAGCCCTATCAATACAGATCTTCGCCATGAACTTGCCGATTGATTAGCTACCTGATGCTTAATCTCACCTGCTTGAGGAACTGAGGCTTGCCCCAATTCATCTTCCTGCCAACCAACCACAAAACATAGGGCACCGAGTCTGACCGAGTCCCCCCGGGCCAAGATCAAGCTTGAATGAGTTTGTTTCTGCTCATCATTAATGAAGATCTGACTGTCTTGAGGCAGTTCGATTAAAGTGATCGCCTCGGCAACGGATAGAGTCACATGTTTGGCATCAATATCCTTGTCCGATAACACGATATCGGCATTCAACTCATCACTACCGATAATGAATTCACCGGCACTGAGAGGTAATTCAACCTGAGCGTGGCTTCCCGATAGCAGTTTAATTTTCCATTGGGTCATTTAGTTCGCCTCTTCAGCTGGAAAAAAACAGCTAAGATCTGATTCATCACACTCACCAGGCACGATTCTCGCCCCCATCTCACCCGTCGGCAATCTGCAGTCCTGACGGCGGGAACTTACTCCATCACCGAGCAGTCCCTGCTGCTGTTGAACTGCCTCCTCTGTTGTTTGACAGCGATAAAAGCTCAAGGCGGACCGGAAACTTTGGTTTAGATTTGAGATATCTTCGATCCCGACCATCTGGCCGCGTAAATCTTGGTTATTACCCACCACGATATTATTGCCCAGGCCTTGGGTGATGATTCTGGGCTCTACGATGAATAAGCGTACCGTTCTTCTCTTAGTATTAGCTTGCGAGCGAAACAGTTGACCCACCCAAGGAATATCGCCCAACCAGGGAACTTTACGTAACCTCTGAGTGATCTCGTCACGGTATACCCCACCAATGAGTAGGCTCTGACCTTGCTTTACCGTAGCTAAGGTGCTCATTTCTGTTTTACGGGTCGAGGGCACCCCGTTGATTGCACCATCGGGGATTTGAGAACCATCTTCAATCTGCAGACTCAAATTGATATCTGGTCTGGCTGCATTTCTGTCGCCCACTATTCTGGGGATCACCTTAAATACCATTCCAGATGTTACTTTCTCAAGAGACTGAGACTTCTCACCGATCAATTGTATGTAGAAGGTCTCGCTGGTACTCAATACTGCTTGGACATTTTCCTGTGTCAGCAGAGTCGGACGGGACACGATCTGGCCGCTGCCCTCTTGCTGTAGTAGGTTAACTTGAGCCAGCAGGTAGTTAAGATTGGTTTTATCCAACACTGAGCTAAAATCCAAGCCATTACCTAGGGTGATATCACCAGTAGTATCGCCTGTGGTATTGATATCGATAACTTGATTATCACCGGCCTCGATGCCTACGGTCCAATCGACCCCAAGTTGTTCGAGTTCGTTGACACTGATATCTATGATCGACAAGCCAATTTCAATTTGACGCTGAGGCTTATCCAACTGTTGGATCAGCCGACGATAAAGCGGTAGCCTTGAGCGGGAATCACGAACGATAATCGAGTTAAGCCCTGGCTCGGCCTGCACTTTAGCCCCGTTACGAAAACGACTCTTCACCTGAGTTTCTCCGTCTAAATCGGCTTCCCCCTCAGTTTGATTCACTATGTTGGCATCGACGCCCGATAGGATATTTTCTAATATGGTGGCAACACCGGGCACTATGATCTCTTGGTCGCGATAACTGATGCTCCTGTCGGTAGCAGAGGCATATTTAAGAGGGATGATCTCGATATAGAAATCATCATTCTTAGCCACTTGCTGGCTTTCATGTAGCTCTAATACTTCGGCAACTTGAGTCACCAATTGCACATATCTAGGTGGCCCGGCAAGGTAAACACTGCCTTTTCCGGTTATCGCTCTCCAGCCAAATCTTTCTTCCCAAATTCCAGTAGACTCTAAAGTTTCCCGTAACTCCTCAACCGGTACTTGATTCAATTGAATCAACTTAGACTGAGTTTCCACTGCCTTATAAACATATAAAACGGCACCATCGTAATACCAGGTCAGGTTGTACAAACTAGCCAAATAATTCAAGAATGCTTCCGGATCATCCGGCGAGAATCGACCACTTATCTGCTCAGAGACTTGCCCGCTTACCGCAGCAGAGACGCCATAATTAGTCGCAAAGTTAGTGATGACATCCCGTAATGAATCATTATTAGCGTAATATTTAAAATCGCGATCCACCCAGTCCAATGGCTGTGCCAAAGCGGTCATGGACAGCAAGCTTAAGCCTATGCTCCACAAGGCGCGTGAGTAAGTACCTGAGTTAATCCACTTCATTAAGGTAACCACACTCGATTCTGATCCGAACTTGCTAAAGTATGCTGCTGCATTAGTTCTTGATATCTCTCGGCAATATCCACCTGATGATTAACCATAGTGATAAAAGCACTGGGTAAGACTTCAGCCTCGACGCGCTGAACCAGAGTCAAGCGGTTCATCTCATTGATTGCCAGCACAGATGCATGGGATCTCACATTAACCAGTGCCTGCTGCATGACCTTTTCCAGTGCACTTTCCTGTTGATAATTCAAACCTTGGGACAGATCACACTTAAGATCGCTCTCAATGATCAGCCAACCATGACTCAGATAAAATTCGACTGACACATCGTCGAAACTCAGGCTATAGCGTCCATCAGAATTCGCAACGAAGATTGCTTGATTCAAGTCATCACTCAAGGCCGCCAGTAGAGCGCTTAATGTTTCTTCTAGCTTCATCGGCTTACTTGCTTCCATAGGGGACTGATCTGGTAACTCTTGGTTCTCTTCACTTCGAAAAGGGTATTCGATGGCATCGAATTGGCGTTTATCAACCAAGCACCTAAACTGGCATGATCAGTTTCATGACCTAAAGTCAGATCATTTATCATATTCAACACACCAGTTAGCTCAGGTAAACCCAAGGATATACGGGCTAGGCAAGAGGAGAATGATTGTGGGCTAACTCCTTGTGAAATCAGCTCCTTAAAAGAAAAAAGCAAGGCATCTACAACCTGCTGTCTATACACTTTTAGTGCTTGGATGGAGGGCTCGAGTCGTGATAATTGCAATTCACACTGCTTTAGCCCGTTACAGGCCTCGCTTACATGAGCTTCTAAATAGGCTTTATTGACATCATTAACCACTAAACCATCCCAGAACTTCACTTTGGTCTCTAGTTGAGATTTCAAGATCACTAGGGCCTGATACTCACTGAGCAAGTCTTCATCATGGCTGTCATTTTTCTTCAATAACCAAGACTCGAAAGATTGATATACCAGCTTGGCTAACATCTCGATATGCCCCAGATTAAACTTGGGCAGCAAACTTGCATTAATCTCGGCTAAGAGCTCGTGCATCTGGCGTTTCTGGCTGTGTCTAAAAATATCGGCACTGATTTGCAGGAATATTTTTAAATCACTCTTAGTAAGAGATATACCAAAATCGACACAGGCATTGATGTAATCACTGGCCAAGATACAATCGAGAATACGGCGCTCGATGATACGTTTTAGCAAGAGTAACTGCTGCTCACTCACCACCCCAATCTCGACCAACTTCTTATGGCTTACATTGACAACAGATGAGGCCACAGACAAACTTGCCCTAGAGCCGGATGTATCACCCGCCACAAGGCTAATCTTTCGTCCTTTAAATTTTGACTTATTCATCGATTCCCATGTCATTACACATCCTCAGATAGTATTCATGACCAATTTTATCGTCGTTATCATTTTCAGACTTACACAAAACGTCTGAAAATTTTAGCCTGAAGACAAACTCAACTGTGAACGTACCTTACTTGGGGTGATCCCGAAGCGGCGACGATAACTCTGAGTAAAATATGACTGACTGGAAAATCCGGCCTCGATTGCAATATCTACGATACGCGTTTCACTACTCAACAAGAGGTTATAGGCATATAACAAGCGTCTCTCGGTGATCCATGCTCGAGGGGAAACTCCAAAAACTTCATGGAATAACTCTTTAAACGTAGTCAGGCTAGCGCCAAACTCTCTTGCATACTCACTCAACTTCCACTCTTTCAGGTAGTATTTCTCCATAAACGCATGCAGACGATCCGAAGAGCGGTTAGCCTGTTGGCGTAGCAAACGACACAAGTCACCACCTGAGCTGGAATGTACAATTAATAACAACAACTCCTCGAGTTTTAGCTCATACAAGATGCCTGGCAACTTAAATTCGATCACAGAAAACAGACCATCCAAAGTCTGCTTCACGAGCTCATTTATTGACAACTTAGCGACAACTCTCGATTGTTGGCCCATGGCAACAAAAGATGCGAGCGTTTCAGCATGACGCTGAACGAATGATTTAAGAAAATCTGTATTAAAAAAGACAGAAATCGTCTCAACTTTTCCCGCACTAGTATCAGAAAAGTATTCAAACAGATATTCTCCTCTGCGTATGAAACCCGCTTCACCAGCTTGGATGGTCAAGGTTTCATCTGCAGATTGAATAGTAATTGCTCCCACTTGGACATACAGTAAAACATCGTCTTGAATCGTCTTAACTTCTGAACCACCAGAAGCAATAAAATCGCACACAAGACTCGTATTTATTTGTAAGTCACATTGAGAAACAAGTTCGATTGGATTCCCCATAACCCCTTCTTACAGCTTCTGTATTTTATTTCGGCATGCATAACATGGACGAAGAATAAGTTTACTCAATCGATGTTGAGTGTATTTTAGGTATTTAGTCTTGTTGTTTTTATATTTATCGCAGGTTGATATTTAACCAACTCAAATACGAAGCGAAGCATTCTAGACTTATATTTAATAAAAAAAAAGACAATATTTCACATACTAAGCGCAATCAAAATTAACATTTAACTTAATTCGTTTAAAAATAGAGCATTAGATACAAGTAAAAAAACATTCGATAAAAAAATTTACCCGAGGCCAACCAAGGGCAACAAACAAGACAAAATGCACCCACGGTAATTAACAACCAAATAAGAAAGAGCTAACAACAAATAAATTTCACCCTACCAAATAAAAACTAAGCTCATTTATCAATCAGGAGGTAACTTTTAAGTTTTAGATATGTTAAAAAGCAAGCAAGTTAGAACTGCAGCATAATCCACTCAATAGGCTTAACCACCCAAAGTTTGATTGGCGCCACTTAAAGAACAACCAACTAGAAAAAAATATTAAAAAACCCCACAAACCCATACAAAGTGATTAATTCAAGTGAATTCAAAGCCGATGATTACCACCAAAATAAAAACAATCGACAGAAAAACCCAGCACCAACAAAGACAAAAACAATTATTAGTCAAGATAAGTGAATAGAAAACCGACAACAACAAAAATATGTTACATCGACGTGAATATAGGGAACACATATTGATACATTTGTATGGCGATGGAACTGTGGGGGCTTAATGAGATATAAAAAACAAAACTAAGACTAGGAAGGCTTATTACTAGAAGGCAAAGTAATATGCACGAAGGTACTAGATAATACGATTCCGAGTAGGTTCAGAGTATTTAAGGCTAAAAATCACAAAATTAAAACTAAAAATGACTGCCAGATAAAGCATTAGAAAATATCATGAGTAAAGTTAATTAAAGGGATTACTCATATGCCATTAAATATCAATACACTCCAAACTTTTGTTAATCAGCAGATTGATATAGATCAATCTGCAAGAAATAAAAATGGGAGTATAGAGGCTAACCCCCCCCCCAAGGGCCGATTTAACGGCCTAGCAGTACAACACGGAGTCGCACAATCTGAGTCCAATTTTTCTAAAGAAGTCCTGCGACACGTGAAAAACACTAGCCTCAATAATCAAGAAGTATCACAACTGCTAAAAAATGTTAAAAATTTCGATTTAGGTCAGGGAAACCGTTCTGGTGAAGTGATCTTTAAAGGCTTAAAAGGGGCACAACTTAGCTTAGGAGACGCTCAGATATTATTAAACGCTGCTGCTCGTCATCAATCTCAAGCACCAGAGCTACCTCCACGCGAGGCACCAGCGGTGCCTCATCGCGGCACAAAACCACAAATCCAACAGCATACTTTACCTCCATTATCGCCGAAAATAACACTGTCACACCTTAATCAAAACGAAACAATAAACCAGCAGCTACAGACACTGATCGATAAGGAGGTTGGTAGTGATATTACTGCACTAACATCCAGACCATCAGTCAAATTAGACTCACTGGCCATCTGGCCTAGCGCAAGTACACCTGGAGCCTATGGAATCAATCTACCTGGAGTCGGTTTCACTAAGTCAAACTCATTACAGGAAGCCCAAACCAAAATAACCGAGTTTAAACATACCCAATTTGGCAATGAAGTTAAGGGAAGATGGGGAAATGAAGTCGCGACTCTCAATTCAAAACCAGACTCTTCATCAAATCAGGCTGCAATTTGGAAGAGTGAATCAAAACCTGGGACTTTCGGCGTACATATCCCCAATGCTGGTACTTTCCGCGTATCTGACTTAAATCAGGCACAAGCAAAGTTTAGTCAACACGGGATCGAGGAGCGTATTGCAACAGGTGAAAATATTACGGTCAACAGAACAAATTTACCTCCGGCTGAAATAGCAAGGCTAGAACAAACCTATGGCGTGAACATTCAACCAATCTCAATCGATGGAAAAGAGATAGCCTATCTTTTTGGCAGTGTAAATCGTCAACAAGGAGATAATCACAGTGTTCTTTTCTCCTCACACGGCGGCGCAAGAGGCGAACATAAAACATTTCAAAAACCCGAAGGTCTGGAGCTAAAGTTTGCATCTACAACCAACAACACCTTAGTGTCCAGAACCATGGGCTTTGCAGAAAAGCTTAAAGATGGCCATGTTGAATTTAAAGAAGATTCACAAATTTATGCTTCCTTCAGCCGTCAGGCTACAGATTATAAACTCAGTGGAGGTATTGGCACTCAACCTGAGCAGGCAGCTCAATTCATTGGTGAGATGAATCGAGGAGAAAGCGTGGAATCATTCGATTTTTTATTGTTGAATAGAGAAGCCAAAGGGGTGCATTTCTCAGATGTAATCCAGGCACTAAAAGATACCTGTGGTCCTAGTGTACAAGATCAATTGATCTGTCACTTCTGTCGACCAAAAGATGATGATGCAGGGAAATTCAACGTCAGAAACAACTACACAGGCTAAGCTTAAAGTCGCCCTCAAAATTAAATGGGCTTCACCTAAGGTGCTGCCCATTTAACCTTATAGCTTTACACTCTGATAAACTGAGAAACTTCCTGATTCTGTAAAGGCGTTTCCTCTGCCAATATAGCTTCACCTAACCAGCTATCGAATACATTGGCACGCTCAATAAATACCGTTAATGCATGATATAAAGTAGTTTCATCGCATTCGCTATAGGCAACTTGAGACCACAGCAGCAAGTTCTGACTAGTATCATCTAAACCAACCCTTGGCCTAATTGGGTTAGAATCAAAAAGGTTATCGGC
Organism: Shewanella sp. YLB-07; assembly: GCF_009377275.1. Taxonomy (NCBI): domain Bacteria; kingdom Pseudomonadati; phylum Pseudomonadota; class Gammaproteobacteria; order Alteromonadales; family Shewanellaceae; genus Shewanella; species Shewanella sp. YLB-07. The sequence goes on along the minus strand of NZ_VOQB01000014.1, from coordinate 75,365 downwards.
TAACAATCTCATAGCAATTTGAGGATTTGACAACTTTCCAAGTGAGGTGAATAACACCACATATTCTCCATTAAGATCACTGAAATGTACTGGCCAGCGCTCGTCAATAGTTATGCTAAAGAGGTTATTGTCCAACTCTTGAGATACGAGATCTAATCGATTTGAAAGGTTTTCGATACTAGCTTTAAAAGCAAGAGTCATAATTTTTCTCTATAATAACGAAAAGATAAAGCCAAATATTTCACAATTTAATAGCTCAAAGGCTGTTATCGAGAAGGCTCTATATGAGTTTTCTGGGTATTCAATGGGATGGTTTCAAGATTAAATCTAACTTGCTTGTGCCTAAGTGATAAAAATAATCTGAACTGGCAACCCCCTTCAGTCTGCCATTAACCTCCAACTTAGCCTCAAGCAACATGTGTCCCTGACCAGATTGAATCGGTGCGACGGCAAAAAAATAACGCACTGGCAGATGACTATTCTGGTAAACCTGTTTAGCGACAACCAATTTCTGCCCTTCATATTTCATATATAAGGTAACGGTCAATTTAGAAGCGTGAGCCGGGACATAATTTTCGAATGAGACCCACCCAGTCACATTAGCCCCTTGCTCCGAGTTCGTTTCAACTCGATTAGTCGTAGCGATAGGCTGCAGCACTCGAGTCACACTGACATCGACACAGGCACTTAGCAAACTAACCCCCATTAGCGCCATAGATAATTGTCTAAACTTCACTATCCCCCCCGGCTGTAACCATCTCAATTTCTGCTCACAAACTTTATATGCCAATTACGTTCTAAAAGAATAACACGAAGTATACAAGCCGATAGCTGGTGAGAGACATGGCGACCACCAGCTAAAAAATCACAGCGAATTACAACAATTGTTTGGCCTACATATTGATAAAATGGAGCGATTATTGTTCAGCCTTAACAGGACTTAACTATGGATGTATCGCTCAAAATTAATTCTATTTTACAAAATTTTGGTGACAGCATAGGTCTTACCGATCTGGCTTTAAAAGATAATTCAGTTAGCCTTTCATTCGATGACAAGCTTGTTGTTCGCATCATCTATCAAGCTGAAAAAGAGCTACTGATCTTTGAAGCCCAAATAACCGAATGTGCCAACCTGGACGATGCAATTTTACGCTCTTTACTTGCGTTCAATTATCACTGGAGTGAGCACAGACTCGTATTCGGACTTAATCTGGAAGAACAGCAGCTTTGCCTCTACCAACATATCGATGTTGAGACTCTCGACTTCGCTCAATTTGAAACGATATTGGCCGAACAGGTAGCACAAGCAGAGAGGTGGGCGGAACTCTTGAATATCGAAGATTTAGAGCCTGAAGGTGAATTTGAACGCCATCATTTGACTAATATCAGTGGGATCAAGGTATAGATATTATGGCTAATAATATCGGTGACAAACAAGGTGTGATCTACCAGACACCCCAGACTCAAACTGAAGTAGCTCAGGCCTCTTCTGTATTGTTTAAAGATAAGCATATCGGCTTAATTTCTCAAGCTAGCCCCTTAGTCTCGAAACAACAGTCGGCTCAGAGGTTACGCCACTTGCTTATCGACAGATTCCCCCAAGTTCCTCAGCAAAAAATCGATGGATTATTCACCTCGGTAACGGATGACATATCAGCAAAATCGTTAAAAGATAGGCAGATAAAACTGATCTAATATCGATTGATATAGAAAATTGAAAATGAGTGAGATGTTTAGAAGTGGATAAAAAAGTGGTGAATTGATTCACCACTTTTTAGTATTACGCTAAATGGCTAGGCTGGAGTCGACGCCGCTTTCCAAGCCTGATTATAACTATCACCGATAGCACGTAAGATATCACGTACCTCTTTTAAGAAGTTATCATCGTAGCCGATACGGTCATCCGCCTTCTGCTTCTCTGCCTGACTTAAGGTTCCCTCCGCCTCTTCCTCTTTCTGAGACGCCTGAGCCTCAGTTTGATAGACACTACCGATATTATTCGATACTTGTCCCACCCCTTGCAAAACAGCATTACGGGCTTGGCCACGAGAATCTCGCGCCTTAAGCAAGGTATCTATTTCAAAGTTTTGTTGACCCAATTTCTTTATCTCAGACTTAGTGCCACGTAAAGCCCCGGACACATTCTTGCCGTCATCTTGCAAGCCTTTCAGGGTATCTTTAAAATTCTGCTGTTGTGTAAGTTGACTGTTAACCTTACCGCTCTCACCGAGCTGATTGATGCTCTTCTTAGCCGATAACGCGCCCATCACGGCGCTGGTGACCGCTAGAACACCACTGACCACAGCCATGGCAATCAGGGCTCCCTTCGCACTTCTTAACTCACTCGCCTGGGCTTTTATCGATGCAACAGATGCCGTTGTGGCGATATCCCGCTGAGTAATATTGAGTTCTCGGTTATCTTTAGCCAATTGGAACAATAAGATCATCAGTTCGAAAATATCCGATAATGCGCCTTTGCTGGTAGACTCATTCTTACCACCCACACCCACAGAGCTCAGAAACTCACTTAACGCTTTCTGTACTTTGTCGACCGCATCGCCAATGTTTTTCTTAAAATCACCAGAATTAACCAAATCCAACAGTTTATCCAGCTTGATTATCTGAGTCGGATCTAAGGCTGAACGAGGTGCTTCGAGTACGACTCGGTTACCTTGTTTAATACTGAGTAACTCAGAGTCTTCTGCCGCAGCTTGTGTCGTCTTATTTGAATTAACCTGATTGATCGACGTGACATCATTCACAGAAGTCAGGGTCGTCGTACCGCTTTGTATTACTAAACTCATAACTTACTCCTATACCGCCGCTGGACGGCTTAAGATTTCTTTCATAGAGTCACCATTAGCATTAATCATCTGCATGATCATCTGCATGACTTCCTGGAACTCTTGACTCATACGGCTGATCTCCTCTTTGAGACGATCTATGACCGCCCGCATAGCCAATACCTCGGCCCTACTATCCTCAGTCTCGGCCTGCTTGCCAACGGCGTTAGCCTGAAAAGCAGTATTAACCGTACCCGCCGTACCTTGAGCAACATTGGCACCGACTTCGGTAATCGTAGATATGGTTCTGACCTTAGTGGCAGCGGTACCAAATTTATTAATTGCAGTGCCTAACTTGGCAAGGTCATCTAACTTATCGGCGACCTTTGTCAGTCCGGATGCTATTTTGGTACTTACTTTTCCGGCAAGCTGAGCGGCTTTACCTGCGGCTGCGCCGCCAAACGAAGCCACGGTACTCACCACAGCCGAAATAATCTCTAGTGCCATCATCACTTTCTGAAATGCTTCGACATTGATGCCGGCATCTTTAAGTGCACTCTGTACAGCAGGTTCTTGTAATACCTGTGAGACGATACCAAATACGCCTCCGGCAATCATGGCCGCACCCGCTACTGCGCCTACGCCTGTTGCTATCATGACTGCACCGATAATGATCGACAAAGCAGCGCTGATATAACCAAAAATCTTACCAAAAAGACCTGATTTTTTAGCTTCTTGAGCCGCTTCTTCAGATTCTTTTATCTTGGCTTGGTTATCTTTCATCTGGGCTTCGTTCTCAGATCTAACTCGTTTTATCTCTTCGGCTTTTAACTTATTCTGCGCCCTTTCAAGCTCAGTGGTCGTCTTGGCTAACTCAATTTCAAAATCTTCCACCGAAGATGCAGACAGGGCAATAAACGCACTGCCGATACCGTATTCGGCACCTTTAGCTAGCTCTTTAGGTAGACCCGCACCATTTTGAAATGAAGAGGTTAAAAACTTGGCAAACATATCACCAGTTTTATCCAATAACTCCTTAACGGCCGGCTGATTACTATTCATCAACGAGCTGAGTTCATTGAAGGTTTTCTCGGCGCTAGTAAGGGAGCTGGTATTCATAAGCGGGTTAGGTTTTTCCAGCATGACCCCCGGCCTATTAGTGCCTACAGAAGCTTGTTGCTCGGCATTTCTACTTACCGTAACTCCCTGCTCCTGCTTTTTCTCCAACTTAGCATTGGTGATCCCTTGCTCCGTATCCAAGAGCGTAGCACTCTGGGCCAACGGATTAGTTAACGTGATCTGATTCATTATGTAACTCCTTGTTTAGTTATCTCCTCCAGCATTGCACTGGCTCGCTGCGCCAGCTCGGAGTAAGCTGGCTGTTTCTTTGCTAAATGACTGGCGGTATAAAACCCACTCTCAGCCGCTTCCATATTGCCCAGAGCTAAGTGACACTCTCCGGCATGAAAAGGGGCCCTAGGTTCATTCACATCAATCAAGGTGGCAAAACTGTAAGCATCGACGGCTAACTCATACTGCTTCATCTCCTGACGGCAGGCTCCCAGCCCCATGAAGAATCGCACCTGATAATGATCTAAAGTACATAAGAGCTGAAATATTTTATGGGACTCATCATATTTAGCCGACTCGTAATAATTAAAGGCGACGGCATACATCTGCTCTATGGCATCATCGGGAATATTACGTAACATCCCCATGGTGCCGCCATCTTCCAGAAATGAGAGCAGCTCATCTTCGTAATTGTTATCTTGTGTTTGTGTTTGTTCAGCCATAACGGATCCTATATTTGACGCAATATGTCCTGCATCACACTGTGGTATTTCTGCACGAAACGATTTATCGCCTCGACAGTGCTGTTGTAGGTAGATGAGATTTGATTCAGCTCAGTAGTCTTAAGGCTAACATCATCGTTGATCAGCTTAGATTTATCTGAGATAGACGTGCCTAAGTTAGGTAATTGCTCCTTTAAATCATCGCCCGAATATTTATCTTTAGCGGTGATCCCTATCGCCGTTAAAAAATCTTTACTCGATATAGGACCTGAAGTGTTACTCGTAATACTTTTTAGCTTTTTATAGACGTCGGATGCCTTGTAATCTGCATCACTATCGAAGCCAAAATCACTAGCAGTTAGCGCATCGGTTGACTTGTATTCCGAACCATTAGCCAGAGCTGCGTGTAACTTACTCTGGATGGTTCCATAAATTTTCAACTCATTAGACAAGCCTTTCAGCTCTTCCTGGGCGGCGTCACGTTTGGCTTGGTTGGTAAACAATCTATCTTGGTATGTCACTAAAATGGGACTGTCTAATCGCTCAGAGAATACAGATAACAGGGCAAGATGTTTCATATCTGAGGCACCAATTGTCTGACCTGAGGGGACTTTAGCAAACAAGGCCTCTAAATCTGTATTCAATCTGTTAAACAATGTGCCTGTGCCATCGGCTTTTAACAATTCTTGAGGATCTTGGCCAGTTGAAACTAACTGATTAAGCACTAAGCTCCAGAAACGTTGAAAGTCACTCAGTCGCTGCTCGGGAGTAAGATCCGTACCTGATTTAGGTGTAAAGATACTATCGTCAGCCGTTGACCAGATATTATTATCTGCATCTTGTAACTTTTCTTGTATCTTAGAAGCAAAAGTTTTCAGCGCTTCTAAGTTTTGACCTTGTGATGCCTCCATCACCTGAGAAACAATGTCGGCCGGAGTTGTAGCTATAGGACTTATTGCCATACTTTCATTCCTTAGTTAAATCATCATGCCACGCATCATGGTCGGTCTACGTTTCTTGCTGTCCTTGACTCCCAATGTGGGATTAGCTGCCAATGCGGCCCGTCGCTGACGATGCACCTCATGGAGCAAGTCTTTCTCGGCCTGTTGAGTCAGCTTAGGATCCATGGCCTGATTATCAAAAATGGCACTGGCAGCGAGATGACTAACCCCTAAACCTGCAAGCATCTCACTCACTAATTCAGTTCTTTGATCTGCATTATCTATCGCCTTCTGTGCCTCGGCGATTGTAGCCACAAATGCATTATGTTCAGGTTCTGCCATATGTTCTCCATAGTAAAATGTGAATCTTTTTAAGGCTGTAACTCAGAGGCGTAAAATTATCACTTTGTGAACACCCGACAGCCGTATCAATGAATATTCCTCAGATTCGCTAACAGCAGGGAGTATTGTCCGGTTTCCATGTCCAGCTCAGCCCCCGTGTGTTGGTAATAGCGTGCCAGTCGCTTATTACTGAGACGACTGCCACGAAATACATCCACTTCTCCTTCCAACCGGTACGCTTTACCAAACACTTGGATGGCGGCCTCGGCCAAGATATACAGAGGTTTAAAGGGGCTACTCAGGCCAACTTTTGAATCTTTGCGGCTGAATTTGACGATGAGTACTCGCTTACGTTCCGGCTCGACACGATAAACCAGTAGGGCTTGATCCAACTCGATGGCCGTTCCCAGCTCTATGTCCGTTTGTTGCCAATAATAAGGGGCAATTCGATAACCTAGGTCGATAAAATACTGGCTCAAGCTGTCATGATGCTTACTCACATTCCTACCCTACCCAATGGCTGAATATTGATCTGCTGAGTCAACTCCTGGAATGACAACACAGGCAAGTCGTAATAATCCGCTTCGATCAATTTACGCACATAACGACGTATATCCATGGATACCACCATCACAGGCTTATTGTTCATCTTGCTTAAGTCACCCACGGTCTGCTTAACTTTTGAGAGAAACTCCTGGGTGACGGACGGATCTAAGGCGAGGTAGCTTCCAGCCGAGGTCTGGCGCACACCGTTACGTATGGTTTCCTCCAGTTGCTGATCGAGTAAATATGCCGGCAACACATTCTGGCCATTGGAATACTTGTAGCAGATATAACGCTTGAGACTGGTACGTATATACTCGGTCAATTGCACCACATCTTTCTCTTTCTGACCCCACTCCACCATAGCCTCGAGTATGGTGCGCAAATTTCTGATGGAGATATCTTCCGACACCAGTCGCTGCAGGATCTCTGTCATCTTCTGCAGTGGCACCATACGTTGGGCTTCTTTGACCAACTCACCATAACTTGCCTCCATCTCTTCCAGCAGATAGCGCGCCTCCTGAATTCCGACAAAATCTTCGGCGTACTCTTTAAGCACGTGAGACAGATGATAAGTTAAGATTCGATCTGGGGTAAGAAAGCCGATACGCGATTTATCTAAAGTGTCCAACTTGCTTTCCTTGACCCAGATAGTATCGATACTCGGCAGGAAATTTTCATCCCTGTCGTAATCTATATTCAATAGCTCAAGCTGCTCCGAACCTTCGGTCACCAGTAACTTCTCTTTGACTATACGTCCTCTGGCTACAGGTACTTCCTGCAGATGAATCACATATTCTTGATTACTTAGGTTGGCGTTAAAACGTAGGTGAATACCGGGAAATGGCACGCCGAGATCCAGATACAGGGCCCTTCTCACCCTGACGAGTTCATCATTAAGCGAGATGGCCTCGAGATGGGACTGTAGGCTGGCATCTATGTCGATCATCAAGGGCACAGTTAAGGCAAACTCCTCCTTGTTACCTAACTTATTGCCATTATTCTGCATTGGGGCATTTTTAGACTTAGCCGCTGGTGCACCTGCACCATTAGCTAAGAAAGCAGGTAGATCATCAGATTGATTAACCAGTTGTTTTTTATTATTAAAGTTAATTAAAGCGCCGCCACCACCCACGATCAAGGCTAGAATAAGAAAAGTCATAGTGGGAAAGCCGGGGATAAATGCAAATAGCACTAACAAGGCACCACCGATCATCAGGGCTCTGGGTTGGGCAGTGACTTGCTCACCAATCTCAGATCCCATATCCGATGCATTGTCATTATCGACACGGGTAACTATCATGCCAGCCGTGATGGCAATGAGCAACGCGGGGATCTGAGAGACAAGTCCATCACCTATGGTCAATACGGAAAATAACTGCAATGCCTCGGCGGCTGACATGCCCTTTTGGGTGATACCTATGGTCACACCACCAAGAATGTTGACGAAGATGATCACTAAACCTGCGATAGCATCTCCCTTAACAAACTTCATCGCACCGTCCATGGAGCCATACATCTGACTCTCTCTCTCGATCACAGAACGGCGCTCTCTGGCCTCATTGACATCAATAACACCCGCGCGCATGTCACCATCGATACTCATCTGCTTGCCTGGCATGGCATCGAGGGAGAAACGAGCACTCACTTCGGCGACACGCTCAGAGCCCTTAGTGATCACCAGAAATTGCACTATGGTGATGATCAAGAAGATAACCAGACCCACAATTAAATTGCCGCCGACCACGAAATTACCGAAGGTATAAACAATCTGACCCGCATCGGCTTGCAATAGAATCAGTCTCGTAGTGGTAATAGATAACGATAGCCTGAAGATGGTCGTGATCAACAGGACCACAGGAAAAGCCGAGAACTCCAGAGGCGACTTGATATAGATGGCCAACATCAGCAAGACAACGGCAATGGTGATATTGATACCAATCAAGACATCCACGAGTGCAGTAGGCAGAGGGAGAATCATCATGAAGATGACCCCGAGGAGTAAAACTGCCAACATGATATCTTTGCGCTGACCGACTTTGTTCAACACATTCATTAAATTGTTCATTGAGTACCGCTTAATTGTTCTGCTTGGCTATTCACATTCATATCGATATAGAAGCCATAGGCTTCTCTCGCCTCTATTGCTTTATCTAAGCGCCAATAGGCGCGACTCAGGCAAAGAAATAAGGCGGGTTTGTCTGAGTCGTTACTTTCAGCGAGTAATGTCCGGCACCATTTAATTGCAGATTCATATTCTTCTGCCTCCAGACACGCTAGCGCTAAGGTATATTGGGCGGGTTTAAACTCTGGGGCACACAAGACAAGCGCTTTAAGCAAGACAACAGCCTTGTTAGGATGTTGGTATTGCATCTGTAGACACCCATGCAGGTGCAGGACTTCTATCTGGGATTGATTTAATATCGACACTTCACACTCTCAGCAATAGGTGAAAGGCAAGGGACAGGTAGTCTTGATCTAGCTTAGTCTGCTTCATTAGGGCTAGCGCATCTTGCAAATCATCAGATTTTAACTGGCTGGCTAATCGCTCGAGTTGCTCTGTGATTTCCTTAAACGTATCTTGATACTGTTTCGGCCTCAGCAGACTCATATCACTGATTTTAGGATTAGATAGAGATTTTAAGGTGCGCTCACCCGGTGACAACTCATAGAGCTTATCCAAATGAGTCGGAATCGCTTCCCCATCGGGTGGCAAGCTAAAGCGTGCAGGAAATGGATTATCTAACTCATCACTCGAGTGAAAGCTGAGGTGTTCTATGCCTATATGGGCAGCCGTAACCTTACTCATCTCACTTCAATCTCATCATGTAAACGGCTCAACAAGCCAAATGCTTGTTCTATCATTGGCAAGGTCACATCTTCTACGGGAATACTCGCCGACAAAACCAGAGACTCTTGGCCTAACATGCCGCTTCTTATCAGGTACGGCCAACCTTGCCCGATATGGCACAAACGCAGAGCCTTAACTTGCGCCTCGCTGCGATGATGCCACTCGAGATCACGGATCAGAAATAACACCAGATGCTCCTGTACCACTTCAATATTCAATAAGCCCCTCTGCTCGAAAGAGAGTTGCACGATTGCCGATGTAGAAAAATCAGAGACCACACCGGATATACGGCAGAACTCATCGACCGCACTATTAATCCAATCCATCAAACATATCCTCTTCCTCTTCAATGGCTCGGTCTTGAGCTTGTTGTGCCGCATTAATCATATTTTGACGTTGCTCTTCATCGGCAAAAATCTCTTGGGGGATCAAACGTATAAGCTTTTTTAATTCACGAAAAAATGAAATTTTCTGTGAAATATCAATCAAACCAGCCTTATCTACCAAACCCCAAATTTGATCAGATCCCACCCATCTCTGCTCTACCAGATAGATAAGGTCGGTCAAAAAATCGGTTATCTTGTAAGCCATCCTGCCTACGCCGCCGGCGCTATCTTGACCCGCTCGAAGAGCAGAGCGACTTGTTCATGCAGACCATTGATCACTTTTAATTTTTTAATATCATTCATGATCTGCTGTAACTTACTCTTATCAATGGATGAGCCTTGTACTTGAAGATCTGCGCCCAAGCCCTTGAGTAGGAAGCCGATAGCTTCGGTGATTTTTTTATCGCCAAAGCGTGTCAGCACTTTCTCGAAGGCATCGCCTAAGCCCGAATAATCCAGCACCGAATCACGATAGAAGTCTCGCAAGCCTTGCAGATCACCAATCTCTTTATCTGAACTAAGCGCTAATGCGGCGTCATAAACATTCAGACCGGCTCTTATCTGCGGCCCCTGCTCCTTAGCCATATTAGCCAAGCTAGCATTTATCAAAACCAACAAAGCCTTAGCCTCAGGTTTACCGGTTAACTGCTTTTTTGCTTCACTCAGGGCAACAAATTGCTCGCTGGCATCCCCCGAATAACTGCCTAAATAAGCCAGCAATTGATGAGCAACAGTCACATTCTGTTTGCTCAGATTACTGACAAAGTCTTTTAGTTTTTGCTGTTTTTCGAGATCCGGTACCTTCTTCAGGTACTCCTCGACGAGGGCGTGAATCTCAGAAACCGTACCGTAATCGTCCTGAATTTTTCGCTTACTGATATCTTTCTCAACATACTCGGAAGCTTTAAATGTTAGTTCTTCTGCGGCATCAAGCAAAGATTTAGCATCGGGCACCAACTTAACAATATCACCGCGATAATTGCCCGAACTGATTGCAGTTCCAAGGGATCCATTAGCCGAATTCTGTGCTAATACATTGCGGGTAAGATCGGCAGCTATCGTGCCTGTATTGATACCTGGCATAGAATAAACTCTGAGAATTATTGATGTTATAAGTGTAAAAAATGGAAGAGAAAATCGATGCCAAAATCAGTCGTAATTTTGTAGTTAAAAAGCCTAAACTTAAACAAGAAATTTATTGCGTCATCATCCGGTGTATTTTTATGGGATAGGAATCAAAAGGTGAACCCCAAGGCCGATGGTAATAACACCAGTCGTAAATTTGTAACTTAGCAGGCTTAAACCAAATAAAAAGAAGGCGAAATTTTCGCCTCTCTCAATCCCAGCTATAGTCCATTACACAAATTGTATTGAGCCAACATTTAGACGTTTTTCTACAAACTTACTGCCCAAATTTGATATATGCTTTTGAAATACCTAGCTATGATCTCAACATATAGAAAATTGGCACTGTACATACAAGCAGCAGTGTCCGATACAGGCTAGGATGGTTAACGTTAAATACTGACCTATCACCTATTAAACCCACCTGTTAAACAAAACTAACCACTTACTAAGAGAAGATAATGACGGTAACTTTCCAAGGCTCTCCAGTTTCACTTTCTGGCACCTTCCCACAAACAGGTCAAACGGCGTTAGACTTTACACTTTGCGCTGCAGATCTTAATGACCTGACTCTAGATAGCTTAAAAGGTCAAAAACTTGTGTTGAACATCTTCCCAAGTATAGATACCCCAGTTTGTGCAAACAGCGTTCGTGCATTTAACGAAAAAGCTTCAAGCTTGAATAATGTGACTGTGCTTTGTATTTCAGCAGACCTGCCTTTTGCGACTAGCCGCTTCTGTGGAGCAGAGGGAATTGATGGGGTAATAACAGCCTCTTTCTTCCGCTCACCATCATTCACAGAAGACTACGGTGTGAATTTAAATGAAGGGGCACTAAAAGGCCTAGCAACACGTGCCATCTTGGTTATTGACGAGGAAGGTACGATTGTACATCGTGAACTAGTGTCTGAAATAACTGAAGAACCAAACTACGAGGCAGCTATTGCTGCACTAGGCTAAGCAATGAAAAAAATCACTTTATTAGTATCTCTTTTTCTTTCAACTAGCGCTTTAGCACAGTTTGAAATAACAAAAGAAAGCGCCGATCTTGGTCAGGCTCAAGTTGTAACACTTGAGAAAACAAACAAATTTGACCTGATTGGTAATGCTGTAAAACCCGGAGACTTGATGCCATCAGTCCAACTAATGACATCAGATCTTAAGTCTTACGACACCAGTGCTAAAAATAAAACTGTAAAAGTTTATAGCATTTTGACTTCAGTCGACACACCAGTGTGTGTACAACAAGCAGTTGACCTTTCAAAGTATGTTAAAGCACATACTAACGAACTTAAAAACATTGAATTCTATGCAATTAGTGCTGATACACCATTTGCTCAGCAACGCTTTATCAAAGAGCACTCTCTATCGGACGTGACCTACCTTTCCGATTCTGCTGAACATAAATTTGGTCTAAAAACAGGCTCTCAGATCCAACAACTTGGCCTGCTGACTCGCAGTATTATTGTGACAGATACTGATAATATAATTATTCATATCCAGCGAGTACCTGAACTTACAAACATCCCCGATCTAGAGGCTGCAGTTAAAATTGCACGCGAAAGCCTATAACTAGCTAATAAAATTAACCTTTATAAATAAGAGGCTGTAAAGCCTCTTATTTATAAAACAATGATCAGACCAATCGATATAAGGACACCAGCTAAAAGGCCATAAAACAACTGAAGCAAAAAGCATTACCTTCACTTCTGCATCACTCATTTAGACGTTTTTCTACAAACTTACTGCCCAAATTTGATATATGTTTTTGGCCAGCCTGCCTATGATCTCAGCATATGAATACCGACTCCAATTCACTCAAAGTTGATCTGAGTTACATCCCGGAAACGATTAAGCTGGCCGCAGATAAAGGCAGGCTGATTCAAATTCGTGGCAGAGTAACCCAAGTTACCGGCACCATTATTAAAGCTGTGGTGCCAGGCGTTCGCGTGGGTGAGCTTTGTGAACTTAAGAATCCAGACCAATCCCTATCCTTGTTAGCAGAAGTTGTTGGTTTTCAACAGCATCACGCCTTGTTGACGCCATTTGGTGATATGCAGGGGATCTCATCGAACACAGAAGTGAGCCCAACCGGCAAGACACATCAGGTCTCCGTTGGCGAACACCTCTTAGGTCAGGTGTTGGACGGACTCGGGCGACCACTCTCTGGCAATCATCTGCACGAGTCGACCCAGTATTACCCTGTGTATCGAGAAGCACCGCCGCCAATGAGTCGCAAGATGATAACTAAACCAATCTCTTTGGGTGTCAGGGCCATCGATGGCTTACTCACCTGCGGGGAGGGGCAGCGCTTAGGTATTTTCGCCGGTGCGGGTGGCGGGAAAAGTACCTTGCTGGCCAAGATGATTCGCTCAGCCGAAGTCGATGTCATAGTGCTGGCCCTTATCGGTGAGCGTGGCCGGGAAGTCAGAGAGTTCATCGAGTCCGATCTCGGTGAAGAGGGACTTAAACGTTCTGTACTGGTGGTGGCCACATCCGATAGGCCAGCCATGGAGCGCGCTAAAGCCGCGTTCGTTGCGACCTCAATTGCCGAGTATTTTCGCGATCAGGGCAAGAGCGTCTTACTCCTGATGGACTCAGTGACTCGTTTCGCCAGAGCCCAAAGAGAGATAGGCTTAGCATCCGGAGAACCCCCGACACGTCGAGGTTATCCGCCTTCGGTATTTGCCGAACTACCTAAGTTGATGGAACGTTCGGGTCAATCCGATAAAGGCTCGATCACGGCCCTATATACTGTGCTCGTTGAGGGTGATGATATGACGGAGCCCGTTGCCGATGAGACTCGCTCGATCTTAGACGGACACATCATTCTCTCCCGCAAGCTTGCGGCTGCTAACCATTATCCTGCGATAGATATCCTGCGCTCAACCAGCCGGGTGATGAATAACATAATCACCGCGGAGCAGAAGGCATCGGCAGGAGCATTAAGGGAGTTAATGGCTAAATACGAAGAAGTAGAATTACTGCTTAAAATTGGTGAATACCAGCCAGGTTCGGAACCTTTAGCCGATAAAGCCATTGCTCAGCAAGATGCCATCAACGCCTTCTTACGCCAAGGATCTGAAGAACCTAGCGATCTTCATGATGCCATCAATCAAATGACTCAGTTGACTCGGTCATGATCTCACAGCTAGTTCAAATAAAGCAGATCAAGGCCGATCGCGCCGAACATGCATTACGAAAGCAGCAACAGATACTCACACAGGCTAATGGCCGTTTAAACAGAGCCAACCAAGAAGCAATTGATTATCGGGTCTGGCGTAAAGAGGAAGAGGAACAGCTTTTTTCTCAGGCTAAAGAGTCTTGCCTGAAGCTGAAGGAGTTGGAGCAGTTACAGCAGCATATCGCCATTTTACACGATAAAGAGGCCAGCCTGAGACAAGAGGCCGCCGAAATTGAGCTGAGTCGAGATAATGAACAAGACATATTAAAACAGCGCCAGAAAACCGTTTTGTTGGCCAATAAAGCCACAGAAAAATTCAAACTATTGAAGCAACAAGATGACATAGAGCGAGAGTACCGGGCTCAATATCAAGAAGAGATGGAACAGGAAGATCGCCGTATCATGTCTAAAGGAGAACTCCCTTGTTAACCCCAAAAGAGATTATAAAGTCTAACGATAGTCATATTGAACTAAGCACTTCTGCGCCACGAAAAGCCGCGAAAAATAATGCCATAAGCCAGTTTGAGCAAGTCATGAATGCCCCTTTAATCAAGGCTAATTCAGGCGGGAATGTTAGGGAGGCTCAACAGAACCAGGCAAAACCACAATACCTAAATCCGCATAAAAACCCTAAGCCTGCAGGTTCCGGTTCTCAAATACAGGTTAGCGATCATGGGAGTCAACACGAGGCTACAGCTTTGGCTCCTCAGTTAATGAGGCTGAATCCAAAGCAAGATAGATCTGCAGCTGAAGAGAAAGAGCCCCGTGAAAACCAGAAGACAGAGCTTGTACCCGGCAAACTATCAGCCCAACTAGAGATGCCTCAGAAAGAGCAGAGTGAGGCGGTTGAGAAAAATACTAACTCAGAAACTAACGTTTCACTCGGCGAACATACAGCCCAAATAAAGGGACTCCAGAGTGAGATCCTTGAGATAAATACGAACTCAGAAACTGATATTTCACTCGTCAGTCAAACCTCTCGACTGAAGGGTTCAGTAAATCAGACTATCGATAATAAGCAGTCTCACCTCGCTGCTGAATCGGGTCAAATTCCAGCGAGTCTTGCGGCATCGGATTTAAAGCCAATTCCGGATAAGTTAGGCACCAGCGATAAAAATCCTAATATGCAAAGCCTGCGTACGCTCAATACATCATCTTCCCCCTTACCCAATGACAAGAATAAACCAGTATTAGTCATAAAAGGGCTAGTGAATCCGATATTAACCCAAGTTATTGATTCCAAGGTTTCGGCTAAAGAGTTCAATACTGCATTGAGTGATACCAAGTTAAATTCCCTCGGCAAGCAAAGACCCGAAACACCCAAGGATATTGAAGCTGTCCATATACCAACTCAAGCTAACAGCCAGTTAAACAATGTCCCAGGCAATATTATTTTGGCCAATATCAAAACCAGCGAGCCTATAAACCAACAACTGCACACCTTGGTCAGTCAGCTAGTTGAGCGCATTCAGATCTTAGTGCCCAATATTGCCACTCAAGATCGAGTCCAACTAGTGTTAGATAAAGGGCAACTCAAGGGAACTGAAATTACCATAAGCCTGAAAAACAATCAGCTCACTGTCACCTTAATTCATAGCAGTCAAAACGCTGAATTATTGCAGCATATGCGCCCCGAGTTGCTGGAAAGATTGCAAAGAATGAACACTGATCAGCAGGTTAGGGTCATCACCACGACTCATGAGCAACAAGCCCATGGGGGACAGCAGGAGCAGGGCCAACAACAGGAATCGAGTCAGAAATCTCGTATTATCCATGATTGGTTAGAGGAGCAGAATGATGCTTAATCTGCCGCTTCCTAGCATAAGCGCACAAGAACTAGAGCTGAACAATCGAGTCTATAGCCGGCAATATAAATTAGACGTCGATGAAGGGCTATCTATCGAAGCTGGACTGGCAAAGCGTCCCGGCCTGAATGGCTATGAGCTGGAAATTTTTATCGGCTCAAGCAAGATAAGCTGTTTAATCCAAGCCGATCAGATCCAGGCCTGCCTTGCCGATCTACTGATCAGCACCCCTTTCGCAATCTTGCCGGAACTGCTGCAACTTGAGTTTATCACCGCTGCGCTAACACCTTATCAGGCATTCTTAACCCAAGAGTTTGGCCAGCAACTGGTGCTATCCGCACTTAAATCCGTGGAGTTAAGCCCAAGCCAGACTAAAACCGGGTTTATCAATTTTATCCGTAACGGCGCAGGCCTGACGTGCTGGATAGAGAATGATCTCAAGCTCATTCTCTCGGCACTGCCAGCGGCAGAATCGGTGATAGGCCCGAGTATACAGCTGCCATTAGCCTTAAGGATTGGTCACACCAGCTTAAGCTTGGATCAGGCTAAGTCTTTAGAACACGGCGATATTATTTTCTTTGATTCAAACCATTTAACAGATGATCAAGCCGTTTTGATTATCGCCAACCAACCCATATGGCGTTGTGGCTTGATTGATAATCGAGTCACCATAACTGCACCAGAAACTGAGAAACCTATGTCTTCAGAAGCAACCGATATTCAATCCCTGCCCATCAATATCTCATTTGAGATTGGGGAACAGACAGTCACAGTGGCCGAACTGAGCCAGTTACAAGAGAACTTTGTCTTTGAACTGGCTAATTCAGCAGATCAAGCCGTCAAACTCAAGGCCAATGGTCAAGTGTTGGCGACAGGGGAACTGGTCAAGATCAATGAACACTTAGGTGTGCGAATCACCAAGCTAACCAACCAAGAAATCAGCTAGTTATGTTTGAATTACCCGATACTTTCAACCTTATTATCACCTTAGCCTTGATGGCTATGGTGCCTTTTATCGCGGTAATGGCCACCTCTTTTATCAAGATTGCCGTGGTCTTTTCCTTACTGCGAAATGCCTTAGGGGTGCAACAGATCCCTCCCAATATGGCCATGTATGGCTTTGCCATCATATTAACCATATACATTATGGCACCTGTGGGCTTCGAAACCTTCGATTACATCAAGGAGCACAATGTCAGCATTGATAATACCGACAGCTTCGAAGGCTTTGCCAATGAAGGATTAGATACCTACAGACAATTCTTGAAGAAACACATACGTGATGCAGAGCAGGACTTCTTTGTCGAAACGACCAAGACATTATGGCCTAAAAAATACTCAGATAGGCTCGAACCAGATAGCCTGTTTATCTTGCTGCCTGCTTTCACCGTCAGTGAGCTAACCCGGGCCTTCGAGATAGGTTTCTTGATCTACCTGCCCTTTATTGCCATCGACTTGATCATATCTAATATCTTGCTGGCTATGGGGATGATGATGGTATCGCCTATGACCATCTCCTTGCCCTTTAAATTGTTGCTCTTCGTGTTGCTCAATGGCTGGACCCAACTCACCCATGGCTTAGTCATGAGTTATAGCTAGGAGCTAAAATGGAAGTTTCTGAAGTTATTCATTTTACCTCACAGACACTAATGTTGGTGATGATGCTATCTATGCCGCCTATCCTGGCGGCCGCAATCGTGGGCACCTTAGTCTCTCTAGTGCAGGCACTGACTCAAATCCAGGAACAGACATTAGGATTTGTCGCCAAGTTGATTGCCGTCATCGTTGCCTTGTTTGCCACGGCGTCATGGCTGGGATCTGAGCTATATAATTTTGCCGATATGATCTTCGCTAAAATTCCTCTGATACCATGACAATAGAAGACTTTCAGCAATTTTTTCTCGTCTATAGCATGACTCTGCCCAGGCTATTTGGCTGCTTCATCATGCTGCCCATCTTAAGCAAGCAGATGCTAGGCAGCGCCTTGCTTCGTAATGGCGTACTCTGCTCCCTTGCAATATACCTTTACCCTGTAGTGGCGGAGCAACCTCATCCATCCAGCGTCGACGGCATCATGTTGGTGCTGTTATTAGCCAAAGAAATTTTACTCGGATTACTTATCAGTTTCATCGCCGCTATCCCCTTCTGGGCCATAGAGGCAACCGGTTTCTTCATCGATAACCAACGTGGGGCGACATTGGCTAGCGCGTTCAACCCTGCGTTAGGCCATCAGTCCACCCCGACGGGAGTCCTGTTTACCCAAACCTTAATCACCCTCTTCTTTGTCAGTGGCAGTTTTATTGCTTTTATGGGGGCCATCTTTGACAGTTACCAACATTGGCCCGTGATGACATTTTTTCCGGAAATAGGTGAGCAGTGGGTCGATTTTTTTTACGGTCAATTTGAACAGATGCTAACACTCTGTGTGCTGATGGCAGCTCCCATTGTGATAGCCATGTTTATGGCTGAATTCGGTCTGGCCTTGATTAGCCGCTTCGCGCCTCAGCTCAACGTTTTTGCCCTTTCCATGCCAATTAAGAGTGGCATAGCGAGCTTCTTACTCATCATATATGTCGTCACCTTGATGCAATTTTTCAGTAAAGAAATTCTCCAATTAGCAGACTTTCCCTATCTGTTAGGACCCATTATCGGAGTCGACAGATGAGCGGCGAAAAAACCGAACAACCCACGGCGAAAAAAATACGAGATGCCAGAAACAAGGGCCAGGTAGCTAAGAGTAAAGAGATAGTCTCTACGGCTATCATACTTATTTTATTCGCCTTCCTTGTCAGTATGTCGAGCTTTTACTTAGAACATATCACCAACATCATTATGTTACCCGCAGTCTATGGATATCAGTCATTCGATAATGCCTTGACCGATATTACCGATGCTTTAATCACAGAATTACTCTATTTAATCATACCCATCGCGCTGTTAAGTGCTTGCATAGCCGTGGTTTCACACCTGATTCAATTTGGCTTGTTGTTTAGCGCCGAACCCATTAAGCCCGAACTGAAAAAGATAAATCCGGTAGAGGGCGCTAAACGCATCTTTTCCATTAAAAGTCTGGTGGAGTTTTTCAAGTCAATTCTGAAAGTGAGTCTATTAACCCTGATAATTTGGCTGGTTATCCAAGGCAATATTCAAGATATTCTACGTATTCCGCTCTGTGGGGTATCTTGCATCCCTTTGATCGTAGGCACCCTACTCAAGCAGCTTATTCTAACCGCCGGCGTAGGGCTTATTATCATCTCCATCGGCGACTATGCCTTCGAGCGCTATCAGCACACTAAGCAGCTGAAGATGACCAAGGATGAAGTCAAACGCGAATATAAGGAGATGGAGGGTAGCCCTGAGATTAAGAGCAAACGACGCCAGCTGCATCAAGAGATGCAAGCCTCGAATGGCCGGGACAACGTAAAACGCTCCAGTGTTCTGGTGACCAACCCGACCCATATTGCCATCGGCATCTATTACAATAAGGGCGAAACGCCCTTACCTGTATTAACACTCAAAGAGAGAGGTGCTCAGGCACTGGACTTGATTGAGTACGCCAAAGAGTTAGGCATACCAGTTATTCAGAAGGTACCGTTAGCCAGAGCGCTACACGCCGATGCCGAACTTAACCAATACATTCCAACGGAACTGATTCAGCCCGTTGCCGAGGTCTTAAGATGGCTACAGACCTTAGAGCAAGAGCAGTAATACCAATCGGTATAAGCTTCTGCCCTAAGGATGAGTTCATGGGGGGATGACCTAGCCACTGCAGTATAACGGCATTACAAGGACGAGCAGCTAAACGCGAAAGCGGTTAGCATCAAAACTAGGCTCTGTAATCACTACCGCCCCTTCCTTCACACTGTCTATCGCTATGTCGCTGGCTTGGCTTAACTGCTCGAGTTGCTGGTACACAAGCTCTGAAGCGCCATTGCTCAGAGATTGTCGGCTCCAGATAACTGCACTGTTTGAGTGGGTATCTAAGCCAATAACGGGCTTATACACAGACTGGCTGAACATGTTGAGCTTTAGCAATTCCGTAAGATTAAAATTGTCGATCACACCTATATCACTAAACATCAATAACTGTCCCTCCGGGTGCTCTGTGATATGAGCGACTTGCTCACCTATCTGTAAGCTAGTGATTTTTTCGATCTCAGGCATGGTTAACGATAAAGCCTTATACAGGGATGAGATTGCTTGTTTATATTGTTCGCTCATGGTTCAAATCAACAGTCTAAAAAAAGAAAGCAGTAGACCCGATCTCGAGGGCGGCGACTATCATTATACGTCCGTAATTTGTAGGTTTTAAAAACAAAAAAATCTTGGATTTCAAAAGCTAAAAAACTACGACACATGCTGACATCTTCTGTTTTCAGACCTACATACAATGGCCTCAGCTTCAACGCATTCATCTATTATTAGGAATTAGTATGCCATTATCGTCCGTGAATTCAGTCACGTTAACCAGTTACAAGAAGCTAGAAGATACCCCAGCAACCAATGAGGTTGGCGATCTAAAAGGCAAGAGTGTCGGCTCTGCATCTGCAGATTCTGATGCAGTTCGACTCGCTACTCGCAGCGAAGAGCAGCAAACTGGTAGTCTTAAAAATAAGCTATTATCTAGCCTTTCTCATCTTGGGGAGAGAATTGAAAACTTCTTCAAAAACCGACTTCCAAGTAAAAGTACTAGCGAAAAGACCCAAAGTACAGCGGCTCCTCAGGCACCATTATCACAAGAGCAAGTTGCTAAAAAAATGGCTGAAATTGGTCTAAAGTTAGGTGTCGATGCTTTAGGGGCCGCTAAACTCGATATATTAGCTCAAGTCTCTGGCAGTGAGCTAAAAGAGCAACACTCAGAACTCGCCACGGGTAACGGTGCACTGAGGTCTGTCGCCACCGGACTCAAATCCATAGAAAAATTAGGCTCGGCGGAACATCAGGCCAAGGCTAGCCAGATATTCAGCCAAGATGTCGCCGGCATTCCTTTCCAACAATGGGCAACGACAGGCTCTACCGCCAGTAAGTTTGTACAGCATGCCTCGGCAGATGACTTACAACTCGCCGCTCAAGCGCTCAACGATGTGGCTAAATCCATAGCCGAATTAGCCGAAGATGTACGTAATTTCCTCAATCCAAATGTCGATAGTGCAGCCTTAAGCCCTCAAACAGCTATTCCCTTTGAGAGTACAGCCAGCAGATATGCAACGGATAATGACCTAGGTATCGATGGTGGACGTACGGCGAAAGACTTAGGCCGTAAAACGGCTCTCGATGCGATCAGTTTCCTATCCAAGAGCGTTGCACCGAGCAAACAAGTGCACATAAGCAGCGACACCATTAACAACCTACAAGACGCCATCGCCGCTAATGATGTTAATTTCTACCAGCTAAAAAATAGTGCCGTGAGCTTCGGTGATCTTCAGACCCTGAGAGAATTGGCATTATCCACTAATCCTCAAAGCAGCGAACTCAATGCCGCGGGCAATCTTGGGGCCACCATCAATGAACTTTCAAGCACGCGTCCTAACTTCGGTAATATTCTAACCAGCGTTCAAACCTTCATAGAAGAATCGAACCAAGCTTGGTCTGAACATCATGAGGATAAACACAAGCAGTTTATGGCCACCAATACAAACCCTGAAAATAAGTATAAGGATAATTCTTTCGACGCCGGACTACGCTCTAAATTTAATGAACAGCTTATTGCTGAACAGCTCAGTCAGATGCCAACCAGTAACATGCAGCAAGCTTATGAGCAACTCGATGGGCAGTTTGGCGACAGAATGCGCGGCATTATGGAGTTTTCAGCAGCTCAAGTCGGAAAGGCTGACATCAGTGATGTAATGACCTCGGAGGCATTAAAGTACAGTACTGTTATAGATGGGCTAATGGATTCTTTGAATTTGAAACTGAATCCAGCTTCAGATTCAGATAAACCTCTCGGCAAACCTACTAACGTCTCAAACATCGCGCAACTAAGTCCATTGGAACAAGCTGCCTTATCCAGAATCGGCATCACCAAACAGATACTCGAAGAATAACTAGTTAAAAAGTAATTGTTTCATCAACCTTTGCATCGAACTTAAGCTCACCCCTTAGGTTCGGTGCCTTTTTATCTGCATGTAAAAATAGTCCTCCTCCCACTCTTTACTCTTTCGAAAGATAACTAACGGCTCACATTGCCAATTAAGATTGAGATCGTTATAGTTCCGCCACAATCGGACTCATTTTATACAAAATATGATATTTGATAATTGGCTACTCTACTTCTTCGCCGTGCTACTGATCGCCATATCTCCGGGCACCATGGCCGTACTGTCCATGAGTCATGGCATGCATTATGGTAAGACTCGCAGCCTAGCGACTGCTTTCGGTAGTGTGACTTCGGCATTGATCTTGATGATGGCTTCTGCGGCAGGCCTTGGTGCACTGCTAAGTGCAACCGAGTATGGCTTTACCATATTAAAATACTGTGGCGCCGCCTATCTGATATTTCTGGGAATAAAGCTACTGCTAACCAAAGCCAGTGGCCAAGGCCTGGATCTGCAACATATCAAGAGTAAGGGCACGCCTAAGCAGATGTTCAAACAGGCCTTTATGGTGGGAATAAGCAATCCTAAAGATCTGCTCTTCTTCGCGGCTCTGTTTCCGCAGTTTATCGATATATCCATGCCACAAGGGCCTCAATTGGCAATATTAGCCGCAACCTGGGCCCTGGTAGATTTCAGCTTTGTGATGATTTACGCCAGCATGGCGAATGTACTGGCCCCAACGCTCAGAACCAGTAATAAGCTACATTGGTTCGACAGAACCAGTGGCGGGGTGTTTATCACACTCGCAGCGATATTAGTTACCAGGGAAAGCTAGACTTAACTAAAAAGTTGTAAGCTATAAGCTCAAGACAAAGCCAAGAAAGTTTCGAGTAAAGTGATCTGAATTACCGAGATGATCAGCCTAGTAAAAATAGGGTGTCATCCCGGCAATCTTGTTAGCCGTGCTCCAGGTGACCATCGAGCTTGTAGCTTACAATTCATAGCTACCAAGTGACGGCTCGGCACTAGGAGCTAGAAGCTTCTTTCAAACTTCTAATATCCGAACCCGTCGGAGCCTGGAATGCTCGTAGGCCAAATTCCGGCAAGATGGCAAGTACATGATCGAAGATGTCTCCCTGAATATCCTCATAAACCGTCCAACGAGTGTCATTAGTGAAGATATAGATCTCGATGGGCACCCCCTCTTTGGTCGAGGCTAACTGACGAACCAGCAAGGTCATGTCTTTGCGTATTCTATCGTGGTTGGCCACAAACTCTTTTAGATAGGCCCTGAAAGTGCCGATATTGGTCAATTGACGGCTATTTACTGGCATATCCGCATCTTGAATATGACCATTAAACTCATTGAGTTCCTGACCTTTTCCCGTCAAATAATTTTTCAATAGATAGATCTTACCGAGTCTCGTTTTCTCCTCCTCGGTGAGGAAGCGAATCGAGTGAATATCTATGAGTATTGAGCGCTTGATCCTGCGGCCACCAGATTCAGACATGCCGCGCCAGTTCTTGAAGGCATCGGAAACCAGTGCATAGGCGGGGATCATGGTAATGGTCTTGTCCCAGTTTCGCACCTTGACCGTAGTCAAAGAGACCTCTTCCACCGAGCCATCGGCGCCATACTTATCCATCTGGATCCAATCGCCCGGACTGACCATGCGGTTAGCGGCCAGCTGAATCCCGGCGACGAAACCAAGAATCGTGTCTTTGAACACCAACATGACCAAACCCGTCATCACACCTAAGCCACTGAGGAAGTAGACCGGAGACTGGTCGGCCAGTATCGAAATAGACACTATAATGGTGACAAAGAAAAGGAACAGCTTAAACAGTTGGACGAAACTCTTTATGGGAAGACGGCGGCTCACTAGATTAACGTCGGCGATTTCATTGGCGGCATCTAATGAGCTATACACGGCACGTATCAGGAGAACCAGTATAGTCACACTCAAGAAGCGATGAATCATGCTGCTCATAAGTGCATACTGAGTCAATGCCAATGGGATCAAAATACTGAGTACCAGAGCTGGGATCAAGATAGCAAACTTCTCCAGCACCTTATGGCGCATGAAGATATCATCCCAACTCACTTTTGACCTCTTTATGACAATATTCATCGCCCGCACTACGCCACGCTTAACAAACAGATACGCCAGCATAGCGATAATCAGACTGGCGATGACCATCACAGAAGTAGAAACACCGTCCGATGGCATAGTATTAATCCCCCAGTTAGATAACAACTGAGTGATCTGAAACCTGATTTCTTGATCCACTATTCACTTCCCTTAGAAGTACCGATATTTACCAAAGTTCTATTAGCAATCAGCCAACACAACCACATTTACGGAAAATAAAACTCAACAAAAAACACACAAACGTCTCTTTTATAAGAAATTTTAGCATCCTAGATTGACTGCTGTACAAAGTTTAACAACAATCGACACCTAAAGTCAGAGATAGGATGATGTAGATGACAAAATATTTAATCATGCTGGTTCTTTTAACTGCCAGCATACAGGCTCACGCCAATATTCCTGCGGAAGATCTTAACCCGGGGTTTAAGTCTAAGATAGGCATAACCGTCGATTACATACCTGCAGCGAATAATATGTACGGTATCACCCTATCACCTTATCACCACGACAGAAATTATGCTCAGTGGGGATACTATATTGGCTATGCTAAAAGCAGCAAAGAAGATATGAACCTGACATCACCGTCAGAAGGCTATACCAAAGATACCATGTGGCGTTTTGGACTAAGTTACAGCCTCACCAACAATTTTAGCATCTATGGTGGCGCGACAGCTTACACTAATGTGAGCCACCACACAGATGGCAAGACACCTAAGATAGTCGGCGGAGAACCTATATGGATAGAAGAATCTGACACGACTTGGGGTGGAGAGATAGGCCTGAGATATATGATGGATTTCGGCCTGATGATCAGCACTGGATACGACACAGCTTCAGAGTCGGCTGTGATTAGTGTCGGTTGGGCCATGTAACTCCCGATAGACACAAGCCCCCATCTTGCGACAGGTATGAAATAATGGCTTTTCTCTGAGCCATTATTTCATTATGCCCTCTTTTGTAAATTCCTTACTTTCCAGTAAGAAAGCGTGAGAATTGACCTATCCCATATAAAACTGGCTCACATGTGTATAAACTAGATCAATCTACTTTATTAGGTTCATTCTCATGCATAAAAGACTAAGACTCTTAAGCTCACTCTCCCTGCTAGTATTTCTATTCCCCGGCTTAGCTGTAGCAGCTACCGAGACACTAGCCACAGTCACCTTAGAGAATGGCGCCAAGGTCCGCCTTAACGACGACTTCACCTGGGAATACGTTATTCTCGAAACCCTTCCAGCAACAAGCACCCTGGCTGCCACTGCTATTACAAGTATTGCGGTCAATACAACTAGCACTATCAATATGGCTAGCACATCAGAGACCAAAGCCACTCAAACGGCCAGCCAGACTATGACTGCCAGCGCTATGTCTCAGGCTGAATTACTTAAATCGACAGCCAAGTCAGGCGTAAAAGTGAGCTTTGCCAAGAGCGAGTGGGACGACGATGGTCGCCTGGGCCTCACCTTCGACTTGACCAGTTCCAGCTCTGAGCACTATGTGATGGTAGAGATGGATGTCACCTTATATGATGATTCAGGCAGGAAGCTTAAAACAGAAACGATCAAGGTCTGGAAAGCCATATTCAGATCACCTGATACTTACCTACGTAAAGGCGAGCACCGCCAGAGCAGAACCTTCTGGATCCAGGGCATAGATGCCAGCCAATGGACTAAACAACTACTCAGCCTCAAGATAGGCGAAATGAATTCGAGAATGTGATCTCAATGAAGGAACGAGGTGCGAGGAAAAAGCAGTTCCTAGGAGAAGATGAAAAGAAAAAGGGCTCTAAGGCCCTTTTGGTATCTGCAGTTAATCGATGAAAATTCGCATCAAGCAACTAACTGAAAATAAAATTTTACCCAATTTAATTAGAAACTTGGTAAAACACCTGCTGGTAAGTAACTGTTAAAGCTAGCTGTCATTAGCAGGTCAATCGATGCTTCGATATCCGGGGCGAAGAACCTGTCCTTATCGTAATAGGTCACCAGTTCACGTATTTCTGCTTTCGCCTTAGCCACTGCAGCACTAGGCTGTAGCGGTGCACGAAAATCCAGACCCTGAGCCGAAGCCAGTAATTCGATGGCGAGTACGCCACGTGTGTTCTCAGACATATCACGCAGACGACGCGCCGCGAAAGTCGCCATAGAGACGTGATCTTCCTGGTTCGCCGATGTCGGTAAGCTGTCTACCGACGCAGGGTGGGCATAGGTTTTGTTCTCTGAGGCCAATGCAGCTGCAGTCACCTGAGCAATCATAAAGCCCGAGTTAACCCCGCCATTTTCCACTAAGAATGGAGGCAGTTTAGACAAGTTAGGATCGATAAGCAGAGCGATACGACGCTCGGCGATAGAACCTAGCTCGGCAAGGGCAAGCGCAAGATTATCTGCCGCCATGGCAACAGGTTCGGCGTGGAAGTTACCACCCGAAATAATCTCACTCGTATCCTGGAATACTAACGGGTTATCTGTCACGCCGTTCGCTTCGACTTCAAGCACACCCGCCGCATGACGAATTTGAGTCAGACAAGCACCCAGCACCTGTGGCTGACAACGAAGTGAGTAAGGGTCTTGTACTTTTTCACAGTTAGCGTGATCTAAGCTGATCTCAGACTCTTCACCTAACAGATGACGGAACAAACCGGCAGAATCTATCTGGCCCTGTTGGCCACGAGCCGCATGAATACGAGGATCGAACGGACTACGGCTACCCATAGCCGCTTCGACGCTCATGGCACCAATAACTGAACTTGCCGCGAACAGGTCTTCGGCATTGAACAGGCCTTCCAGCGCCATAGCCGTCGATGCCTGAGTACCATTAAGCAGGGCCAGGCCCTCTTTAGCGGCGAGTTCGATTGGCTCGAGGCCAGCAATCTCCAGACCTTCTTTAGCCGTCAGGATCTCCCCTTTATGGCTCATCTCACCTTCACCGAGTATCGACAGACTCATATGTGATAGCGGCGCCAAATCACCCGATGCACCCACAGAACCTTTCTCAGGTACACATGGGTAAACTTCGGCGTTAACCAATGCGATAAGGAAGTTGATCACCTCGAGGCGAATGCCAGAGAAGCCACGACTAAGAGAGTTAATCTTAAGCACCATCATCAGGCGCACTGTGGCGTCCTGCATATACTGGCCAACACCCGCGGCGTGTGACAATACGATAGAGCGTTGCAGTAACTGCAGGTCTTCGGCGGCAATTTTGGTATTAGCCAAGAGGCCAAAACCTGTGTTGATACCGTAAACCGTGCGATCTTCATCTAAGATCTTCTGCACTATGCCTGAACTGGTATTGATACCGGCAATGGCGCTCTGTGCAAGCTCAAGGGTGACCTTGCCACGACTGATGTCGCGAATTTGAGCAAGGGTCAGGGTTCCTGGGGTTAATACTAAATGGCTCATTTCTATTTACCTTCTTCAGCTGTTTTTTTCGAGCTAATGTCTAGCATTGGCAGGTCAAGGCCTTGCTCTTTTGCACAATTCTTAGCGAGATCATATCCGGCGTCAGCATGACGCATAACGCCAGTCGCAGGATCATTCCATAATACGCGTTCAAGACGTACGGCGGCATCATCACTGCCGTCGGCAACAATAACCACACCAGAGTGTTGGCTGAAGCCCATGCCCACACCACCACCGTGATGCAGAGATACCCAAGTCGCACCGCTTGCCGTGTTCAATAACGCATTCATCAAGGGCCAATCGGAAACCGCATCCGAGCCATCGAGCATAGATTCAGTTTCACGGTTAGGGCTGGCTACTGAGCCAGAATCTAAGTGATCGCGTCCGATAACGATTGGAGCTGACAGCTCACCACTCTTAACCATCTCGTTGAAGGCAACCGCCAGACGGGCACGATCTTTCAGACCAACCCAACAGATACGCGCAGGCAGGCCCTGGAATGCGATACGCTCGCGGGCCATATCTAACCAGTTATGCAGTTGCGGGTTATCCGGAATCAACTCCTTCACCTTGGCATCTGTCTTATAGATGTCTTCTGGATCGCCTGAGAGTGCCACCCAACGGAAAGGACCTATGCCTTCACAGAACAGAGGACGTACATAGGCTGGTACGAAGCCCGGGAAGTCGAATGCATTCTCAACACCTTCTTCAAATGCCATCTGACGTATGTTGTTGCCATAATCGGTCGTCGCTGCACCAGCAGCCTGCAGAGCAAGCATGGCTCTAACCTGAACAGCCATAGACTGCTTAGCCGCCTTAACCACAGCCGCTTCATCTTTCTTGCGCATATCGGCAGCTTGCTCCAGAGTCCAGCCCTGTGGCAAATAACCGTTTAATGGATCATGTGCAGAAGTTTGGTCGGTAACCACATCCGGGGTAATCCCACGTTCCACCAGCTCGGCGAACACATCCGCCGCATTAGCGAGAAGACCAACCGAGACGGGCTTACCGCTCGCATTAGCCGCATCGATCATGGCTAACGCTTCATCGAGAGATGTGGCTTTCTTATCGACATATTTAGTACGCATACGGAAATCGATACGGGTCTCGTCGACTTCACAGGTCAATACCGAATAACCTGCCATAGTGCCGGCTAGCGGTTGAGCACCGCCCATACCACCTAGGCCACCGGTCAAGATCCACTTACCGGCCGATGAACCGCCGAAGTGTTGTTTAGCCATGGCGACGAACGTCTCGTAGGTGCCCTGAACGATGCCCTGAGAGCCGATATAGATCCAAGAACCCGCCGTCATCTGGCCGTACATCGCCAAGCCTTTCTTATCCAGTTCGTTGAAATGTTCCCAGTTTGCCCAGTGCGGAACCAGGTTAGAGTTAGCAATGATCACGCGCGGTGCATTGCTGTGAGTCTTGAACACGCCAACAGGCTTGCCAGACTGCACCATCAGGGTCTCGTCCTCTTCCAAACGCTGTAATACTTCGATGATCTTGTCATAGCTCTGCCAATCACGGGCTGCTCGTCCGATACCGCCGTAGACCACCAGATCTTCCGGGCGTTCGGCAACATCCGGATGCAGGTTGTTCATCAACATGCGCATAGGCGCTTCTGTCATCCAGCTCTTACAACTTAGCTTACTACCGTGGGGAGCGATTATGCGACGGCTTGGGTCGTGTCTCTTATCCATCTTGAAAAACCTCATTCAATTTATTTTTTGCTTATGTAGCTTTAGTTATATTTTTGCTTTTACTTAATAAAAAATGCTGTTACACCGCGGAGCGGTATCCATCGAAATGCGCAGCAGATCGATTTTTAAAACGTCAGATGACCACCTAATCTAAATCTAGTACCCGGATGAATTAATCTGGCGTAACTCACCACACCTTTGCGTGACCAGGTACGACGCAAAATCTGTAAGCAAGGTTCACTCGCCTCAATCTGCAGCTGTTGTTGATTATGCTTATTGGCCACCACGGCCTCTAACGTATGTCTCGCCTCGGTGAGCGGTGCCACCAAGGACAGATATTCATGGGGTGTCTGAACAGAGAAGTCTTGGAGCAGATAATCGGGAATCAGCTTAGGGTTAACGAAACGCTCCTCAAGCTGTAGGGGAATACCCTGCTCGCAATGCACTAATACCGAGTAGTAGACAGGACTGCCAGTCTCTAATCCCAAAGCAATAGCAATAGGCGCTATGGCTTCAATCTCGGTGAGCTCAAGCTGCTTGACGCTGTAACCATGGCCCCTGTCTTTGATCTCATCGGCAATGTTACGAATTGCCATCATGGAGGACTGGGACTTGAGCTCGGCGACAAAGGTACCTAAGCCCTGAGAGCGCTCGAGTACGCCATCGTCGGTGAGTTCAGTCAATGCACGGCGCGCCGTCATGCGACTGCACTCAAACAGCTCAGCCATCTGGTTTTCCGAAGGAACACGGCTATGCTCCTCCCACTCACCGGATTCGATGCGGGCTAAAACATACTGTTTAATCTCTGCAAACTTGGGCGTCGCCATACCTATCCTTAAATCTGAATTTTGCGATATTAGAACCTAAGTTCTAAAATCTAGGAACTTGTCTTCGATCAATAACGCTTTTCAAACGGTGAAAATTACCGCTATAATCCTAGCTTGTATATACAAGTAAATACAAGTTGGATCACAACTTTATTTCTGCAAGAATAACAACACTTCAAAAGTGAGGAAAAAATATGTCTTGGGATCAGGTTTGGATTGACGTCAACGTAGCGACCATGTCTCCTTCTGTTTCAGCGCCTTACGGAGCGATAACAGATGCAGCCATTGCAGTAAAAGAGGGCAAGATCGCCTGGGTTGGCCCACGCTCCGAGCTGCCTGAGTTTGATGTTTTGTCAACGCCGGTTTACAGAGGCAAGGGCGGCTGGATAACTCCGGGGCTTATCGACGCCCACACTCATTTAGTGTTCGCCGGTAGCCGAGCCAACGAATTTGAGCTCCGACTCCAAGGTGCTAGCTATGAAGAGATCGCCCGCAGCGGTGGCGGTATCATCTCGACAGTTAAAGCTTGCCGGGAAGCCAGTGAGGCCGAGCTATTCGAGCTAGGGCGCAAGCGCCTCAACGCTCTCGCCAAAGAGGGTGTCACCACGGTCGAAATAAAATCTGGCTATGGCCTGGATACCGAAACAGAACTCAAATTACTGCGTGTGGCCCGTGAACTTGGCAAGCATCATCATGTAGATGTGAAGACCACCTTCCTAGGTGCACACGCCATCCCCCCTGAATATAAAGATGATGTTGAGGGCTATGTTGATCTGGTCATCAATGAGATGTTACCTGCGGTCATCGAAGAAGGATTGGCCGACGCCGCCGATGTCTTCTGCGAAAATATCGCCTTCAGCGTCGAACAGACTGAGCGAGTGCTAAGCGCCGCTAAAAAAGCGGGCCTGGATATCAAGCTCCACGCCGAGCAACTGTCTAACTTAGGCGGCTCAGCCATGGCAGCTAAGCTAGGCGCTAAGTCGGTGGATCATATCGAGTATCTGGACGAAGATGGCGTTATCGCCCTAAGTAAAAGCGGCACTTGTGCCACCTTACTACCCGGCGCATTCTACTTCCTCCGCGAAACTCAGATGCCACCTATCGAGCTGCTACGTAAACATAAGGTGCCTATGGTATTGGCCAGCGACTACAACCCAGGGTCATCACCACTTTGCTCCAGCCTCTTGATGCTCAACATGGGTTGTACCCTGCTGCGCTTAACACCAGAAGAAGCGCTTGCGGGTATGACGCGCAATGCCGCCAAGGCGTTAGGTATCGAGGATAAGGTCGGTGTATTGGAAACTGGTATGCAGGCAGATTTCTGCTTATGGGATATTACCACTCCAGCAGAGCTGTCCTACACTTACGGCGTCGGGGCATGTGTCGATGTGGTTAAGAATGGACACTTGGTTCACCAATAATATGGCGGCCTGAGCGATGAGGCTGATTCATCGATTTTATTGTAACCCTACAGGGTTGTGGTAATTAGCCAGCTTGATTGATAACCATAGCTTCATGGTTATCAATTGCTTGCCGTGGGCTTACATGCAGATACTTCTACGAGACGCTGTGAAGCCGTCCCTGGCCGCTTTACGGTTTCAAACAACATCCGTGTTTAACGGCCAGTTCGGCATCCCAGCCTCTCGTTCGAAAAGTATCACTTCGTGATACCTCACCCTGAAACCGAAACTCGTAGCCGCATCAACACTGGATCATTTTCTCTTCGATTTGACTTAAAAAGTAACTGTTCCCCCTCACAAAACCACCGCCTTTAATCCAAACAAATTACATAAATATCATTTCGCTATCGGTACCCAAGTTACCGTATAGAAACGATAAGTCCCCATTGGAAGATGAATATGGCAAAGCCATCGCTAATGAACGAGAAGCATGGAAGCTGAACTGGCACTTGTATATGGACATATTTTACCGAACTGGCTGTTAAACAGGGATGTTGTTGGTGAGGACGTCCTCCTTGCCCTACTACTCCTATGCAGGATGTAGTAGAAAACTCACGACTTTGACCCAAACGAGTCACGTCAGTGTGATTTAGATATGAGTAACCAAATTACCGTGTCGATACAACTAGTCCCCGTTGGAAGTTGCCGAAGTGCGTTGAAAATAATCCAGTAAAGCTGACAGGACGTCAGCTTAGCTTTCGGGGTACAGGATGTACCATCGGAAGCGTTATGAATTATTAAATAAGCATGAGGCCCGTACTTAATGCATGTAACTTCGCCGGGGCGTCATGGTGCTTCCAAGGAGGATAAGGACGAGCAGTCCTCCTTGGTCGGGTGTGGGTTGAAGACCCACGATGTTAATCCAAACGAAGTTTGGAAATACAACCTTGACCGTTAAGTCATAACTTTCCAATTCAGTAAACCAATCGCACTGTGCCTTAAAGTAGAGAGTAGGTTATCAGGTGACTGTGATAACCCCCTTCCCCTTATGGTCGACTCGCTCCTGGTCCGTGGCCAAAGTGTCTTTTGTATGCTTTTGCAAAGGAGACATCGCTTCCATAGCCGACGTCTAGGGCGACCTTAAGTACGGTATCTCCCGACATAAGCTGCTTCTTAGCTTGAGTCAGCCTCAAGTGAGACAGGTACTCTAAAGGTGCTTGGGCGAAATATTGTTTGAAGTGACTGGCAAAGCTGGCTCGTGAGTAGCCGCCGACACTCGCCAAACTAGCCAGATCCCAGGGACTGGCAAGTTGGTCAAATATAGCCTGCAGCACTCTGGCCATCTTAGGGTCCTGCAGGGCACGGAACAGGCCAAGATCCGTTTGTGTATCCAGTAACAAACTTCTCAACAGGGTGAGAAAAAACAGTTCACTGAGACGTGACAATATGACATCGCTAGCCTGAGTCCCGAGTTTTGCCTCGTTTATCAGGCTATCTAAGATGCTGGTGAGCGCTCCGTATTGATCTTGCCTCTTTAACAGTATGCATTGAGGTAGCTGAGTAATAAGAGGATGCTGTTTGTCTTCGCAAAAATCGAAATAGCCGCAGATTAACCCAGTGCCATCGACACTTTTGCTATCCATTGGGTAGGAGACGAAGCCGGTGTCTTGCTGCTCAAAATTAGCTTGCTCACTGCTATCTATAATATGCGACGCATCATGGGGGAATATCACCAGGTCCCCAGTCGATAAGCGCTCGGATTGATACTGTTCACAATGCAAGAAGGCCTCACCCGAACTTATCAGATGGAAGCTAGCTAAACCTGAGCCAGAGGTATCCGTACTCCAGGGGTTACACACTAAGGAGCGATGAAAAATAGTCGCGTTGAGATGGAACCTGGACAGTAAGTCATTAAATATCGACATATTCCCCTCTATTTAGACTGATGGATATAATGCTCAGACTCTCAGACATAGTGCAATTCAAGCCGTTTTTCTATCCTAAATGGGTTGATTCAACCTAAACCAATTAAGGAAGAGAGATGAAAAAATTACTCACACAGTTTATTGCCCTTACGGCTCTGATAATCAGTGCCAGTGCATTCGCCGCAACTCCGGTAAAGAATGCCGATGGTGTGGTAGAAATACACTTAGAGCAGCATGGTGGACACTTCACCGCCAGAGATACCTTGGCATCATTAAAACCGGGAAAGTATCAATTTATTATTACCAACAAGGCTGGAAAACTCGTTGGATTCCAACTGCAAAACTTCACCACCCATGAACCCTTGGATATGTTTCCACTGGAACCGGGCCAGACACGTAGAACCGATGTGGTCGAAGTTACAGGTGAGGGAGTACGTTTTCGCTGCCCTATCAACCCAACTCCTTGGTATGACATAGATACCATTCAAAGCATCTAAACTCGGGCCCCCCAAGCATTAACTTGTCAGACTGTTCCTATTTATAGTGAGTATGAACAAAGTTAACTTGCAGAAAGAAGAGACCGTGGAGCGGGAAGAGATCTTTCCTTGCTCTCCATTATCTGGGTTTGCTACATGGTAAAGAAAAGAAAAACTATTGCTACTGTATCTGGGCTCAATGCTAAGTTACCCATATCCCTGTAATCGAAACTCGCAGCCACATTCTCACAGGATAATTATCTCTTCGACTCAACCTCAAAGGTTGGCAACAACTAACCCCGACACTTTTATACTCATCTTCATACCTTCGATTGGGAAAGTTCGATCTGTATTAGACTAATGGATAAATAACAAGCACAAAAGTAAGCTTATCCTTTAATTACAGGGCATTGCTATGTATGTTAGCACTGTCAAAGTGGATTAAATTCAGTTGTCTTGACACTAATAATAGTCATAAAAGACAAGGATAAATGATGAAACTACCTAGAGTAACTCCACTACTATTTATTGTAATCTCACCTTTCGCCATGGCAGGGCAAAGCCTTGATACAACTAACGCGACTCAAACTCAAGCTTGCTACAACAGCCTACTGAAATTAAAACCAAGCATCAGCACGATTAATAAATCTATCACTATAGATACTTGTTTAAAGAGTGCAGATCCAACAAAAAAAATTGAAGTAAATTGTGCTCCATCTAATACATTATCCATTGATGGCATAGATGAGACTAAACTTTCAAACGATAAACTAGCAGCCAATTTACTATCTAGATGTATACACGAAATGAAAGATAATGATCATCAGCTATCAGCTCAAGATAGGGAGGTACTTTTACTGCTCAGCCCCAAATATCAACAAATCAGTGACACACATAACAGATGGATCAGTGCTTTCGAACTAGGTTACAAGCAACAAAATGGCTATGATGATAATGGAAATCGAACAGGCTTTGATCAAGGAGGGATAACAGGCTCCCTAAAGTTAAACGGCCGCTGGAAAAATAGCTGGGGATGGAATGATGCGGTAACAAACTTTGAAGTTGGAGTTGTTTTTGGAAAAAATCCAACGGTAAATGAAGATAAACCAGATCAAGAAAACACTAAGTTTAATGACGTTACAGATACAATAGATGGCTATTTAAAATTCCTCTGGTCACCAGGCCATTTTATGGCTACTGAGAATGGTGATTCAGTTTTAAGTTTCGCTTTCTTAACTGGTATTCGTAGTCTAGATGAAGCCCAAGAAGGAAATGAACTCGCAAGATATTACGGAGGAGGGCTGGAGTTTAATTTGTACAAAGAGGGGGTTGCTCTCAATCAGAATGCGCTACCACGAGCTAAAATTGGAAGTTATTACGTCAGGACTTCTAATTATGGCGCGATGACTGATGTTGGACTCTGGGTGATTCAGGCACAATATCAACTGGTTGAAGACAAACCATTCCTTCTGGGTTTTAAAGCTAACTTGGGACCAGATGAGTTAGATGATTACTCAGTTACACTTAGTGTAAGACAAGATACCGCAGAGTTGCTTCGCTTCTTTGGCTTTATTACAGAGTAAGCAAGAATAAGAGAAATATGGTCAATTATGTCTCTGTCCCACATTTTGTGTTCCCTTGACCCACAAGGTAAACCGAAATAAATCATCTTGCTAACTTAACAAGTAATAGATAACCATGACTTCATGATTATCTATTACTTGTTGATGAGGCTTATCTAAAACTGATAGGTGAAATCTAGACTAAGTGAACGTCCAGGAGCTGGTACTCGTCCCGCTGGTGAGACGTCTAACCCTCTGAAATAATATTCATTGTCGAACAGGTTATTGACCGACAAGCCCACTTTTAATCCCTGATCATTCTTCTTAAATACCTCGGTGCTTATGTTGAAGTTAACCACGATATAGTCAGGCACTTCTCCCGCCGTACCAGATTCATTCTCTTCGACGCTGTTAGCTAAATCTGAAAATGACTTGCTGTAGTAGTAGGCCATTAGGCCCAGATCCACCTGATCAAAACTGTATAAGGCACTGGCAGATAGCTGATGCTTAGACACATAAGGCAGCTGGTTTCCGGCAAACTCACCCTCGAGTTGTTCCGTATCCAAATAGTTATAAGCACCGGTTAGGCTAAGATCAGGCAATGCCTCAGGTGAATAGGTGCCTTCCAGCTCTATGCCTTGGTTGCGGGTCTCGCCTATGTTAACGAACAGGCTGATGTCCTTGTCATATTCGGCCTTATTCTCAAAATCGATGCGATAGGCGGCCAACGTCAGGCTACTGGTATCAGTAGGCGTAAAACGTACGCCGGCTTCATAGTTCCATGCCAGTTCAGACTCTAATGTTTGCCCTTCAGGCCACAACTGAGATATCTGTGGTGTCCGCAGTGAACGTTGGGCGTTGGTATAGGCGAACCATGAATCGGAAAACTCATAGCCTAAGGTGATACCTGGTAGCCACTCGGTGACGTGGTTATCTTGGCTGTAGCCCTGTCCCAGATTAGTGAACTCCATACGCACATCTTCTAAGCGAATGCCCGGCGTTAAGGTCAGTTTGTCATCGAAGAACCCCAGTTCATTACTGATGTAATAAGCCATGGCATTGGTATCCATATGCCAATCTCTCGGACTGGTGGTAACTAAGGTCGTCTTATCCATCTGATTGAGCTGATAGCTGATGTCTTCGTTGACGTAGCGAACACCGGCTATGATGTGCTGAGTGATGTCGCCGTCGATGTAAATGCTGGCCTTAGGCTCGATACCAAAGACGGTAAATTCCCGAGGCGAGTTACGCAAATCCGTGGCTGTTTGTGTTGTGTCACCCCAATGGTTACCTAAATCGCCATCAGTGTCCTTGTTCTGATCATAAAAATCCCACTGAAAATTACGTGAGCTCTTGTTACCGAAGGTGATCAGCTCAAGTTCGCCGTAATCGTACAGAGACGAGTCGGCAAGTGTGTGGTTATATTTAATCGTGATACGTTTGGTATCCGCCTTAAATTCGTCGTTAGGTCGAAGAGATTGCGTTCTATCGTCCTCATAAGCCTGGGTATTGAGGGCGCCCGGTAGCTCAGAAAACGCATCGTAATACTGGAAATTGGCGTCGATCTTATTATTGCTATCTATGTTCCACACGGTTTTTAACATGATGTTCTTCACATCTGTGTCTGAGTGGTCTCTGAATGACTCACCTTTGGTGAAGTTGGCGTCTAAACGCATGGAAAAATCATCGTTCACCGCACCACCTGTACTCAGGTTTGTGTCGTAGAGATTGTTACTGCTGCCGAAAAAGGTCACCTTCTCATTGAGCGTCGTCTCCCACTCGGTAGAGATAGGTTTCGAGATCAAGTTGATCACCCCACCTACGTTGTTAGGACCATATTGCACCGAAGCACCACCACGAGCCACATCGATACGATCAATCATGAACAAGGTTGCCGGAAACAGCGACTGACCCGTATGACCGTAAGGCGCTAAGGTCATAGGAATGCCGTCCATCAAGAACTGGGCATAACCACTGCGGCTGCTGTCTAAACCACGCACCGAGACATTAGGTAACACGCCAGTGCCAGTCTCATCCTTAATCTTAATGCCCGGGATCTGCTGTAATGCGGTATCTATGGATCGCACCGCGGTGCGTTCCATCTTTTCATGGGTAATGATACTGCGGTTACCGGCATAGGTTTTCAGATCGGCGAGTTCCGAATTCCCCAGCACACTGCCCTTGACCTCCATCACTTCCATGGCGGGTGCATCTTGATCGGCAAAGGCGAAAGGACAGGCAATACTGGCGGTTATGGCCACGGAAAGCGCGGTCAATTTTAATCCCTGGTTTGGCATGAACATGGTTTATTCCTTGATGTTATTCATCGTGTTTTAAATGTTGCAGCTGCTGCTTCAGCTGTTTGAAAATAAGTCCCCTATCCTCACCCACGAGGAAGGCGGTGATCCCCAACTTTAGCCAGGCAGACTTTTGTCCCGGCAGGCGCGGGATCGCGCAGAAGGGCACGGCTTGCTGCAGACACAAGCTCGCCATAAAATGAATATTGTCCTGTACCGCCGGATGATTAAATTCGGTGCCTCGCCCCATAGACAGACTAAGATCCAGTGCCCCTTCGAATATCATATCGACACCATCCAGCTGTAGAATTTCAGGTAAGGCATCGATGCCTTGAGTGTCCTCGATCATCAGGCCAACGAAGGTTTCACGGTTGGCTATATCGATATATTCCTGCAGCGGTAGAGTGCCAAAACCGGTATTGCGACCACCTGTAATACCTCGGTTGCCTAAGGGCGGATATTTCGCTGCATCAATGGCCTGCCTGGCGATTTCCAAGCTGGACACCCGAGAAACCACAATTCCCAGAGCGCCGGCATCGAGCAATTTTCCTATGTATGCAGGATTGGCGTCGGCCACTCTGACCAGTAAGGGGATCCCGGCACTTTCGGCAGCGCGGATCGTATGCGCTATCGCGTCATCAGAGATGAGTACATGTTCGGTATCAAGAATGACAAAATCATAGCCAGCATAGGCCAACATCTCGCAAATAATGGGTGAAGATACTGAGTTGAGCATGCCAAAGATCGGTTTCCCCTCGGCCAGCTTAGTTTTCAATAAATTTACTGTGATCATGCTATTCCTTGCCACAACCAAAAATGATAATCATTATTGTTATCATTTAAGTTAATGGGTCAAGTCTTTTTTTGTGTTTTTTTTGTGTTTTTTTACCTACTGTTATCATGGTGTTACATCATGATGTGTTTTTAGGAGACTTATTAATCTCTTACAGAACGCAGAAACAAATTATATCCAAACGTAAATGACCTTTATTTGCGAATGATTTTCATTTAGATTTTCATCCCATCGCGGTCATTTAACGCTCACTTATTGCACATTTTCCAGCAGTTCTAGCTCCCCTTATGGGAGCCAGCGTATTTTATTTTTGTTGATAAGGGATACAGGTATGAAACCACAATTGGTTTTGATCACGCATGTCGAAAACCGAGCGGTAACGGAAGGGTTCGTACCCAGCGCCTTGAATATGGGGTATGACGTTTTTTTACTCACTGATCATGGATTAGCACACAAACAATATTTCGCCGGTAAGCAAGCCTGTCCGACCCAGATAATTGAATGTGACGTGTTTAATCCTCTGGCAATCATAGATCTGCTACACACATTGGCCATCTCACCCGAGGTGGTATTTTCAAATAGCGATCACCTACAGGCGAGTACCGCCATCGTCGCCGATTATTTCTTCTGCCCGGCTAAAGACTGGCACCTCTGCTATCAAACGAAAAATAAAGCGGCCATGCGAACCCGGCTTACCAACCAAGATCAGCCCAATGTGTGGACACATACCTGGTTAACGGGTCAGCCCCTCCCCAAGAACCTCCCATTTCCTCTGGTCGCTAAGCCTAGAGAGGGAGTAGCCAGCCTGAATGTAGCGTTCTGTGACGATCTGGATGCCTTGATAAAATACTCCTCCGCCATGGATAAAACTGATACCTGTATCTTATTAGAGGCTTATCTGGAAGGGCCCCTGTTCACCCTGGAAACCTTAGGTGACGGCGAGCGTATTCAGGCCATAGGCGGCTTCGATGTTAACTTGTCTGCCCTGCCTCACTTTGTCGAGACCCAGGCCAGCTGGAATGGTCCGGTCAGCCTTAAATACCGCGAGCAAGCCTTAGCTCAGGTAGCGGCATTTGGTGTTAATTTTGGCGTCTGCCACAGCGAATTTATCCTCACCAAACAGGGACCTGTCTTAGTCGAGATCAACTATCGCAGCATAGGTGATGGCCGTGAATTTTTACTGGATAAGCTCTTGCCCTTCAACTGGTTCGAAACCATCTTATCTCTGCACTCGGGTAAGCCCCTTGAAACCTTGGAGCTTAGTCGTTCCGAAGCCATTATTCGTTATTTCCCCAGCGGAAAATCCGGCCAGGTGCAGCTCAGTCCCGCGCCATTCGAGTGTCAGCATGGTGAGCAAGATATCAGCTTTGTGCCCATGAAAACTAAAGGCGATAGCGTCAAGTTAACCCATTCAAACAAAGATTACCTCGGGGTATTAACCCTGATCGGCCCTGACAGACAGGAGTTGTCAGCCAAGGCCGATGAATTCAGCCATGAGTTACTCTGGGAGCTGAACTAATGTCATCATCTCAATCCTATATTTGCCAGAGAATCATAGA
This sequence comes from Shewanella sp. YLB-07, assembly GCF_009377275.1. Classification (NCBI taxonomy): domain Bacteria; kingdom Pseudomonadati; phylum Pseudomonadota; class Gammaproteobacteria; order Alteromonadales; family Shewanellaceae; genus Shewanella; species Shewanella sp. YLB-07. Next base: position 35,482 of record NZ_VOQB01000014.1, on the reverse strand, counting down.
TACTTGCCTGCGGGAAAACCTGTGTGACCTTATGGGTCAAGGCTCAGTGATAAGCCATCTTCCCCATAACGAAGGTATCTGGCCCGAGGCCCAGCCTCAAGCTTGGCTAGAGGTGAGTCACCTTGGAACTCAGACCCTCTATATCCCTCTGGCTACAAGCGATTATATGCAGGATTGGCGCGCCGTTTCCCCGGCCTGGCTTGCCCAAGAGGTTCCCGGAGCAAGCTTGAGCTATATGAAGGGATATCGGCATTGGTTAGAGACCCTGTCCTCAAATTTGACTCAGGAAGAGAGAGAGCTCTTCAGCCACTATATTCACGAGGCTGATTGTGCTTCGGAGCAAGATCTCCTCTGTCGCCAGGCATATCAGCAGCTAAAAGAGGGCTTGAGCGCCGAATTTGAAACCATGACCGATTGGCACCACCAGCTATTGTTCGGTGATCAACTGGCTTCCTATCTGGATCACCCTTATTATCCTACCGCTCGGGCCAAGGTGGGCTTCGATGCCGACGCACTCGCTCGTTATGCACCTGAATTCGCTCCCAGATTCGAACTTAACTGGTTGGCGATAGACAAGAGCCTGGTTTCACTGACCTCCATGGTTCCGGATTGCTGGCCTAGTTTCGCCGACGTCGGGCTGGATATCAATGACACACAGAGCCACCATCTGTTTCCCCTACATCCTTTGACCTTGGCAGGTCTGCCGGACTTACCTCCCGGGGTCATACTCGCTCCCAAGTCTGCCATTACGGTTCAGCCAACTCTATCGGTACGCACCTTGGCTCTGATCGATTTCCCTGGCATTCACATCAAGGTTCCGCTGATGATGGCGACACTGGGGGCGAAGAATATTCGTTCCATCAAACCCAGCACTATCTATGACGGACATTGGTTCGAGCAAACCCTGACCGAGCTCGCCGCTAACGATCCTCAACTGACCCCATTGTTCGAACATGTCGATGAGCAGCACGGAGGACATTTCGGGGATCGTAAAGAGTTTGCCTATATCGTCCGCAGCTACCCATTATCCATGCAAGACAAGCACTTGGTCGCCGTGGCGGCCCTGGCTAGCGAGATGCCGGATGGACGCCTGTACCTGAGTCATCTGGCCGATAGCTACTATGAAGGTGACTGTCAGGCCTGGCTAACCCAATACCAGAGCCTCTTACTCAAGGTTCACTTACGCCTGTGGCTCAAATACGGCATAGCCCTGGAATCTAATCAGCAAAATGCCGTGATTGCCTATCAAGATTCTGGCTTATCTCTGGTGATGAAAGATAACGATTCGGCGCGATTACTGCCCTGGCGCTATCAGCAAGCCGTCCAAGATCCACAGCTGGCCGAGATAAGAGTCGCTAGCCTGATCGATCGCAGAATTTTGGTGGAAGACGATGAGGCCCTGGCGCAGATGTTTACCACTATCACTTTGCAGCTCGATATCGCCGCCATCATAGAAGCTATGGCGGGCAAGGGCTTAGGTGATCGAAAAAACATGTACCGTCAATTGCGTCAGCTGATAATGGCCGAACTCGATGCCTTAGACAGAGATGGTATCGACACTGAATACGCCCGTCACTATCTGCTGGGACAAACCTATCTACCGATAAAATACCTGCTGAGTTCCGGCAGCCTATTGAGCAAAGCCAACTCGGGAGCCAGCGACGTCAACAAATTCTATGGCCATACGGCACCTAACTTCTTAAGTGAGCGATTCCTATGCGAGTGATCTCTGTGGTGCTGTTCTGCCACTTCTTAACCGCCTTCACCGCCTTAGGCATGCCCCTGTTCCTGCCGAGAATGCTGGCGAGTCTAGGGGGAAGTAGCTCGGGTTACCTTATAGGTATCATGTTTGTCCTACCCACCATATGTGCGGCATTGACCGCTCCCTGGTGGGGACGGTTTGCCGATAAATTTGGCAAGAAGACCTCTCTGCTGCGAGCTCAAGTCGGCCTGGTTGCAGGCTTTCTCCTGTCCGGCTTTGCCGACTCGGTCTGGTGGTTTGCCGCCGGACTGATATTGCAAGGGATAAGTGGTGGTACGCTCGCGGCATCGAACGCTTACCTGAGCCGTCTATTTAAAGACAAGGAGTTGGCCAATAGCCTGAATCTGACTCAGAGTTCGGCGCGTTTAGCCCTAGTGTGCGCCCCCATAGCCTTAGGATTATTTACCCATATACAAGATCCCTTAATGATCTACCGGGCTTTGGCCCTACTGCCCTTGTTGGCATTTCTGGTGTGCTGGCGTCTGCCGGACGACACTAAGATCATTGATGCTCAGGCTAATGGCTGCAATAAACCTGCGGTTAAGCCAGAGAAACTGACCGCCAATGCTGTCGTCGATAATCAGGACACGGAAGAGAGGCGACCTTTCTCGCACCTGTTATGGCTCCAGTTCCTATTCTGTTTCGCCATGGTCGTCACCTTCCCCTACTTCTTACTCTATAGCGAGCAGTTAGGCACCCAGAGCGATGCACTAAGCGGTTTCTATTACAGCCTGCCCCATCTGGTTTATCTCCTGTTTGCCTTCCAGGCTAAAAAGTTAACCTGGTCGGCTAAACAGCAGACACAGCTAGGCTTCATCCTGCTAGGTCTTGCTTGTTTCGGTCAGTTCCTATTGATGGAAAGCAGCTGGCTTATCGCTCTGAGACTCCTATTCGGCTTCGGCATGGTGCTGCTCTTCAGTGGTCTGCACCTATTTGTCAGCCAGCGAATTAATCAACGACAGGCCGGTTTGAGTTTTGGCCGTTTCGATGCCTGGGGCAAGTGGGCCGGCGTGTTAGCTGGAGTAGGCGCGAGCTATGCCAGTCAATGGGGCTCTCTACATTGGCCCTTCCTGCTTGCAGCCCTTAGTTGTGGCTTAGGTCTGCTGGTTCTGATGTTCTTTTTCAATGAGGTACAAGATCATGTTGGTACAACACAAAGCTAATGTTTCCCCGACTATTGACAAGTATTGTGCTCAGGCTCATCGACATATGGCCCAGGATAATGCCATTGCCTGTCTGTTAAATTGTTATATTCGGGAATACGCTCAACCCCATAACCAGGTCTGTCTGGACGATAATAATCCTGATTGTCCCATGGCATTTACCCAGGGGGAATTAGCGGCCCATAGCAAGGTGAGATTGATCTTCCCCGAATCCAACTCGGTGTTAATTCTGGTTGCCGATCGCATCAGTTTACTGGGACGCTGCCGTTTCATCAGTCAGCCTTACCTGAAGAAAACTGGCTCATCCTGGCAGCCACTCGACTCCCATGCCTTGGCTAAATTCATGCTTAAACACTTGGCCATAGTCACAGATAGCGAGTTTAATCATGAGCTGCTGGAGCAAATCAGCAACAGCGTCGATGTCACTCAAGCCTTTATTCAAAGAGCTCATGGCCCTTATAAACCACAGACCCAAGCAATCGATTCTTGCTCCGGTCTTATTGCGTCCGAGCAGAGCCTGCTCTGGGGCCATGCGATGCACCCGGCGCCTAAGAGCCGTCATGGGGTGGCATTCGACGACATGTTGACCTGCTCTCCAGAGATAGGCGCCAACTTCCCTCTCTACTGGTTCAAGGTCGATAAGTCTCTGGTCAAACAGCTGTATTGTAGTGAGTCTATGCCTCTAGATATGATCGACAAGCTCCACTCGGCAGCAGAGTGCCTGTACCCCTGTCACCCCTGGGAAGTTAAGACCATCATGACCCAGCCCTTAGTGCAGCAAGCCATTGAACAAGGATTACTCTTACCTTTAGGCTCTCTGGGCCACAAGGTTTATCCCACCTCTTCGGTCCGCACCTTATATGCCCCAGAAATAAATCGCTTCCTGAAGTTCTCTATTCATGTGCGACTGACCAATTGCGTGCGCAAGAATGCCTGGTATGAATTAGAGAGTGCCATTGGCCTGAGCCGCCTGCTGATAGATCTGCAGCAGCAAGCCTACTTCCACTGCCCTAAATTCACTCTGATGGCGGAGCCCGCTGCCAGCACACTGGATTTCAGTAGCCTAGGAGAAGAAGCCAGCAAGACACAGATCCGCACCTTGACTGAGAGCTTCGGCATCCTATACCGAGATGGTATAGACAGCGAGCTGGAGAAAAAATACCAACCTCAGATGGCGGGGGCATTATTCGCCTGGGATGTCGAAGGACACAGTATCTGTCAGGGTCTGGTTACACGCTTAGCCAATCAAAAAGGGCTAGGTTACGACCAGATGGCAAGCCTATGGTTTAGTGCTTATCTAGACACCCTGTTACCCGGAGTCTTCTATTACTTCTTCAAGCAAGGTATCGCCTTCGAGCCGCATCTGCAAAACACTCTAGTTGGTTTCAGTGATGGCCTACCCGCCTTCGTCTGGCTACGGGATCTGGAAGGGACCAAGCTGCTGCCAAATTTCTGGCCGAGGGAGGCCCTGACAGATCTATCGGATAGCGCCATCTCCTCCGTCTATTACAGTCGAGAGCAGGGCTGGAACCGCATCGCCTACTGCACCCTGATCAATAATGTCAGCGAAGCCATCTTCCATCTGGCCGCTGGTGATAGGAAGTTAGAGCTTGATCTGTGGCACAGCCTGAAACAAACCATAGTCCAATGGCAGCTGGTCGAGGGCGAGCAAGCCGAACTACAAGGCCTATTGGAGGGGGATGATATTCCGTCGAAAAATAATCTAACCACCCGCTTGCTCAAACAAGCCGACAAACACTCAGGCTATAACCGCGTACCCAGCCCCTTTTCTCATTTAGGTCAGTCTTAATCATGGATAGAATTACCCAAGCAATCGATAAACTCGCGGCTAAGCAAGATAAACATACACCTCTATGCGCCTACATCTATGATCTTGCCTCTCTACGGGATCACGCCAAGGAGATAGTCTCGGCCCTACCGAAAAACTGTGAGTTTTATTATGCCGCCAAGGCTAATCCCGAAGAAAAGGTCCTCAAGATCTTGGCACCTCTGGTAGATGGCTTCGAAGCCGCCTCCGGAGGAGAGCTCAACTGGCTACATAAATGTCAGCCCCAGATGCCTCTTATCTTCGGCGGCCCGGGGAAACTAATCAGCGACTTGTCTTATGCGATCGATATCGATATTGAGGCTATTCATGTTGAAAGCCTACTGGAGCTGAGCCGCATAGCCAGTCTGTGCAAACAAAAACAGCGTCGCTGCCGTATCTTGCTACGAATGAACATAGGCCTGGATGGCATAGAACAGACCCGACTAACCATGGGAGGCAAGCCCACCCCATTCGGGCTGGATGTTGACGCGCTTGACTCTGCTATCGCCATTATCCGCGAGCAACCGTTTATAGAGTTACTGGGATTTCATTTTCATCTGATGTCACACCAGTTAGACCCCCAACGCCACCTTGCCTTGATGAAATTGTACTTCCGCACATTCAAGAGCTGGTGCCGGGATTATGAGCTTGATCTGAGTCTGTTGAACGTAGGTGGCGGTATAGGCATAGATTATGTGAATCCGCAGCAGAAATTCGATTGGCCCAAGTTCTGTAGCGAGCTGGCAAGCCTCATAGAGCAAGAATCCATGACACAAGTTAGCATACGCTTCGAGTGTGGCCGTTTCGTCACTGCCAATGCCGGCTGTTATGTGATGCAAGTGCTGGACATCAAGCAGAGTCATGGGGAATGGTTCGCCATAGGGCACGGCGGTACCCATCATTTCCGCACTCCAGCGGCCCAGAGTCATGACCACCCTTTCTTTGTACACTCAAGATCGTCAGTAAAGGCTGATCCAGCTCCTGAAATAGAGTCTGGTAAGTCAGAGTTCTGTATACCTGAGCCCAGCATAAAAGCACAGCATGTGACTCTGGTGGGCCAACTCTGTACTCCGAAAGATGTGTTAGCCAGACAGCAATATATCGACAAGCTAAATCTGGGCGATTATCTGGTGTTTACTCAAGCCGGAGCCTATGCCTGGAATATTTCCCATCAGAACTTCCTGATGCATGCCGCACCAGAGATGGTGTTTCTCGATTAATTAGAGGGAAGGTGGTCTGAACGATGAAGCTGGCTCATCGTTTAAGCTGGTTTCATCTGACGTTATGAGTACTTAGTGAGATTATGGTACTCATAGCTGTATTTATGTAAATCATCTAGGGGGGCTATCTTCGAGTTTAGAGAATACGTTTACACGAGCTAATTAGCTCTAATCCTTTCCTGATAACCTTAAAACTTTGATCTAGTTCATTTATTACATCAGGGATACCTTTATTAGCTGGCATCTTGCTTGTTCTTTGCGAATCTACTTCAGCTTTTCTACGTCATAACCTGCTTTGCATGAAGTCGGATCCATTTGGCTTTCCTGCACTTCAGAAGTATGACAAGTGCTTGCACCGTCAGGCGAGAAAAGCGCAATAATTTAGATAAAAGGAACATATAATGAAACACTCTAAAGAGTTAAGTCAAAGCGAGCACATCAACACCTCTGACAGCATTCCATTCGAGCTTGGTAATATTGTCATTAAGGAAACTGTGCGAACACTCTTGAGAGAAACAATGGAAACGAATCCTCAATGTGTAGGGGTATCCCTTTTGCTAGAAAGACATAAAAATCGTGACTGGGGAGAACTATGCTCCGAGGGTAAAGCAAGGAATGATGAAGCCACTAAATCTGATGGCAGAATCTTCTCCAGCTATGCATACGGTAAAGAGCAGGTTTGGATTATCACAGAGAAAGACAGAAAAACAACGACTGTCTTACTCATGGATGACTACTGAATCCCTTGGTTTCTCTCGTTTAAAGAGTATTTTTTGGTGAGCTTTACTTAGAGAAATTTAAGTAGAGAGCTTATGCGTAGAGAACTAGCGTTCTCTACTTTTATTCATTCCATAGGGTGTATGAAGAATGGAAATGAGCTGTGCCGCCTACTCTCCCAGATGACCAAGAGGAAAGTAGTCGGCATTCACTACATATAGCTTCAATAGCTTATACCTTAGACAGCTCTTGCCTTTCTCTCCTCACTAACAGCAGACAATTTCAAATTTTCCATCTGTAGACTAGATGACTTCCCGTTAGAAGGCGAAAGCCATGATAATAACTTCTCTACGCGAGAGGCATGGATACCAAGCCGTTAGAATCGGTAATGCAAACCGACTCCATATTGAACAAGGCTAATATCGGCAAAGTAATCATCACGCTTGTCGGATTCTGGGTCTGTTTCACTGATCTCATAAAACACTCGCAGCGCCAAAGACTGAGTTAACGTCACATCCACACCAGCACCAAACAACCAACCAGTGCCTTGATAACTCTCATCAACATTGTCATCGTCGCTATAAGTCCTATTGACCACCAGTCCAGCCTTCAAATAAGCCGTGACACTGTCAGTAAAAGCATGTCGCACCACAGGCGAAATTGTCATGGCCGCCATACGAAAATCCATTTCATCGACAAAACTATCGGTCGCAAAAATGCTCGCTTCAATGCCAAAGCTGTCATTAAAGTTATAACCACCATAAACACCGAACCCAGTAGCAGACTCATCAAACGCACCGATATTATCTTCTATGGCCGTGTTATTAACTTGACCACCCAGGTAAAAACCCAGATCTTTAGCGGCAAAAGCAGGTGTTGTCGCCGCGGCCAGTAACATGCCTGCGGTTAACAGAGAGTTGAGTTTCATTGCTATCCCTATATTTGTCTGTTTACTGTATTAAATGCACCCGCTGCATTTTGGTAACAATAATAACCCTTAAAAACGCTTGCATATTAACGTCTTAAAAACATAAAAACAAAACTTCTTCTCCAGAAGTCGACACAAGGATACTGATTAGCTTTCGGAGGGAATAGAAGAAGAGCTAATACCTGCTGTTTTATCATTATTGTCACTCCTGTGATTTTGATAAACAGCCAAGCTAGCACCATTTTTAGCTTTGACTAATCCTTGTCCAATCCATGTCGAATCAAATCCCAGTTCAATCCTCCTTGGTAAAGGTCAAGGTAACTTATAGATCACTATCTAGCTTCATATGAGCATTTATGTGGCATATTCGGTAAATTTAATACATTTTGAACACAGATTAGGCTAGTAATAGCGGAGATTTCAGCTTAGGATCGACATTGAAAATAACGTTATCAGTTACTGGAACATCGATTCCGGGCACATTGTGGAGTAATCATGGGTATCAGAGCCATAGTTGTAGATACAGCAGGTACAACAACCGATCTTAGCTTTATTAAGGACACGCTGTTTCCTTATTCAGCCAAGGTACTACCCGATTTTCTTAAAGAAAATGAACACAATGTTTTAGTAGAAAACTGCATTTGTGATGTGAGAGATATCGCTCTAGAGCCAGATGCTTCACTCGAGCGTGTTACCGAGATCCTGCAGCAGTGGGTGGCCGAAGACAGAAAAGCCACGCCGCTTAAGACATTACAAGGCTTAATCTGGAAGCAAGGATATGCCAAGGGCGAATTCACCGGTCATATCTTCCCTGATTTTATCCAGGCTATCGATGGAATTAAACAGCAAAACATGCGTATTTACAGCTTCTCATCTGGTTCTGCAGAAGCACAGAAGCTACTGTTTGCTCACAGTGATGGCGGCGACCTAACCCCTAAGTTTGATGGCCATTTCGATACCCGTACCGGTAACAAGCTGTTCAAACAGGCTTATTGCAACATCATCAACACCATCAGCTTAGCGCCTAAGCAAGTCCTGTATATTTCTGATGTGGTTGAAGAGCTTAAAGCGGCCGAAGAAGCGGGTATGCGTACCATGCAGATGGTTCGCTCAGATGACCAGCGTACAGGCAGCCATAAGCAGATCACCAGCTTCGCCGAACTGACATTCTAACAACCGAACATATTTTTATATAAGAAAGCACTCTAAATAGAGTGCTTTTTTATGTCTGCTCTTTATACCGATTGGTATTATTTCACCTTGCTCGGTAAAACACTGTAACGCTCTTTTAACCTGTCCCAGTTTTCCGTTTGTCTGAAATACTCCTCCTCACAGTAGCTATCTCTTTCAATTTCTAACTGAGCTTTAGAAATAACCTTGCCGTATTTCTCGGGATTGCTGCCGTATATCAGGCATAAGGTACTGAAATATCGCTGGGCATCTAAACTATGTTCATCCCAGAAATGATCATCATCAAGCTCTTTAATATCCTCATCTTCCAACGAAAACAGATCGGCTGCGCTCAAGGCAATATCAGCGCCATTATCGAAGGAGTGAATGAGCATTAGCGTCGCTAAGGTATCAACCGCATCCTCCTCCTTACCGAGCACTATCACCTGATTGCTAAAGATATAAGCATGGCCATATTCATGGGCAAGAGTATGCATCAAGACGTCGCGGGTTGCATCTTCTGGGCTCACACCTGTCTCTTGGTAGTTGTCATGATGGAAACGAGCATAAACCTCTGTCACAAACTCATAAGGAATAAGTATCTGACTGCTATCAGGGTCAAACAGAGGACCGTCTTCAGCGCCATAGATTATCGTCAGTGCTTGCTTCATGGGAAGTTGCTCATCGAATAGGGCAAGCATCTGTTTCGATATGGGTTTAATCAGATTTTTGGCTTGCTTATCTTCTGCGTTTTTCACCGCAATATAGCGGTTTGTTACGGCTACTGCATCCAGACTAATGCTCAACAACATTAGCACGACTAACGTTAGTCCAGTAACTGCCAGCGTACCGAAGATACTTGCTTGGCGAATTCTCAGTCCCATAAACAGGTCAACCTCATGCTATCTATATAGTTTGTTCAACTTGTTGCCACTATGACATGCTGCTATGCTGCCCCTCAAGTTAAACAACCGTTTGAATAACGAGAGGCAGCATGCTAGAACAGTTTATCGCACAAAACCCAGTCCACACAGAGATCACCGTAGCCTGGGGAGAGATGGATGCCCTACAGCACGTAAATAATGTGGTCTACTTCAAATATTTCGAGACAGCGCGGATCGATTTCTTTAGCCAGATAAACCTGCTCGGCGATCTGAAAATAACCCAAGTTGGCCCTGTACTGAGTGATAATCATGCCCGCTATAAGCGCCCTGTCACCTTTCCCGACACCTTGTTAGTGAGCGTGAAAATTAGCGATATCAAGGCCGACCGCTTCATGATGAATTATACGGTTTTCAGCAAGGCTCAAGAAGCTGTCACCACCTTAGGTAGCTCGCAAGTCGTGATGTTTAACTTCAAGACAGGTAAAAAAGCGACGCTGACCCCAGAGCTACTCGATGCCCTAAAAACCTATAAAGAAGTGAAAGCGGAGTAATAAATGATCGAATCAGTGGTTAAACATCTGAAAAACGAGCACAGGTTTGTCATCCATTCAGACACAGAGCAAGCCGTACTTGTTTATAACAATTAATGATGACCAGGTTGATTTCACCAGCACTTTTGTGCCCGATAATCTGCGTGGACAAGGATTTGCCGAAAAATTGGTTAGATATGGATTAAGCTGGGCAAAAGCAGCTAACCTCGAGGTTAAGGCTAGCTGTTGGTATGTACAGAAGTTTTTATAGTCAGCCCTTTAATATCAACAAAAGCGAACTATTCACCAGTTAGCTTTGCAAGCTGAGATTTAACCTCGGCTGAAATCGGCTGACTCTTATCTATACCGTAATCGTAATGCACCAGAGTCGTCTTAGCTTCTGAGGTCATCTTCCCCTCTTGCCAGCTCTGCTGAGCCACCTCGAAGCTAGAGTTACCCACCCGGCTGATCCAAGTTTTTACCGATACGGTAGAACCATAATTAGTCGGCGAAGTATAAGCAATGGTAAAACCCGCCACTATCAGGTTCCACTGACTTAGGTCCAGGCTAGGATTGAAGATCTCGAATACCGGCTCACGTGCAGCCTCAAACCACACAGGAAGCACAGTGTTATTGATATGGCCCAGACCATCGGTCTCATTAAATCTTGGCTGGATGGCTAAACTAAAAAAGGTCTCTGACATATCTCAATATCCTCTTATTATTCTTGCTGTTCTAATACCATGCCATATAAGTATCTGGTCAGTTCAGAGACTCTCAGTTTTTTCAATTCAAGACACATTGATGAGGAAATGGTTATTCCCTTTTAAGTCAATGTAACACAGAAGTGGAAACACTGAGAGCCTCACGCAGTGCGGGTTTCAAAGCCCTTTATGCTACGTTGAATGTTCTCGATATAGAATAACTATTAGCTTCAAACATTCGCCTTGCCTGCAGTGCTTTGAACTCCCGCTGAATGATCAGATACTTACTCGGAATGGTATAACGTCATCATTGCTTGATAACGTCACACTGTGACATGCATAGAGATGCGAAGCAGATCTATTTACCATACATAGCACTGATCTCACGGGCATACTTATGATAAATCACCTTACGACGTAGCTTCATGGTCGGTGTAATAAGACCCGCTTCCATCGAAAAAGCTTCCGGTAGCAGAGTAAACTTCTTAATCTTCTCGAAACCAGCCAGATCGCTCTGCAGTGTCTTGAGGCGTTGATCGAAATGCTCGATAACATGGCTGTGACGTAACAGCTCCATGGGTGACTCATAATGCAGCCCCTTCTCTTTCGCCCATATTTCGAGTGTTTCGAAGGCTGGGACAATCAAGGCGGAGACATAGTTTTTAGCATCGGCAACAATGGCAACTTGCTCGATGAAAGGACAACAACCGACCTTACCCTCGACGCGTTGTGGCACGATATACTTACCATTAGAGGTTTTCATCAGCTCTTTAATACGATCGGTAATAAACAGGTTGCCATGCTCATCTATACGACCCGCATCGCCGGTCTTCAACCAGCCATCTTCGAAGGTATCTGCGGTTTCTTGTGGACGGTTATAGTAACCGCGCATCACGGTATCGCCGCGAACAAAGATCTCGTTATCTTTACCTAATTTGATCTCGACTTCGGGGATGGCATTGCCGTTAGAGCCGGGAACGCGATTAGCCAGAGTATTACAGGTAGCTGTGGCAGTCGTTTCAGTCATACCGTAGCCACACAACACAGGTACGTCGATACTCTGGAAGAAGGCACTCACATTAGGGTCTAGCGCAGCACCACCAACAGGCATAAACTTGAGGCGTCCGCCCAGTACCTGTTTTAGCTTACTAAAGACCAATTTATCGGCCAGTTTCCATTGCAGGCTCAAAGCCAGTGATGCCTTCTCGCGGCCCTGACCCACCTCAGATTGACGATGACCCACATTCATGGCCCAGGCGAACAACTTCTGACGGCTACTCGGTGCCTTAGAGACTTTATCCTGTACCGCGCTATACACCTTCTCTAAAAATCTTGGTACCACACAAAGCGTGTGTGGGCGTACCTGGACTATGGCTTCTTTGACCGCCATGGGGTTTTGCAGATAAACGTTATGACCACCACGGCTAAGCACGTAGAAACTCCAGCCACGTTCGAACACATGGCTCAAAGGTAGGAAGGCCAGAGACACGTCACCGGGAGTAAATGGTAAGAAGCTATCGTGCTGACGCACCATAGAGGCAAAATTACGGTGATCCAACATCACGCCTTTTGGCTCACCAGTGGTACCTGAGGTGTATATCAGGGTAAGCAAGTCATCCAAATTGGCCGCATCGAGTCGTTTATCCAACTCGATGGGTGTCTTTGCCGGATAGCTGTCGGCAATAAGGTCGTCGAAGTAATGATGATTGGCATTGTCTTGCAGGGTGACGTTCTTATCGAACACCACCACCTGTATCAAGCTGGCACATACGTCAGTCAGTTTACAGGCCATCTCGTAATGAGCTTGATCGCCGGCGAAGATAAGTTTCGCCTCGGCATCATCGATAATATAGCTCGCCTGTTCGAAGGTGCTAGTCGGATAGATAGGCACTACTACGGCGCGAGTCTTGAGACAACCAATATCGGCACAGGTCCACTGAGGGCTGTTCTGTGCAAGGATAGCCACGCGATCTTGCGCCTCGAAGCCAAAATTAATCAAGGCTTGAGCTACCTGGGAGCTGATGCTACCGAAATCGCTCCAACTCACCTGATGCCATGGGGCCGCCATTTCGTATCCTTCGAGCGCGATAGCATCGCCGAGTTGCAGGCTCTGCTTCTTGATTAATCGTGTTAAATGATACTGCTCGAGTGACATATATTTGGGGCCTTTTTAAGCGTACAGGTGTTCCTGTTTCCGGACATTTTACGTCAATGGCCCAAGAAAAATAAGAGCAATTGCTCAACTTTTGTTAGTTCTGCCACAGTTTTGTAAAATTTGTGGCCTTAAACCAGATCGCCTTTCCACAACTTTTTACTTCCCCACCATATAGTTAGCATGGATATACCAACTAGAGCCAGATCTCCCGCAAACCATAGCCAAACGTCGGTTTCTTCGGCAAACACACGTAAACTTCCCGAAATCCAAGCCGAATGCGCAATAATTATCAGCATAGTTGTGGACAGCTGTAGTGCCGTTTTACACGCACTCCCAGCCCCCAAGAGAAAACCACAACCGAAGAAGGTGCTCAAGACGAGGTGGAACCAGATAGCAAAAGTGATGGCTGGATTGAATAACGCAACCAGAGCCGCAGTAGCCGCCATGATCAGGGTGAACAAGATTAACAAGTTAATTTGAGAGCGATTAAACGCATCTATCATTCCCTGCTTGCCACTGAAGCCTGGCAGCATAAACAGAGTTTCTACCGCTCGCCAACGCTGAATACGGCTCCAATGAACCATAGTGCAAGCCACACAGCTAAACTGCACCAACATAAACAGGGCCGGGACCTCCACGCCCACCAGCTGAGCCAACGCCGCAACTATGAGTGTGATTATCGGCATGGCTATGATTAACAGGGCCAGCAAGGGACCCATGAAGAAATTAACCGGATGAAGATGCTTTTCGAGCTTAAAGATCAAGGGGTAAGACTTAGCATTGGGTAGCCAAATTCCTCCCATCTCCAGCGCGTTGAGATAGATAGTCCTGGCATCGGGATGCCAGCCACTTACCAAGGCTCTTTTCCATATAGCCCAGACTAAAGTCAGGTTAGCGAGCACCACTGCCGCTATCATCACAGGAGAAAGAGATTCGGCTATCGAGTCAATGAAGAGTAAAGACAGATAGAGCAAGATAGACAGATAATAGACAGCCATCTTTATCTGGCATAGATAAACAAAAATCAGTCCTAAACCCGTCGCTAACAGCAGTTGGGTAAATGCCGCCTCCAACCCTACCAGTAAGCAGACTAAGGTGCCGATAGAAAATGAGCTCAGCAGCATGAAGCTGCACTGAAAGAATATGTTCCGTCTATATTCAGGGATCAGTATTGACCACTCTGTCGCCGCTAACCGATTCAGCTGCCAGGCCACCGCCGCCGATACAGAGACCTGTACCAGGCCTAAAATAAGAGGAAGAATCTCGAATTTTTCGAATCCAATGATCGGCACCAGCATCAATAAACCCAGTAATGTGACTCCCATAAAGCTGGCGCTACCCAGATCGTAGAACCAGAAGCGGATCACGCCTGCGAATCGACACTGCAATAATTTCAGCCAAGGGCCATTATCACTCCTGGGCTGAATCAGCTCTGGGTTAGTGCGACTCATCTGTGCAGCTCCATAAACAGCTGTTCAAGATTCAGTGATTGGGCCGATATATCTGGATACTTCACAGCGCAGAAATTATCCACCAGCACCTTGTTGCCATGCTGGTTGAGCACGTTTAGCCCTTCCGGTATCTCTTCACCATTTGCAAACGTAAGCAGCTTGACCTCTTCGCGCACACTGTCCATCTCCTTGAACAACACCAGCTCGCCGGATCTCATGAGTGCCAGATGACTGGCGACACGTTCCAGATCTGAGGTGATGTGGGATGAAAACAGCACGGCCGAGCCAGATTCAAGCGCCAGCTCGAACAGATCAGACATAAATTTGCGTCTGGCTATGGGATCCAGGCTAGCAACAGGCTCATCCAGAATAAGTAGCCTAGGTCGGTAGGCCATGGCCATGATCAAGGCCAGAGACTGACGCTGACCCACAGACATGCGTTGAACTTGTTGCTTAGAATCGAGATTGAAACGCTCAAGCCAGGTATTCTCAAGCTGCCGATCCCACGCGGGATAGAAGCTTCTATGTAATTCCAATGCCCTGGAGACACTGAAGCCCTCATAGCCGAAGGGTTGTTGTGGCACATAACCTATCTGCGCCTTAGCCTCTGAGCTAAGTTGATTAACCGGCTCACCTAAGGTGGTGATCTCACCCGAACTTGGCTCTATGATCCCAAGCGCACAGCGCATCAGGGTCGACTTTCCCGCACCATTTTGCCCCAATAGACCCACTACCATACCGGGGAACAATTTTATTGAGAGGCAATTAATCGCAGTCTTATCGGCCTCGTCTTTAGCAGAAAAACATTTGCTGACCTTGTTAAACTCAAGAATCGGCGCTTGGTTCATATCCATCAGTTCAATCCTTTGTTCTTATTTTGTTTATTCTTTTACCGCTTTACCAACAAGTATCGATGAGTTCCATTAACTCATCACGACTGATGCCTAATTGTTTGGCCTGGGACACGAGCTCATCAACCTCGGGCTTAAGCAGCTGGGCACTCGAAGTTGTCTCGCTATGTTCACGTTTAGCCACTCTGGTAGGTTGGCCACGGCGCCTCTCCAGCCATCCCTGCTCGACCAGCTGCTGCACAGCCCTGGAAACTGTCATGGGGTTTACCGACAGGTGCTCGGCCATCTTCCGCACCGAAGGCAGCACTTGTTCTGTTTCTAATTGGCCACCCACAATTAAACGCACAATCTGTTCGCTCAACTGTCGATATATGGGCTCACCACTACTGGGGTTGACATTTATTAGTTCTAACATTAGCCTTTAGACACTGTATTAATACATTGATACACCGATACGTAATTTAGCATAGATTGAGTAATTTTCAAGAAAGGAATAGCCAGTATGTTTCATGGAAAGCGAGACAGGTCAGAGACAAGAAAGGCCATAAATAGTGTAAAGGGCAAGCCATTAATGACGCTGATCGGCACACTCGTTATCAGCAGCATGATTCTCAACCTTCCCGCCTTTGCCTCTGCAGATGCTGATAACAGCGAGAATAACACTGAGGATCCAGCTAGCCAGAATGAGCAAACCTGCTATCTGGATGGCCTGTCTGAGCAAGTTAACTGCGGCTTTATCACGGTACCGGAGAATCCCGCTAAGCCAGATGGAAAGCAGATAGAGATCCACTATGCTGTGCTGGCTGCGATAAAAAGCGATAATCATTCCGAAGCCTTTCTTGCCATCGCCGGCGGCCCGGGCCAATCTGCCATAGATAACGCCGCAGGCTTCAGCCGTATGTTCAGAAAGATACGTCAGAGTAGGGATATCTTACTCATAGATCAGCGCGGCACCGGACGCTCCAATATCCTAAATTGCGAAGGAGACGGCTTCGAAGATGCCCTGGCCATTAACGAAGCAGATTTCGATGTAGCCACCGAGACTCAAGCCTGTCTGGATGAACTCGACGCCGATGTCACTCAATACGGTAGCCTGAATGCACTGGATGATTTCGAAGCCGTACGCAAGCATCTCGGCTATAAGAAGCTGCATGTATATGGCATCTCCTACGGCACTCGCATGGCACAGCTGTATCTAAGTCACTACCCGGAAGCACTATCGACTGTCACCATAGACGGCGTAGTCCCGATGCAACAGAGTGTACTCGCCATCGGCAATGCCATCAGCCGCGCCTTCGATTTGTTAATCAAGGATTGCAACACCAACAAACTCTGCGGCGCTCAGTTTCCCAACCTCAAAGCAGACTTAGCCAGTGTCGATGCCAAGCTAGCCATAGCACCAATGGTCAGCCAGGTACAAGACCCGTTAACTGGCGAGGCAACCCAACTCACCATGACGCGGGCCAAATTTATGGGAGCCATCAGAATGGCCCTGTATATGCCTAATGTCCGCGCGCTTATCCCACATGCAATCAGTGAGGCCGCTAAAGATAATTTCCAACCTATCTTAGGTCTGTATTCTCTCACTATCGATAGCACAGGCATCGCCATGGGCATGCATGCCTCGGTTATTTGTGGCGAAGATTGGCAACGCCTCACAACTGCCGAGCGAGACGCCGCCAACCAAACCTATTTTGGCAGGGAGATGGTGACCACATTCGAACAATCCTGTGCCATCTGGAATATGCCAGCCGTAGATGCCGACTTCTCTGCGCCCATTAGCAGCGACATTCCCACCTTAGTGTTATCGGGAGAGTTAGACCCGGCCACACCGCCGAGTTGGGGGGAGTTAGCCATGGAAAAACTCACTAATGCCAGGCACTTTATTGCTCCTTATGCTACCCACGGAGTCGCTCATCAATCTTGCGGTAATGACCTTATCGCAGAGCTAGTCGACACTGGCAACGTGCAGGATTTAGACGGTGAATGCCTGAACAAGGATGTGAGTCGTAACTTCTACCTCAATGCCAGTACAGTCGAGGCCATTCCCGCCCCGGAACATACACAAGAGCCCGTACAAAAGCCAAAGCAAGCCATAGCCCAAGGAGCTAGCCATGATTAAAGTATCTAATCTATCTAAGCGTATCGGCGAGGTTCAGGCACTGGATGATCTGAGCTTCGAGGCCAAAGATGGCCAAATAACCGGACTGCTTGGTCCTAACGGTGCGGGCAAGACCACCTGCCTGAGAACCATTTTCGGTCTACTCCAGGCAGACAAAGGTATCGCCGAGATAGATGGCATTGACGTGTCTAAATCTCCTATCGAAGCCAAACAGCAGTTGGGGCTGTTCCCGGATCCTTTCGGACTGTATGAAAGACTGACCCCGAGAGAGTATGTGAGTTATTTTGCCGAACTCAATGGCTTATCGAGAGTAGAAGCCAAAGCTGCCACCGCTAAGGTACTCAGCCAACTACATATGGATGATATTGCCGACCGTCGCTGCAAAGGTTTCTCCCAGGGCCAACGCATGAAGACAGCACTAGCTCAGGCCATAGTCCACCAGCCAACTAACATCATACTCGACGAGCCTACTCGGGGCTTAGATGTGATGAGTACCCGAGTACTGAGAGATCTGTTGAAAGAGCTCAAGGAGCATGGGCACTGTGTCTTGTTCTCTAGCCATGTGATGCAGGAAGTTGCCGCACTCTGTGATCAGGTGATCGTAATGGCGGACGGTAAAGTCGTTGCCATAGGTAGCCCGGATGAGCTGTGTCGCCAGACAGGTAAGGATTCTCTGGAGGATGCGTTTATCCAGCTTATTGGAACAGATGAGGGAATAGCAGCATGATAACGGCCTCACAAATGATGCTCTTCAAAGCATCCAAGCAGGATGCGCGTTTTCAAAGCCAACTTATCGGTAAAGATGAGGGAATCACAGCATGATGAACAAGATAATGACCATGGTTCGCAAGGAGCTTATCGATGCCGCCAGAGACAAGCGCTCTGTCATGGCCGGACTCTATTACGCTATTGGTACGCCTCTATTGATGTGTGGCATGTTTATGCTACTCATAGGTCAGATGTCGAGTCCGAAAGATCTCAACATCAAGATAGAGAATGCCGATAACGCTCCGGATCTTATCAAGTACCTATCCAGCCAAGGGATCACCCATGGTGATAGTCGCAGTACTGATGATGAAGGTGAACCGCTGGATGTAAAAGATATCCGTCTGGTTATCAGCGAAGATTATGCCGCTCAGATGGCTAAAGGCCTCAGCGCCGAAGTCATACTGATAGCCGATAACTCTAACGAGAAGCTACAAAACTCTATTCGTCGTCTCGAGCGTAACCTGCAGACCTATAGCGCCGAGATGGGTAGCTTACGCTTGATAGCCAGAGGCATAGATCCACGTGTGGTTCAGCCAATTAAGGTGAAGATAGAAGATCAAGCCACGCCGGACTCCAAGGGCGGGGTTATCTTAGGTGTCGCCACCATGACCATGATCTATGCGGTGTTTATCTCGGGTATGAACTTGGCCATAGATACCAGTGCCGGTGAACGAGAGCGAAATTCATTGGCCTTGTTACTCAGTCATCCGGTATCGACCCGTAGCATAGTGCTAGCCAAGGTGTTTGCCGTTACTGTGTTCGCCATGTTGGGTCTGCTGTTAACCCTGATCATCTCCAAAATATCCTATGCCTATGTCCCCTGGCATGAACTTGGATTTACGGTCAACATAAGCACAGACTTCATCTTGCTCATGCTATTGATTGGACTACCCATAGCCATGATGGCCGCAAGCCTGCAACTCTTTGTCTCCTTTATGGCCAAGAGCTTTAAAGAGGCTCAGTCCTATCTGACTTTAGTACTCATAGTACCCATGATGCTGTCGATGGCCGCCAGCTACAACATAGCCCCTGATACCTTGCAGTGGCTCCCTGTCTCCGGGCAGCAACAGGCACTGATCGCCTTCATCAAGGGACGCGAAATCCCTATGTTGCAGCTAGTGCTGTCCTCGGTCGTGACCTTAGTTATCGCCCTAGCCCTGACCTTCAGCATGGAAAGATCACTCAAGAGCGAGAAGATAATCTTCGGTTTATAATACCAATCGGTATAAGAAAGTGGTCAACTCAGAGTTATTTTTGGCTGCATAATTCAAGGCGGATGAGTGAGGGAATGGTGATCCCTTTCGAGCTCATTCAACACAGAAGTAGGCTGCCAAAAACACTCCTGAAAGGCGAGTTTTAGCACTTCCGATACGGCGTTAACGAGCTTAAACGTAGAATATATGTTCCTCACTCGTTGCCTTGCCTCCGAAGCGCTAAACTCTCGCTGAGTGACCACACTTTTATACCGATTGGTATATCAATAACACAGCTAGAAGCCCAGAGTGACTCGCACTCAGGGCTACATCATAAGGAGAGAGAGATAGATAAAGAACTGATTATCATGGTTGTTATGATCGTATTTATCGCCAGCGTGACGTTTACCGAAGGCCTTAAGCAGTACTTAAGACTTTGCAAGGTGAACAGGTCAGATATTAACCAAGATGAGCTAGCACTGCTGCGCAAGCAAAATCGTCATCTCGAAGAAAGGGTGCAGACTCTGGAGAAAATAGTCACAGATGGCAGCCATGATCTCAAACGAGAGATTAATGCTCTATAAGTTTACCTCTCTCTACACTCCGATATTCAAAGCAACCCACATTGCTGCTCATGCATGAGTTGAGTTAACAGCAGTTGTGGGTATTAAACTTTTCCCTGTAGGCTCTGGGGCTAAGACTCGTCAGCTGAATAAACAGCTTTCTAAATGAACTCACATCTTCGTAGCCAACCCTATCTACTATCTGCTCCAGGGCAAGTTCGGTGGTTTCGAGTAATCGCTTAGCCTCATCGACACGCAAACGCTGCATGTAACTAGCAGGCGTCTCATTGAGCGCCTTCTTGAAACGCCTGATCATGGTACGTTTACCCACAGCAAATTTATCAGCGATATCATCGAGCAAGAAACTCTGCCCTATTTGTGCCTGCATCCAATTTTGGATCTTAGTCACCAACTCATCTTTGTGATTATTAACCCCAATGGATAGATCCATGGACATGAAGGGCTGTTGCGAGGTTCGATTGGGGTCTATCAGTAATATCTTGGCCATCTGATGGGCAATTTGTTCACCGGCAAAAATTCCTATCAGGTGAAGTGCCAGACTCAGATTCGAAGTCGTCGCGCCAGCGGTATGAATATGCTCATCTGAGATGACCAGTTTATCCATACAGAGATTCACATCAGGAAAATTTCGCTCGAACATCTCCTTTAACCACCAAACCGTCGTGGCCGTGCGACCATTAAGCACGCCTGAGGCGGCTAACATCAAGGTGCCGGAGCAATAAGCAGCCACGGGTTTTCCACTGGCAGCGAAGAGCCTCAGGGGCTCGAACAAAGGTTCAAACTCATTGAGATAAGCTTGAAACTCCTCTCTGCTCGTCACAAAGGCAGACGCAAGAATAACCGCATCGGCTTGCAGAATATCTTCGGGTTTATCCAGACCTATGGCGGGGATTTGAATATGCTGATTGGTATTCACCGGCTGGCCATCATATGAAACCACATGACAATGAAACAGGTCTTCTTTTGCATCTGGATTCATACGTCGCCAATAAACATTGCAGAAACTGAACACATCGAGAAAACTGACAATACCACCGGCAACCACATTCCCTGCAGCCAATATTATTATTTTCTTCATCTCAGTCTCTCCTCAAGTTCAATCATCAAGCTATGACCACAAGACTATAATTCAAAGACTATGACCAAAACACAAATTATCACTTTTAACCCTTATTTTGTCAATAATGACACTTTATAAGATTTT
This sequence comes from Shewanella sp. YLB-07, assembly GCF_009377275.1. NCBI lineage: Bacteria > Pseudomonadati > Pseudomonadota > Gammaproteobacteria > Alteromonadales > Shewanellaceae > Shewanella > Shewanella sp. YLB-07. The sequence continues at coordinate 14,248 of NZ_VOQB01000014.1, read as the reverse complement.
GTCTAGTTTTTATACTGAGATGACACTGGGAACTTCAATGAAAGCTTCAGTTGAAGACCAGAAAGTGTTGCAGGTTCTTAGCTGAACACGAGTAATGAATAGAAGTGATTAATAGGAGTAGATGATGTCAAAATCGAATAAGCATCTGGTGATGAGCCTGAGTTATCTTGGAATAAGTTGGGCATTACTATTTTGGCTACATTTTAGCACCGAGCCCAACATCTTTGCCCACTTAGTGGCGATACCCAGCTTACTAATGTTTACCGGGTATAGCGCCTATCAGATCATTAAGAAGGGAACCTAGGGCGAATAATACGCTTCCCTAGGTAACGAGAAGACTAGGTTTTAAACTGCTGAACCAGCAGTTGCAGCTCTTGCGCCATCTCGGCTAAACGTTCACTCTCACTGGATGTCGAGTTAGCACCTTCGGCGGCTTCTTCGGCAGCATGATTGATATTAACGATATTAGCGTTGATCTCCTCCGATACCGCAGATTGCTCTTCTGCTGCTGTGGCAATCTGAGTATTCATCTCGGTAATGGTACCGATAGATTGCGTGATCATCTGCAAGGCCTCACCAGCAGATTTGGCATGACTCACACTCTCATCGGCATACTTTCGGCTATCCGACATGACACTCACTGCTGTTTTAGCTCCACCTTGTAGCTTCTCGATCATCGCCTGAATCTCTTCGGTAGACTCTTGGGTTCGACTCGCTAAAGTACGGACCTCATCGGCAACCACGGCGAATCCTCTTCCTTGCTCACCCGCTCTAGCGGCTTCGATAGCCGCATTTAGCGCTAGCAAGTTAGTCTGCTCGGCAATCCCCTTGATAACATCGAGAATGGTGCCAATTTGATTACTGTCTTTCTCTAAGTTTTGTATCACTTCGGCAGCACTTTCTATCTCGGCAGCTAAACCAACAATAGTATCCACGGTATTATTGACGACCTGCATGCCCTCTTTCGATTGGTCATCAGTCTGATTGGCGGCATCTGCGGCATCATTAGCATTCTTAGCCACCTCGACAACCGTTGCCGTCATCTCATTCATCGCAGTGGCAACCATGTCCAGCTCATGTCTCTGACTCTGGACCGAAGCGGCAGTTTCTGAGGTAACCTTCGCCATGCCTTGTGCCGACTCAGCCAACTGCTTCGAAGTATCGGAAACGCTATTAATACTAGCTTGAAACTTATCTAGCATCAGATTAAACGCTCTAGAAAGAGCTGCAAATTCATCCTTACTACTGATTTCGATGCGACGGGTCAGATCAGAATTTCTCTCTATGTCATCTATGGACCGGGTCAAGGTGCTTACAGAATGTAAAATACCTCGTGCAACAAAGAAGAGCAGCAGACCACCAAGCACAAAAGAACCTATGGTAATTAAGATCAGCTGCTGTTTCATGTCAGCCATGGAAGCGATTGCAGCCTGCTGTATCTCCTGTCTGGAACTTTCCTCGGCTCTAACTAGCTCTTTGAAACTAGCTCTAGCCTTATTAGCGAAAGGACTCGCCCCTGTACGATATGAACTCCAGGCTTCCTGTAAGACATCCGGATTACGATCAACGGATTTAAGCTGTAACATGCGAGCGCGGCCATCTTCTAAGAATGCCTTTGTGGCTTGTTTAGAATTCGCCATCAACTGATTAAGCCGATTCTTAGCATCTCTGTCCGAGACCAGTCTTAGAGAAGCTTCGAGGTTATCGAAATGGCTATAAATATCACGAATTCGAGTATCTAACAGAGAGTAATTTTTGTCGAAATCATCTCCAAGCATGATGCTACGTGATAGACGAGAAACATAATTCATGTCTCGGCTGATAGATAAGATGTACTTTTGACTGTTCACACCAGCTTGATCATATTCCTCAAACTTATCTGCCACAAAATTTGTATTAATGATGACATCGACCAGTATGGTTACCCCGGCTAAGCCAAAAACTAACATCACAGCCATCAATTTACGTTTGATGCTCCATGAAGATAAAAATTCCATCCCTCTCTCCTCAACATTTATTCGAATCGATATGATTTCGACCTAATAAAGTATAGGTCATGCTTTGATCCATAAGATTAAAACAGTGGAGATGAAACAGGGGATGCTAAATTATACAAAAGCGCTAAAAAGTTGTGAGAAACTGTAAAGCAGACAATAAAAAGCCTGGAAATTACCGGGCCTTAGTCACTTTTTTAAAAATCAGCTTACTTGGCCTTTGGGCGGAATGGTTTGATAACTGACTCGTCACACTCGAGGAAAGGTCCGTTCATTAGATCGATGCAATAAGGAATTGCCGGGGAAGATAGAGAGCGCATCGAGACGCTCTTAACTTTCAAGATATGCTACTTGGCCTTTGGACGGAATGGTTTGATAACTGACTCGTCACACTCGAGGAAAGGTCCGTTCATTAGATCGATGCAATAAGGGATTGCCGGGGAAGATAGAGAGCGCATCGAGACGCTCTTAACTTTCAAGATATGCTTACTTGGCCTTTGGACGAAATGGCTTGATGACAGATTCATCACACTCGAGGAAAGGTCCGTTCATTAGATCGATGCAATAAGGAATTGCCGGGGAAGATAGAGAGCGCATCGAGACGCTCTTAACTTTCAAGATATGCTACTTGGCCTTTGGACGGAATGGTTTGATAACTGACTCGTCACACTCGAGGAAAGGTCCGTTCATTAGATCGATGCAATAAGGGATTGCCGGGGAAGATAGAGAGCGCATCGAGACGCTCTTAACTTTCAAGATATGCTTACTTGGCCTTTGGACGAAATGGCTTGATGACAGATTCATCACACTCAAGGAATGGGCCATTCATTAGATCGATACAATATGGAATTGCAGGGAACACGGCATCGAGACACTCACGAATCGACTTGGGCTTACCTGGCAAGTTAACGATCAAGGTATCACCACGAAGTCCGGCTGTTTGACGTGAAAGAATAGCGGTCGGCACAAACTTAAGTGACTCGGCGCGCATGAGTTCACCGAAACCAGGCATCATACGATCACAAACGGCTTCCGTCGCCTCAGGGGTAACGTCGCGTTTAGCTGGGCCAGTGCCGCCAGTAGTAACGATTAGACTGCAGTTCTGCTCATCGGCCATCTTGATAAGTGTCGCAGAAATCACATCTTGCTCATCAGGAATCACCTCATAGACAGGCTCCCACTCAGAAGTCAGATACTCGTTCAATACCTTGATAATCGCTTTACCAGAGAGATCTTCATAGACGCCTGCACTAGCTCTATCACTGACAGTTACAATACCGATTTTAGCTTTAGTCATCTTAAGTCCTACTGGTGGTGTTATCTTCGGCAAGCCCTATCGATGGCACCGAAGCTGGAGATATTAGTTGCATGTAAACTAACATGATTTGCGGCCATTATATCTGGCTTATCGACAAAAATGAGAGCTACAAGCTTCTGGACAGCCAATACTTACGCTTCCAATAGCTATTATTTAAGGTGGATATCATCACACCTTGGCTCGTCGATGCATGCAAAAACTTAGAGTCACTCAGGTAGATACCCACATGCCGAGTCGACCAACCGGTTTTGAAAAATACCAGGTCGCCGGTTTTCAGATTTCCCTTAGCAACTTTATGCCCAAGGTTTTTCTGATCCGCCGTGGTTCGGGGTAACTTCCTACCGAAAATATCCTTGTAGGCCAGATAGACGAAGGCAGAGCAATCCACGCCCCGCTTACTCATGCCACCATAACGGTAAGGCGTACCTTTCCACTCTCGATGAAATGCCATCAGCTTCAGCTCTAATACCTGTTGTTTGGTCTTAATAGCATCTAGGCCTGATGTTTTAGCCTGATTCGCAGCAACATTGGTTGCAGTGCCTGTTTCAATCTGCTCCGGCAACTGACTCGAACACCCGGACATAAACAGTAGAAGCAAGATAACTAAGGGTCTAAACATCAGTGCCTCAAAGAAAGTATCGAAAAACAAAGAGAAGTAACTTAAAGCCATGTTAACACCGCAGACATTAACAGAAAGTGAACTCAGTATGATTCCTCAATATCTCCTTCACTGGCAACATTAAACCGCCTGACCCGCGGCAACACCCGATGACCAAGCCCACTGGAAGTTGAATCCTCCCAGCCAGCCGCTGACATCCATCACCTCACCGATAAAGAAAAGCCCAGGTACTGATTTGGTTTCCATGGTTTTCGACGACAGCTCATCGGTATCTAAGCCACCTAAGGTGACTTCGGCGGTGCGATAGCCCTCGGTGCCATTCATCATTATTTCCCAGGACTCGAGATCCACAGCAAGCTGTTCCAGTTCTTTATGGATTAACTGATTCAGCGCCTTGTTAAGCAGAGCTTCATCAAACAGGGCCTCGACCAGACGTTTAGGTAACCAATGGCCTAGGGTATTTCTCAAGTTTTGCTTCGGATGGTTCGCCAGCACCAACTCGATGGCGGCTCTGGCATCGATACCTGGGAGCAAGTTAATCTTGATGGTCTCACCAGGCTTCCAAAAATTTGATATCTGAAGAATGGCAGGGCCTGATAGGCCGCGATGAGTAAAGAGCAAGGCTTCACTGAACTGAGTCCCGTCTTTTGCCGTTATAGTACTGGGTACCGCAATGCCAGACAGTGGCTCAAATTTGAGTTTCTGCTCGGGTTGCCAGGTAAAAGGCACCAGACCGGCATAGGTAGGCAACACCTTTAAACCAAACTGCTCGGCAAGATGATAACCCAATGGGCTAGCACCTAGCTTAGGCATGGAGAGACCGCCTGTGGCTACCACTAACGAATCACAGCTATAGACATCTTTGTCGGTCGCTATTTCAAATTTCCCAGAATCAGCTTGAGTGATCTTGCCAATCTCGGTGCGGAGTTTAACCTTAGCACCGGCCCACTCACACTCGGTCAGTAGCATGGTGACTATCTCTTTGGCCGAGTCATTACAGAACAGTTGACCATGGTCCCGCTCGTGGTACTCGATACCATGACGCTCGACAAGATCGATAAAGTCGCTGCTGCGATACCTTGCCAGGGCTGACTTTACAAAATGCCCATTGCCACAGATGAAATTATTCGGCTCAACTTTCTGGTTCGTGAAGTTACATCGTCCACCACCGCTAATGAGGATCTTCTTCCCCGCCTGCTTTGCTGCATCCAGCACCAACACATCACGCCCACGGTAACCCGCTGTAGCGGCGCACATCAGGCCTGCGGCACCCGCTCCGATAATTATGACGTCATGATGTTTCACTTTATAGCCTCGAATTTAAATACAAATACTGAATCAGGAATAATTTTGGCCAGACACAAGATACCTCAGCTAGCCGTCCATGGGCTGTGGCATAAGTGTTCCAGACACAAAAAGGGTGCTATTTTAGCACCCTTTTTTATCTTTAACATACGAAGAAGCATGAACCTAAGACTTGATTACTCGCTATCTTGGGTCTCAGATTTTATCTCTCTGGCTAACAAGGTTACGGCAGCCTCGCGAGGCGTCCCGCCCTCATAGAGCACCCGATAAACTTGCTCAGTGATCGGCATCTCTACGCCAAGTCGCTTAGCTAAAGCATAAACTTCTTTGGTATTACGGTAACCTTCAACCACCTGACCTATCTCTTCCTGAGCCTCCTCGACACCTTGCCCCCGGCCTAAAGCCAGTCCGAAGCGACGGTTACGAGATTGGTTATCTGTACAGGTAAGTACCAGATCGCCTAAGCCTGCCATGCCCATAAAAGTACTGGCTTGGGCCCCCATAGCCTCACCTAAACGAGACAATTCAACCAGGCCTCGGGTGATTAATGCGGTTCTGGCATTGGCACCGAAGCCGATACCATCCGACATACCAGCGCTGATGGCGATGACATTTTTAACCGCACCGCCAAGTTGCAGGCCGATAAAATCGTCGTTGGCATAAACACGTAGCCGTTTAGGGCTGTGTAATAGCTCGACTAGATCTTGGGTAAAAGTAGCATGGGTTCCGGCAACGGAGATAGCGGTCGGCATTCCCGCCGCTAACTCTTTCGCAAAAGTAGGTCCGGAAAGCACGGCTAAAGGATATTTATCGCCTAACACATCTCCGGCAACCTCTTGCAACAGTCGTCCGGTCTCAGGCTCAAGCCCTTTTGTCGCCCAGACTATGCGTGAATCTTCACGCAGCAGAGGCTTAGCTTGGCCCAATACCATGCCAAAAACATGGCTGGGAACCACAACTAAGATATTATTCGATGCGGCTAGCGCCGTCGCCAAGTCGGCTTCTGGAACAAGCAGGTCGGGAAGCGTTATCCCCGGGAGAAATACTTCATTAGCGCGGTCACGCTTGAGGTTCTCGATATGCTCAGGGTCATGACCCCACAGCAGAGTTCGATGGCCATTACTGGCTAAAGAAATAGCAAGGGCGGTGCCATAAGACCCCGCCCCTAATACCGTAATATCGGCAGTGTTTTTCATATAACTACTCGCTTAATGCCAATTCATTCGAGTCTAATATTCGAATGAATCAGCCACTATCTGAGCAGCGACTGAAAAATGCTGAACAGATACGTTCAGTTTTTAATTATGCGCTTGCTTCTTCAGTCTTAGCAGCGTCTTCTGCACCGGCTTGACGCTGGTTAACGTACTGAGCGAAAAGCGCGTCGAAGTTAACTGGTGCTAGGTTTAGCTGTGGGAAAGTACCACGAGAAACCAGGCTACCCACTGCTTCACGAGCATATGGGAATAGGATATTTGGACAGTATGCACCTAGTGAATGAGCAAGTTGCTGCTCAGTCAGACCATTGATTGCGAAGATACCAGCTTGCTGAACTTCACAAAGGAATGCAGTTTCGTCACCGTTTTTAGCGGTAACAGTCAGAGACAGGACAACTTCAAAAACGTTGTCAGCTAGCTTAGCGCTACGAGTATCAAGATCTAGCTTAACTTCAGGGTTCCACTCTTTCTGGAAAACAGCCGGGCTGTTTGGAGTTTCGAAAGAGATATCCTTGGTGTATACACGTTGGATATTGAATTGAGGATCTTGTTGTTCGTTATTTGCTACTTCAGCCATAATATTTACCTATCCAATTTATTAGGCTTCAAAATTGAAGCCAATTTTAAGGGCTTTTGTTACTTGAGACCTGTAACTCGCTCTCAGACACCATCCCGGGTTATTGTTATTTCTTACTTTTCGTTACCGGCAGATTACTTGACTGCCACTCACCCATACCGCCTTTGAGGTTATGTACAGATTCGAAACCTGCTTTAACCATCAACTGCGAGGCTTGTGATGACACCATACCTGCGTTGCATACCATTATAATGGGACTTGCTTTAAACTTTTCAAGGGCTGAAAGTTGATTATTTTTAATTTCAGATAAAGGCACATTCAAAGCATCGACGATGTGACCCTTCTTAAACTCCGCTTTTTCCCTTACGTCTATCACTTTGGCATCTTGCTTATTGATAAGCAGCGTAGCCTGTTGGTGATCGATCGTAGTGACCTTAGAGATACTGGATTTGAAAACGCTGACGATAAGACCAATCAAAAGACCTATCCAGGCTAAGCTGAGCATAGGGTTAGCTTTCAAAAATTCGATATATTCTTGCATGGTGAACTGCCTACTTCTTAGGGCTGAAAATACAATTAGGGCACAGAGTATACCACCGCGATAGGAGATTGCAGCATCTTGTTGAAGGACGAAAAGTCTGTGGATAAAGAGCGTTAATAAGATAGATGCAAACTCGATTATATCAATCTAGGTAAATTCCTTTTTCAACCAGGTCTTCCGTAGTAATATTTATCCAATTTCTATTTTCAACTTTATCTTTCAAACTTAAAAAGGTACCACTATGACGACACGCAAACGCCCTTTGGCATTGCTGATCCTCGATGGCTGGGGTTACCGCGAAAACACGCAAAAAAATGCCGTTTTCCATGCTAAGACCCCGGTTTTGGATCGACTCAATGCTCAATACCCTAACAATCTAATCTCAGCTTCAGGCTTAGATGTGGGACTACCCGATGGTCAAATGGGTAATTCCGAAGTTGGTCATATCAATATCGGTTCAGGACGCATTGTTTATCAAGAACTTACCAGAATAGGTAAGGCAATTGATGACGGTGAGTTTCAGCAAAACCCAGCACTACTCGAAGCCATAGATCGCGCAATCGCCAAAGAGGGTGCTGTACACATAATGGGGCTACTGTCTCCCGGCGGCGTACATAGCCATGAGAATCATATCGAGGCCATGTGCCGCCTAGCAGTCGAGCGAGGTGCTAAGCAAGTATATCTACACGCTTTCCTCGATGGTCGCGACACTCCACCACGCAGTGCAAAATCTAGTTTGGCTCATTTTGATGATCTGTTTACTAGATTAGGCACCGGCCGTATTGCTTCAGTGATAGGCCGCTATTATGCAATGGACCGTGATAATCGCTGGGATCGTGTGACTCTTGCCTATGATTTGATCACCCAAGGCGAGTCTCTGCATCAATACACCAATGCTGTAGATGCCCTGGAAGCGGCTTATGAACGTGACGAGAGCGATGAATTTGTCGCAAGCTCGGCGATTACCGACAGCCAAGGTAATCTGGCTAAACTTGCCGATAGCGATTCGCTGATTTTCATGAATTTCCGCGCCGATCGTGCTCGTCAAATCACTCGCAGCTTCGTCGACTCTGATTTCGATGGGTTCGAGCGTAAGATGACGACAAAAGCACACTTCTTGATGTTGACTCAGTACGCCGCGAATATACCGGCAGCAATAGCCTATCCGGCAACAGAGCTCGTCAACACCTTAGGTGAAGCTTTGCAGAGTCGGGATAAGACACAACTGCGTATCTCAGAGACAGAGAAATATGCCCATGTGACTTTCTTCTTCAACGGCGGTAAAGAGGAACCATTTAAGGGAGAAGACAGAATTCTGATCCAATCTCCTAAGGTGGCAACCTATGACCTACAACCTGAGATGAGTTCTGTAGAACTCACAGATAAATTAGTCGCAGCCATAGAGTCTACTGACTATGATGTCATTATTTGTAACTATCCAAACGGAGATATGGTTGGCCATACGGGTAGCTTCGAGGCAGCGGTTAAAGCCTGTGAAGCAGTCGATACCAGTATCGGCCGCGTCGTGGAAGCTCTGACTAAGGTGGGAGGAGAATGTTTAATCACAGCCGATCACGGTAATGCCGAGCAGATGACCGATGAGAAGACCGGCCAGGCACACACGGCTCACACTTGCGAACCAGTGCCATTGATCTACGTTGGACGTGATGCGATTATCGAAGATGGCGGTCGCCTGAGCGATCTTGCTCCAACCATGTTAACCTTGATGGGAGAAACAGTGCCATCAGAGATGACTGGGCGTTCCATCATCAAAATCAAAGAGTAACCACTGACACGTGAATATTCGTTTTTTCAGTAAAGCCAGCATTTTTGCTGGCTTTATCATGCTTTCAACGCCACTGCAGGCCTCAGACCTACAGCAGCGTCAATCCGATCTTAAAGTACTGCAATCACAGATAAGCAAACAAGCATCGGATCTAAAAGACACCGCTAAGCAGCGAGAAAAGTTAATCTCATTGCTCAAGAAAGATGAAAAAGCGATCGCCTCAGCTGCTAGAAAAGTCAATGAAACCCAAAATTCACTTTCTAAAACAGATAAGAAACTGGCTCAATTAGATAAACGCCAAAACAAGTTAGATACACTGAAGACAACCCAGCAGGAAACATTAGCCAATCAGTTGGCCAGTGCCTATTTAGCGGGTAATCACGACTATAGTAAGATGCTACTCAACCAGCAGAGCCCAGCAAGTATCGAACGTCTACTCGCCTACTATCAATATTTGAATAATGCCCGCATGGCATCGATCAATGAGTTGAAACAGACCATTGAAGAGCTCAATGACATTCAAATTGAACAGATAGCCCAGAAGACTCAGCTTAATAAGCTCATTCTCAACCAGCAACAACAGGCGAAACAGCTCAACCTGGAACAGAGCCAAAGACAAAAAACCCTGACACAACTGCAGAGAACACTCAATAGCAGTGGCGCCAGACTGGAGCAGATGCAGATAGAAGAAGCCAGTCTCAAACATGTCGTCGAGCAAGCCATCGTGGCCATGAGAAGTAACCCTAAGATGGAAGGGTTATCCAGTAGCAGAAAGCTAAAATGGCCGACCAAGGGGCGTATCAAGTCGGGCTTCGGCAGCCGTAGATCGGGTCAGGTAAAATGGAAAGGGGTCACACTCTCGGCTCCGGAAGGTCAAACAATAGCGGCTATCGCAGCGGGAAAGGTCATTTATGCAGACTGGTTACGCGGCTTCGGTATGGTGCTAGTTGTCGATCATGGTAAGGGGTATATGAGCCTGTATGGTCATGCCCAAACCCTATTAAAAAACCCCGGAGACTCTGTAAATAAAGGAGAATCTATCGCATTAGTCGGTCGGTCGGGTGGACAGACTGAGCCTGGCCTATACTTTGAGGTAAGGCATAAAGGGCAAGCGGTCGATCCGGCGAGATACTGTAAACGCTAGGAGAGATCTAGCCCTTAAATATAGGGGCTGCCATGTCAAAATATATTCGCTACCTTTGTAGTATTCTCATTGGTGTAGGGCTAGGGATATCCGTTACCCTATCAGGACAAGAAAACGCCGAACAGTATCATCACAATCTCAACTATCCGCTCCTACTCGACGTTATCGACACAGTTGAGACTTACTACGTAACAGAATTAAGCCAAGATGAGCTTATTGCTGCAGCAATAGAAGGGATTTTTTCTAAGTTGGATCCTTATTCCAACTTTCTCGATAAACAAGAATTCTCAAATATCAGAAATGCCAACAAGGGTGAATATTTTGGTTTTGGCATAGAGATAGCGACCGAAGATGACAAGATAACCATAATAACCCCCTTCCCCGACTCCCCTGCCGAGCGTGCAGGCATAAGAGCAGGCGATCGAATAGTTAGACTCAATAATAATAAAGTTGATTACAGCAAATTAGACGACCTACTTAAAGAAATCAAAAACCATAGCCAGAATAATCAATCGATTGTGCTCGCACTCACTCACCCCAATATGGATACTGTCTATGAAGTCACCTTAGTGCCGAGCCTCATCTCGGTGCATTCGGTCACGGCCGAATTGCTGGATGGCAATATTGGCTTTATCAAACTTGCCAGCTTTCAGGACAATTCTACCGAGGAGATGGTTAAGCAATTAGCCCTGTGGCAACCGCTAAAATTACAGGGACTCATCTTAGATCTGAGGAATAATCCAGGAGGCTTACTCGATCAAGCCATAAAAATTGCCGACATCTTTCTCGAAAAAGGCAGAATAGTCTCAACCGAGGGACGATTCTTCGACGCAAACTCAGACTATTATGCCTCGCCCCAAACTATGCTTCACGACGTCCCTATTATGGTGTTAATCAACAAGGGATCTGCTTCTGCTTCAGAGGTGCTTGCCGCTGCCTTACAGGATAATAAAAGAGCTAAGCTGATAGGTGAGACTAGCTTCGGTAAGGGAACCGTACAGAGTCTAATTCCTACATTAATGGAAGGGAACGCAATAAAACTGACTATAGCCAAATACACCACCCCCAATGGCCGGGACATTAATAGTAAGGGGATTGAGCCAGATATAAAACTTCAATTAGATACTGTCACAAATGAGCAAACTGTGCCTATAATCGACGAGACCAATGTCCATGATAAAATTGAAAATAATAATGTTGAAACTGATCTTATATTGGATTCAGCAATTACATGGATAAAAACTCATTCTTAACGCCTTTTGCTCTTAGTGTAAAAGGTATGGAAAATACCTAACACAGTGCGCTTTTTAATATTTTATTTTGCTTTAATTTTTCCAGCTAGCTATGGAAATGCCGCTCAAGTTGCGATCATCATTGACGATATTGGATATCGTCAATCCGATGAAGCCGTACTGACCTTACCCGATAACATTACCCTCTCAGTGCTTCCTCACACACCTCTGGGCAGTTCAGTTGCTCATATTGCACACGAAAGAGGCTACGAAGTAATGCTACACCTGCCTATGCAGGCACTCAATGGCAAGAAGCTTGGTCCTGGTGGAATAACCAATGACATGAGTGAAACAGATGTTAAGCAGACCATAAACCAGGCTTTCGAGAGCATCCCTTTCGCTAAAGGCGCCAACAATCATATGGGAAGTTTATTGACCCAGCTGGATGAGCCAATGCAGTGGGTGATGGAAAGTTTAAAACAGAAGCAAGTCTACTTCGTCGACAGTATGACCACACGTTACACCAAGGCGGGAAGTACAGCCGACAAACTAGGTATACCTCAGTTAAAGCGACAGGTATTCTTGGATAATGACGTCTCACAAGCCGGTTTGAACCTACAATTTGAACGCCTTATCGCCTTAGCACATAGGCAAGGCCAAGTCGTTGCCATAGCTCACCCATATCCTGAAACCATAGAATATTTGAAACTAAATCTACCGCGATTACAGCAGGCAGGCATCAGCCTGGTTAAAACCTCGGAGCTTTTACCTTATAGGATTGCAGTAAGTAAAAAACAGGAGAAGACGCTACCATCAGGTTGAAGTAGCGACTGATATCACTCTAAAAGCTAACTCTAGGAGCTAAGTTCAAGTACAGGAATAGACAATTCAGGAAGCAGCTTTACCAACTCATGATTATTGCTAACGATATCCGACAGAGAATATTGGTCTAAGACCGTTAAATAAGCCGTAACAGCCTCGGCTAATACACCTCTTAACTGGCAAGAAGGGGTCAGGCGGCAGTATGGTTTACTGCAATCGATAGGCGCCAGAGAATTTTCTAAAACTCTCACCAGTTGACCTATATTGATCTCTTTCGGTGACTTACCTAAACGAAAACCACCACTCTTACCTCGAATAGTTTCTAAGTAACCTAGCTTACCCAGGTGGTGCACGATCTTAGAGACATGGTTAGGCGACAAGTCAAAGACCTGAGTGATCTCCGAGATTCGAAATAGCGTCTCTCTGTTAGGCTGAATAGCCAAATACATTAAGGTACGAATACCAAAGTCTGTATAACGAGTTAACTGCATTAGGCACCTTACAAAGTTAGTCTAACTGGTTTGAGCCTCTAAAAAAGAGATCAAACTAATAGCTTCAGAATTAGTACTACCACAAACATCAATAGTTGCAGAGAAGGAGCTGCACACTTCCGGGCGCTCTTTCATCCCAAAAATCATGCATAAATTATCATTGGATAGTTGAATACACCGCTCACCCGCTGGTTTACCTTCAGGCATCCCAGGAATGGGGCTAGTGATCGATGGGGCAATACAACAAGCTCCACATCCAAGCCGACAATTCATAAAATCATTCCTTTCAACACATCATACCTATTATTGAGTACCATAGCAGCCGTTATGATCACAGCATCTTCTAATAAAGCTAATTCATTTAAACTAGTTTACTCTTTTTGTCCCCTCCCCGTCTTTGATTCACAACAAAAGCAGCTCATAGGTAGAAAGAATAAATCGAAAACCAATCGGTATAGGAATGCATGGATGCACAAATGTCATGAAGATTGACGCAAAGGACATGGGTGGACGAGAGTGACGTCAGGTACAAGCTTTCGAGCGCGAAGCTGGGGCGGACTAGCACTTTTTAAAAGACGAACCCGCGCCCCCGGCGTGACAGGCCGCTTTCTGCTTAATAAAGAGGCTAATATCTCCATGGGCCGCTCCTTAATATCCTATTACTACGGCATTCAAACATCCATGTTTTCAAGGAGTGTATGCCAAATCAATGTCTGGAACACTTCTGTTAAATCAAGAATGGTACAACTGAACTACGAAGTGCATAGATGCACAAATGTCACGTAGACCATGGATGGTCGAGAGTGACCACTCCTTTAGCAAAGTGCTTACGCATAATGCTGAATACTTTTTCGTCATTTTCATTCAAAAATTAAACACGAAAAAGCCCTAACATTGCTGTTAGGGCTTATCGTAATGTTGGCGGAGCGGACGGGACTCGAACCCGCGACCCCCGGCGTGACAGGCCGGTATTCTAACCAACTGAACTACCGCTCCTTTAGCAAATTGCCGAAGCATTCTGCTAAATTCTTTTATCGTCGCTAGCTTGTCAGGGCTAGGAGACTCGCTTTAATCAATAAAGCTAAATGAGCGCCTGGAAATGACCTACTCTCACATGGGGAGACCCCACACTACCATCGGCGCGATTGCGTTTCACTTCTGAGTTCGAGATGGATTCAGGTGGGGCCACAATGCTATGGTTTCCA
>NZ_VOQB01000013.1:0-214822 GCF_009377275.1 Shewanella sp. YLB-07 | reverse complement strand
CGCCTAATAAACGATAAATCCCCAGCACCTAGTGTTGGGGATTTTTTCGTTTAACAGCTTTTGAAATGAGCTTCTCACATGGGGAATATAGATAGCGCATGCGCAGCATGCATCCTTTTATGTGATAGTAGGGTGATATCGCTGCGTTCAGCAAACGAAGTTTGATGCTGCGGTAGAACGCGGAGGATTTATCCGAAGCTGGGCTATTGGAAGGCGCCTCCGCTTTTTGCGTCTGGATATTTTTAAATATAAATTCTATTGCCCATATCCAACGTCAATATAGGCAGGTGGCTTATCCACTTAAGCACGTACGTGCAATGCCTACTCCCCATGTGTTCGGCCTTCGGCAAGTATCATGACCATTTCAAGCTGGGCCATTGGAATTTGAAGGCACCTTGGTTGCAGGCTACAAAGGAACTAGCCTCGATATTCAATATCGACACTTCCGTATCTGTCCCATAGGGATACGAAGAATGTCTTTGAAGCGTAGGGAATGCTTATACCAATCGGTATAGGTTTATTCGGATAAGAGATCTACAAACCCATTAACGCTGACCTTGCTTAAACAAGAATGTACTAGGAATTTTGCCATGTCGACGGTATCAGCTTCAGCGTAGCATCTGAGTTCAGGCGCATTTCCGGAGGGGCGTAAGTGGATTATTCTGTTGTCGTTGAGGGTCACTCGTAAGCCATCGGTACAATCAAGGGTCTGAATTGATACTTCTTCAAATCCTAAGGCCTTGAGTAGTCGGTTAGGATTGTCTTGGCCTAGAGTCAAAATTATTTGGCTACGTTCCGTGGCAAAGTTTTTTATACGGTCGCTGTATGTCACTCTTTTGGGGAGGGAGTCGACTACGGCTGAAATAGTTTTATATTTAGCCTCTGCAAAAAGCATTAATGCTGGTAAGAGGGCATCTCGAGTCGGCAGGGCTTTAAGTGTATTTTGCTTGAGTCTTACATCACTGCCGAGCAAGAAGCCCCCGTTTGCTTCAAAACCTGCGATTGTTTCATAATTTTCTGCTAGAGCAGAAAACTCAGCAATAACATAGGGCGAGCCAATCTTTGTTCGTTTCACATGAGAGAAGTATGCACAACTCTCGATGGCCGTATTGCTATTAACAGGTATTGAGAGTGCCTCTATGTGTAATGCATTGGCACAGAGTAAGCCTAAAATATCACCCCGTAACCAAGTGCCATTCTCATCGGCAACGAGGGGACGGTCGCCATCGCCATCGGTTGAGAATATGGCATCGAGAGCATATTGTTTTGACCACTTGTTCGCTTTAACTATATCCTCATCGGATACTGCCTCGGTATCGATAGGCACAAAATCATCACTTCTCTCTAAAGCTATGACTTCGGCGCCCAGGGCCGAGAATATCTCAGAATATAAGTCTCGCCCAGCACTTGAGTGCTCATAAATACCAATACGCTTGCCTGTGAGAAGCGAAGCATTAAACAATGATATGTAGCGTTGGACATAAAGCCTTGCAGCACGCGGGTTAACAGCAAGGTTAGGGATGTCTTCTAAGGGGGAAAACTCTGCCCGAGTACACAAGATCTCTTGTTCATCAGATTTGCTTATTTCTCCATCGGGGCGATAGAACTTCAAGCCATTACGGTCAAATGGAATGTGGCTTCCGGTGACCATGATACTAGGTATATTATCTTGCATTGCAGCATATGCTAGTGCGGGTGTTGGAACTACGCCATAGTAAATAGCTTTGATACTCAAGTGTTCCAGTGCCTTGGCACAGGCCATTGCCATCCGAAAACTACTAGGGCGATTATCAATAGCGATGGCGACATGGTTGAAAGTGAAGGTTTGCCGCTGAGTCGCGACAAATGAGTGGGTGAAAGCCGCACAAACTTCATTGGTAAATTGAGTGACCAGCCCACGAGCACCGCTGGTGCCAAAGGCTATACCACTACTTTTAATTACATTTGAACTCAATAACATCAAAAATCCTATAGGTGAGAGTAAGCACTCTCCCATGAAGATGGTATGACTATTTCTTTATTTAGCGTCAATACTAGAGATTCAAATATTGAAGCTAAAGCTTAGAAAGCTGGCCTGTCGTTTACTCCTGCTCATCTTTGCGGCCGTAGCGGTCTTCAAGGCGGACAATATCATCCTCGCCAAGATAGGACCCCGACTGTACTTCGATCAGCTCTAATGGGATTTTACCGGGGTTTTCAAGGGCATGGGTAGTGCCAATGGGTATGTATGTTGACTGATTTTCTGTTAGTAAGATCTCTTGATCACCGTTAGTCACTCTTGCAGTGCCGGATACCACGATCCAATGTTCGGCCCTGTGATGGTGCATCTGAACTGACAGTTTAGCGCCTGGGTTTACCGTGATATGTTTCACCTGAAAACGCTGACCGTAGTCGATGGAGTCATATTTCCCCCAGGGGCGATATACTTCACGATGGTGCTGCCATTCACTTCGTTGGTTTTCTTTTAATTGCTCAACAATCTGTTTAACTTGCTGAACTTCGGTCTGTTTTGAAACTAAAATAGCATCTTTTGTTTCAACGATTATCACATCTTCCAAGCCTACGGTAGCCACTAGCTTGTCGGTAGCGTGAACATAGGAATTTCTGGTGTCTATGCTTATCACATCGCCTTGAAAGGCATTACCGTTACAGTCCTTGTCTTTCACTTCCCAAAGCGCAGACCAGCTACCTACGTCACTCCAGCCACAATCCATGGGAACGACCACAACTTTATCTGAATCTTCGCTATTGCACAGAGGCTCCATTATTGCGTAATCGATAGAGTTATCCGGGCATTCCTCAAATGCGGCCTTATCCACTCGTAAAAAGTCGAAGTCATGGGCAGTATTAGAGATAGCTTTTTCACATGCTGCATAGATCTCCGGGCTATGAGTTTTAAGCTCATCTAAGTAGCGACTGGCTTTAAATAGGAACATACCACTGTTCCAATAGTAGTTCTTGCTATCCATATAGGCCTGAGCCCTTGCTAGATTCGGTTTCTCCACAAACTTTGCCACACAATAGCCTGCGCCTTTACCATAGGTATCGCCGCGTTTTATGTAGCCATAACCGGTTTCTGGCGCCGTGGGCACTATACCGAACGTAACCAGCTTGCCAGCTTGAGCAAATTCAGTGGCCGTTTTAACTGACTGACGAAACGCTCGTTCATTTTTAATCAGGTGATCGGCAGCTAACACTAACAATAAGGGATCATCATTATTTTTAATCGCGGTTAATGCCGCCAGAGCGATAGCCGGAGCCGTGTTGCGCCCTACAGGTTCAAGAATAATCCCGCTATTGGGGATCTTGTTGGCTCGAAACTGCTCTGCAACTGAAAACCTATGTTCTTCATTACAGATCACCATGGCAGGAGCATGTTCAATCCCCTTGAGACGCATAGCCGTGCTTTGTAGCATAGAGCTATCACCGTTTAAGGTGAGAAACTGTTTGGGGTACATTTGTCGCGACAAGGGCCAGAGCCGTGAACCTGCTCCACCTGCCATGATTACAGGTAAAATCATTCTTTCTCCAAAAATAATAATTAAATCTGTTTAATTAGAGTCACATGTTAAATTTATTATAGTTGCAGCATATTTTTTTTAGCATGCTTATTTTCATTTTTCGTCGCTAATATCTCACCAAGTGAGAAGCAGTGATTAATCTATCACTCAGTTTACTCTGCTTTAAGATTAGATTAATTAGAATCGAAGAATATGCGGGCCTGTATGGGCCATGTCCTATGGGTAAAGCAATGGCACCTCTATTATCTAACGGGTTACCGATGGTTTTACTGGTCAACATCCTTGATCTAGCTGTCATAGGCTGTGTGTAATTCATATTGAGGTGGATTAATTAAATTGTGACTATGAAGTATTGACCCTAAAAAGTGGAGTCGAGGCCGAAATGGTACGTGTGCATTATGTTATTCGCAAAGAGACGGTACATGAGCATGTATTCGAGTTCGAGGAGGTGAATGTGATATTGAGAAAACAGCAACAATGAATTTATTCAAGCATAGGTTTTTAGAAAGGAATGTTGAGACTCGGGTATTGCGATGGGTTTAGCTTAGGTGTTTTCACATGCCAATGCTTAAACAGCGGATCGAATACGCCTTGATGTAACAGTGTTGCTAGATGGTGATTGAATGATTTTATGGTGTCGTAGTCGTTGTACTGCATTTTAAAGCCAAGATAATAATGGGTCTTCTCATTACTGCTTAAGTAATCTAGATCTGAGATATTTAGTTGGATGGCGTAGTAAGCACCTACGTCTCTATTGACGAAGTAAGCATCGAAACGTCCAATAGCTAACATTCTTAGAGGTTGTTGATTTGCAGAGTTAAGCATGATGATTTTCATCGGTTCCAGCCCTAGTTGCTGTTGGTTAAGATCTATATTTAGCAAGGATTGGTAAGTATTTGAGGGGGCAAGGACACCTATGGATTTACTTGATAACTGATTTATTTTACTGAGGTTACTTTGCTTGAGAGAGTAAAATCCGTATTCAGTCTCAAGCATTGGTACTGAGAACCATATGGAGGTGGCACGCTCTTCATTCCAGCCCAAAAAATGTCCATTGGCTTGTCCGCTGTGAAAGGCTTTCTTCGCTCGTTTATTCGGGAGTAATTCAATCTCGCAGCCTTGCTGCCAGCTTTTACAAGCGAGTCTGGCTATTTCGACGAGAATGCCAGTGATCTGATTGTTCGAGTCCTGAAAGCTGAAAGGCGCAAATTCATGGCAGACGATCTTCAAAGGCTTAGCATCGACATTGGCGAGCAAGCTGGTGAGAGAGACAAGGAATATGAGGAAGTAGCGAAACATAGATAGCCAAATGATGAGCCTTAACTATCAGTTTAGTCCTTCTCTCTAGAAACGGTTTCTTACCTGGAAGCGCCATTCCCAGCTGTTTACTTCTACTCCTGAGGTGAAAGGGAGGGTGAGGTCTATGTGAGCCACGTTACCGTAACTCGAACGAGATGAATAGATTCTTGCGCCTATGCCTATGCTGCCTATTGGACCCGATACTTCATTATTTTCATCGGGTCCGCCAAAGGCTTGCCCTACATCGACAAAAGCAGCCCAGCCGAGTTCGGCGAGTTGATATAGGTTAATATTCGGGTAGTTACGCAGCTCTGTAGTAAATAACCATTGATTATCACCATGCTGGTAATTGTTAGGGTAGCCACGTATGCCCGTGTCATCGCCCAGGGCAAAGGTCTTATCTAAATAGTTATTTCTAGATGTACTGAGCCTGGTCTTAACGTAAACCGTCCACTTTGGATCTATCTGATAGAAGTATTCCGCCATCATGTTGACCTTATAGAAGTCTTCTTGGCTGGTAGCAAACACCCCCGAACCGTCAAACTCCAGCAAGAGAAGCTCTGCATCGGCCTGATAGCCGTGGGTCGTTTTCCAGTTAAGGTGGTAGCCAAGGGCAGAACCGTCCCCGGTATCTTGGGTTTCCAGGCCCAATTTAAAGTAATGATGCCAGCCTAAGTTAAAGTCTTCGTTATAGTTGATGAGGTGGACATTGTTCAACACCTTGAAGTCATCTTGCAAATACTCATAGGCGAGCCAGGGGTAGAGGAAGTCCCGGTCTTGGGGGATCTCTGAGTCGGGGTATTTTTCTGTGATGGCAAACAAGCTTTGATCTTGGGTGATACCTGTGATGATACGAGTGCGAGAGTTGTCACTCTTGCTCACCCGCCAGCCATACATCAGACTATTGAAGTCATGTTGCTGTTCAAACTCATTGATGTCCATGCCATTTTGCCTAAGGGTATCGATTCTGAGGTCGTCACTGTAGATAGCCGAATACATATCTTGGGTATCTAAGGTATAGAAGGGCTTGTTGAAGTAAAGCTGTGTCGCCTCCCCGTCACTATTGTCTTGATAGTTAAAGGCGACTTTTGAGTGTTTGATAAAACTATCCAGAGGGGCTTCCAGTGAGATTTTATAGCCGCTTCTATCGGCGTCAGATTTGTACTTAATCCGGGTACGTATACCGTAGCCAAGTAAGTTATCTTCCTTAATGCCTATGGAATATTTACTTTCACCGCCGCTATGACTCAGACTCATAGTCGGTAACAGTGACCAGTTATCCCAAGTTTCAACCAAGAGTGTATCCCCTTCTTCGGCAATATCTGAATCGGGACCTTTTTCTACCAGACTGACTTTTGCATCGCGTATGTAGGGCTCGTATCTCAGTAGTCTTTGAGCCTCATCGAGGTCTTTCTGTGTGACACGATTGCCAGCCTCGAAGTTTAACTTGTTGAGAATGATAGATTCACGGGTATTAATATGAAGATAGTTAGCCCAGCGATGGATAAAGAAGGCATCGGGAGCTGACTCATCGAAGATGGGATTACTGGAGACCACTATTTTGCGGATGAGTTTCTTCTGGGTGATCTTTGGGCTGGTGTCCTCTCGAGCAAAAGCCTCATCGTCAGCCAGTATTGAAGGTTCATCTGATGATGTTTCAGTTAACGTCGAATCGTCTCCTCTGCCAGGCATACTGGCCATAAAGCAGACAATAAACAGAGATAAATTCGACGTGCATCTCATCATATAGAGGCCTTTTATAATCTTTTCGTGTGTTTGATTACCTAATAGAATTTTTTGGGCTACAAGTTAATAACACACGCCAGACAGGAGTTAGTCAAGGTTAAAGATGAAATATGTGAGTGATTTAACATAGGTAGAATGGTGGGTTACAAGTGTTAAAAAGGCATAGGTACTGGGAAAAGTCCTACTGGCGGGGCTTGAACTGATTGCGGAAAACCTCTCAGCGCTAAATGCTAGTTTTAACGCTGAGTATGGTAGCTGGATGAGCGAGTGGTGACAGACTTCTAGAGTGTTCTTCGCGGAGGCACGGCAACATTGGCGAAGATGAGTCCGGCAATGAGCGACATAAAGATCAGAAAGACCTGGCTGCCTATGTGTGATTGATTAAGCATGGTCTCACCTAAGATAAGTGTATTCAGGCCTATGTAAGTTTTACTGCCGGGCACTAAGATCACTATGCCTTGTAGCAAGGCAATAGAGGCCGGAGCCTTCATCCAGCGGGCAAATAAATTGGAATAGACTCCAACGGCGAATGCGCCGAAGAAGATGCCGATGGAGTCCCCGAGATAGATACTGCCTAACATGGATGAGAAGAATGCGACTATGCCAGCGAGTATTCCCCAAGGAGCATCTTTCATACGGGCTTTAAAGATGATCACCAATGCCATAGAAAGAATCGGCACTGCCGACCAAATAGCCCATCTGGGTAAAGGTGCGGGCTCGAAGCTGATTGCATCGCCGAAGATGGCTGAGCCTACAACCATGCCCAATATCGCGCCGAAATAGAGCTTAAACAGTAACATGAAGGCATCCATGATACGTGCAGTACCCGAGATCAGATCTCTGGCGGCGAGTTCTGCCATGCCTAATGTTAGTGCCAACCCTGGGATAAAGATGATGATGCCGGAGAGGATCACCACTGGGATATTTATACTCGGGTCGAAATGTGAGATAGCTGTCGCCGAAATGGCACAGAGGATGGCCGCTAAGGGTTCAAGCATCTCGGCCATACGCTTGGATCGCTCGGCGCGGTAGACCAAACCGTAGACCATGAGTCCTAGCATTGCCGACCAGAATACATCATTCCAACTGGTTCCCATCAACATAGCAAATGCGCCGGCTGAGCTGCCGAAGGCCAATAAGGTTTGCTTGGTACCGTAGGGGTTTGGCTTGTTGGCGATCTCTTCGAGGCGTTCTAATGCCTCGGTTAGCGTACGCTTACCTGAGACTAATTCTTCGACCAACTCATCGGTACGAGCCAGAGAGCCAAGATCTAATTCACCGGGGTTTACTCGGGCGACATGGTTATACTCTTGATCTGTATCGTGCTGCAGCACAAAGGTCATCGCCGTTGGCGAAATAAGAAAATATCCTTCTATGCCAAGTAAGCTCGAAACGGCTTGAAGATGGGCTTCCAGTCGATAGGCCGGAGTACCAAACTTATGCAACGACTTACCTAACTTGATAATAAAACGTCGTTTCTCAAGAAATTCTTCGTTGTCCACTAGCGAGGTCCATTTGTGATTTAGATATTGGGGTGTTTAGGCGAGCGCATATTAACCTAGTTTGTAGAAAAAAGGTTAATCGACTGGAAAATATTTACTTAGGCTCAATTAGTTGTAATGCTGGTTTATCAAAAGAAATAGTGCAAGCAAAAGGATGGCATATGTCAGTGGTTATTTCGGGTCTGTATATCAGTTTAACAGCGATATTAGTGGTGGCATTGGCCATGCGGGTGGTTAAGTTACGTCGCAAACATAAGATAGGCATAGGTAGTGCTGATAATAAAGAGCTAGAACTCGCCACTCGAGTCCATGCCAACCTGATCGAGAATGCGCCGATCGCCATGGCCTTGCTGCTGGTGGCGGAATTGAACGGCCTCTCCGGTATCTATCTTCATCTGCTCGGAATTGTCTGGATCGTCGGACGTATCTTACATGCCGTGGGGCTGACCAGAAGTAAGGGTGGATATCACCTGGGGAGGTTCTGGGGTGGTCTGCTTAGTTGGTTAGTCATTTTGATCTTAGCCATTGTTAATATCACTCAGTTTACTCTGGACTCGATAGGCTACCTAGCTAAGTAAGAAGTTGTTAAAATAAGCTGTAGCAAAGTAAGCCATTAGCCGACTATATTCATCTTGGGAAGGACGACTTAAGTGCAAAACCTAGAGCCAGTCCTATTCCCTTACCAGATCTAGGGTTAATGATTTTTCTTGTCTCAAGCCTAATTTTCTTTACACTTGTTCGTTTTTTGTTCGCCTAGATGGTCTGTCCCCTGCTATACTCCGCGTCCCGTTAGTGGGCGCGAATACTCTATTTTCACCGTTTGATAGTCAGGCTTTATTACTCATGCAAGTTGAATCTACCTTATTTACTCATCCCAAATATCGCTCTGAGCAAACGGAGGCGGCCCCATTTCTGCCTATGTCTCGCAAAGAGATGAAGAAACTAGGCTGGGACAGCTGTGACATCATCATTGTGACCGGGGATGCCTATGTGGATCATCCCAGCTTCGGTATGGCCGTGATTGGACGTATGCTTGAGTCTCAAGGCTTCAGGGTCGGTATCATCTCTCAGCCAGACTGGTCTAATAAAGAAGACTTCATGAAGCTGGGTAAGCCAAACCTCTATTTTGGGGTGACTTCGGGCAATATGGACTCGATGATCAACCGTTATACTGCCGAGCGTCGCATGCGTCACGACGATGCTTATACGGCAGGAAATATCGGTGGTAAGCGCCCGGATCGCGCCGTAACCGTTTATACCCAGAGGTGTAAGGAAGCTTACAAGCAAGTGCCGGTTGTCATCGGTGGCATAGAGGCCAGCTTGCGCCGCATGGCCCACTACGATTATTGGTCTGACAAGGTGCGCCGCAGTGTGATCTTAGATGCTAAAGCCGATATTCTGGCCTATGGTAATGCCGAACGCCCTCTGGTGGAGATCTCCCATCGACTGGCGGCGGGTGAGTCTATTGCAGAACTGCACGATATTCGCGGTACCACTGTGATACGTAAAGAGCCACTTGCCGAATGGAAGGGCATGGACTCACGCAAGATAGATCAGCTACATAAGATAGACCCTATTCCTCATCCCTATGGCGCCGATGATGTGGGTTGTAAGAACATGTCCGGCCCGTCGGATGTGAAGATATTCGATAACGAAGCTCCCAAGGCCATCAGCGTACAGGCTCCGAGGCCTAAACCTTGGGAGAAGACCTATGTGTTATTGCCAAGCTTCGAGAAAGTGTCCGAAGACAAATACCTTTATGCTCACGCGTCTAGAATTTTGCATCAGGAGCAGAATCCGGGCTGTGCCCGTGCCCTGTTTCAGCGTCATGCCGAGCGCGCGATCTGGATAAACCCTCCTGCCTGGCCGTTAAATACCGACGAGATGGACGGTGTGTTTGGTCTGCCCTATAAGCGGGTGCCACATCCTTCATATGGTGACGACAAGATCCCCGCCTATGACATGATCAAGACCTCGATAAACATCATGCGTGGCTGTTTCGGTGGTTGTTCCTTCTGCTCCATTACCGAGCACGAGGGACGTATCATTCAGAGTCGCTCCCAAGAGTCTATCGTGAATGAGATCAAAGACATTCAGGATAAGGTGCCAGGCTTCACCGGCGTTATCTCAGATCTTGGTGGCCCGACGGCTAACATGTATCGTCTGGGCTGTAAGAGCGTCAAGGCCGAGAAAACCTGTAGACGACTCTCCTGTGTATTCCCCTCTATCTGCGGTCACTTAGATACAGATCATTCGGCGACGATCGATCTCTATCGTGCGGCAAGGGATGTTCCCGGGATCAAGAAGGTACTCATCGCCTCGGGTGTCCGTTACGATTTGGCCACCGAAGATCCCCGTTATGTGAAAGAGTTGGCGAGCCATCATGTGGGCGGCTATCTCAAGATTGCCCCCGAGCATACCGAAGATGGTCCGCTCAATAAGATGATGAAGCCGGGCATGGGCACCTATGAAAAGTTTAAGGAGTTGTTCGACAAGTACTCCAAGGAAGCAGGTAAAAAGCAGTATTTGATCCCTTACTTTATCTCGGCGCATCCAGGTACGACCAACGACGACATGGTCAATCTGGCGCTCTGGCTCAAGGGAGAGAAGTTTAAGCTGGATCAGGTGCAGAACTTCTATCCATCGCCGATGGCGAACGCGACCACCATATACCATACCGGACTCAATTCGCTGAAGAATGTAAAACACACCAGTGAAAAGGTGACTGTGCCGAAAAAAGGACGTCAGCGTAAGCTGCACAAGGCCTTGCTGCGCTACCACGATCCTGCTGGTTGGCCTATGATCCGCGAAGCGCTAATCGAGATGGGCAGAGAGGAGCTTATAGGCAATAGTCCCAGCTGCCTGGTTCCGACCGAGTCTCGCCATGAACGTGAAGCCATACGTAACAAGGGGAAGGGTGGAGCTAATAACGCTGACAATAAACCGTCTTCTGGTGGCAAGAAGGCCTTTACTCGCTTCTCTGAAGATCAGTTTGCCGACAGAAAGCCTAAGAGCAAGGCTGGCAGCACGTCGAATAAGCAGGGTGGGAAAGCATTTGGCACTCAAGAGAGTAGCGCCAATGGCCAAAGGCAACGTCCGGCGAAGAAGAATGTTTGGGGCACCACACCTAAGCATCAAAGGTAGCGCTGCTCTAGTCTGTTCTAGCTAAATAAGCTGAAATAAGGGAATATCATGGATATTCCCTTATTTGTATTCAGGAGGTAATACCAGTTCCATTAAGTAAGTGAGCATTCAGCGGGAGTTAAAAATGCTGTAGGCAAGTAAGGGAATTGAAGCTAATAGTTATTCTATATCGAAAGCCACTTGTGCGGCATAAAGTGTTTTTAAACCCGCACTACGTGAGCTTCTCAGGACTTCTACTTCTGTGTTGCATTGCCTCAAAAGGGAATAACCATTTCCTCAACAATGCGCCGTGAATTAAAAGCCTTGAGAGAGCTCTGAATTGATCATAAATTTAATGGAATTGGTATTATGTCCGATAATTCAAACCATGGCGCAACCGATGGCTATAGTGATGCAGGCTTCTGGCACAAGCTTAAACTGTTTGCCAAGAAAGCTGGTCTGGAGGTGATAGACAAGGCTCTATGTCTCTATTATGCAGCGCAACGCCCAGACACACCTAAGTGGGCCAAGACAGTGATCTTCGGCGCATTAGCCTATTTTATCGCGCCTATCGATGCCATCCCCGACTTGACTCCTGTGGTCGGCTTCTCAGATGATTTAGGTGCATTGGCTGCTGCGCTTGCTATGGTCAGCATGTATATCGACGACTCGGTAAAGAGTCAGGCGGCAGAAAAGTCCGCCGCCTGGTTTGATTAGCCAGAAGCTCTCGATTGAATTAGCTGTTTTGCGCTAACCAGGCCTGGCTGGTCTTCATCTGAGCGCCGCCGAAGGTGAGGGATAACAGGTTTGCCGCGACAATTTCTGCCCCGCTGAAACTATGCTTTTCGTACTCTAATGTTGGTGCGGCTATTCCATTTTCGATCACTTCACACTCATAACCCTTATTCACTGCGCTGCGACAGATAGTCTGCACACAGGCCTGTGCCATGGCGCCGACGATAACGAGCTTATCTATGCCCAGCTCAACCAAGGTCTGCTCCAGAGCCGTATTGATGAAGCTGTCTATCTGATGCTTGACGATCACGGACTCCGCCTCAATCGGTGCGACACTGTTTTCTATCTCTAGGCCTGTGGTATTGGGCGCAAAGAAGGGGGCGTTATCATCTTCGAAGATATGTTGGATATGGATCACCGGCAAGTGCTTAGCTCTGAAGTGGGTTAGCATAGTTTTGGCTACTTTGTTGGCGTCACAGATACCTTCTAGTTCGAAGCGTCCGCCGGGAAAGTAATCATTTTGCAAGTCGACTAATATCAGAGCGGAACGTTGCTCATTGGCCAAAGGTGCTTCGAGTTGAGTGAGTAGGCTGAAATCATCTTCTTCCAGATACCATTGGCCATCATCGGCTAAGGTCCATAGTTCTTTGGTTATAAAGCCGCTGGCGATATTCATCGACCAATTGGCCGATAGGATGGCCTGCTTGTCGTTAAGCACCTTGATCTCAATATTGCGATAAACGAGTTCCCCTGGCTTGCTTTCGGCGAATTCTAGCCAGAATTGGGCGATGGCCTCTAGACCGTCGAAACGACCGAAGGGCGAGACCTGCATCTTGGCTTCGGGAAAGTAGCGGGCGATGCAGGCTTGGGTGTCGCCTCGGTTGAAATCGGCTATCCAGTCACGACTGGCTTGCATTACGGATTGGCGTATTGATTGAGTCATTTTATTTCTCTCTATGGTTGTTGTGTCCCTATGCAAACCAGTCTATTGTATTTATTATTTATAATAATTAGCCTAAAGGTGAATTTAATGTTCATTAAAAGTGAACAAAGGCGACTGAGCTATCAGATGTTGGTGTTCGATGAGGTCGTCAATCGGGGCTCCTTTACTGCGGCGGCCGAAGCATTAGGCCATACCAAGTCGGCGGTGAGTCAGTATGTGAGTCAGCTTGAAACCGGGCTTGGCGTTCGCCTACTCAACCGCAGTACACGTCAGCTTAACCTCACAGCAGCTGGTCAAAAACTGGCTAGGCGCAGCGAGCAGCTGGTGGATCTGTTGTCGGCGACCCTGGATGAGGTGCAATCTCTCGAGCACGCTCCTGCTGGTCGAATATCAATCACTGCGCCCCATGCCTTTGAAACGAGTATGGTGACGCCCATAGTGGCAGAGCTTTGCAATGAATATCCTAAACTGACCCCTGAACTGATTTTTACCGATGAACGGCTGGATTTACTGGAGCATAAGCTAGATATTGCCATCTCAGTTGGGCCACAGAAAGACAGTAACTATCAAGCCATACCCATAGGGAAATTAGACAGCATCTTGGTGGCTTCGCCGCGCTATTTAGCTAGAGATGGTGAGATACGAGCCGAGCACTTGAGCGAGCAGACTCTGGTGATCTTACCCTGGCAAAATTCGGCAATATTAAAGGCAAAGCAAGGGGTAGAGATAAGTTATAGCAGCGATCAGAGTTTGAGAGTTAACACCTCCATCAGCGCTATCAATGCAGTTAAGTCTGGAGTAGGGATTGGTCTGATGCCGTCAATCTTCGTGCAAGATGAATTGGAAACCGGCGTGTTACAGCGGGTATTACCCGAGTTTGAAGGTGAGGTGCGTGTTGTCTATGCGCTGCACTCCTATCAAAAACAACTCCCGCTAGTCATGCGACGCTTCGTCGATCGTTTAAAGTTGGAATTTCAACAGCAGAGTAAGCTGAAACTCAAGCGCCTCGACTAAATGAGGCGCTTTAGCTTACTAGTCTGTCCAAATTAAGTTGAAGTCGTATCTAAAGCCTATGGTGATGGCTTGGTCATCTTGTTGATGCTCGAAGTTTTTAGCTAGATACTCTAAGTGCAGGCGCACATTATCCATAGGGTTCCACTCGAGAGTCGTATTGAAGCCACTGTAGTCGGCGGAGGTATCATCATTGATGCCATCTTTAAACTGAAAATAGCCTAGTTTTACTTTGTACTCATCACTAATCGGGTAGGCTAGTGCTGTATCTAAGGTACTGCCACTTCTATCTTGGCTTAAGGCATTCAAATGATATTGCTTGTCCTGATAGCTGACAGCGAGATAGAGATCGTTGCTGAAGGTATAAGCGACGACGCCGCCAATAGTCTGGTCATCGCCTTCGCTACCGGCATCTGACATTGTGTTTTGGCTGACATAACCTAAGCCTAGGTGTAACTGGTCTAAATCGTAACCGACACCTAAGTTGACCATATCGGTACCATTCTCACCGCTGTCGCCGTCAACCTGCGCGCCTGCCATCCAGGTGAGACCGCCAGTAATCAGTTTGTAAGTGACGAAGTTATCGACGAAGAATGGGCTCTCGTGATCATAGGCGTATGGGCTGTTACCATGGTTGAAGATATCGACGTACTCGGCAACTAAGGTGTATTGAGCCGGACGCTGCTTACCAATACCCACTTGTCCGTATGGTGAAGCGATAGCGGCATAGGCTAGACGTGCCTTACCGAAGTTACCCGAATTGGCAATATCTATGCTCCACTCACCCTGAGCGATAGCGCTCCAGCCATCGGCAAATTCTGTGCTGGCCTTAATGCCTACACGCGATAGGGCATCACGAACATCCCAGGTTTTATCCTGATCATCATCCAGGTAGCTAAGCGTTGGACGAATGGAACCGTATAGACTGACCTGGCTGTTTTTAAACTGTGATGGTGCGGTGTTGTGTTCGAGTTTAGCAACCCGCTCCTCTAATGATTGAGTCTCATCGGCATAAGCGTTATAGCAGCAAAGAGTAACGGCAATTGCCACGAGTGATTTTAATGTATTCATCGTATTCATCTTCTTTATTTTTTATTTGGGGTGCAGCTAGCCACCATCCTCTTAGGCAAGAGTCGGTTAGTGCACGGCTGAATGTCTAATGTCAGAGCCGAAGCTCTATTTGAGAATGCTCACCAGCACATGAAATCACTGGTGAGCAAGGCTTGATACTCGGGACTCGCTTACTTAAGTTCTTTGAACCAAAGGTTGTGGTGCTGCTTCGCCCAGTTTTCGTCACAGTATCCGGATGTCATGTTTGACATGCCGCCTTCAGACATGACTGTCGCCATGAAGATGTGCACCACAGAGAAGGCGCTGATGATGACAGTAGAGATGATATGTGTGAGTAACATAAGGTTAGCCGTGTTCTTGCTGACCTCGAACGTGGCTGGAAACATCATGATTAACCCGGAAATGATCATGAAGCCGCCGAACAGTGCGAAGACCCAAAACCAGAGTTTCTCACCGGCGTTGGCAAAGCCCGCATCCGGATGCTGTTTCTTACCCATATTGATGTAGCCGCCTAATACGGCAAACCATTTGAGATCGTAGCTTGCGGGAATTTGCTTAGGTGCCCACATTAAGATCATCAGGATGTAACCTAAGATGAATGGGAATGCCATTAACTCATGCAGCCCACTGGATAGCCCAACCAAGGACGCCCAGCTTGAAGCATTCATGCCTGGTTCCATATAGAGTCGACCACCCGCTAAGACCAGACCCGTTAGCATTAGCAGGATGCAGGCAATCGCGCCTAACCAATGCACACTGATGCTTAAGCCTGACCAACGCTTGATCATCTTGCTTGAAAAACCTTTATCCAGGCGAGAGATACCGTTCACCATGATGAAGATGATAAACAAGGCTATCACGCCAAACAGGCTGGCAAAGACTAAAAATGCGATACTGTCGGTCGCACCTAAATAGCCGAGAACAGTTTCATTGGCATCTTCCGGGATGGATGCCGGCAATAGCAATTCTGTTTGTGTTGGCATACCTCTAAGTTCAGGTATGTCTCCTGGTATTGTATGTATCTCTATCGTTTGCCACTGCTGCGGCTGCAGTGTGGCAACGTCGGCAGCCATTGCTGATCCATAGGCAAGCCAACCGACAAAAATACAGCTAAACCAGCGTATTACTTTGTTCATTAATAACTCCTTTGCGACTCGTGTCGCTTAGATGACGCTACCCGGTATACCCGAAGCATGTTGAATTCGGCTATATGTGGATAATGCCGTTTTACTCGGTAGCGATGAGTTAACAGGGCTCGGGGCTGTTAACATCATCATTCATCTGATTGATGATGAAATGATGAAGTTCTATAGCGAACTCACGCCAAAAATTGTGAAAGGCATGTTGGCGTATTCCTTCACAGAAGGGAGCGATCCAATTGCCTAGATGCTTGGTGATAAACTCATTAGCTAATTGCTTGAGTTCTATGGATGCATCAAGATTACTTGCCTGTTTTTGTTCCCAGGCTAAGGCGTGAACACAGTAGAGAAACTCAAGTTCATTACCGATAAAGTCGGCAGGTTCATTAAACTGATCGTCGATAACCAGCCCTATCTCTTGATAAAACTCGGCAACCCTGACGGTTTCATCAGTATTCATGACATGATTACCACTGATATGTACTCCTTCATAAGGTGCTACCAGTAGCTTATATGGCCCAATACACATGCGATTAAAATCAAACTCAAGCTCCGCAGGATCTTCGACAAATTTTCTAGCTTCGATGAGTAGAGGACTTTTGGGTCTGTTTGCACTTAAGTAGTCGATGAGGCCTTTCAATGCCTCTGTTCCCGAAGGATTGAAAATCATCGATTTGTAAGCGAAGTATGCCGTTGTGGTTGAGCCATATTCAGCTTTCATCATGCACGTTCCTTAATGATCACCATGTTAGGTTTCGTAATGCAGTCGCCGTAGCCAATGCCTTCTTTACTTGCCGAAGGCTTTTTCAACACTTCATTGATATTGCCGACTTCTATGCATTGCACCGGACAGCCGGTAACACAGGCTGGTTTCATGCCGCGATCTAGCAGTTCGACACACATGTTGCACTTATCGGCCTTGCCATCATCTTCGCGAATACTGACTGCCGAGTAGGGGCATGCGCTGGCACACAGGCCACAACCTGTGCACTTTTCTCTATCTAGCACGACTATGCCATCGTCTCTGATATGGTAGGCTTTAGCTGGGCAGACAATGAGGCAGGCTGGGTTTTCACAGTGCATACAAGAATGAGATAACCACACATCAATCGCGCCATCTTCGCGCTCGACTTCATAGCGATCGACTTTACGGAATCTGTGGTTTTCAGGCAGCTCGTTGTGAATTTGACAGGCGACAGTACAGGCACCACAACCGACACAGTTTTCTTGTCTGAAGACAAAGCCCACTTTCTGATTAATAGACATCTTTTACTCCTTAGGCTTTTTCTAGCGCGACATTAGTCGAATGGTAGGCAGAGCAGCCGCCCATATCGGTCAATTTGTCGGTGGTGAGGTTGTTGGTACAGCTGGCCTTGCCCTGTGGATCCATGCGGCGCCAGTTGTTCTTCGGTGCCATTACGGTGCCGCGGCCAACCTGACTTGAAACCTGGGCGATGAAGAAAGCTTCGCCTCTGTGGTTGCTGAGTCTGACTCGGTCGTTATTGTTAATCCCAAGCTCTTTGGCATCTTCGGTATTAACCTTGGCAAAATACGCCGGGAAGTTACGAATGTACTTCACGTTATAGAAGGCGCTGTTGGCACGTTGAGGGATCGCCGGAGATAACATGCGGAATGGTAAGTTTCTCTCTTCAGGGGTCATCTCATCTTCAGGCAGACCAAAGTCGATCACCGGGTGGTAGCCCGCGTCCTTCATCATCTGAGAATGGAATTCAATCTTGCCACTGTCAGTCTTATACTTGCCGTCACCGAAGTAAGGACGTTGATCGTAAACCGTGACAAATTTCTCTTTGATGATCTGCTCGTAGGTGATGTTGTTGTGTCTAAATGCTGGTTCATCTGTGTCTAAGAAGTCACGCAGGATCTGTTCATAATCGACCCGCAGCTCGGGGTGATGATCCAGTCCCATATGGGCGGCTAACTCTTTGAAGAAGAACCAGTTATCTTTGGATTCACCCAGAGGTTCGATCACTTTTTCAGACGTTTGCATGTGGTAACAGTTGTAATCGGTACCCATATCCGGGAACTCGAACTGTGTGGTCGATGGCACGATAATATCTGCTAACTCGGCGGTATCTGTCATCAAGAAATCATGAACGACTAAGAATAGGTCATCACGCATCGCACCAAGGCGACAGGCATTTGAATCTGGGGCAACAGATACGAAATTACCGTTGTAGTTAATCACCGCCTTGATTGGCTTGATTGGCTTGCCATAGGCTGTCGGGTTAGTCGGGTGAATGGCCTTGGCGATCTCCGTCATGTTGACGTGACCCACGGTATCCGGGTTCGGGTGAATGTGATCCGCACGACCCTTAGAGTAGTTCAGGCTGTCATCGGCTTGGGTGTTATCGTAAACGAAACCGTTACCAATTTTACCGAATTGACCCGCAACGGCGTGCATCATAGCGATGGCACGAGACATACGGGCGCCGTTGTAGTTGCGCTGCATGCCATAGCCCAGTCGTAATACAGATAGTTCAGATTCACCGTAGACCTTGGCGAACTTGAACATCTTCTCTCTTGGTATGCCTGTGACCTTCTCAATTTCGTCGTAGCTCATTTCGTCTAGACGTTTTAGCAGGTCCTGGTAACCAAGGGTGTTGGCTTTGATAAACTTAATATCGGCTAAGTTGTTCTCGATCAGATACTTCATGATACCGGCAGCGAGATGGGTATCGGTACTTGGTTTTGGCTGTAGCCAGATATCGGCTTGGGACGCGATAGGTGTGCGTATTGGGTTCACTACCAATAGCTTGGCACCCTTATCGCGTGCCTGGTTGATGAACTTGATGCCGTGAACGTTGGTTGCCGTCTCGTTCTGACCCCAAGAGATATAACAATTGGTATAGATATTGTCGTATGGATCTGGACCTTGATAAGTGCCGGTCACAGATTTAAGGCCTTCATAGGCGGCGAATACGCACACCTTACGGTCTAGCTTACGTGCTCCTACGGCGTTGAAGAAACGGCTAGGTCCGCCGTACTTACCGATAACTCCTTCGTGGCCCGAATAGCTGTATGGCAGAATCGAATCCGCACCGTGCTCTTTAATGATAGTCTTCAGGCGCGTGCTGATTTTTGCATAGGCTTCATCCCATGAAATACGACGCCACTTACCTTCGCCTTTTTCACCCGCACGTTCCATCGGATGTAAGATACGATCGGCAGCGTAAGTGTACTGCACATAGGCATGACCCTTAACGCAAGGTGAGGTGCCCATCTTCTTCATCTCTGAAGCACCTTCAACATAGGTCATACGACCATTTTGCACGGTAAACTTCAGCAAACAGCGGTCAGCACAGTTACGTTGGCAAGTGTGATATTTGATCTCACCTTCGCGCTTGAGTAACTTGTCTGGCGCGCCGCCACGTTGTTCCGTAGCACTGGCAATGCCGGGCATCAAGCCTGACAGAGAGCTGACAATGGAGCTGGCTCCAACCCCCTGCAGGAATGCGCGTCTGTTAATCTTCATATGTATTCCCCATCTTGGTAGTTTTGTTCACTACTTAATTTTTATTTGCAAAGTTAGATACTTAACCTTGTGGCTATGTACGGCTCAGGCTTCAGGCGTAGCTTGATGGTGCCGTTACATGCTTTTCTGCTCACACTCTTTATTATTTAGCTCACTCTTTGGCACTGATTTACATGTTTGTTGGACATGCTCCTATTGGTTCAATTGGCTGTAAGTGACTAGACGGTTGCAGGGACTAAGTCATCCATGAGCTGGTGAAAATGTAATTTATTCATCGCTGGCGAGCCGCCATTCTTTTTCTAAGCCACAGATTAGTTTGGATTTTACCCAGTTAAATGCGGCTGAGTTATTGGTATTTCCAAAGAGAATATAGTTACCTATTTCTCGGTTTTCTCTGCGGCGGATACGGCATTTTTGCGCCAGGTTATCGGGTAATTTGATGTATTGGATCTGGGGAAGCATCTTGACGAACTGACGAGTGAATTGATTGCAGCTCAATGTTATGGCATTGCTTTCGCTAAGCAGTCTCATGGCTGATGCTAGGCTATCGGTATAACCTTCAACTTCCATGGTGAGATTTTGTTCGCGGCAAAGATTGACTAACAGCGGGCAAGTCAGGTCGTCATAATTATCTATTTCAAGGCAGGGGTAGTGTGAAATGGCTTCCAAGGTCAGTGTTTGAGATAGTAATGGATGATCTTTTCTGGCTAATATATATAAGCTGTCTGTTTCAGAAAACATTTCATAATTAAGATTTTTACCATTGAATCCTTCGTATACCACCACGAAATCCATATCACCATTGGCCAACTCCATACTGCAATCATGGGTGAGAACGCGAACATCGAAACGAAGATTGGGTGCTTCGAAAAGTATGTCATCACGTATCACCTTCTTCACCGCGTAGACGAATTCATCATAGGCATGAATGATGTATTGGCCCCCTGACTCGGCAGGAGTAAAGACTGAATGCTGCTCCTCTATTTGTTGGTACTGTTCGACCAGGGCCTTGGCCATTGGAATTATCTGATGAGTTTTTTCTGTGGCAACAAATCCGGAGGCACGACGTATAAAGAGTGAATCTTTAAATATCTCTCTTAATATTTTTAAAGTTCGGCTTACAGCAGATGCTGTCATCCCTAATTCATTTGCTGCTTGATGACTTTGACCATGTTCATATACTGAAATAAACACTTTTAGTTGGTTATAATTTAACTGGTCTATTTTATTCATGGTCTATATCGAGTGATTTGTTATTGGCAGGTATCATCTATGTATGTAAGAGTTAATACAGTGCTATATGTCACACTTTTAATGTGGTTATTATTCTTATTTTGATGTTGGTCTCACTTATCAAATATCGATAAATGCAAATATCAATATTCGATATTTGTGTGGAATCCAATAATAGCTTGAATGTCAGAAATTTAATTATTGTGGTTATTCTTATTGGTCACCCTGTGACTTTTGTTAACTTCTTGTTTTTGCGTGTGTCTTTGTGTTTTATATAGGGCGATTTTAATCTTGTTGATTGCTTGTTCGATTGTATGACGTTTAATTTGTTATCGAAAAAATAATTCTTAAATACTAGCTGCTGTTTTATTTCAAAGTTTTGTTTTTTATTTTAAAAGTGTGACCTTTGTTTTATTGTTATATTTTAAATCCAATTCTAGTTATTAATTTAATTTTATTTGTGTATTTTAAAATAAAGGTCAATTCATATTGGCTATATAAATATAGTTTATGTGTAAGGGTGGATTATGCTGGATAGACGTTCGATATTAAAAATGGCTGCTGGTGGTGCCATGCTATCAATTGTGCCGATGGCACAATTACAGGCAAAAACTGCAGGAAAACGTTTGGCTATGGTGTTTGATGTTCGTCGTTGTACTGGGTGCTTATCCTGTACCGTCTCTTGCGCTATGGAGAACCAGACTGATGCTGGTCGAGGAAGAACTCGAGTTAATCAAGCGAGTATTGAGCATCAAGGCCAGATATCAACTTTGGCCGTTCCGAATCAGTGTAATCAATGTGATAACCCTGCATGTGTTTATGTATGTCCGGTAGAGGCAACATATAAGCGCAAGGAAGATGGCATTGTTGTCATTGATCATGACGAGTGTATCTATTGTCAGCTTTGTGTCGATGCGTGTCCATATGGGGCTAGGCGCAAAGATGAGACCTTAGAGTCTCCCCCGGAAAAGTGTAATTTCTGTATTCACCGCGTATCAGTAGGCCTACTGCCTGCCTGTGTTGAGACCTGTATTGGTGAAGCTAGGATATTTGGAGATCTGAATGATCCTGAGAGTAAGATCTCTCGGCTACTTAGAGACAATAAGGCTTATGCCATGCTATCTGAAGCAGGTACTCAGCCCAATATTTTTTATATCGGTTTACCAGAGCAGGCAGATGATCAAGAGATCTTGTCACTTAATTTTCTCGAATGGCAGCGCTAGGAGTTGGCAATGGATAGACGTAAATTTTTAACCCAAGCGGGCGTTGTTTCTGTCGCTGCGGCTACTCTAAGTTGTAGTGAAAAAACTCAACCCATTCACCCTGTGCACAGCGAAGATGTATCCCGTTTCGGTCACCCAATTCCTCCAGAGTGTCTACAGAGTGCTGATGGTCAATGGAGTAAAACGCCTGGAATAAGAACGGCATATTCCCGCTGCTTTAGCTGTTACAACATCTGTGGTTTGCGTGTACGTATAGATGAGAAAAGTGACAAGGTTTTGAAGGTGGGTGGAAACCCATACTGTGAAAATAACTCAGGTTCACCGCTGCCGATGGATACCAGTGTGAAGCAAAGTTATATCGATATGGCGGGTGAGGCGGGGTTGGAAAACCGTGCTACTACCTGTGCTAAGGGAGCGAGTTGTGCCGATTCGGTCGATGATGAACGCCGCGTGACTCAAGTGCTTAAACGCGATGGAAAACGCGGTGAAGGTAAGTGGGTCAGCATCAGTTATGAACAAGCGTTAGAAGAAATATTAAAGGGCGGAGATCTGTTTGGTGAAGGCCATGTAGAGGGGCTACGTAGCTTGCGTCAGCTCGATAAACTGGTCAAGCCGGGATTTCCTGAGTTTGGTAGTGCCGCCAATCATCTGTTCGCGACTTACTGCGCAGAAGATACCTTACGTGGCAGTTTTTATGCGCGCTTTATGCAGCAGTCTTGGGGTACCAGTAATTTAGGGACTAAACATGCTTATTGCGGTGCCGCTCAGGCGACGGGATACAGTCTAGGTATGGCATCGGGCTTCGAAGAGTGGCTCAATGATGTCGACTGGGACAATGTCGAATACGGTCTGTTTATGGGCACCAGCCCGGGATCATCTGGTGCTAGCCTTAACCTAGTTGGCCGTGGTCTTGCCGATAGCCGCGTCGATAGAAAGTTTAAGTATGTGTGTGTCGATCCATTGCTCAGAACGACAGTCGCAGCAGATACTAATGCTAAGTGGTTAGCGGTTAAACCTGGCCAAGATGCGGCGTTCTCCTTCGGTGTTATCCGTACCATGTTAGAAGAGGGCTGGTTTAATAAAATCCACCTCGAAGGCGCGAGTGAGAAAGCTGCCAAGGCTGCGGCTGAACTTAACTATACCAATGCGGGTCATTTAGTCGTCGTCGATCCTAAGCACCCTAAGTATCGTCGTTTCGCGAAGGCAAAAGACTTTGGTCTAGGTGGTGATGAAGCCATTATCATCAAGGCTAATACCCAAGAGTTTATCTCGGCTGAAAGTGGTGATAAGGCGTCACTTTTTGTCAGCAAAGTGCTTAAAGATAAGTCTGGTCGCAGGGTAAAACTTGCTTCGTCTCTCTATCTGCTTAGAGAAGAGTCCCAGCGTACAAGTATGAAAGAGTACGCTGCTAAATCTGGAATTAGCATAGAAGATATGCGTCAGGTTGCAAAAGATCTTGGCCATTACGGCCGCAAAGCTTGTGTTGCGGGTAATGGTGGAACGAATTCATCGGATGGATTTGTGATGGGATGGATCTGGGCAACCTTAAATACCTTAGTGGGCTCCCATGATGCTAAAGGTGGCGCAATTTATGGTAATGGACCGATTGGTGGCATAGAAGGCCGCTACGATCTGGCCAATATCGTCACAGGCGTTAATTTAGAGGGTATCGTCAATGCTTGTCGTGATGGTGCCTATGAGTCTTCGACCGAGTATCGACAGAAGGTGGCTAAGGGGCAAAACCCATACCCTGCGAGTACACCATGGCATGAAGTGCTGCCGGCCATGAACGCGGCGGAGCAGTGGACCAGTCATGCCAACGCCGATCCATATCGAGCTAAAGTGCTGTTCAACTGGCGTAACAACTTCCTCTATAGTGCGGCATCGATCAGCCAGGAGGTGGTGGCGAGTATTGCCGATCCTAAGCGTCTACCGTTAATTGTCGGTATCGATTGTCATATGAATGAAACCAACCGCTATGCCGATTACTTTATTCCAGACCGTTCTATGTTGGAAGAGTATGCAGCCGACCGCATGTGGGGTTCTCACATGCTAGGCGTCGTGGCCGCGGCGCCACTGGTTACTCCTAGAACCGTTAAAAATGAACGTGGTCAACATGTTTGTATGGAGCAACTGTTAATCGATATAGCCCTAGATATGCAGCTCCCTGGTTTCGGTAAAGGTGCTATCGGTCATGAAGATGGGAGTAAAGCCGATCTACTTTGCTTCGAGGACTGGCATGCTAAGTATTTAGCCAACGTAGCATCACAATGTGAAAACTTACCGATTGTTACCGCAGAAGACAGGCTGTGGGCAGGGCTTGAATATGCGATGAAGCCGCTTACTTCAAGATTAACCACAACTGAGGCCAATGAGGTCGAGGCGCTGCTATCTCGCGGCGGTTATTATGTGGCTGATGAACGCTACGAGGGGGAATTCATTAAGGGGGCTGGGTCTAAATGTCTGCAAATTTATCATGAAGCAGTAGCCCAGCTACGCCATGCTTATTCTGGTGAGCATTATCCGGGCATTATTACCTACCAGGAGCATAGATTCTGGAATGGGGATACCTGGGAGAGTCACTGGCCTCAAGCAGAGTTTCCTCTGTTATTTTCAAGTTATAAAGCCACGGTGAGATCTAACTATGCGGTGGCCTATAAGCGTATTGCCGAGATAAGCCCGACTAACTATATCTATATGAATCAAGATACTGCCAGTGAGCAGGGGTTAAGCGACGGCGATAGCGTCAAGCTGATCACGGCTAACGGCAAGCCTGCCATTGGCTTGCTGCAAACTGACTTTGGCGTGGCAAAAGGGGCTGTGTGTGTGTCTCATGGTTTTGGTCACACCCAAGGATTTGGTGGCGATGACAGGATTATCAATGGTCAAAAGCTGGCGGGCTTAAAAGAGCGTGCTGGTGGAGTGGCAATTAACCAGATGATCCCATCGGATCCAACTCGGAAGCAGAGAGCCAGTATGCTCAATGATTATTGGACCGGCGCTAACTGCCGGCACGGGATCCCTGTGAGAGTTGAAAAGCTTAGTTAATCATCCTGCCCTTTTCCCCTCCATGTATTGTTTATGGAGGGGCTTTTAGACCCTTAAGTTAAAATTTATCTGCTTATGTTAGGCTGTCTGGCTCAAATTGACGGAGATAATAATGAAAACAACAAAATACTCACAGCTTGCACTCTTGCTCACTACGACCTCATTTATTACCTTGCCAGCTCTTGCCACTACATCTGAACAGGATGCCTTCTTCGACAGTATAGCCGCCCATTGTGGTAAGGCTTTTGAGGGAACGGTTACTGCGGGTAACTCTGCCGACTCGGCGTTCAGCGGCAAGAAACTCATCATGCATGTGCGCGAGTGTAGCGAGACTGAGCTTAAGGTGCCGTTTCATGTGGGTGATGATCACTCGCGTACCTGGGTGATCACCAAAACCCAATATGGCCTACATTTAGCGCATGATCATCGCCATAAAGATGGCAGTGAAGACAAGGTGACCATGTATGGTGGCATGACAGCAGATATGGGCAGTGCTGAGCAGCAGTCTTTTCCCGTCGATGCATCTTCAATCAATAACTTCAGAGAAAACGGTTTAGATGTTTCTATTACAAATGTGTGGCACATGTATATCGAGCCAGAAGAGTTTACTTACCGTTTGACCCGTGAGGAACGTGATTTTAGAGTGGATTTCGATCTGACTAAGCCGGTAGCACTACCACCGGCTCCTTGGGGGCATAAGTAGTTAGCCTTCGAATGAAGGTTGACCACATTTTTACCTTGGCTCATTTAGCCGGTTTTATGTTTGGGAGTGTGTTTGAAGGTCGCTCCTTCATTGATACCTAACGCCTGTCCGGCGAGGTATGTGCAGATACTTCTGCGAGACGCCGCAAGCACTTCCCTGTGGGCTCTGCCAAAACATCCTTGTTTTGGAAGCTCGCAGCCGCATCGACACTGGATGATTTTTCTCTTCGATTGAGGTTCTATAAAATAACGGGATGGTTGTGCCGTTACTGACAGGAGAAACGCGATACCTTGTTGGTATAAATATCAACGAGGGGAGAGAGTTTTAGACATCAGAAGTTGAAATGTATAACCCCAAAAAGGCGAGGAAAGATGATGAAGGCCATATGTGGATGTGATAAAGATCAAACCATATCAAACAATTAACTGCGAGCTGTATCAAAAACGACTACCCCAGAAAAGCAAATTCCTATAGCATAAAGCATACCAAACAACATGGATGTGGCAGCGGCCAAGTCCAACAAGCGATTTATGCTTTGCAAACAAAACAACACATAAATACTAAGACGTTATATTTTTTAATGGTAATGGAGCTAGTTTTACTTTATGAAAAATTGGATTGTTTTGACTTTTGTTTTGTTTTCCCTACTTCATGGGAATTTGTATGCCAAAACAAACAACCTTCGTTGGGAAGGGGTTGCTTCACTTAATGTTGAATTACTTGAGGAAAAAGCACGGGCTTACATAAATGCAAACATGCCAGAGCTAGAAGGTGTTGAATTTAAGTTGGTTCAGGCAAATGTAGGGTATTATAAAAATAGTAAACCTACATTAGATATTTCATTTATCCATTCAAATTCGTTCAAGTCTATGGACCAAAACAAGACGCTAGGGGACCATAATCAATATTTTATCAAATATTACATGGAGTTTATCTTTGTAGAATTCTCACAAAATGGTGAACCCATAAAAATTAAATTGAATGAGGCTTTACTTGGTGAAGATGAAGCTAATTCAAAAAAACGTTTTTGGGATACTTACAACTCATTTTAAATATTGGTTTTATAGCAATATAACAAGCCTCTGAATTAAGATTCGCCAAGGCTGTCATGCCATTTTCTGAGCAAATCGCCCGCCAGCACATGGTTCACTTATTAGAGGGGCGTTACTGCTAATCCGATGGTCATAATTATTCCTAATAAAAATCCTATGACTTAGAACATGTTTTCTAATTCTGTTCTGTCCCCAAACGAGTTACTAGCCAGTAAAATTGAAATCGAAGAGATAAACACTCAGGTGTGAACGCGGCTGTGACCTTCGACATCAGGGTGAGGTATCGCGAAGTGATACTCTTAGAACGAGAGGCTGGGTGAATATGGCAAGCCATAAGCTCATGAACGAGAAGCATGGAAGCTGAACTGGCATTTGTATATGGACATATTTTGCCGAACTGGCCGTTAAACATGGAGGTTGTTTGATGTCGCAGAGCGTATAGGGACCCTTTCCTTTAATTGAGAGGACAGCGTGTCGCAGAAGTGTTTGCACTATCCTCGCCGGGCAGGCGGTAGATAACAATGAAGTATTGGTATGCAGAATACTGGCAAGTGCCAAATCAGCCCAATGAACCGAAGCTAAAAAGATATTTATGCCACTTGTTATCTAGCAACAAGTGGCAGAAGTCCCTAGTTTCTAGGAACTCGAACCTAGGGCCTTATTTCTCTTCAAAGGTAAACGATTGTCCAGCCAGCGCTGCTTCAAACATCAAGCCGCCCTTAGCTAAAGTATAAACAGCCATACCATTAATGTATGAGGCCTTAGCTGCTGACTTTCCTGCACTACTGGAGTTTCCGGTTGTGCCCGCCTGAGCGTTAGCGCCTATAGTGATGGCTACGGCCGATGCCTGAGCGCCAAATTCGAAGCTGCCGCTGGTAAACTCATCATAAGATTTAGCATCTTTGAAGAAGATGATCTCGCTATAGGCTTGACCGCCAATCTGGAATCCAATGGATATCTGAGTCAGGCTGGTATCACCTGTGTAGTCGTTGCCTTTAAACACTCGCCCCTTGCCGTATGCGGCTCCGATACCGAATCCACCTTTGCCGACGGTAGGAAAGATGGCGTAACCGTAGGCGTTATCGAAAAACTTATGGGTATCATTAGCCTGCTTGAAGTTGGCGACCGTCTCGGCATAGCTTTCATCGGCTAGGGCGACTTGAGACATGAGCAAACTGGCGACAAGGGCGCAGGAAGTGGCAATGATAGAAATGAATTTTTTCATTCTGGACTCCGTTTCGAAAACTATTGGAATACAGCATACCCAGCTATGAAGAGAAATAGAATGCTGTAAAAGATAAAAGCGCCTAAAAATAGGCGCTTTTATCTTACTTGTCAGCTTATGTTCAGGCTAAAAAACACATTTTTGTCGCTCGCTTTAGCCTTGAACTTTTAATCGACAGCCTTGCCTAGAACATAATGTTCGAACCATTTCTGATCCCACTCCATCTTAGCTTTCCTGTGCTGATACTTGCTCAGTCCGTGGCCTTCACCTGGATAGACGATGAGTTCGACTGGCACATTCAGGTAATGCTTGAGG
The DNA here is from genome assembly GCF_009377275.1 of Shewanella sp. YLB-07. Taxonomy (NCBI): domain Bacteria; kingdom Pseudomonadati; phylum Pseudomonadota; class Gammaproteobacteria; order Alteromonadales; family Shewanellaceae; genus Shewanella; species Shewanella sp. YLB-07. The sequence goes on along the minus strand of NZ_VOQB01000013.1, from coordinate 186,440 downwards.
GCACGATAAAGACCTTGTGCATGACCTGCTGGTACGCGTTGATCATTTTCACCTATGTGGATCAGTGTTGGTGTCTTTATCTTGTCCGCATGGGTCAATGAAGAACCATGAGTGTAAGCATCAGGCTTCTCCCAGGGGAGTCCTTGCATAAAGTTGACCACATGACCTGGGGTGTCTTCCAGCATCCATTGCAGGCGTTGGTCGAATACACCAGCACCAGAACTCGCCGCCTTGAAGCGGGTATTTGTGCTGATGATGGCGTTGGTAAGATAGCCACCATTACTCCAGCCCATCACGGCCATCTTATCGCCATCGACAATGCCGTCGGCAATCAGTTGATCTACGCCAGCCATGATATCTTTGACTTCAATATCATGCTCCTTGCCGACCAAGTCAGTGAGGAATTTATCACCGTAGCCGGTGGATCCGCGATAGTTTGGCGACAGTAGCGCCCAGCCTTTTGCTGTAAATGTCGAACGACCATAGGATCTGTGTTGCAGTGCATAGGGTGTGGCAGATGTGGGCCCGCCGTGGATCTGTACGATTAACGGCAGGGGACCGTCTTCTTTCTTGTATCCGGCGGGTAGATCTAATATCCCCTCGACACTCGTTCCATCTGGTGCTTGCCACTTAACTATCTGGATCTGCGGTAATATCCAGCTATCGACCTGAGGGTTGATATTGGTCATGCGTTTATATTTAGCGCGCTTGCTATCGGCGTCGGCGATAAACAGATCATAGAAATGATCCAGTCCATTGTGACTGAAGGCGAGCTTCTTGCCATTATGGCTGAAACTGTAGCTGCCGATGACCAGATCCCCTTTGATCACTGTACGGGTATCGCCCTGTTCATCGTCGTCTATCTCGGTACAGAATAGCTTAACGCGGGCATGATCGGCGCCGCGATAACAGATCTCGTCACTATTGGGACGCCAATGAATATTGGCTGCGCTTAGAGTCATATCATCGGGGCGAGTGATCTCGAGTAATGAACCTTTCGCCGTATTGCTGACGAAGAGTTTGCCCGGATGTCCATCGAAGTCGATTCTAAAGGCGAGTTGTTGATTGTCACTGTGCCAGTCTAAGCCGAGTAACCAGCCGTAGGGTGATGGCGCTTGCTCACGCCACGCCGTGTCTTCTAACACCTTGCTGGTCTTACTCTTGGTGTCATAGATCTCTATATCAGACCAACCTTCCAGATTAACTAGCTCATTATCTGATGTGGTAATACGGGCTATCTTACTGCCATCGTTATTGACGCTGAATTGCCATACCACCTTGTCATCGTCTAATACGAGCTGCTGTTTAAAATGCTGTAGATCGAGTTTATAAAGCGGGTTGGTCTTACGTTCACCATGGGCATATTCAGGTTTATCATGGCTGGCGCGCATGTCAGCCCATAGATCTTCATCTTTAACTGTTTTACTGGTCAGGAAGTAGAGGCTGTTACCATCATTGCTCACTGAGAAGGCGCTGACTCCTTCGACCTCTTTGGTCATAGGTACCGCTTCACCACCATTGTGACTAATTCTAAAAATTTGCTTCTTGCCGTTGAAAGGGGCTTTCTTATCCTCATGGGTGATCTTACTCAAGTAATAGATGTAAGTGCCATCCGGACTCCATTGTGGGCTAGACTCGCTCTCATTAGTAAAAGTGAGTCGAGTTGTCTGGCGGGTCTTAGTATTGACTTGCCACAGGTCTTTTTGTGATTTATCTAATTCTTTGTCCCAACGCGACTCGAGCCAGAGTGCCCGTTTACCATCAGGGCTAAGCTGCACACTGCTCATGCCGCCGATATCGAAGAAATCATCTGTGGTTATCTGATGGCTTCGGTCCGATGCCATTGAATATGATGTGGTAAACAGGAGACCCGCAGTGAGCACCGCAAGCTTAGAAATTGGATATGCCTTTCCCATCTTGATCCCTTATATGACTGGTTTTAGTTATTTTTTATTGCAGTCACCATAGCGTAAAACATCTTGGGCTTAAATGAAGAGAGTTAAAAAGTGTTAATATTTTTATTCAACTTAGCTGGTTTGATTACTGTTTTTATCTATTTGAGATTCCTCCTTTAACAGCTGCTGTAGGTAGTTGAGCTCCTCAGAGCTGAGTAGCTGAGTGCTGGCCTTATTTTTCAAAGCCCCTGAGTTTGTCGTGATGGTGAGGCGACCTCTTAGATAGGCGGCTCTGGTAATTTGTTGGAGCCTATAGATAGCCAGCACATATATTGTCAGTAACAGAGCTAAACGAGTAAAAGCTTGGGTTAACTCTGAGATTTGGTCGCCCAGATAGAAGGGCAATATGACCAAGACAGTACGTATCAGCCAATTTGCCATCATGGCGAACGTGAGCACCAATAACCAGCGAAATTTGATGTCCCGTAAACTTTCCTGATGTGCTTTATGCGTTCTTCCTCGGTACTTTTTGAGCATGCGGATGATTAGAATGAAATAAACGCAGGTCTGTATGGTGAGCAAGCTAGGTAATAATGCGCCTAACTTGCTTATTTGACTCATGTTGGATTCATTGCTGAGTTCGATGATGCTGACATCCGGAGCGAAATTTTTGCTCCATAACGAGGCTATGATGACCACTATGGCAACAATCAGTGCAAGGTAAAAATGTCTGGAGAAGTGAATAGAACGTCTAATATTATGCAGGCTTCTATAGCAGTAGAGGTACAGAAGTGGCATCAGGAGAAAGTATACCGGGATGATGAGAGTAAACAGCAGATGGATTGGTGCCGGAGAGTTATCTCGATTCAACATTCCGGTGAAGAAATACAGTGCCATTAAGCTGAATATGCTACCTAAAAGCTTGTGGTTACCATTGCCCTCTCGATAGATATAGCGGATATAGAGGCCCAAGGCGATACAATGAAGACCGCCCAGAAGTGATAACCACCAATAACTCTGTGAGAAAAAGCTGCTAAATTCATTCATACAAATTCATTGTCATCTCTACAGTAGGCAAGATCAAGATAAACAGGGTAAATAATCATCAATCTATAGAGTTTGAAATATATGTGCCACAAGATGATAATTATATACAAGCTTTGGTAAATGAAGCATTACATTGGCTAATAATGACCATTGAGTAAATTTATCGATCGCGGCTTATTGTTAATTACTGGCTGATGATTCAAGGCGACAGAATCAATCCCAGAATCGAATCTTAATACTGCAGTTCTGCGTTATGTATATTTAGCCGAGTGAGAGCATTCGGGAAGTTTTTTTTTACTTGCTGAATAGATAGGTATCAATATTTCTCGAGTTCAGCGAACTCGAGTCCTGAGAAGCAGGTAAGCAGTTTTTTCCTGCTATTGAGCTTCATCATTCTTTCTAAGGTGGCGGTTTGATTGGTTGAACGGAGGCTTGCCCGGAACCGGATCTCTACCCGATAGTAAGTGGCGTATTGCCATAATCGGATGAGGGAATAACATCTTTGGGCCCGCAAACACCATTATCTCTCTCGCTTTCTCCTTCATGTGGGGCTTGTAGCAATGAACCGGACACTTATTACAGGTTGGTTTATCTTGGCCGTATGGACAACGGTCCAGCTTGGTGTGGGCATAGACGAGAAAGTCTTGGCATTCTTGGCAGTCTGAAACTGGCTTGGCGTTATGCTTATGGGCTTTGCAATATATTTCGACCATGGCTGCGATGGTCTGATATTCGCGAAGTAATTTTCCGCTTAGCAGCTCTGAATTTGCCATATTCAATCCCCTAACGCTATCGATTTAACTGCACTTGTTGAGTCAATACTCAATAACAGTACCTTAGTGGTTTACTCGGTTATTATATCGCTTCATTCGAGTTAGTCTCAAAGTGGGTCGTCTAAACTATGAAGGGGCGCACAAAATGGTGGGTTATTGCCTTGTCACTTTAATTATTTTTCATCTGAGTCGGGTGTAAATAAAGATAAATTACTGCCAGAATAGTGGCTAGGGACTGTAAATTAAGAAAAATATCTAAAAAGAGATATAAATACTTGATTTATAGCAAGAGAATGAATTAATAATATCGGTTACTATCTGTACATGGATAGGGAATATGCAGCCTGATACTAGGCTGGGGTCAATCACTGGTGGACGACAATGAAATATATAGCGATTATTTTGCTAGTTGCTTTAGGCATTTATCTGTACAAACGCGCTAAGAGACTTGCGGAAGATGAACAAGAGCAAAGCAGCATGCCTGCTGAAAAAGAGATATTCGACGAACCTAAGGCGGATGATACTCAGGAGACTGATGTTGATTCTAAGTCTGAAGAGCGAGTAGCTGAAGACAAAACGGCTGAGCAAATCGTTGAAAAAATCGAGTCTGAAGACGTAGAAAGGGCAAAGCCAATAGATGAGGGGCTAACTTTCGAGACTAAAGACTCCCTTGAGGTTAAAGAAGAGCTTGCCCCTTCTGAGCCTGAGGTGAAGCTTGCTGCAGAGCCAGAGCCAGAGCCAGAGCCAGAGCCAGAGCCAGAGCCAGAGCCAGAGCCAGAGCCAGAGCCAGAGCCAGAGCCAGAGCCAGAGCCAGAGCCAGAGCCAGCAGAAGATGAATCTAAAGTCGCAACGGTTGCGGTCACTGATGAGTCTTGGGCAAACGAAAAGTTGACTCTGGCGTTATCTGAATATCGCGGCGCATCGAATAATACGATAAAACATGTCGGCTTACTCGGAGCCATTGCCGAGTGTTATAAGCAACGTAAGCAAGCTCAATATAAAGAATATGGCGCGGCATTATCGCCATATTATTTGTCATTGTTTGCCGTGCTCGAGTCTCCATCATCTTACAAGGGCATAGGTTTCATGCACCTAGCTACTCTACTCAATGATTGTGGTGAGTTTGATAGTGCTATGGATGTTTGTCGTAAAGCTATAGAGTATGGTTTGAGCGATGGCACAGTAACGGGTTTCGAAGGGCGTGTTATACGTATCGAGAAAGCGAAGGCGAAATCATTGAAGTAACTCTTTTACTTAAAGGGGTATAACAAGTGTAAAATAGGCGAACTGAGTTTCGCCTTTTTTATTGGCTCTTGTTAACTTTTAAGAGCATTTATGGAGTTATTATGGGATTTCGTAAGTTAGTTTTTTTGGGGTTGTTGTCTTCATCTTTGACCGCTTGCACACAAAGCCCCGAGTGGACCTTATTCTATTATGCCGACGCTACAGAGATCCCTCAGGGAGCCGTGCAAAGTAAAAATATCTCAGGTTATTATGCCGAAGTAGACCAGTGCCTGATGAAGGGGGCTGGCATGGTAAAGGTCAGTGATTCAGGACAAGGTCGTTATCAGTGCGGTCTGCAATGTGTTACAACCCAAGATAAGGGCTTAAGTTGCAAGGAATTTGTTGATAAACAGGTATTCTAATCAAGTTAACGCATGACAGTGCAGAGAAGTGTTACCTGGTTGCTATTTTGAGGTCGAAATCTTATATGCTGCCCAATCCTCATCGTCTATTTACCGAGTCGCTCTTCATCTGATTTTACAGAGACAATATTAATGAAGTTAGAATCATTACAACTAGATCCAGTTGCAAACAGCTTGTCTATACAAGCCAAAATCGACTTTGAACAGTTTCATCTTTTTGCAGATCCGCTAGCGGCTGCCATGGATGCCAGAGTCATAGAGCGCCATGATGGAGCCGATAGGCATCAATGGTTGCTCATATTTGAAGGTACCCATATGCAACTCAATTATGAGTTTTATGCCGATATCTGCTGGCTCAGTGTTGAGAGTGAAGCCGAGTTTGAGGTGCTAGAGTATTTAGCGAGCTTGTTGAGGAGGTTATTATGAGTCTAGGTCAAACAGGATCTGGATTACATTATCAGGCATTAACTCCAGATCTTATCTTAGATGCAATTGAAAGCTTAGATATATTTCCAGAGACAGGATTATTAGCACTCAATAGTTATGAGAATCGCGTCTATCAGTTTCGTTGTGATAACGGTGTGCGTTATGTGGTGAAGTTTTATCGCCCTGAGCGTTGGAGTAATGCCCAGATCCAGGAAGAGCATGACTTTTCCCAGGCATTATTCGATGAAGAGATACCGATTGCAACGCCGCTGATCATTAATGACCGCTCATTGCATGAGTATAAAGGTTTCAGATTCGCCCTGTTTCCCTCCATAGGCGGTCGTGCGTTTGAGGTAGATAACTTAGAGCAGTTAGAGGCAACAGGGCGCTTCATTGGTCGTATCCATCAATATTCGAAGCAGGGGCAGTTTGCCCATAGGGATCTCGTGAACCCACAGGTCTTGGGGGATGAGTCTCTGCTTTGGTTGAAGGAATCGGGACATGTACCATCATCCCTGGTGTTACCCTATTTCACTATTGTCGAACAGGTATTGGATAAATCGAAGGAGATCTGGAATCAGCAGAATCCCAAGCATATACGTTTACATGGGGATCTTCATCCGGGCAATATCTTGTGGACTCCCGATGGCCCTGGATTCGTCGATCTGGATGATGCGCGCACAGGGCCGGCAATTCAAGATCTGTGGATGATGATCACCGGTGATAGCTCACAGAGGCAACTTCAGTTAGAGATCTTGCTGGAAGCTTACGAAGAGTTTTGTGAGTTTGATGCTAAAGAGCTAAGGCTGATTGAGCCATTAAGAGCTATGCGCATGTTGCATTACAATGCTTGGCTCAGTCGTCGCTGGGAAGATCCGGCATTCCCGATGAATTTTCCCTGGTATGCAGAGGAGAGATATTGGGAGCAGCAGATCCTCTCGTTTAAGGAGCAATTGGCAATCCTGAATGAGCCTGCACTGAGTTTGATTCCAGGCTATTGAGGCTAGTGACTTGTTTGAACTCTCATTTTGTAACAGAAAAATGAACTAATGCTCTTGAGGTACACTCGAAAGAACATTATGTTATTCTCCAAATTATTAAGATCACGCTGCGTAACGCGCGAAAAAGGAATCATCATGAAAAAAGCATTATTGATTGCCCTGGCTCTATTTATGGCCCCTATGGCTGCCATGGCTGTAGATTATAAAGAGGGAGTTCACTACACAGTGATCAATCAGGGGCCTGCGACGGCGAAACCTGAGATTACCGAATTTTTCTCATTCTACTGTGGTCATTGCTACAATTTTTCTAAGACCGAAGTGCCAAAAATTAAGGCTAACCTTCCTGAAGGTGTCGTTTTTAAGCAGAATCATGTGGACTTCATCGGTAGAGAGATGGGCGTCGAGATGTCTCGGGCATTCGCCGTTGCTCACCAGTTAAAAGTCGAAGATAAGATAGAGAAGGCAATTTTTGCAGCGATTCATGATAAGAAGCAACACTTCACTAGTCGTGATGACGTGCGTAAGCTATTTATCGCTAACGGTGTAGAAGGTAAGACGTTCGATGCTGCAGCAGATTCATTTATGGTCAGTGCACAGATGTCACAGATGAAGCGTGCCACGACTAATGCCAAGATCTCAGGCGTACCAACGCTGGTGGTCAATGGTAAGTATCGTGTCGAGACTGGTGCTATCAAGTCTTATGACGAGCTTCTCGACATCGCCTACTACCTGACTTCAATGAAATAAGCTTATTTCAGCCATAATGAGTTTATCCTAAAGGAGCCTATCGGCTCCTTTTTTGTGTCGTGTCTGGACTGCTTGTAATCAAGAGTCGTAATAAAGAGCGGTGTCGATTGCCCATGGGCCGATGATGTTCCCGACATCATTGCGGCATTCCCTTGTCTGCCCCATATGGATATGGGAAATGTCTTCGGAATGTATGGAACATTTAAGACCGTGAGGGTCAAGGTGAACAATCGGCTTTGTGTCTGGACTGCTTGTAATCAAGAGTCGTAATAAAGAGCGGTGTCGATTGCCCACGGGCCGTTGATGCTTTGCTTGAGGGCTTTCTCTGCCTGAATGACACATAATTTTATGAAGAGTTTAGCTATTGGATGCTTGAATGCGTTAAGCAAGACTTGCCTTAGGGTCTTATACTTATTTTAAAAGCATAAAAAAAACCGTATTTCCTGGTCGCAAGAAATACGGTCATCGAGCCATAGGGCTCAGTTTTACCCTGAGTAACCATTCTAATCTAGCAGGGTGTCAATTTATTGGCAAGCGACAATTAAAAATATTTATTGGTTATAGGTCTGATTGACAAGAAAAAGTTTTACCGTTGCGGATACTGTTTCAATTATTTACAAAAAAAACATTTATTAATGAAACTCTCATGGTAAAACATGTGTCCAACTCAGAGTCGAGTTCAAAAAATAATAAAGCGGTTTAGTAGTTAGTAAACAGTTATAACAAGGAGGCCATGTGAGAGTTTTTCCTGTCTATGCACCAAAGCTTATCGTGAAACATGCGCGTATTTTTTTATCTGGAGTGATCTGGGTAAAAGATCTAGGTCGTTTAGAGTTTGAGAAAGGGAGATTTTTATTACCAAGGAAGAGCTTACCGCAAGTAAAACAAGCCATTATAGAACTTAATGAATTGATCGAGGCTCAAACTAGCGAAGCGAAGATGGCTTAAGTCTTCGCTCATGCTATAAAAGGCAGTACAGAGAGTCTGACTCTCTGTACTAGCTCACTTCTTCATTGAGCAAGCCAACGAGTCCGGTGACTTTTTCGTTCCAAGAATTAAGATCTTGGCTCAGCTGTTGGTTTTGCTCAATAAGGCTAATGCCTTTCTGCTTCTCTTCTTCAAGCTCCATTTTCAATAGCTCAATAGTTTCGAGTGTTGCTTGGATTTTTGTTTCCAGCTTGGACAGTAGTTCAAGGCTCATGGGAGTCCTAATAGTTTCTGGATGGTGTGATTATTCTATCAGCGCAGGGACTCTAGTGAATAGTTAATTATGCTCAATGATGAAAAAATTCGTTGAAAACTGAAAGGAAATGGCTTTTTTCTGTGCTTGTTGCTTAAGGGTTAGTAAAAGAGTCATTTTTTAACTAGAAAATTGCGACCCTTATTGGGTATTTACTTACAGGTGTCTTACTGTGGACAGTCAGTAACATAATTTAATTATGTTATCTGGACTTCTATTTTTTCAAAGCTGGCATCTTTAGAGATAGGAGTGAAAGCGACTATCTGATCGAGTCTAATAGAGATTGTTTTCAGCTCTTGCCCCTGATCCTGTTTCAGCTTGATCATCAGGTATTCCGATTTATCCCGGCGAGTTTCTATATTTAATGCAGTGCCTGTTATAGTTTTCTTGCCTGTTAACTCAATAACCAGAGAATAAGATCTCATGCAAGCTAGTTCTAGGTAATCATGAATTCCGCAATCTAATATCTTGTAAGTGCTCATAGTGTTTTCATGTAACAAAGGGAGTAGAACAGATTAGATTGAATTTATCGGGATGAATAGTGTTTGTTATTTCTAGGGGACTTAATGAGGCATTTGAGTAAACAAATACAGGTTGTTCCAGAAATACAGACGTAAAAAAGCCCCTCGCGGGGCTCTTCTTAAAATTATTGTTTAGAAGCGGTAATCAACACCTAGATAAACTTGCTGAGTATCGTTAAGAGAGAAAGTTCCCTTATTGGCACCATTAGATATATCTAGATCATAATCTTGCTTCAGGTAACGGTAGCCTATTTCAGTGCTTAGTTTGTCATTGATCTTGTACATGAAACCTGTCTGGCCACCCCAAACGAAGGTATTCTTAGAGCTGAAGTCTTTAGAGTCAGGGCTAGTGTGATTCATACCAGCTGTAGCACCGACAAACCAGTTAAGTTTGTTACTAGCATCCAGACCGATTAGGTAGTCATATGACATTAAGAAACCTTGTTGCTTTGCAATATCATCTGAGTTGTACGAGTAAGTACCGTAAACACGGTTATTATCATTTAAGTAAGCACCACCGCGTACTTGGTATGTCATATCCTTTTGCTTGTCTTTATCTTTTCCTTCTAGCAAAGAATCTGTTTTGTAGGTGTCTTGTTGGTAACCTACTGCACCACCGATGAACCAGTCTGCAGCCATCGTTGGGGCTGACATTGCTGTGGCGATTACTGCTGCTAATGCTAAAGATTTGGTTTTCATAATATGTTCTCACTCTTTGGAATTATTGTGACTCAAATTTAAGTAACTTATGTTCAGTGACTTAGATTTAAGCGACTTAAATTTAAGTCATTTGTTTTTCGTTGAGGGCATACTAGTCGGATCAGTCTGAACGATAACTGAATGGAATAATAGAACGCTGTTTTATGAGGGATTAGAATAAGGAGTTATTCTTTAGTCGTACTGCTCTATGTTGCTGATTATCTTTGTTTTTTAGTTGTCGTTATGGTTTTTTGTTTTAAATGTTTTTCTTTTTATTAAGAACTTTAATTAAACTTTATATCACATTGATTTTTTGGATTACTGATAAACGAAAAAAGCCCCATAAGGGGCTTTAACAATGTGCTTTCAGAATTAGAAGCGGTAGTCGACGGCAAGATAGATATGATGGTTGTGGTCTGTATTCATTGCGCCTTCAGTCTCTGTCGCTGCAAACTTTATATCTTGTGTCAAGTAACGGTAACCTACCTCTGTGCTAATGCTGTCGGTGATCTTATACATAAGACCTGTTTGACCACCCCAGGCGAAGCCGTTTTTAGAGCTACGTCCATCTTGTTTTGGGTTTAAGTGGGTAACCCCCGCTGTTGCGCCGACAAACCAGTTTAGGCTTTTGCTAGCATTTAGACCGATCAAATAATCATAAGAAACTAAGAAGCTCTGCTGCTTTGATAGATATTCAGAGAAATAGGAATAAGTACCGTAGACACGAGAGTGATCGTTCAGGTAAGCACCACCACGTAGTTCATATGCTATACCTTCCTCAGATGAGTTCCTAGACATGCTATTGTCGGGAGTATCACCTTGTATTTGCAAAGAAGAACCAGTCTTATAGTTGGTCTGATGTTCTGCTATACCGCCACCGACAAACCATTCGGTTGCCATTGTTGGAGCTGACATAATTGTTGCGATTGCTGCTGCTAACACTAAAGATTGGGTTTTCATAAATTACTCTCATTCAGAAATTAAATAGACGAAAGCCCCATAAGGGGCTTTAACAATGTGCTTTCAGAGTTAGAAACGGTAGTCGACGGCAAGATAGACTTGCTGGCTATTGTCTAGGTTGAATGCATGAGTGTCTTCGCTTGCTTTAAATTCATGATCTTGCTTTAGGTAACGATAGCCAAACTCAGTACTTATGTTGTCGGTGAACTTATACATAAGACCTGTTTGCCCACCCCAGACGAATCGATTTTTTGAGCTTAGTTCATCAGTCTTAGGGCTAAAGTGGTTAACACCAGCTGTTGCGCCGATAAACCAGTTCAGCTTGTTACTTTCACCTAAACTAACTAAGTAATCATATGATATTAATAGGCTTTGCTGTCTGGAGAAATGATCAGAGTTGATGGAATAAGTTCCATAAACTCGATTGTTTTCATTCAAGAAAGCGCCACCACGTAGTTCATAGGTGATATTGTTTTCAGTATCTCGAGAGCTTGTAGTGCCATTTCCGGTTACAGATGGAGCTGTACTTTTATGGGTATTTTGTTGTGCACCAAGCCCGCCACCGACAAACCATTCGGTTGCCATCGTTGGGGCTGACATAATTGTTGCGATTGCTGCTGCTAACACTAAAGATTGGGTTTTCATAAATTACTCTCACTCAGAAATTAATATGTTTCGATTTTCGACGGGCGCATACTAGTTTGGTTAGTCTGAACATTAACTGAATGGAATAAGAGGGTTGAGTTAATAATGAACAAGTATAAGGGCTTGTTCCTTAATTATATTTTTGTATGGATTTGATTTTAGAGTATTTAATCTAAAATGTGTTGTTTGTAATAATTTTCATGTTTTAAAATGAATAATGAGAAGCGTAAATAAATAGTGATTAAGTATTCATCAAGTCAGTTTAAAGTTGGTCCAAGTGAAGGAGTGAGTTCCTGTTTATAACCATTTTGTTGTGCACCAACACCACCACCACCAACAAACCAATCGGCGGCCATAGAAGGCATTGCAAATGCGGATGTGATCACAGCCGCTAAAACTAAGGTTTTCTTATTCATCTTGTTGTTCATAAAAGTGCTCTTATTGTGGGTACGGGTCTTGTTGTGGGGGCATAGTAAGTGAACCGGGCTGAACCTTAACTGAATATTAAATTAGTATTAACTGGCTTGTGTTCCCGTGTGGCTTGTGGGAAATCTGTACTTTTTATAAAGCTCAAAGGAAAATATATCAGCTTGTTTTTACTCCCATGATTGATATATTAACTATCTGAAATATAAACTTAATTGAGGTTGTGATGAAGCTGGTTTTTGTTCATGGTTGGAGCGTGACTAGTACTGATACCTATGGTGAGTTACCCCAAGCCTTAACTAAGCTAGCGGATCCTGAACTTAAGCTAGATATCCAACATATTCATCTTGGTCGCTATATCAGTTTCAACGATGAGGTGACGTTAGAGGATATTTCAATTGCCTTCGAAGCGGCGCGCCTTAGAGAGCTGGGTGATGAGACATTTTCTGTTATCACTCACTCTACGGGTGGCCCCGTGATCCGTGCCTGGCTTGAACGTTACTATGGCAAAAGCTTAATCCAAGCGCCCCTCAATCACTTGATCATGTTAGCTCCTGCTAATCACGGTTCGGCATTAGCTCAGATAGGAAAATCCAGAGTCAGCAGGCTCAAGGCTTGGTTCGACGGTGTTGAGCCTGGCCAGAGGGTGCTCGATTGGCTGGAATTAGGCAGTGATGGCCAACATGTATTGAATCTACACTGGTTAAGTTACAGTTTTAGTGAGGCAGGTATTTTCCCCTTTGTGCTCACTGGTGAGAAGATAGACACTAGCTTGTATGACTATATGAATAGTTATACTGCTGAGCCTGGCTCTGACGGTGTGGTGAGAAGCGCCGCAGCGAATATGAATTTCTCATATATACGCCTAGCCCAAGAAGCCGAGCTGACTTGTACGGGATTTGAAGGTGACTGTGTGAGTCGGTTGACTCTGGCCGAGTATAAAGTACCGCTGCAGGAGTGCGCATTCGAGATCATCCCGAGAGCCTGTCATAGTCAGGGTGCTATGGGTATCATGGCTTCAGTGACGCGAAAAAATGCCAGTAAGAAGAGGGTGGTCTCTTCGATACTCGAGTGTTTATCTGTTGGAATTAGCAGTCAATATGCTGCTGTATCTGAGGCTATGGTGTTGCGTTCGGACAAGGTAAAGAAAAAGCTGCGTCATAGCATGTTAGTGGTGCGAGTCACGGATGACCTTGGACATAAGGTGACGGATTTCGATTTATATCTACTCAGTGGAGCTGATTTTAATCCTGGCAAGTTACCTAAAGGCTTTATGCTGGATAAGCAAAAAAATAGCCAAAATTGTAATTGCATTACCCTGTATCTGGATACTAATAAGCTACTATCTGTGGCCGAGGGGAAAATGGGGTTTAAAATTGTTCCCAGGCCAGATTCTGGGTTCAGCTATTATCGAACCGCCGAATATCATTGCGAGCCCAAGCAGGTGAGTCAGTTAATTAAGCCTGATCAGACGACACTCGTTGATATCGTGTTGAAACGCCATATTCATTCTGAGACCTTCACCTTAGTTAGCACTGATGAGGCTGGCAGTTTTGCATCTCTTGCTGGGATGCAGAAAGAGTAAACTTGCAAGCTTGCCAAGGTATGATTTTAATCGCAGTCCCCATTCTGCTTGACTTTACCGCCGTCCATCCATAGTCTGCTTATTCAGTAATCAAGGTGGTATGCAATGCAAATAAACTATAATTTAAAACCTGCGTCTGAGCGCCGTACTGAACAGTTCGAGCCTAAAGAAAATGTGGGCTTCGGTAACCTCAGAACCGATCATATGTTTTTAATGGATTATCGCGACGGAGAGTGGCGTGATCCTAGAGTTGTACCTTATGGGCCTTTTCAAATTGCACCTGGTGCCATCGCCCTGCACTACGGTCAATCAGTGTTCGAAGGTGCTAAGGCATTCAAGCACGATGACGATGAGATCTATACCTTTCGTTTGAATAAGAATGCCGAACGTCTCAATCGTTCTGCCGATATTCTCTGTATTCCAGCCTTGGATGAATCGATGCAACTCAAGGCGATTAATGCCCTCATAGATGTCGACAGACTCTGGTTCCCGATGCAGGAAGATGCCTGCCTCTATATCAGGCCGTTTATCTTCGCTACCGAAGACAGATTGTCGGTGAGCCCGAGTGAAGAGTACACCTTCTGTGTGATCTTGAGCCCGAGTGGCCCTTATTATTCAGATGGTTTCGATAAGGCGATTCGTTTACTGATCAGCGAGCGTTTCCATCGCGCCGTGTCCGGTGGAACCGGTGCGTCGAAGGCTGCGGGTAACTATGCTGCCTCATTGAAAGCGGGTAAGGCTGCTGCCGAATACGGTGCGGCTCAGGTCTTGTATCTTGATGCTAACAACAAACAGATCGAAGAAGTCGGCGCAATGAATCACTTTCACGTGCTGAAAGATGGCACTGTGATCATCCCTACGTTTACCGATACGATTCTTAAATCGATCACCTCAGAGTCGATTTTGGAACTCGGTGACTTGCTAGGTTGCGTCGTTCGTCAAGAGACTGTGATGCTGGATAAGTTTATCGCAGATATCGAGTCAGGTGAGATTATCGAGGCTGGAGGTTTTGGTACTGCGGCTGTGGTATCGCCTGTCGGTTCTTACATCTTCGAAGATAACCGTGTCGTGACTGTGGGTGATGGTCACGTGGGTAAGAATACTCGCCGTATCTACCAGGTATTGACGGATATCCAGAAGGGCAAGATCGAAGGCCCTCAAGGTTGGATGCAGCTGGTAAATCGAATTACTTAGTCATTTGTTCACTGACAAATCGACAAAATTAATAAAGGCGCTGTAAAGCGCCTTTATTGTGCCTGGATTTACCGTTCGATATTATACCGATTGGTATTCATCGCTAACCAGCTAGTTCAGTATGACTCTTGCGGTCACAGATACTGGTTGATTTGAATAGTTTCCCTTGGTTGCGATAAAGCTCTGACGAGAAAAGCTTTCGAGTTTAAGCTCATCGGTTTTCAAGCTGCCTGAGATCTGGGTGAGCTCCATGAGCTGTATCTCTCCCTGAGAGTTAATGGCAAAGTTAGCGGTAAAGTCGCCTGTAATTACTTGATCCTGAAATAATACTGACCAGTCCATCACGCCATCTTTCACAATCCAATATTGGCCGAGCTCGGATACACTAACATGCAGTACTTGCTGGGAGTGAGTGGTTGGTGCCAATATGCTGGTGCAACCCGTTATCGTTAACGAAATCATTATAATGATGCCGTTGAGCCAAGGTGATAACTTTTTCCCTGAAAACATTAAATTTCTCATTATTTTTACATCTTTAAGATTTATTTGTCTGGTTGAAGGATTTCAGTAGACATAAGCATCAAATAATAACTTTTCATCAACATAACCAGTCAAGAAATGACCTTGGGTGGTTTGTCGGCATGTTATAGAGGATTAGCTTAGTCACTAAATGTATCAATTTTACCGCGCGTAGCTGTTACGTCTGTTAATTGATCGCTTCTTAATTATAACGTTTAGAAACTTCCTTAAACAGAAGATTTTTATACTAAATTTGAATTTATGGGATCACAGTACATAAATTATTGGGTTTGATGGCAAAAGTATTTGGTCAATTGTGCCGGCTGCTGTGATTTGGATGTCTTTCGGATGGATGAAATTGGTGGATAGGAGATGTTATACCATTCCATATAAGTATCTGGTCAGTTCAGAGACTCTCAGATTTTTCAATTCAAGGCACATTGATGAGGAAATGGTTATTCCCTTTTAAGTCAATGTAACACAGAAGTGGAAACGCTGAGAGCCTCACGCAGTGCGGGTTTCAAAGCCCTTTATGCTGCGTTGAATGTTCTCGATATAGAATAACTATTAGCTTCAAACATTCGTCTTGCCTACAGTGCCTTGAACTCCCGCTGAATGATCAGATACTTACTCGGAATGGTATTAAGCCGAACAATCTAGGTCATGTTCGGCTAAACCGGATTAATCTATTGGTTAAGGCTTTGCTTTGCGTTTGTTGAATCAGCCTCTACTGCACCATGTTTTATCATCAACTGATGGATCTGCTCATCTTTCTCTTCCCAGACTTGATTTAACCAACGCTGGAAATCGACTCGGCACTGAGGCTCAGAAAAGTAGCGTTTGTTATCGACTTCAGGAACCGGAAGTATCTGAACTCTGATGACTACCTTCTTAATTTTACCGTGCATGACTTCCGATAGAGGATCGTCTTTCGCCTCAGGATAGACCACAGTGACATTAAGCAAATTGGTAAATTGTTCGCCCATGGCCGATAGCGTGAAGGCTATGCCGCCCGCCTTGGGGCGTAATAGATATCGGTAGGGAGAGTCTTGACGTCTATGCTTCTCTTTGGTGAAGCGACTGCCCTCGACATAGTTGATGATAGAGGTGGGCATGGTTTTAAACTTCTCACAGGCGCGTCTGGTAGAGATAAGGTCTTTACCTTTAAGCTTGGGATTCTTCTTTAGTTTTGCCGGGCTGGTTCGGCTCATGAATGGCATGTCTAAGGCCCAGCAGCCCAGTCCGATAAATGGAATGTACATCAATTCACGCTTGAGGAAAAACTTAAGCATAGGGATATTATTTCGCAGTACATAAGTTTGTACTGCGATATCCAAACCACTGAGGTGGTTACTGATGAGTAGATACCAGGATTTTTTATCCAAGTTCTCCAGCCCTTCGATGTCCCACTCTATGTCGGCAAGCAGGTGGAGAATGCCTCCATTACCGGTAGCCCAAGCCCACATAAAGCGATTCATAAGCTTAGTGAGCAAGTCGCGTCCCGCAGTAAAAGGAACAAACAACTTAATTATTCCACCAAGACTAATCAACCCAGCCCAAATGGTGGTATTGATGATTAATAGGAGTGAGCTCATAAAAAAGAGCACTGAACCAGGTAAAAAATTTAGCATCTTGAGGTCACACCTTCTGGTTTACGGCTTTTTCTTGGGCCAACAAATCAAGGGTCTTATCTTTCTCTAGCCAAAGTTGATTTAGTTGCTCCTGGAAAGCAATTTTAAACTCACGGTCTTTCATATAATCACCACGCATCGCCGTTGGGATCTCTGACACGCTGATATGCACATGCACTTCTTTTACCTGGCCACTGATGTATTCCCAGTAAGTTGGCACTTTCTCAGGATAGTAGATGGAGACATCGACCAACTTGTGAATATGCTCACCCATAGCCGAGAGGGCGAATGCCAGGCCGCCGGCCTTAGGCTTTAGCAGGTGTTTAAACTGTGAGTTTTGTTTTCTATGTTTGTCGGCTTTAAAGCGTGTGCCTTCGACAAAATTCATCACGCTGACAGGCTTAGACTTAAACTTAGCGCAGGCCTTGCGGGTGATCTCAATGTCTTTGCCCCTTAGCTTAGGGTTCTTTCTCAGTTGGGCCGTGCTGTAGCGACGCATGAAAGGAAAATCTAATGCCCACCAGGCTAATCCCAAGAATGGCACAAAGATCAGCTCCTTCTTGAGGAAGAACTTCAGGAAAGGAATCTTACGGTTCAGCACTCGTTGCAAAATTAAAATATCGACCCAAGATTGGTGATTGGCTATGACCATGTACCACTCTTTTGTCGAGAGTTCTGCATCGCTATGGATGTGCACATTTACCGGGTGAAAGATACGTTCTATTACACCGTTAATGGTGATCCAGCTGGTGGCACAACTGTCTAATAAGCTAGAGCAGGTGGTTCTGACCGCTGGGATAGGTATGAGTTTAATTGGGCTAAATATGATGATAGGAAGTACCCATAAAATAGTATTCACTAGCCAACACACGAACGCCAGACTGCCTCTGATTAATGACAAAACTCTACCCACCTAGTATCCCCCGACAAAATTGGAGACTTATAATATACCAATTGCATTAGATATGTAATTAATCCTGAGGGATTCACGCCGTGTGGCTAAGGTTAATATTGCGCCTTTAAGTTATTTAACAGTCGATCCATGGCTCTGTAGCCCAAGGCTTGAGCTATGTGTCTGCGTTCGACGGCTACACTCTGCTGTAAGTCGGCGATGGTGCGTGCGACTCTTTGTAAGCGATGATAGCTTCTTACCGATAAGCCTAACTTGTTGACGCTCATCTCCAGAAAAAGCAGGTCGGCCTGTTTGAATTGTCCTAATTGTTTAAGCTGCTTCCCGGTTAAGTCACTGTTGAGCACTCCTGCCCGCGCCAGTTGTGATTCTCTGGCCATTTTTACTCGCAGTGCTATTGATGCACTGGTTTCAGTCGAGGGCTCGATTTTGGTCAAGGCTCCGGGCGGGAGACGAGGGACCTCAATGGTGAGATCGAACCTGTCTAAGAAGGGGCCAGATAAGCGAGATAGGTATCTTTGTATCTGATCTGGCGTAGCTCTGGCATTATCGATATCGCCACATGGACTCGGGTTCATTGCCGCTATCAGTTGAAAGCGGCTGGAAAATTTAAGCTTAGCCGCAGCGCGGGAGATGACCACCTCGCCACTTTCCATGGGCTCACGCAGACAGTCCAGAACTTTGCGAGGAAATTCGACCACCTCGTCGAGGAAGAGTACGCCTCTGTGAGCCAAAGATATTTCGCCAGGTTTGGGATGAGTGCCGCCGCCAACCAAAGAGACCGCAGAACTTGTGTGGTGGGGGTTGCGAAAGGGGCGTTTGTAAAAGGATTTGGGCTCGATAGCCTGACCCGCCACCGAATGTAAGGTGGCGACCTCCAGAGCCTCATCGTAGTTCAGTGGCGGTAATAGCTGCATTAAGCGACTGGCAAGCATACTCTTGCCGGTTCCTGGAGGTCCTAGAAGCATTACGTTATGATTGCCAGCCGCGGCAATTTCCAACCCCAGCTTGGCCTGATATTGACCGATGACATCGCTGAAGCAGAGATGAGTGTCGATATCTTCCGCTTCTATCCACTCCAGCCCTGGCTCTATGCCAGGCAACCTCGTCTGTCCGTGCAGGTATTCGCTTAAACCTTGCAGGTGAGTGGCAAAAAAAACCTTATTGAAACCGACTAATTCGGCATCGGCTCGATTATCCAGGGGGATCACCAGGCGGGTACCTAGTTTTCGCGCCTCAACAATGACAGGTAGCAGACCCTGGCAATGCTTTATATGGCCAGACAGGGCTAACTCGCCAACAAACTCATGATCTTTTAGTGCGTTTTTGGGGATTTGTTTCGATGCCGCCAGAATGCCGATGGCAATGGGTAGATCGTAACGACCACCTTGCTTGGGAAGATCGGCAGGTGCTAGGTTTACTGTGATGCGGCGCATGGGGAATTCGAATCCGGCATTAATAATCGCGCTGCGAACACGCTCTTTGGCTTCCTTGACTGAAGTCTCCGGTAAACCGACCAGATTGAATGCGGGTAAACCATTGCTGAGATGAACTTCGACGGTAACCGGAGGGGCATCGACTCCCTTATTAGCTCTGGTAGCGACACAGGCGATGGCCATAAACAAATCCTTTTGTCTAGCTAAACTGCTTATTTTAAGTCACTGCTTCAGTGATCTAATCTGAGTGATTTATGTTAAGTGACTTATTCTAAGTGATTTGGGTTTAAGTGTTTAATCAGTATTTTAGCTGCTGTAATGAGTGTAGCAGGTAAAATAGGGCAAGTGATATGGAGAGGGTAACTTGGTCGCTTGATAAAATAGCAATGCCTGAGCATTGCTATCTAGCTGACATATTCTTAAGTTTTAAACGGCTTGAGCCAGCTTAACGGTTGCTTCACCAGATATGGTCAACTCCATTTGCTGGTTAAACACTTCAGTGAGCAAGGTCACTATGGGCTTGTCTTCTCGAATCTGGGTCACGGTCACTTTGGCTGTGACTGATTCACCGACATAAATAGGCTTAGTAAACTTGATTGTCTGACCCAAATAGATACACCCTTTTCCCGGAAGCTTACTGGCTAACAGACCCGAGATCAGGCTGGATGCTAGCATGCCATGAACGATAGGCTTGCCAAATTGCGTGGTTGCCGCATATTCCTCATCGAGATGCACCGGATTAAAGTCTTCGGCAATCTTGGCGAAAGCCGCCACGGTTTCGGCATCGATGGTTTTTTCAATCGTCTCGGTATCGCCAATTTTAATCTTCATGTGATACTTCCTCTTTAGTTGCCTGGATGACGTCTGCAATACGTTGTTTTACATAAGTGCCCGGGGCGTCCAATTCACCTTGAAGAGTACGTGGTTCAATGCGCTCGCCGAAGTTGCGTTCATCGGCCCAGGTTTGCCAGTGCTGCCACCAGGAGCCGTCATGTTTATCGGCGGTACTCAGCCAATCTCTGGCATCCAGCTTGGTATCGGCATTTGTCCAGAAACCGTATTTCTGAGCATCCGGGTGATTCATAGGTCCGGCGATATGGCCACTCTCGCCCAGGACGAAGGTGCTATCGCCACCGAGCAGATGATTACCTTGGTATGTGCCTTGCCATAATGCGATGTGATCTTCGATAGCCGACATGAAATACACAGGAGCATTGACCTTTTGCAGATCTATAGCGACATTGCCTACCTTGAATTTTCCCTTCTCACAGAGCTCATTATTGAGATAGAACTGCCTCAACATCTGGTTATGACAGGCCGCTGTGATATTGGTGTTATCGCTATTCCAGAAGAGTAAGTCGAAAGCCATCGGGCTTTCACCCTTAAGATAATTGGTGATGTAGTAGTTCCAATACAGGGCATTTTCTCGTAGCAGGCTAAAAGATACCGCCATCTGTCGGCCGTCCATATAGCCTTTAATATTATTTTGAGCCTCGATGGCACTGATCATCTGGTCACTGATAAACACGCCTAACTCACCGGGATGAGAGAAGTCGAGCATAGTCGTTAGCAAGGTTGCAGACTTAATCCTCTGTTTAGTGCGCTTAGCCGCCATATAAGCCATCGTCGTGGTCAGTAATGTGCCGCCAATGCAGTAGCCGATACCGTTGACCTCACGCTCGCCTGTCTGCTTTTCAATGGCATCCAGTGCTGGGATCACACCTTGTAGCACATAATTCTCAAAACCCGTTGCAGCCATCTCGGCATTAGGGTTAGTCCAGGACATACAAAATACGGTATGGCCCTGGGCAACGAGCCAACGGATATAGGAGCGTGACTCTCGTAGATCCATGATGTAGTACTTGTTGACGAATGGCGGGACTATGAGCAAGGGACGTTTATAAACCGTGTCTGTGGTCGGCTGATATTGGATCAGTTCGAATAACTCATTTTGAAATACGACCTTGCCTGGAGTGGCTGCGATATTCTCTCCTAATATGAAGGCCTTCTCATCTGTCATTCTAATGTTCAGGGTGTCGGCGCTTTGAGATAAGTCTTTGGCCAGTTGTTCAAAGCCACGAGCAAGATTTTCCCCATTCGTTTCCAGAGTCAGCTTGAGTATTTCTGGATTGGTCATGACGAAATTTGTTGGTGCCATGGCATTGAGAAACTGACGTGTAAAAAATTCGAGTCGATGTCGGGTTGGGTCATCGAGATCATCGGCAGAAGCGATTGAAGCTTCTATATTTTTACAGGTCAGCAGGTAACTTTGTTTAATGTAATTGTGAAAGGCATTCTCGCTCCAGGCTGGATCGCTGAAGCGTCGATCGGCTTTTTTATCTGTATCCGTTTGATCTGAGCAGGCACCTGTCACACAGGTATTAAACAGTTCCATCTGCTGCTGCCACCACTGCATCTGTTGCTCAAGGTGTGTCATCGGCTGATTACTGAAAGATTGCATCAGAGAGGCAAAATCTTGAGTCTGATTCTCCAGCAGGGCTTTTTGAGTCGGAGATTGGGATTGCAGCGGTTGTAGAAACTGCTGGTTCATTTTAAGGAGTTGATCGAATACATGGTGAAAGGGGGATTGATTAGTCATGAGTATTTTCCTCAATGGGATACCAGCAAAAGCGGCCCCTGAGGCCGCACGAAATTACTTTGCAGGTTTAGCCGCTTTAGTACTTTCATTCACATACTGATCGGCTGCCTGTTTGAAGGACTGGCCGATTTGAGTGAACTTCTGACTGTCTTCCATCAGTTGCTGGCTCACCTTAGTGATCAACTCGAGTTGTTTAGAACCGTGAGTCGCCAGGCTCTGTCCATCGCTAATCGATGTAGCACTCTTGACCTGCTCATTTCCTAGCGTGCTGTAGGCCTTCAGGCTTTCAAGCTGAATGCGTGAAAGCTGCTCGATATTCTCTGCGACTAGTTGGTTAAATTGGTTTAAAGGGGCAAACACTTGTTGTAGCTGGTCATTAAAAGATTTAAACATTTCCTGATTCATCGCTTTTATCTCCACTGTTAATCTACTTTGTCTTTGGCCCATTAGCCGACATCCCGTGTAATAAGCGATATCCAAACAAGTTGTAAAAACAAAAACGTTAAACAATTGTTTGAATTGCTTACGTTGCCGATACTGACAAGCAAAAATGACAATGTCATTACTTAATTTAACTCGTTGAATATATTTGTTAACATGATATTGATGATTTGATTTAAAACATTGGCAGTACTTGTTAAGGAACTCGCAATGTATCTAGCGTTGAAGCGTTTTGTTATTTGATCGTCTTGTTTGAAATTCTAATTCAAAAAACAATGTAAATATTTTTATATGTAATAAATAGTTGTGTTTATTTATTATCTCTTATCTGTTTTTATATCTTTAATCTGTATTTTTAATCTATTAATTACAAAAGTAACACTTGTGGTGATTAATATTCTTAGCGTGATTTATTTGGCTGATGTCAATTAATTAAAAGATATTTAGTGCAAACAGACATATATAATATGAGTCATATACGTGAATAAGTCCGGACTAAATTTAATAGCTTACCTCCTTATTCGTCGATAATATTGTGGCTCTAATATCCGAGTTCAAATCAAGCAAGCGAATGACTTGCGGTACATGCTCGACTCACAGGTCTGATAGGATAAAAAAGAACCACTAGACGACTGGTCTAATTTGTCGTAGAATCGCTTCCTATGAAAACAGAATCACCGACACAATCCACTCGTCAGCATATCCTCGACGTAGGCTACAAGCTTATTGTCGCCAAGGGATTTTCCTGTATGGGACTATCGCAACTACTGCAAGCGGCAGAAGTGCCAAAGGGCTCCTTTTACCATTATTTCAAATCGAAAGAGCAATTTGGTGAAGCGCTTATCCAAGGTTACTTCGAAGGTTATAAAGCTGAGCTCGATAGCCTGTTTGGCAATACTAGCTTGAGCGGTTATGAACGTCTGATGACGTATTGGCTGAGATGGCTGACTGCACAGACCCAAGGTTGTATCGATCAGAAGTGTTTGGTGGTTAAGCTCAGCGCTGAGGTGGCCGACTTGTCTGAGGCTATGCGTTTAGCGCTACTCAAAGGCTCCGCCGGCGTGATTCAGCGCCTGACCGATTGCATTACCGCAGGTATCGAAGATGGGTCCATCGCGGAGCAAGATCCACAATCTACAGCCGAAATGCTGTATCACATGTGGTTAGGTGCCAGTTTGATGAACAAATTGGGCCATAGCCCGGA
This sequence comes from Shewanella sp. YLB-07, assembly GCF_009377275.1. Lineage (NCBI taxonomy): Bacteria > Pseudomonadati > Pseudomonadota > Gammaproteobacteria > Alteromonadales > Shewanellaceae > Shewanella > Shewanella sp. YLB-07. The sequence goes on along the minus strand of NZ_VOQB01000013.1, from coordinate 162,895 downwards.
TGCACTCGATAGGGCCATACAAACGACTCAATCAGTCCTGCAACCTTAAGTTCGTACACTAATAAATTATTAGACTCCCGCGTGCCTGGTTAAGGTGCGCGGGGATTTTTTTCAATAAATACTAGACGACTGGTCTATTTTGTCTAATTAGACAATAGATTGGTTTCAAATAAGATCATTTATGTGAGGCAATGCCATGTTAAATTTCGATTACTACAACCCTACCCGCATCAGCTTTGGTGAGGGGAAAATTAGTGAACTAGATAAGTTAGTCCCACAGGGTGCCAAAGTCTTAGTGTTATTTGGCGGTAACAGTGCCCGAAAAACCGGTACTTTAGACGAAGTTAAACAGGCCCTGGGTCAACGTGAACTCATTGAGTTCGGTGGGATAGAGCCTAACCCAACCTATGAGACCTTGATGCAGGCGGTCGAGGTCGTCAAAGCAGAGAAGATCGACTTCTTATTGGCTGTGGGCGGCGGGTCTGTGATTGATGGCACTAAGTTTGTCGCTGCGGCGGCTGTTTTTGAGGGTGAACCTTGGGATATCTTGCTTAATTGGGGCGCGAATGTCACTCAGGCCATGCCTTTTGGCACAGTGTTAACGTTGCCGGCTACTGGCAGCGAGATGAATAATGCCAGCGTGGTGACCCGTAAATCCATCAAGGCCAAACTGCCATTCCGTAACGATCTTGTGTATCCGCAGTTTTCGGTATTGGATCCGACTAAGACCTATACCTTACCTGAGCGTCAGGTAGCTAACGGCGTCGTCGATGCTTTCGTGCATATCACCGAGCAATATCTGACATACCCGGTGAATGCTGCGGTTCAAGACAGAATAGCCGAAGGCCTACTCCAGACGCTTATAGAGTTAGGTCCTCAGGTACTCGTTAATCCTGATGACTATGACATACGTGCCAACTTGATGTGGGTCGCTACGACGGCGCTCAATGGCACCATAGGTAGCGGTGTTCCCCATGATTGGGCGACACATATGATCGGTCACGAGCTCACGGCTCTGTATAACATGGACCATGCCCGTACCTTGGCGGTCATTCTGCCATCCTTACTGACGCTGACTAAAGACGCTAAGCGTGAAAAGTTACTGCAATTTGCTCATCGTGTGTGGCATCTGCAGCAAGGTAGCGATGATGAAAAAATTGAACTCGCGATCACTAAGACCCGCGACTTCTTCGAGGCCATGGGGATCCCGACTCGACTCTCGGATTATGACTTAGGTAAAAAAGATGTCGATGCCGTCGTCGCGCAATTAGAAGTGCACGGCATGGTGGCACTCGGTGAACATGAAAATATTGACCTAGCCATGAGTCGCGATATTTTAACCTTAGCGCTATAACTTGTTTGAATCGGTTTCAACACAAGCCGTCGAGTACGGCTTGTTAGTTCGGCTAACGACTAATACCTTTCGGTATGAAATTACTTTTGAATATTAAGGATCGAAAATGAACATTCTTATGGTACTGACCTCTCACGATAAACTCGGCGATACTGGCCTTAAGACAGGCTTTTGGTTAGAAGAGTTTGCCGCGCCTTTCTATGCATTTAAAGATAAAGGCCACAGCATTACATTGGCATCCCCCTTAGGTGGCCAGCCACCACTGGACCCTAAGAGTGATGAAGTCGATTTTCAAACGGCGGCGACACATAGATTCGCCAAAGACTCAGCATCTCAGGCGCTACTGGCTAACACCCAGATATTAAATACTATCAATGCCGAGGATTATGACGCGGTATTTTATCCCGGTGGTCATGGCCCATTATGGGATCTGGCCGAAGATAAAGATTCTATCGCACTGATTGAAGCGGTCCATCAGGCAGGCAAGACGCTTGGGCTAGTATGTCATGCACCAGCGGCGCTACTGCATCCCAAAGGGACCGATGGCAAGCCGTTAGTCGATGGCAAGCAAGTCACAGGGTTTAGCAACTCAGAAGAAGATGCAGTGCAGCTGACCGATATAGTGCCTTTCTTAGTGGAAGATATGCTGCAACAGCAGGGTGGCACATATGTGAAAGGCGATGATTGGGCAAGCTTTATTGTCACCGACGGCAACTTGATCACGGGTCAAAACCCGGCATCATCGGATGCGGTAGCCCATGCCATGATGGCGCAACTTAACCGCTAAGGAAGACAGTTATGATCACCTTGCACCATCTGAATAAGTCGCGTTCTAAACGTATCATCTGGTTACTCGAAGAGCTGGGTCAGGCTTATGAGATCAAGAGCTATCAACGTGATAGCCAGACATTTTTGGCGCCACCAGAGCTTAAGCAGATCCATGCTCTGGGTAAGTCTCCTGTTATCGAGTTCGACGGTCAGGTTATCGCCGAGTCAGGTGCGATAACCGAGTATCTGATCGAGCGATTCGCGGCCGATAGCTTAGCGCCCGCTCGTGACAGCCAAGATTATATCGATTATCTACAATGGCTCCACTTCGCCGAAAGCTCGGCAATATTGCCGTTGTTATTGCGTATGTTCGTCGAAAAAGATGGCTGCACCACTAACTTCCTCGAAGGCTATGCTAAGGTGGAAGTCGAGAAGGTGCTGAATTATTTCAACGCTATGCTCGAAGATAAAACCTATTTAGTCGGTGGTAAACTCAGCGGTGCGGATATCATGATGTCCTTTATCGTTGAGATAGTGCAAAACAATGGTGAGTTAGGCCAGTACCCTCATATCGAACGCTATGGGGCGTTATTAAGTCAGCATCCTCATTGGTTAAAGTCGGTTGAGATCGAAGCCAGGCTTGATGCGTCGGCTTAATAACCTGGTGTCTTAAAGCAGAGTAAACAAGCTCATTAGGTTGAGCTTGTTTAATTTTAGAATTAGCCTTTCATCAAAACCTCTAAATTCACTTATATAAAACTAGATAACCCAAGCTATTAGTAAAAGCTGATAGCAAAATATATAGCTGAAATCTATTTTGTTTTAATTATAAATTAACCAAGTAAATGACGTGGAGGCACAAGTCTGACGAGCCAGTTATTAACGCCAGAAATGTACCATATGGTCGTTTTTCTATCTCTGATTTGACTGATGCTTTTTGTTATCTAAGGGAGTAATATTTCAGCCTCTCAGGAATATAAGAAGTAGCATTCTATGAACAAGCATTTCGAAGGTAGATTTGAAGTTGAACTCAAGTATCGATTGAGTAACAGAGAGGGGTTTATTAAGGCATTAGCCGCTATGGCGCCTGAAGTGATGCACGAAGATAATCTGGAGCAGGATACTTACTTCGATCTGCCGGATTTAAGTCTGGAGAGCCAAAACAAATCTGTTTGTATCCGTGATATTCAACCCTCCGGCATCATGCTTTGGATAGTAAAGGGACCGGAAGCTGATCGCTGTGAAGCGGTAAATATCAATAATGCTACCAAAGCCAGAAGCATGCTCAGTACCATGGGCTATCGCCAGGTTCTGGAAGTGAAGAAGCTGCGCAGCATCTATTTTCTCGGAAAGTTTCACGTCACTGTAGACAGGCTCGAAGGCCTTGGGAATTTTGCCGAGCTTGCCATCATGACCGAAGATGAATCCAAGTTGGAGAGCTATCGATTGCAGCTCCTATCTCTGGCCGGGGAGCTGGGCTTGTCTTCTGAGCAGCTGGAAGTGCGTTCATACCGAGAGCTTCAAACGGAACTTGTGACTTAAGTTAATTCATATATATGATTGAAATGGAGTAGCAACATGATGCGTATACAAGAGCTCTTAGGTGTAGATTTACCTATTATTCAGGCCCCGATGGCCGGGGTTCAGAACAGTAAACTGGCATTGGCGGTCTCTTCCGTCGGCGCTCTGGGCTCTATTCCCTGCGCCATGCTCAGTCACGATGCCTTGAGGGCAGAGTTGAGCCATATTCAGTCGCAAACCCAAGCTCCCATCAATGTGAATTTTTTCAGTCATCATCAAGCCGAATTAAACGTCGAACGTGATGCTATATGGCGCAGGACCTTAGCCCCCTATTTTAGAGAATATTCCATCGACAGCGACGCATTACCCGAGGGGCCTAGCCGCCAACCGTTCAGCAATACCGTCGCAGATATCCTGGAGGAGTTTCGACCTCGAGTGGTGAGTTTCCACTTTGGTCTGCCTGAAAAAGCCCTGCTTGCACGGGTAAAAGCCTGGGGCGCGACAGTATTGAGTACGGCGACGACGCTGGAGGAGGCCCTCTGGCTCGAAGCCAATGGCGCCGACGCCATCATAGCTCAAGGTTTAGAGGCTGGTGGTCACAGGGGCATGTTCCTGTCAGAGGAGCTTGGTCTGCAGGTGAGTACCTACTCACTGCTACAACAAATTCTGGCACGGGTCAGCTTGCCCGTAATAGCGACAGGCGGCATTGTTGACGCCAAAGGCGTAAGCGCAGCTCTCTCACTCGGCGCGGCGGCGGTACAAGTCGGCACCGCTTATCTGTTGTGTGATGAAACCAACACCAGCACGCTACACAGGCAAGCCATCAAGAGTAATCGCTCACATAAAACGGTTATCACCAACCTGTTCTCCGGCAAACCGGCCCGTGGCATCGTCAACCGGGTCATACATGAGCTTGGTCCCATAAGCGAGCTCGCCCCAGAATTTCCCCATGCCGCCACTGCGATAACAGCTATCAGACAGCAAGCCGAAGCCCAAGGCTGCAGTGACTTCTCTCCACTCTGGTGCGGCCAAAACACCACAGGCTGCAAAGAGATCTCGGCAGCTGAGCTAACTTTGGAGTTAGCCAGAGGTGTTCTTTGTCTTGCCAGCTAGCAAGTTTCAAATAGCTTTGTAGATTGGGCTCATTTAGCTCTCTTGGTACTTGGTGGTTTGCTAAGTACCATAGCTGAGTTGTAATCAAACGCCTGCCCGGCGAGGGATGTGCACTCTTTACTTCGAGAAAGTTCTGTGACTCGCCGCAAGCACAATCCCTGTGGGCTCTGCCGTGACATCCTTGTCACGGAAGGTCACAGCCGCGTTCACACCTGAGTGTTTATCTCTTCGATTTTAGTGATAGCTAATTAGCAACTACCCCTTTGTTTGGTGCTCTTAATACAAGCGCATGAGTTATTACAAAGGGGTCTATCTAAAACACGCTATAGCGATAGACAGAAACAGCTAGATTCACCACAATCTGCAACCTAAATGACAGGAACGGCAAAGCGTTTGAAAAGCATAACGTTTTGTTTGTTTTTTGTTTGGCATTTGTTATTGAGTGTGGTTGGTTAGTCTTGTGGTTATAAATAAGAATCAAGCGGTGATGGCCGTAACAATTTTACTGTTGACGTTAGTGGTTGGCGCAACTCAGTTAGCCAATGACGGGCTCTTTTTACGTTTGTTATTAGGGCTCAGCTTAGGCTTTGCTTTAGCCAAAGGAGCCGTTGGTTTTGCCGGTAGTATTAACCGAGCTTACCGCCGAGGTTCAACGCAGTTATTGCAAACCCTGATGTTTATGTTTGTGATCACTGCAATCATCAATGCCGGTTTACTGCTTAATGCTGACAGCCAGCACTATAATTTATGGATTAATCCTATCAATGCAGGGCTGCTCATTGGCGGCATCATGTTTGGCGCAGGCATGAGCTTATCAAGCTGCTGCGCAACCGGCGTGATGGTGGAGCTTGTCAGTGATGTCCCAAGAGCTGCAACGACATTGGTATTTTTTGGCGCTGGCGTCTTCTTTGGCTTTCCATTACAAAGCAGCCAAAGCTGGATAACAGATTCGTGGTTTTCATCAGCAAGCTATCAAGGTAAAGGCGTCTTTTTACCTGACTTATTTGCTGGTACACCGCTGAATGGTTATTTTATGTCTATATTAGTGACCCTATTTTTAGCGTTAAGCGTAGTGGTTATTGCCAAAAAGTATGAAAACTATCGCCGCCGCAATGGCTCATATTTAGGTGTGTCGGGTGAAATTGAGCGGCAAAATATTCAACATCAAAGCAATCAAAACGGCGAAGATAAATCGTTTAGATTATTCAGCCGTGAAACATATCAAAACTGGTTCGCTAATCTCTGGCAAATGCGCACCACCGCGTTAGTCATAGCGGTTATTTTTGGCATCATGATGGCAAGTACCGGCTCAGGCTGGGGAGCGTCGATACCCTTTGGTATCTGGTTCGCAAAGGGATTGATGTTCTTTGGGGTCGAATTAAGCACCATTACCGAGATAAGCCAGCGACCTGAAGCTATGTTTACCACGCCGTTTTTTGAACATGGCGTGTCAGTGCAAAACTTGGCTATTTTATTAGGCACCTTAATAGCGGTGTTGTTTATGGGTAAGTTTAAGTTTTCATTTACCCTAAACCACTCAGCTAAACAGCTGGCGCTTTTTGCTTTAGGTGGATTATTAATGGGATTTGGTACTCGTTTTGCCAATGGCTGTAATGTGGGAGCATTGTTCACCCCTATCGCTAACTTCTCATTATCTGGATGGGTGTATTTACTGGTAATGATTGGTGGTGCTATCGCAGGCAACCGTTTCCAGCAAGCGGTGATGAAGTAACTCACTGTTAGATCGCTACGCTGCGAGGTCGTTCGCAAGCTCACTGCTAGAACGCTACGCTGCGAGTTAACGGTTCACCGAATACGGAACGCTGCGCTCACAGATAAAGCGATAAGGGACAGAGCGGAACAAAGTTTACACTGACCCTGATATAAACAGTGCCACCCAGACTTAATGGCGTATTTTCACCCCTCTTACTAAGCTTTAATGAAGAGCTTAAGTGGGAGATTGTTATGCCGCGTCCAAGAAGAACTCAAGTCAGTATTGAAGACACGCCAATGTACCATTGCTGTAGTAGGGTAACCAGAAGAGCCTTCCTTTTTGGATATGATGAGCTTACTGGTAAGAACTATGACCATAGGCGTGGCTGGGTTGAATCTCAGTTACTGAAATTATCGGATGTGTTTGCTATAGATATTGCAGCCTATGCAGTGATGTCTAATCATCTACATGTTGTTCTTAGTGTTGATATTTATGAGTCAAATCGTTGGACTGACAAAGAAGTGGTTAAGCACTGGCATCAAATATTTTTGGGAACTGAAGTTACTCAAAAATTTGCTAAAGGTGAAGTGATAGAAAGCTTCGAAGTTAACAGTTTAAAGCATTCGATTGCTCTATATCGAAGTCGATTAAGTGATATCAGCTGGTTTATGCGGTCGCTCAATGAACCCATTGCCCGCATGGCAAACAAAGAAGATAAGTGTACAGGTCGTTTTTGGGAAGGACGCTTTAAAAGCCAAGCATTATTAGATGAAGCAGCTGTACTTGCCTGCATGACTTACGTAGACCTCAATCCTATCAGAGCAAAAATGGCCGATACGCCAGAGCAATCAGACTACACGAGTATTCAGCTTAGAATCCAATCCGCCCTCAATGGCAAACAACCAGCCAAACTCCTCTCTTTTATTGGTAATGAGCGCTTAAATCAACCTAAAGGGATAAACTTCACACTGAAAGACTACCTTGAATTGGTTGATGAAACAGGCCGAATGATTCGAGATGATAAGCGAGGAGCCATATCAGCCAATGCTGAAAAAATTCTGGCAAGGTTAAATATTCCTTGTGAGAATTGGTTAAAAATCACCGCTGATTTTGGCAAGTTATTTCATGGTCCAGTGGGGACATTACAAGAGCTGACGAGTTACTGTGAACATTTGGGTAAACGACGACGGCACTTTTCTCAAAACTGCCAGTATTTTCAAGCTGGCTAAGCGTTTCAATCACTCCTCCTGTTAAAGTAGGCTCATTATGAATTGAGTCAAAACCTGCTATCTGAATTTCATCATTATCGCCTCTAAATACCCACTCCCAGTACTTTTTAAGCTTCGAATAATGTATAGACCCATTCGATTGGTTTTATCGCCAAGTAGAGCATTGATAACCAGCTATACTCACTATGTTATTGATTAGCCATGGGTGGCACGATTTATTCGATTTATTGTTATTTTTGGATCACGAGGGTCGTGGAATTGATTTAGGTGGCTTATGACTGATTACAATGTAAAGAACTCAAAAATTTAAACCTAATGATATATTAAGTGGTTATAAAAGGTTCATGAAAACCCCGTGCCTTGTAACCTATCTCGACGATTTGTTTCGCTACCATCGTTTCACTTTGCTTGACTGTATAGAAATACACCCCTTGATGTGCGGTAACTGTTATCAGGGAGTAACAGCGTGTAGAGCACTAATAAAACGGTGAAGGCAGGAAAGCTATTTAATATGAGAAGTGTGAACGAAAGCTGGTTTTTTAATCTTTTTGTACATAGTAAAACTGATAATATCAAATAAAGCTTTGTTATTTTTAGGCGATAGGTAAATGGGTACATCAAATAAGCCATTACCAAGATATTTTAAATATTGGGGGAAGGCAGTAAAAAACGAAGGTGGTAGTGATGATGCGTATCATTTATTACCTTATCATTGTTTAGATGTGGCAGCCGTCGGCCAACAATTGCTCTGTTCTAATAAACCCCTTACCAAAGCTCTCGCCGATTTTCTCGAATTATCACCACAGCAGCTCAATGCATTATTTGTGTTTAGCTTAGCATTACATGATTTAGGTAAGTTCGCTTCCGCATTTCATGTGGCGGACCGGGATAACCCTCTTATCAGTGCAAGTAGTCGGTTTGACTATGATGGTTCGCAGTACAGGCACGACCGTATGGGGTTGTACTTTTGGCAAAATATAGAGTTGAGCTTTTTTGAGGCTGCCCATTCATTTATCAATAATGCCTACGCATTGATTCAACCTGATTTCCCTCTGGACATCCTTCATACACCAGAAATTACTATAGGTCAGAGTTGCTTATGTTTAAGAAACGAATGACGGCTCGATCTCAGTTTATGACAGAACCGATTAATAGAGGTGTGAAATGGCTTACGAAGCTCTAGCAGATAATTTTCAAGACGGAGATGTAATTTACGGTTTAGATGTTCCTCGAGCCGTAGCATTACAAATGCTTAAAAGCCGATATGTAAATCGAACTCAGCCAATCATAAACGTCTATTGCTGTGGATTGTTTAGCTCAACTACCACTAAAAGGTACATCATAATTCAAAATGATCTTACTAATGCAGTCTGGAATCCGAGCTTGCCCGGGAGGTATTCTAGTAATAAAAGCATTAATAGTGAGTTAGTTGACGGTCAGCGAGGAATTGCTTTTAAAAACTTCTTGGGAAATCACCCCAATTATAATGTTGCTTCTCGGCTTGATCTAGAAATTGACTTAGTAAAAAGATCTAAAAATGCATGGCAACGTACAAGTAAATCTGGGCTGGAATTCCATGTGAAATCTAAGGGTACCGTGCATTTTATCATAACAAATTTACAGATCGATGCAGTCGTATCAAAGGTAGGGTATGGTGAAAGTATAACCAGTGCAGAATTGCGTTGGTTATATAGGCATAAGAACGTGCAAGATGTTATTGGTCATGTAAAATTTTATGTGGCAGATAAAGAAGTTCTTTATCGCGATGTGTTTAATAATCCAGCTTGGGAGACTTATACATCGAGTAAGACATACGGTAGTGACTGGAAAGTTACGACAATTTCAAAAATGATTGATCTGGTGAAAAATCGACGTTGTTGAATAAATAAGAAAACAAGACTGAATGTGAGATAATTGGACTCCCCACACTAATAAAGTAAGTTAATATGATTATCAAAATGAAAATATAATCAGGGGTATTATCATGCGCAATACTATCGTTGGCGTTGATTTAGCTAAAAATGTTATCCAAGTTTGTGTTTATAGAAACAAAAAGCAATAGAGTCAGGGCATGATGGTCGCCTAATTTCAGCGAAATTAGTATCGGCAGTCAGGAAAAATCAAAAAACAGATAAAAATGACGCGTTAGCAGTCATTCAAGCCACAATGCTGCCAGATGTGAACTTTATAACGGGTAAAAGTGTTGAACAACAATTACAATCAATTAAGCGATTGAGAGAGTTGACTATAAAACAAAGGGATGCCTCTCACAAGCAAGTCGCATCCAGGGTGAGAGCGTGAACGTTTTTGAGCTATAGAAGAATGGTAAGTACTGTTTATTTATATCCAATAGGCTGTAACAGATGGCAATTTAGAATGTTTATTAAACAATCCGAGAGTGTGGATATACATTTTCAACAAAAGATTATCCAACTTATTAATCTGTACAAAACTTGTACAGCAGGCTGCAGAGAAACTATAACAATGCTCAGTTTTCACTCTCGTAACTAATCAATGTTTAGGCGCGTCAGTTTATTTTTAACATAAAATCAACTCACGCTCTTGCCCTGAAGTCGCATCCCTATTGCTTGAATTAAACTTTAGAGTGCCAAATAGCATTTCTGGTATGGAAAATTCAATTGAAGATATATTAGAGGACGCTACTAATAAGTTGTCATTTCAATAGAGAGGCCCTTAATGAGGCCATGAATCAATTAACCTCATTAGCCGAAACAGTCTCAACCTATGACCGTTGTTTAGAGATGTCAATTCAGGATCATCCTGAGTGTCAGAAGTTATTAAAACTTGAAGGTGTAGGGCCAATAAACGCGATTAATCTCTATATTGCTCTTGGTTGTGCTGATATAGGCACATTTAGCCGAGGTCGAGATGCATCAGCTTGCATAGGTGTTACCCCCATTCAGCATTCTTCAGGTGGAAAAACAAAATTAGGCACAATAGGCAAAGGGTCTAAAAATAATATACTTCGAAGCCAATTAATTACAGGGGCTATGGCGGAAGTGCGGCATATTAAAAACAAAGAAGCAAAAACAAAGAAAGAGCAGTGGCTAAAATCACTGATTGATCGGCGCGGGAATAAGTGCGCAGCCGTCGCATTGGCGAATAAAACGGTAAGAACGGCTTTTGCCATGTTAACGAAAGGGACAGAGTATAAAGCCGAATTACTGACAGTGTAAAAGGTCCATACGACAGATAAAAGAGTTCACACAATAAAAATGCATAAACGAAGATAAAAATCAGTAAGTTAAGTCAGTCGTAAGCATAGAGCCACCAACATACTTGGCAAGCTCGCTTGTGAGATTTGACAGCTTGTCCGTGTAAATATCATAGAGCCAGAGTTAGCTACTCAAAGTAGAGCTCGTACATAAGCACGCATTTATTTCTTTTGTTTATTTAGGTTTATTGTTGACAACGGGGAATCCACATAAGCTTACGCAGCAAAGGCTATAGCTTAATTGAGCAGGATTTTATTGCTGCTTAGCATGAAGGAGCACCGCGTTAGTATCTGGTATAGCTAAATTGATGAGGCCAACTTTCAGACGAGCAGTCAGCTGACAATTGATTGATAAAAAGGAGTGTATTGTCCCTGACTCGTCATTTTCGAGGGTTCTTCCACTGGACCCGATATTGAATAGAAAGGTATCACATGTCGATAATTCAAAGAAGTGAATAATCTGGTGTGAACGCGGCTGTGACCTTCGACAGCAGGGATGCTGTCGCAGAGCCCACAGGGAGCGTGCTTGAATGATATCCTATCTAAAGTGCCAGCTCGGCATCCTTGCCTCTCGCTCATAAGCACATGGCTACGCCAAATTCACCGTGTCGCAGAAGTGTTTGCACATTAGCCTGCGGCAGGCAATAGATCACAATGAAGCTATGGTTTTCAATTCAATAACCCAATATGAAAATTTAAACCGTAAGAAAGCAAAAAAGCACTCCAAATGAAGTGCTTTAAAGTCTAGGGCTGACGATGTGCAATGACCTATCTACGAAGAGATAATCCACCAGACATCAAGGAACCAAAAAAAATTAACGATTAAGCTTTAACGAGCTTTGCTAGATCTGCCGGACGATAGTAAACCGACTTTAGCACCTTGCCCTGGCGTACGATTTTACCTGCCATATCTACATCATTAGCGCACTTAGCGATAATGAAGTCGCCCTTGGTGCTGCCGACGATCTCGACGCCTTGCTTGGCGTAAAACTCGATAGTCTCTTCAAGTTCTTTCTCGTTGCGACACACCTTGCTCATGTTGCTCGAATGAACTTCGTCCCAACAGGTGATGAAGTCGATCTCGCGGTTCTTGGCCACATGTAACAGTAGGTCGATGACGTAGCTGATTTCCATGCGGTCACTGACTTGAGTTGCACCTAAGTGAACCAGGCGGCCCATCAAGACATAGACAGAATCGACGATAGCATCGGCCTGCTCCATGCGGCTGTCGGCTTCGGCAAGCTCGGTCAGCTCTTCGATGGCCAATGAAGTGTGCAGTGTATCGGCTTTATCATCCAATGTGCTCTCATCTTCGCTTGGTAAATCGAAAGTAGAGCGAAACTGGAGGATGTCACGATAAAGGTGATCGTAGAGAGGCTGAGTGAGTGCGGTAAGTTTCATTGATTCTGCCTTGAAGCCTGAGCTTTCTGTCATTAGGGTTGAGTTGAGATAACTCGAATGGCGGTGATTCTAAGTTAATGGCAGAGCAAAATAAAGCGAACTGAAGAGGGCTCGCTTGCATAACAAATGAAAATTGATACTCGACGAGTAGTTAGCCATATATTTTTTTGGCAAACTTAATTGATTATGCTGCTGAGCACTCCGCTAGCGACATCCTGATGGGTGACTTTACCATCCCGCAATGGAGGTGGGGTACTGGACTCTCTTCGTTGTTGAGCCTTGAAAATCTCTGTGCTTAAATCCATAGAGGTTGACTGGGCATGATGACTCGAACAGCCAGTGATGAAGAAAGAGAACACAATTGAAATTAATGTGAGACTCGTTGATTTGATTTGATTTGTAAGTGATGGAGATTTCTAGTCGATACCATTGCGTCAATTCCCTTTAAACGATTCAATACAATTCAACATTAGATTATTTAGTTGAGTTGTTCAAGGAAGCATAAATATGCTTCCTTTTGTCGTGGATATATTTCGACAATGAACTCTAGTTGGCTAATTTCTGTGGCAGTTAGCTAGACCAGCTGATGACGGAACACCTTCTCATTCATCTTATCCAGCTCATTAAGCCACTTGGTCACTGTCTTCTCATCGTGTGGAGCCGGAGAGACACCGATAGCCAGCTCACCGGCGACTAAAGATTCGATGGCGATAGCCACTGTGAGAGAAACCAGACGGGCCATGGCTGAGCCGCGCTCGTCACCGGCTTCATCTACGCCGTAACTTGAATGCCAGACTGTCTGCTTACCTTGAGGATCTTTGACTTCCAGCTCAACCGATAGCACCACGCGATCGGCTTCACCCTTGTCGTATTGGTGCTTGTCCCAGAGTCCGTCACTGAGCTCGGCTAAACGGGCCATACCAGCATCACCTACGGCGTTGTCCACTTCGGTAAACAGCTCACTCCAGGCATCTGACCAGCCGTTGAGGCGCAGCGTGCCGCGAACAAATTCCTGAATGTTCCAGTCGTTTGCAAAACCATATTGCTGCTGAAAAGGAATAGAGTCTCGGTTTGGATAGGCCTGGAACGTCTCCAGACTGGCATCACTCATGCGCATATCGAAATCTGATAGGGCCAACCAAGGTTTCTCGGTACGCTGTATTTCGCCGTCTTGGGTCCATTGCGCCGGAGACTTGAGGGCTTTTAGTACCCCCAGTGGTGACCAGGAGAACTTATATCTGAAATCGTTGGCGACTTTAGGGAAGCCGCCGCAGTATGAGCGGAAGCTATGCTGGTTTTGCTTGTCGAATTTATCCGATGCCTGATATTCGGCGATCAAGGCGTGGGCCAGCAGGTGATCTAGCCCGGGATCTAGCCCCACTTCATTGACGAAGCAGAGGTTTAGGCTCTTGGCCTTATCATGCAAGGCCTGCATTTCCGGTGACACATAGCTGCTGGAGATGAAATGGGCTTTGAGCCCAAGACATAACTCGGCAACCTGCAGATGCAAGGTGGCTGGCAACATGGAGATCACCTGATCGCCTGGGTTAACTTCGGCTTCCAGAGCAAGCCAATTTAACTGCTTGGTCGGAACCTTAATGCCTAAGCTGGCAACCGCTTGCTCGGCCTTAGCTAAGGTGCGGTTCCAGAGGATCAGCTGTTGACCCGATTGTGCGACCTTGCGTATTCCCGGCAGTGACGAGAGTCCTGCACCTAACCAATGAACTGTTTGCATGTTGATTATCTCTTAATTTAGTTGTTATACCTGACTGAGCTTATCGGTAAAAATTTTATTCGCTTTTTGCCACACGCCTAGATTGAGATTGTCCAGTTGCAGTAGATGTGGCAAGAGTTGCTGGCAGAAATCTTCACTGCTCTCGACCGGCAGCAGCGAGGGTAAGTGGTCTATGGCGATCAAGTCGACGGGATTGCCCCCCTCTATGATACGCAGGCACGGCTTATCAAATGTGGTACAGCTTGCGTAGATAGGCAAGGGGTTGTAAGTACCATATGGGTCGCAACTGACGTCACAGATAATGGCCAGGCGTCGTGGCTCTATGCCATTGGTCTCGAGCATGGGCAAGGTAATAAACGGCGGCAGAGCTTCTTGTACGAACACGCAGTTGACCAGTACATCAAAGTCTAAAATATCTTCGAAGGGGCCGCCTACTTGAGTCTCTGCCATGTCCCACTGCGTAACCTCAGCGCCTACGCTCTTAGCCATCTCCACGGCGCCGCGTCCGCTTCGGCCCTTAGCGCCAATCACTAATACCTTGGGTGGTCGTGCTAGCGGACTCAGTGACTCGGCCACATCATCGACCAGCGCCTGCTTGCTTGGCATCGAAGCTAACTTATCCAATACTGGCTGGTCTGTTTGTGCTGTGGAATCTAGCTGCTGACGTTTGCCGAACGCCTTAAGCGCCACGGCAGCGCCGGCAAATCCGGCCCAGTAGCCGAAGGCGGCCACACGGCGATTATTATTATCCACCAGATATTCTAGATCGTATAGCTCGCCTTTGCCGGTCTTGAAGCGGCGCAGCACATCTTGCCAGCCTTGCTGCTCTTTATACACATGAGCGAAATGAATATGACGATGAACCAGAGGCCAATTATCTTCACTGAGTTCTTTGAGGCCCAAGATGATGGTGTCTTGTGGGGCTTGCTGCCAGCTGTGGGCTGGCACAATGTCGCAACCTATCCCTTGGTATTCTTGGGCTGGGATGGCACTCAAGGGGGACTCTTCGACAGTGATCTTGAACCCCGCCTCCAAGAGTTTCCGGGCGACATCGGGTGTAAGGGCAATGCGTTCTTCTAAGGGTTTAGATTCCGCGCGTAACCAAATATGGGCTTTTGTCATACCGCAAGCTCTCCTACAAGTCTCTCGTTAGAGACTACTCGATAAATTGCTATTGAAAAACAGTTAGTGTATACAATATCCCTATTTACACAAGATTAACATCACAGCTTAAGTGAAGAAACCAGAGGCAGAATGGCAATGCAAGAGTTGAAAACTAAGGTCGTTGAATATTCACCATCCACAGTGAAGGCGTTGGTGCAGGAGCATTTCCGGATGGCTGTAGAGGTGAAATCATTGCCCGGTTATGTGGATCTAAATTTTCTGCTTACAGATACACAGGGGAAACGTTTTATCCTCAAGATTGCTAATGCGGATGAGCCACTGGCCGAGTTGGATATGCAAAATGCTGTGATGAATTATCTTAACGGGCAAGACTTGCAGCCCTATCTGTTACCTGAGGTGATCAAAAACCTGGCAGGTCATGAGATCACGTCTCTAAAGGACGGACATGGCAGGCCGAGACCCATGCGCCTGCTTAGCTATGTGCCCGGCGTGTTCTACTGTGACCATAAGGCGCTGGCTGGTCATCATCACAGCCAACTTGGCACCTTGTTGGGCAGGCTGGATCTTAGTCTGCAAGGCTTCTCCCACAGGGCTGCTTCACGGCATTTCGACTGGGATCTCAAGCATGCGAACGCTGTCATCGAATCAAAGGTAGGTTTAATCAGCGACCAGAGCCTGCGTCAGCAGGTACTAAAGATTCTATCCGGCTTCGAACAGCAGGTGATCCCCTTTATGGCTGAGCTGCCACAAGGGGTGATCCACAACGATGTGAATGACTATAACCTGTTACTCAGCAGCGCTAGCTTGGACGCCGAGGTGATAGGCTTGATAGATTTTGGTGACATGGTATATAGCCATCAGATCAATGAGCTGGCTATCGCTTGTGCCTACGCCATCTTAGGAGCTGACTCGCCACTGGCGATCATAGAGGCCATCACCTTGGCCTATCACCAGGAGCGTCCGCTCAATGGCGCCGAGCTGTGGGCCTTGCTGCCTCTTATTGCCGCACGTTTAGCGGTTAGCGTGTGCAACTCCTGTGAAGCGATTTTATCCGAGCCAGATAATGAATACCTGTTGGTGACCGCTAAACCTGCCTGGGCAGCCATCACTACCTTGCTAAAACTAGATGCTAAGAGTGTTGGCTTTGGGTTGCAGCGCCTGTGCCTGACAGCAAACGAAGGGGAAAAACAGAGCGGGCCATTAGACCAAGGCACCGATAACATCTCATCTGAGCGACGCAGAGACATTATCAGCCAGAGAGGTGAACGCTTATTCAAGACCTTGAGTGTCTCCTATGAGCAGCCGTTAATTATCGAGCGCGGCCAGGGACAGTTTCTGCTAGATGAAAACAATATCGCTTACTTAGACATGGTCAATAATGTCTGTCATGTGGGGCACTGTCATCCATCTGTGGTCGCTGCGGGTCAGGCGCAGATGGCTAAACTCAACACAAATACCCGTTATCTCAATGACAATATTCTCGATTATAGCCGGGCTTTGCTGGACACCTTCCCCGAGTCACTTTCTGTGGTGATGTTCGTCAACTCAGGTAGTGAGGCTAACGAACTCGCCATGCGCTTGATGCGCTGCAAGACACAATCCGATGAGTTGCTGGTGGTCGATGGTGCCTATCACGGCAATACCAACAAGGCGATTGAGATCAGTCCCTATAAGTTTAATGGCCCTGGGGGCGAAGGGGCGGCGGAGCATATCCATATCGTGCCTGTGCCCGATCCCTACCGCGGACCGTATAAAGGCATGTCTGTTGAGACGGGCCTTGCCTATGCCGAGCCGGTGCAGCAGGCGATTCGTCAGTTACAACAAGAGGGTAAGCAGTTAGGCGGTTACATCTGTGAGTCTCTGCAGGGGGTTGGCGGCAACCTAGTCATGCCAAACGGCTATCTCGACGCCGTTTATCAAGCGGTGCGCGCCGCGGGTGGTGTCTGTATTGCCGATGAAGTGCAGGTGGGCTTCGGTCGTGTCGGCACTCATTGGTGGGGGTTTGAGACCCAAGGTGTGGTGCCGGATATTGTCACCTTAGGTAAGCCCATCGGTAACGGTCATCCCATGGCGGCTGTCGTCACCACTAAGGAGATCGCCGCTGCCTTCGTGACTGGCATGGAGTACTTCAATACCTTCGGCGGTAATCCGGTCTCATGTGCTATCGGCAAGGCGGTACTCGACACCATAGATACTGAAAACCTGATGCACAATGCCCGCGATAGCGGCGATTATATGCGGATGCGTCTGGTCAAATTACAAGAGACATTCGACATCATAGGCGACGTCAGGGGCCTAGGTTTATTTATCGGCGTGGAGCTGGTGAAGGATGCAAGTTTGACCCCGGCGACCCAAGAGGCGCAAGCCTTAATCGAGTGGTTTAAGTCGCGCAACATCTTGCTCAGTCTCGATGGTCCCTTCAATAATGTGCTGAAGATTAAGCCGCCAATGGTTTTTAACAAAGATAATGTCGATTATTTTATCGAGCAGTTACTCCAGGGATTATCCCGAATAAATGCATAACTAGTGGAGATATCACCTCAGAGTTGAATTTATAGTCTGTTACCTAGGGAGTTCGGTCTGGGCAGACAGGCTTAGATTCACACTCGCTCTAATGTGACCTAGATCTCATTGTTAATTTTATGTAAGGATGTTCGGCCCTAGCTAAGAATAAGCCATCGGATGAATGGTATTCGTTTATCGAATTGGCTGGGCCTGAGAACACATAACCACAAGGAATAAATGATGACCTCGACATCAGATCCCCAGTTAAACAAACACAAGCTGCCTAGCCTGCTCGACGCCCTCATTCCCATCTTTGCCCTGGTGCTTATGCTGGCGGCGGCCGTCTATCTGTATTCGTCTGATAGCTCTTACGGTGCAAACCAGATCGCTCTCATCATGGCCGCTTGTATCGCCCTGGTGATAGGGGTGAAGAATGGTTATAGCTGGAAGGAGATGGAAGCGGGTATCGTCAAGAGTGTTGGCGTGGCTACCGGCGCCTTGTTGATCTTATTTGCCGTGGGCTCACTGATCGGCACCTGGATACTCGCAGGCACAGTGCCGACCATGATCTATTACGGCATGTTGGTGCTCAACCCTGAATATTTCTATGCCGCATCCTGTCTCTTGTGTGCCGTAGTTGCCTTAAGTATCGGTAGTTCTTGGACTGTGGCGGGTACTCTGGGTATTGCTTTGGTTGGTGTTGCAGCAGCTATGGGACTGAGTGTGGAGATCACCGCCGGTGCCATTATCAGTGGTGCCTATTTTGGCGATAAAATGTCGCCCATGTCCGATACCACTAACCTGGCACCTGCGGTAGCGGGAACCGATATATTTAGCCATATTCGCCACATGGTATGGACCACGGTACCGAGCATCATCATCGCCATGATAGGTTTCCTGATCTTAGGTTTCACCAGTGAGGCCAGCGGACAGGCAGGTGATCTGCAATTGACCATGGATTTATTGCAAGCTCAATTTAATCCCGGCGTGCACCTCTTGTTACCCCTGTTGGTGGTATTAATCTTGGCCTATAAGAAGATGCCGGCATTTCCCACTGTCATTCTCGGCACCATCGCAGGCGCAATCTGCGCGGCCCTATTCCAGTTCGATAGCATCATAGCGTTTGCCAATGATGATAGCTTGCCTCCGATTGTGGCCATGGTTAAGGGAATTTGGACAGCCATGTTCGATGGCTATGTGGCTAACACGGGTGATGAAGTGCTCGATAGCCTGCTTAGCCGAGGTGGCATGAGCCAGATGACTAATACCGTGTGGTTGATCCTCTGTGCCATGGCATTTGGCGGGATCATGGAGGTCACGGGCCTGCTTAAGCGTATCTTGCAGAGTATCCTTGGCTTAGTAACATCCAGCGGAAGTTTGATTATCACCACCCTGGCGACTTGTATCGGCGCTAACCTGATCACCGCAGATCAGTTTATCGCCATCATCTTGCCGGGGCGTATGTTGAAGGTGGAGTACACTAAGCGCGGTCTGGCTGCGGTAAATCTGAGCCGTGCCTTGGAAGATTCGGCTACCATCACCAGCCCACTGGTGCCATGGAATACCTGTGGTGCATACATGGCCAGTACATTAGGTGTCGCCACCATAGCTTACCTACCTTACGCCTTCTTTAATTTAGTCTGCCCCTTAGTGAGTGGCACTTATGCCTACTTCAACTTTAAGATAGAGAAACTTGAAGATATGCCTGATCTCGAAGAGGTGAGTGCGTAAACAAGGTGTTTAGGTCCTAGAACCTAGGGATCTAGGACCTAACGAGTATTATAACCGGCTCACATCGACTTTTAGCGTGTTCAGGTGAGTGGCGAGTGAGGGGGTGACCTTGTTATCCACTCGTCCGCCCAAGTGCTCAGCGAAGAACTGCTCCATGGCGACGATATAGGCCAGCTTATTTTCACGCTTCCTAAATCCATGGCCTTCATCTTTTGCCAGAATATATTCAACGGGTAGATTTTGCTTATACATCACTCGAGCAATATTATCGGATTCAAGCTGGGTGACTCTGGGGTCATTAGCACCTTGCACTAGCATTAGCGGTGCCTTGATGCGATCGACGAACTTGATGGGTGACCGTGCCAGCATATCTTCTCTATCGGCTGCTATTTCTGGGTCGCCTACCGCGCTGTAAAACTGTCCAAGGTATGGACGAAAGCGTGGCGGGAATGATTCGAGTAGGGTGATAAGACTCGAAGGCCCAACATAGGAGATCACTGCCTGATAAAGATCAGGGGTAAAGGTCGCGCCAGCAAGGGCCGCATAGCCACCGTAAGATGCCCCCATGATGCCTAACCTTTGTTTATCGGCAATGCCTTGGTCGATAAGGTAGTGTGCACCATCGGTTAAATCGTCCTGCATGCTACCTGTGCCCCAGTTCTTATTGCCTAAGTTGAGGAAACGTTTACCAAAGCCCGTCGATGCGCGGAAATTTGGCTGCAATACGGCATAACCTCGGTTCGCTAATAATTGAGCGATAGGATTGAAATAGCCTGAACTTAAGGTCCAGTAATCACGGGCCCAGGGGCCGCCATGGGGAAGAATAATCGTTGGCAGGTTTTTACTCTGACCCTTTGGCAGGGTCAGGTAGGCTTGTACGTTGACGCCGTCTCGCGCCTGGTAAGTGATGGATTGACGTTTTGAGAGCAGCTCAGGTTTAATCGATACCTCTTGTTCGAGTAACAGGCTCACCAGTCCAGTTTTGGCATTAAAGCGATAGTCGCTACCCATATCGACATCACTGGCGACATGTATCTGCCACAGGCCGGTTTTCTCGTTTCTGTCGGTGATGGTTATCTCGATATCTTGAGTGAAGTGGTCGTTAATTTTTTTCCAGTTGCTGGCAAAGGTCTTATCCAGCGGATAAGTGCGCAGGCGACCGCCATAATAGGAGACGGCAAGTGGTGTGCCTTCATCGTTAAAGAGCACATCATAGACATCAGATTCATTCATGGGGTCTTGATGTAGGGTGAGCAGTTTTCCTGTGGTTATATTGAGGCGTAATAGCTGCTGCTTGTCACGACCTTGGATATTGGCTCTGAGGTAGGCTAAGTTGTTATCTTCATCAAAGCTAAGAATATCGATGTCTTCACCAAATTGGGTCTTAATCAAACTGGTCCATTTGCCATCAATTTTGGCGTAAAGATCGGAAGTATTGTCCGGGTTACTGCTGGTGCCAAGTACTGGCTCTCCCTGTTGGTTTGTCTCTATAGAAGAGAAGCCGTAGGTGTTAGAGAAAATATTGGTTATTTCGGCGGAATTAATATCTATACGGTACAGATCCATCTGCTGAGGGTTATCTTGATTAGACATGACCACTAAGGTGTTGGGCTTGTCTTTTGGCTGCTTGAGCAGGTCGTATCTTATATCGCTATTATTTGTTAGTGCTATGGCGCTGGCAGTTGGCTTGGCTTGGGTAACATCCAGAGTCAGCTTATAAATTTGCGTGTTCTCATTACCGCCACTGTCTTTGAGGTAGAAGAGTTCATTGTTTTGGCTTGACC
Organism: Shewanella sp. YLB-07; assembly: GCF_009377275.1. Classification (NCBI taxonomy): domain Bacteria; kingdom Pseudomonadati; phylum Pseudomonadota; class Gammaproteobacteria; order Alteromonadales; family Shewanellaceae; genus Shewanella; species Shewanella sp. YLB-07. Next base: position 141,680 of record NZ_VOQB01000013.1, on the reverse strand, counting down.
ATCGAAAACTCTGAATCGGTTCTTTTGAAGTAGTTATAGGGAAAGCTGCATCTAAGTCTGCACCTGCCGCCATCAGATAGAGGTTTTTCGCACCTTGATACTCTTTGAAAAAGGCTAACCATTTTCCGTCACTAGAGCTCTTGAGCCCGCTGATCCCTTGCTCGTTGAAGAAGGCTTCGACAGGTAGCAGTTGAACTTGCTGACTTTGCTCTTGGTCGGCGACCTGAGCTGGCAAGCTAGTTGGTGATGGAGTCTGGGAACAGCCAGTTATAAATAAGCTAGCGGCGAGCGCTGTCGAGAGTACGCTAGGTAAAATCTTATGTGTCTTCATCGTTCATTCCTTTAAATAACAGCTCAGATGCCTATCTGCTTTATCAACAAATCAGTTATCCATGAATTCCCAATTAAAGTAATACATAAAATAATTATTGTAAAACGATAATTAAATGTTTTTTTATGATAAAATGTTTCTGTCTGGTATAATCTGTGGAAATCGAGATAAGGGAATGATTGTGGCAATGAACGCGAGCATGCAGAAGTTGATGAAGATCAGCGGTTTTTTCAGGGTATTGGTATTAGTGGCTACGGCAGCTGTGGTGGTTTATCTGGGCTATAGCTACTTGGTGCTGGATGAAATACGTTTCGAGACCAATATGTTGTTTCTCGATCTTTGGCATCATGATGGTGCAAGCCGTGCTGTACTGATGGCTATTCAGGCGCCGCTACTAATCACCTTATTTGTGGGAATTTATTGGTTGCAACGTCTGTTGAGTCACTTTCAGCAGGGACAGTTTTTTGGTAATGAGGCGATGCGTTGTTACCTCTGGTTAATATGGCTGAAAGTGTTGGATATCGTGCTAGAGATCGTTCAACATCTGGCGACTGGCTACTATCATAAGCAATTTTTTGAACATACCAGCATAGAGCTTGGGCTTGAATTCGGTAACATGACCACCCTTTTGCTGATGCTGTTGATTGTTTACTTATTGAAGGCGGCGAAAGAGATCGAAGCCGAAAACAAAGAGTTTATCTAAATGTTACTTCTAGCGTGTTGGGCCCCAAAATTATGGAAATAGTCGTTAATTTAGATGTCATGATGGCGGTGCGTAAGGTGAGTTCTAAGGAACTGGCAAAGGCTATCGGCATCACTGAGGCCAACCTTTCCCTGCTTAAAAGAGGCAAGGTGAAAGGGGTACGTTTCGAGACCTTAGCCAATATCTGCGCATACCTCAATTGTCAGCCCGGGGATATTCTTGAGTTCCGAGGAGCCGAAGTATAAACGCTGAAGGCTCAGAGGCTGGAGGGTATTGTTTTCCTCTTGCAAGCAGGGATTAGCTCCATCGAGTTGGGCTGGATATAGTGTTTGATCTGAACTGGTAATCCCAGTATCTTTCAAAGCCTGAACCTAGAATAATAATAGATAGATCACCTAGGTGACCTCAGAGACATGTATTCGCATGTTTTTCGAGGAAGGCTTGGGATTTAAAGAGGTGTGAGTTGTTAAAAGTTACTCCATATTTGGAGTTAGATAGTGAAGCAAAACATCTAATCGATCACACCAGTGGCAAAACCATAGGCCTGACTTTTTCTGAGTCGGCTATATTAACCTATCTTCTTTCTACTCCGGATGTTATCTGCGGTAAAGAGGTCCTGCTAGAGCAGGGCTGGCCCGATCGCGTGGTGGCAGCAACATCGCTGACCCAGTGTATCAGCACATTGAGGAAGAAGCTGGAGCCCTATCCCGAAGTTCAACTGAAAACCATAGCAAGGCGGGGTTATCAGGTACACGTATCAGCAAGACCCGATACCAAGGTGTCTCAGGTCAAGGATAGCGATTCGATAGAAACGGCGCGCTGGCATGTGTCTCTGGTGGTGAAAGTCGCCGGGGTCCTGATACTGTTACTGGTCATAGGCATAGGTTGGTTTAACAGCGATCATTACAGTGTGATTGAGGAGACGAGTCAATGGCATGCGGACAAACACATCCCCCTCAACATTGGTGGCACCTTAGCGAGTGCAAGGCTCATCTATCCTGACGGGGTTAATGAGCTGCAGTCAGACATGTGGCAAAAGCATATCGCCCCGGAAACCAATTTGGTCGATGGAGTGGACAAGTTTAACGCCTTCGCGCTGACCGATGGGAGCCACTACTCTTTTGCCGCTTGTCCCTATGGTGAGCAAGGCACTTGTCCCGGTGAGCATTTAATCAATATTACTGCCATAGATCTTAAACCTGCGAGTTTAAATATGAGTCAATTTATACCCTTGACCGATAAGATGGAGAGTCGTATTCGCTATAACCGTATCTTGATCCCTAATAATCAGGTGTATGAGCCGGATCCCTTGGCCGATGATGATGTCACTCCGCAGTTGATAGAACATAATTATCATGGAGATGTCTATTTCCCGGTGGCAAACGAGTTGTTGGTGCGTGCCGATCTGAGTATCTCTCTGGTTTTTGAAGGAGATAGCACGGGTAAGTTCTACTCATCGACCTGTATTACCGATGAAGACTGTTTGACTACGCCGATTAAGTACAAGGTTCGCGGTCAATTTAAACTCTACCAGCAGACAATCAACGATATGAGTGTCGATGTGTTTAAGGTGATTGTGAGTCAGAAAGATCTGATTAAACCCGATACAGTGAGTTCATCGGCGATGCATTTCTATCGTGAGATCAGGAAACACAACATCCGTGACGAGGAGCTTTATTATTATCGAATCTATAAGGATGATAAGACTGCGGTGTGGATCGTGCCCTTGATGGGAAGTATTGTGGCCTGGACCAAATACGAAAGAGTTGAGTTATAAAGGAGTTCCTAGGTTCTAGAACTTAGAACCTAGGAACTGATGACTTATTTTATAAACGCAAACGCATCGCCGTAGAGATGCTCTTCCTCTACACCTATGGCGCGGAAGACTTCTCTGGCTGCACCTACCATGTCGAAACGGCCAGCAATATAGATATCATAACCATGTAAGCTAACGAAGTCGGCTTTGATCTGGGCTAACAGGTTAGCCTTCTTGCCTTTCCAATCTCCGCCAGCTTCTTCGAGTACAGGAACAAAATGCAACCAAGGATGAGCATCGTGCCATTCACGGGCAATCGTCTCGTAATACATGGCATCGGCGTTACGACAACCCCAATAAAGGGTGGTTTCGATCTTTTGTTCGAGTGCTATCTGTTGCTCGACGATACTCTTGATGTAAGAGAATCCAGTACCGCCAGCTATCAGTAATCTTGGACGCTGGCTCTCGTGGCGCAGGTGAGCCTCGCCGCCTGGTACTTCAATTTCAATCTGACCATCGTTAGCCAGGCACTCTTTCATGCGCTCGACGACTTGCATAGGGTAGCTTTCGCTGACAGCGGCGCCGATATGCAGTTCGATAAGTTCTGAATTGGGTGCTGAAGCGATTGAGAATGGGCGTTTATCTTTCTCACCCATGACCACACAGAGGTACTGACCGGCGTTGAAATCGAACGCTGTTTCAGGTTTTAGAATGATTTGATAAACCGCATCATTGAATGGGGTAACAGTTTCGATTTTACAGCTTATGGTGTTCATCTAACGTCCTTTTCGAACCCCTCTGTGGGAGCTTTACCATTTAAAAGTTAATAGTATAAAATGATTCAGAGCACTTGCTTTAGAACCAAGTTAAAACAGATACATTAATCATAGTCATTCCCGGCAGGTTAAGCGGGAAATTACTAGCGTGCTAAGAGCTTGGTTCTAAGTCTTTAAAACCAAGCCTATACTTAAGTCTCTACACCTAAGTATCTAAACCTAACTCTGCCCACATATCGTCGACTTTCTGTTTTACAGCTTCATCCATCACGATTGGAGTACCCCATTCACGATCGGTTTCGCCTGGCCACTTGTTCGTTGCATCCATGCCCATCTTAGAGCCTAGGCCTGTAACGGGAGAGGCAAAATCCAGATAGTCGATAGGAGTATTTTCTATCATCACGGTATCGCGTTTTGGATCCATACGAGTCGTTATCGCCCAGATCACATCGTTCCAATCACGGCAGTTAACATCTTCGTCCACGACTATGATGAACTTGGTATACATAAACTGACGCAGGAAGGACCAGGCGCCCATCATCACGCGTTTAGCATGACCCGGGTACTCTTTACGAATAGAGATCACTGCCATTCGATAGGAGCAACCTTCGGGTGGCAGATAGAAATCGATGATCTCCGGGTACTGTTTACGCAGGATCGGCACAAATATTTCGTTGAGTGCCACACCTAACATAGCTGGCTCATCCGGTGGACGGCCTGTGTAGGTGCTATGGTAGATGGCATCTTTTCTGTGGGTGATATGGGTCACGGTGAAGACAGGGAACTTGTCTGTCTCGTTGTAATATCCCGTATGATCACCATAGGGGCCTTCTTCGGCCATCTCTTCTGGGTCGATATAGCCTTCTAAGATGATTTCGCTGGTGGCGGGCACTTCTAAGTCACAGCTTAAGGCTTTACAGACTTGGGTGCGTTCACCACGAAGCAGGCCTGCGAAGGCATACTCACTCATTGAGTCGGGGACTGGTGTGACTGCGCCTAAGATAGTGACAGGATCGGCACCTAGCGCCACTACAACCGGGTAGCGTTCACCCGGATGTTTCTCTTTAAAATCTTTAAAGTCTAACGCGCCGCCGCGATGATCCAGCCAGCGCATGATCAGCTTATCTTTACCTAGCAGTTGCTGGCGGTAGATACCCAGATTCTGACGTTTCTGGCGAGGTCCTTTAGTGATGGTCAATCCCCAGGTCACTAGGGGGGCAGCATCTCCTGGCCAACAGTGTTGAATTGGCAGTTTAGTCAGGTCAACGTCATCACCTGTTTTGACCACTTGCTGACAAGGAGGGTTACGCACTGTCTTAGGTGGCATATTCAAGGCTTGCTTAAATTTCGGTATCTTAGATATCGCATCCTTGAAGCCGCGAGGTGGCTCAGGCTCTTTAAGGAAAGCCAGCAGTTCACCGACTTCACGCAGTGCCAGAGGATCGTCTTTACCCAGTGCCATGGCGACACGCTTAGGTGTGCCGAAAAGGTTAGCCAGCACAGGCATCTCGTTGTCGACAGGGTTCTCGAACAGCAGAGCAGGACCTTTAGCTCGAAGCACTCGGTCGCAAATCTCCGTCATCTCAAGGTGAGGGTCGACGGGATGGCTGATACGCTTTAGTTCACCCTGGCTTTCCAGGTGTGCGATAAAACTGCGCAGATCCTTAAAACTCATTGATACTTGCTGCCATAAAAAATGTGATATGGCGCGCACTATAGCATTTTTAGTACGCATGTTTAACTGCTTAACTTTATATACAGGAAGATAATAATTAGTTAAGCAAGGGGCAAATTATGCTGACGTTTAATTAGCGGTTCAATAAGCGTAATATAGGGAGATAACTAAGTTTTCACTCTATCAAAGGGTGAGTTTTGGAGGCAGTAATGGGGATAATCACTCGTGTTGGACAGACTATTATGCTGTCTGGTTTGCTGTCTCTGTCGAGCTTAAGCGTGCAAGCCAGTGATCGCTTCGATTGGAGCAGTAATGTCTGGGTTCAGCCTACATGGAGCAGTAGTTGGGGCTCGGGAATAGGTGTCGGCATAGGAACAGGCTCACCTTACTGGAGCAATCACTCTTGGAATCATGGTTGGAATAACACCTGGTACCGTCCTTATTGGCGTAACAGTTGGCGTTACCCCTATCGTTATAATCGTTATGACAATTACTATTATAATGAGCGCAGAGCTGTAAAAAGAGAGCCCACTCCACCAAAAGCTATCTCTGCACCTGTGCGAGTCACTACCAGTGTGCAATACGCATCCGGTTTGAAAAGCCTACCTGAAAATGCCCGAGTCATGCAAAGAGATGGCCGCACCATCTATGAATGGCAAGGTGTCGAATATGTGTTCGATTGGAGCACTGAGACCTATAGAGAGTTGAAATAGCTGTAGTGCAACACGATTGATGCTTCTTTTCCCTCCTCTTTTGCTGATTTATACACTTAGAGCAAATCCCTTCCTATACTCATAGCTAGCGTTACTTTTATTGAGAGCGATTTCTCTTTAACGCTAATTTTACGAGATGGCACCTTCGAGTATTGAGTATGAATGACATTAAAAAAATAGATATCCTCACGGAAAGTGGCACAAATGAACTTGAGATTATCGAGTTTCATCTGCATAAAACCTTGTCTGATGGTGGCTACAAAATTTGTCATTACGGTATCAATGTAGCCAAAGTCAGGGAAGTGATCCGGGTGCCGGATACCGAAGATTATCCTAATGCCAAAGCTCATATGATTGGGGTATTCTCATTACGTGATAACTTAATTCCACTTGTCGACCTTGCTAGCTGGCTGGGGATACCTACATGTGAAGACATGGAAAAAAAAATTGTGATAGTCACCGATTTTAACAAGATGATTAATGGCTTCTTAGTCGATAGTGTCCTGAGTATTCATCGGGTCTCCTGGGAGCATGTAGAGTCTCCGAGCCAGTTTTTAGAATCGGGTGAGCAGGACTGTGTGGTTGCTGTGGTTAGGCGCGATGGTTATCTGATTATGATCTTAGATTTTGAGAAAATAATTTCCGATATTAATCCAGAACTGAGCATGGATAAGTATGACGTGACTCAAGACAAGAATGTCGTTATCAACGACAGCATGCTAGCTAAGCGTCAGGCTAAAACGATAATGGTTGTCGATGATTCTGCCTTTATCCGCAAGATGATCGAGAAGACATTGCAGTCATCTGGCTATAATATTTTGGATGCAAAAGATGGTCAGGATGCACTGGATATTTTAGAAGATTTTGTTCGCCTCGCGGAAGAGGAGGGAGGCTCAGTCACTAACTTTGTCGATGCGATAGTGTCTGATGTTGAGATGCCCCGCATGGATGGCCTGCATTTACTGAAACGATTACGGGATAGCTCACATTATGCCAAGACCCCGATCGTGATGTTCTCATCTTTGATGAGTGAAGGTAATCGTTTGAAGGCACTGGAGCTAGGTGCCGATGACACTATCACTAAGCCTGAGATTGGCCGCATGGTTGCTATGGTTGATGGTCTGGTTCTGGGTGAGAGCTAGTTGGCACTTGAGCGTGAGCAGCCCGTTAGTTTGCCGACAATGTATCAATAAAAAATGGCCGTTTGGAATTAACGGCCTTTTTAAATTCTGGTTAATATCTGAATTCAATTCTTAGCAAAGTATGCATAAATACCTCCTGACTTTATTGATAAGCTTAAGTTTTTAAAAAAGTCTCATAGCGGTTTATGGTGAATCCATCTTCTTGATACTGACTGATATAGCTCATGCCCAGCTTGAGCAGTACATTGATGGATCCTAGGTTTTCGGCTACGGCGTCTCCGAGCACTCGGTTGAGGTCCAAGTGCTGTTTTGCATATTCGATACAGGTAAGGTTTGATTCGGTGGCATAGCCTTTTCCCCAATGGGTCGGGTGGAAACGGTAGCCGATATCGATAGCTTCGATACGGCTGTCATTCTTGAAGCCGCAAAAGCCAATCACTTCATCGGTCTCTTTAAGCACCACGGCCCAGCGGCCATAGCCGAACAGCCTGTATTCTTTTAACCAGATATCACGAATGATTTTCTCTGCATCTTCAATGCTGCTACACATGCCGGCATCTCCGGTAAAGCGGTTGACCTCTTCAGGGGCATTAAAGTGGTAAACCGCTTTGGCATCATCGTGATTAAATTCTCGGATAATAAGACGCTGCGTCTCGGTAATTATCTTGCTCATCTTGGCCACCTTTGTTTCTGTTTGCTTCTTTAGCTATCTCAGTAGCAATCTCAATCGCTATAAGTATAACTGTGTTGTTTTTTACTTTAACTGGAGTCGTAAAACCAAAACAGATACAGTTAAACTCAATAAAACCCAATACAGTTGTCTAGGGCCTAATTATGAGCGAGTTTAAGTATCAGAAAATTGTCGATGAGATCGTTCGTGCTATAGAGTCAGGTATATTTTCAGATAAATTAGGGAGTAATAAACTCGAGTCGGTACGTCGTTATGCTAAAGATAGAGGCGTTGGAGTATCGACTGTGACTCAGGCTTACTATGAGCTTGAAAGGCTAGGTTGGATCTATTCAGAGCCTAAACGGGGCTATTTTATCGCTTCAAGGAGAGCGCTTAAGCAACCTGATTATGGTTCTAGTATCAAGCGAGTTATTGCGGAATTAGATCTAGCTAATGCGGTGCAGTATTCGTTTAACGACCCGGATATCTTACCTCTCTCTTGCACGGCTCCCTGTACGGTTATCGATCAAGAACTCCTGCTTAACCGTTTGCATAAGCAGGTATTGAAGCACCGCCCTTACAAACTTATGATGCAAGATCCTATCGAGGGTATTCCTGAGCTAAGATACGAGATATGTCGTCACTTATTACGCTCAGGGCAAGTATTTTTCAAGGAGCAGGTGCTGGTGACCAATGGCAGGCAAGAGGGCTTGTTACTGGCATTAACTGCCGCCAAAGCCATAGGGAAAGCGGTGGCAGTGGAGTCTCCGGTATCATTCTATTTTCAGGCGATGTTGAAGCAGTTTAATACCGATGTGATTGAGGTGCCTATGCAGGCAAGTTATGCCGATGAACTAGCGCTGCTCTCCAAGGCGCATAAAGAACAGAAGTTCGATACTTTTCTGGTCAATCCTAATTTTGCCGATCCTACCGGGCGAGTCTTATCTGTAGAGGATAAGCAAGCCTTGATTGAGTGGGCAAGCGAGCATGGTGTCACCTTGATTGAATATGACCGTGGTGAACTATATTTTGGCGCAACTCGCCCTGTGACGATTGCAAGTCTAGTGACTCAAACTCGCACCTGTAGGGTGATTAGTATAGGTGATTTTTATGACACCATCTCACCCGCTATCAGCTTAGGTTATCTGATATGTATCGATACGTTCACCAGCTGTCAGTATGCAAAACAAATTATTGCCGAGGAGCCAAGCATTGCCTTGCAACATATGGTGGCGAACCTGATGTCTTCTGGTGAGTATCATACACTGACGGGGAAGCTCAGAAATCAGATGAACACCAATTACCTTAAAATGGAAAGCTCGATGAGCCCAGTGCTGGGAGGTTCGGTTTACATGAGTCAGCCAACGGGCGGCCCCTGTATCTGGTTTAAGTTACCTGAGGGGTATTCCAGTGAGGCTCTGTGGTCACGGGTCATATCGGAAAAACTATCGATTGCGCCAGGAGCCATGTTCTCTTTTACCTCTAATTATACCTGCTATTTTCGGATAACCTTTGCCCTGCCTTGGAATGACAAAATGGCTTCTGGGGTTATCCGGCTTGCTGAGGTCATTAGAGATTATATCGAGGAGAAATAAAGCTAACTGTTTGTTAAGTCGTGGTTCAGCTTGGAATTTGCTTCGACTCAAACCGCGGTTACCGCACTACTCGTTAAATCAGAAGCCGATGGCACAGTGCTTATCTGCCAATATCGCACCATGAAACAGGTACACTTTCAGGTGCTTTTCACTAATCAAGTATGCCCATTATCGATGCAGGTTGGGCACTAAGCCACCTCCTATTTTGTACTATTTGGCTTTATCTGGATATCTTTGCTCAATTGCTCGAAATGAGCGTAGGAAAAGCCCAAGTCCACCTACGCTAAGCACCAAAATCACGATAAGATCGAAGGCACTCATATGGGTAAAGCGGAATTGAATCGAACTGATAACGCCAAAGACAAGAGCGACTAGTGAACCAAAAGTGAGCACCCAGCCGAGGATATTTTTGTAATTGTAAAACATGATGCCGACACCAAAAATAAACGGGATCATTATCATGCCACTGGTAACATTAAGGCCACCAAAGTTTGAAACGTGATAAAGGCTGTTACCCATGCCAAAAGAGCTGGTTATCTTGATGGCATTGAGCAACATATAGAAGCCGCCACACATCATTATTAAACCAATGAAGAATTGGCCTATACCGCCGGATGTTCCGCCTGCACCGTTCATTTTGATTCCCTTAAAATTTAGTTTTCAATATATCGCTTGCATCAGATATCGCCAGATTTTACCGATTGGGAGTTACCACTGCACTTCGGCCAATGGGTTTTCACCTTCGGCTATTATGGTCTTAACTACGATGTTATGAGCATCGAGTAGAATCAGCCTAGGGACCCCAGCATTGGCAAACTTGGCATAAATAGCTCTGTCTGTATCGGCAATAAGAGGAAAGTTTATCTCATACTCGCTGGCAAATTTGTCTAATGCAGCGATGTTTTCTTCGCGGCCTATGGCTATTATGTCGACATTTGGGTCTAGGTTGAGATCTGATGCTTCCAGCGCCTTCATGGCTCGCTGAGAATCTGGACACCAGGTGGCAAATAGCACCAGCAATTTGGCATTGGCTGACTCTTCTAAATTAATCTTATTACCTTGGATATCGGTAAATTGAGTCACAGGAACCACTTGTCCCACTTTGACATAGGTTAGGTATTCAATCTGTTCATTATCAGTTGTTGTCGCACAACCAGAGACAAAGAGGGCCAATGAAAGCAAAGAAGCCGAAATGAGCTGTTTCATCACAAATCCATTTAATAGAAAGTGTGCTTAAAATAGCAAATATCGACTTTTTTGTGTAGATAATTACTCAAATTGAGGCTACTAAAAATCTGTTCTCCTAGAGCCTGGAAATTAGCAGCTTATTATAACGTATGCATGAATCGCTCAGGCCGAAATAGATAGTAGTTATCGTAGTCGTTAGAGAAGGCCACGGTTTTTGCTCTGCCGGTGATCTCGTCTCGCGCTATAAAGCCTATTACGCGTGAGTCGGCACTGGAATCTCGATTATCTCCCAAGGCCAGGTAGTAATTATCGGGCACTGTGACCGGACCGAAATTGGCAAGTCGAGAGGGAGTATCATGGACTCGAATCATGTGATCTACGCCTAAGAGCTTTTCGATGCTATCTGTGTTTGAGGCAAGTTTGTTTTGAATTTCATAGTCCAGCTTTTGCCCATTTATGATTAGTTTGTTTTGTTTCATTTCGATGATATCACCGGGTATACCTATCACACGTTTAACGAGTTTCTTATCTGCTTTGACTGAGTCGAAGATGATTATCTCCCCCCGAGCAGGATCGGCCATTTTTACCAGAGAAAGATGAGTGAAAGGTACACGTATATCATAGGCCATCTTATTGACTAATAGCCTATCTCCTTCGAGTATGGTGGGTTTCATCGAGCCAGTAGGTACCGAATTCCAGTCGGCAACAGCGCTTCTAAATACCAGCATCAATACCATAAACAGTAAGAAAGAGCGGTTTTGTTTGAGTAGTTTAACGAGTCCCTTCAGCATCAAGAGATCCCTGATCGATTATGAGTGTATTAGCTCTGACAGATGTTTGTCTGGAACAGTTCCGGAAGGTGAGGAAACTGAGGGAAGTTAAAAGTAAGCAGATGTGTATTATCCATTCTGGCTAGCCCTGTGGAGGCATTGCGCTTTGTAAATATAGATTCTATGCTCAAAGCTGCGACAGTGAATTAGGCTTAATAATGGATAAATTTAGCAGGCCCTTGTGTTTGTTTGTGGCCGTATTGGCTTCAGTGAGTATGAGTGTTTGCGCTAAAATTGGTTTGTTGGAATTAGACTGGTCCAGTCAGAAAGTGTTGACTCATGTGGTTGGTGAACTCCTTCAAGCTAAAGGCATTGAGGTGGACTATGTCTCTTCTGCTGCTGATGGTCAATGGTATCAATTGGTTTATGGCCATGCGGATGTGCAGATTGAAGTTTGGCAGGGAAGTATGGCGACTCAATTCGATAAGCTGGTCAAGGTTGGCAAGATTATCGATGCTGGAACCCACATGGCGGTAACCAGAGAGGATTGGTGGTATCCGGACTATATTGAACCATTATGCCCAGGTTTGCCCGATTGGAAGGCATTGAAAGCCTGCTCGGCTCTTTTCTCCGATGGTGAAGATCCGCAAGGAGTCTATATCTCTGGCCCTTGGGTTAAGCCAGACAGAGCCAGAATTAGAGCCTTGGATTTAGATTTTAGAGTGAGGGAGATGCCGACCGGAGATGCACTTTGGGAGGTTTTTGATCGCTTGATCGAAACAAAACAGATATTTGTCATCTTTAATTGGACGCCTAACTGGGTCGAAGCCGTTTATAAAGGTAAATTTATTGAGTTTCCCCCATATAGCAAGGCATGTGAATTTGAGCCTGCATGGGGAGTTAATGAAAAATATCTCTGGGATTGTGGTAACCCTAAAAATAGTTGGCTGAAAAAGGCCGTCTCTCGATATTTGGCTGATAAGTCTGCATGTGCCTTAGATATTGTGCGGAGCTTTTCACTGTCTAACCAAGATATCGCCTTGGCTGCAGCTTTAGTGGATATAGATAACTTGAGTGTTGAGCAGGCTGCAAAACAATGGCTGTATGTTAATCAGGCAAGGGTAGAACAATGGCATGATCATGCCTCCTGTATCTGAGTCGAATTCTGTCTGTTTCATCCAATAATAAAATATGCGCATTGTATATCCTTATGCCATGGTTTCCCTTTACAAGGGGCCGATAGGTGATTATTGTCGGCCGATAATGAATGCACCCGATCTTAGGGTTTAGCCAACTCAGGCGCATTAACGGAATTTAGGTTTATTCGGAGAGTTTATAACGATGAAGTACCAATGGATCTTATTTGATGCCGATGAAACCTTGTTTCATTTCGATGCTTTCAAAGGCTTACAGCTGATGTTCTCGAAATTTGGTGTCGACTTTACCTTCAATGATTTTCAAATATATCAAGAGGTGAATAAGCCGCTGTGGGTAGAGTATCAAGATGGTAATATCTCAGCCCTCGAGTTACAAAATACCCGCTTTGAACCTTGGGCGGCGAAATTAGCGGTCACTGCTCAAGAGCTCAATAGTGGCTTCCTGGCTGCCATGGCGGATATCTGTAGCCTGTTACCCGGTGCGAGAGAGCTGATCGATGCATTAACGGGCAGAGTCGAGATGGGGATCATCACTAATGGTTTCACCGAACTGCAGACCATACGTTTACAGCGTACAGGCTTATTAGAGAGTTTTTCTCCTGTGGTGATTTCTGAGCAAGTGGGCGTCGCAAAACCCGACGTGGCGATTTTTGAGCATGCCCTCACTCATATGCAACACCCACCGATAGATAAGGTGTTAATGGTGGGCGATAACCCACATTCAGATATACAAGGTGGTTTGAATGCCGGTTTTGATACCTGCTGGCTAAACAGTGAAGGTCGAGATGTGCCAGACGGGATCACTCCTCACTATCAGGTGGGCTCGTTAACCGAGTTACAAAGCCTGTTGCTAGATAATGTTAGCGATTAAAATTGATGCATAAACGACAAAAAAGCATCAGTTAACGACTTTTTTTAAAATAATTGCAATTTATGATGTTTTCTTGCCCAGTTGTGCGTTTTCCCCCTTTACATCAAGGTCAACAATCCCTATTATCAGCGGCGTTCGGAGAGATGGCAGAGTGGTCGAATGCACCGGTCTTGAAAACCGGCACGGGTTTATAGCCCGTCTAGGGTTCAAATCCCTATCTCTCCGCCACATTCAGATGAAGCCCCTAGCAGAAATGCTAGGGGCTTTTTCGTGCATAAAGACGAAAGGCTCATCACTTCTTATTAGAGACAGTGATGAGCCTTTTTTCGTTTAGGAAAGAAATAGCTTGATAGGGGGGAAAGCCCTAAAGTCCACGCTTCTTCCAGAATGAAGCCACTTTTTCTATATCAGAGTTAGCTTTGGTTTGAGTGCCATCTTGTGGAGGGTTATCAAGCATATGTACCTTGAAGGTCTTCTCGGCTATAACCTTGCCTTTGAGCTCTAAGGTCATGCTTATACCAATCGGTATAAAGGTGTGGTCACTTTCTTATACCGATTGGTATTACCTAGCTTGTTTTGCTCCGGTGCCCAGATGGTATCGCCAAGATAGAACTTCCAATCATTTTCTTACACGTAGACCTCGCCATCGAAAGGGGGCCTGATATTGCCGTCAGCATCGGGGATATCGGGATGGTAGATGCAATACCTGAGTGTCTGGTTCTTTGCTTTTTTTATCCGGGTAATGAAACCAAATTCGATATCGATCTTTGCGGGTACATGCACGGTAGATTTGGTTAATCTGGGCAGGGCACCATCATGCTCATCCCATTGGGTGAAGATCCCGCTATGAATAATAGTGACGTCGGGTCTATACCAATTCCATTAAATTTATGATCAATTCAGAGCTCTCTCAGGGCTTTTAATTCAAGGCGCATTGTTGAGGAAATGGTTATTCCCTTTTGAGACTGTGCAACACAGAAGTAAAAGTCCTGAGAAGCTCACGTAGTGCGGCTGATGTTTAAGGCAAAGGGAAAAACACTTTATACTGCGCAAGTGGCTTTCGATATACGACTGAACGGATTCAGGAGGTACGAGCCCACGGACGGGTGAAGGTAGAATAATGCAGGAGCAATTATCGAGAGCAACGCAGGAGCTTGTTGCCGAGAATAACTATTAGCTTCAATCCCCTTACTTGCCTACAGTATTTTTAACTCCCGCTGAATGATCATTTACTTAATGGAACTGGTATTAGTTTAGACATGGTGAGCTGCTTTTGAATTCCTGTCATGTTAGTTTATCAAAATCTTTAGCTAAGTATGTACGGGCAATCAGAAAAAATATGACTAAGAAAACCCTTAAGTTTGAATATGAGAAAGAGACTAAAAATAGCGTGCGCTACCAGGAGATGCCGGAGCCGGGTCAGGCCCCCGTGCTTGGAACCCTCTATGTGCAGAAATGGTTTGCCACAGACAGTAAGATATTAGAGATCACCATAGAGAAGAAAGACTAGCGTTATAGCCCTGTTCGGCTAGCTTTAATAAGGTGTACCAGTTACCAGTTACCAGTTACCAGTTACCAGTTGCCTGTTACTGCTTTGCTGATGGATGGGATCTATATGTCTAGAGTGGCCATAGTTCAAGAGTCTTCGATCGTATTAAATCGTGATAAAACCATAGACAAAGCCGTGCTGCTTATTCAAGAGGCGGCCTTGTCAGGTGCCGACCTGGTGGTATTTCCTGAAGCCTTTATTTCCGGGTATCCTGCATGGATCTGGCGGCTGAGGCCTGGTATGGATTGGGGGACGAGTGAGGCATTGCATGGGCTATTGCTTGAAAGCTCAGTTAATATTGAGGGCGGTGATCTGGCTCCCTTGTGCGTTGCGGCCAAAGCTAATCGGGTGACTGTGGTTTGCGGTCTCAATGAGCGAGATAATGAGCGCAGCAGGGCGACCCTGTATAACACAGTAGTCGTCATTTCTGAGGAGGGCAAACTAGTCAACCGACACAGAAAACTGATGCCTACCAACCCCGAACGTATGGTGTGGGGGTTTGGCGACGGCTCGAGTCTTAAGGTGGTCGAATCACCCGCAGGCAGGCTGAGCACTTTACTCTGTTGGGAGAACTATATGCCTCTGGCAAGGTACACTCTCTATGCGCAGGGGGTTGAGATCTATATCGCTCCTACTTATGACAGCGGAGATGCCTGGTTAGGCACCATGCAACATATAGCGCGGGAGGGACGCTGTTGGGTGATCTCTTGTGGAGTGGTACTGGAACATAGGGATCTCCCCGATGATTTTCCCGATAAAGATAACTTGTATCCAGACAGTGATGAATGGATTAACCCAGGTGATTCTGTTGTTGTCGCCCCTGGCGGTGAGATTATTGCAGGCCCCCTCAGAAAAGAGAAAGGCATACTCTACGCCGAGGTAGATATCAAGTTGGCTGCAATCTCTAAACGGGCATTAGATGTGGTGGGACATTACTCGAGACCAGATATATTTACCTTAAGTGTTAATACCCAAGTACAAAGCTCGATTAAGATTAAATAGATGTTCAATCAAAAACTGATACTCGCCGTACTATGCCTCTTGCTATTGGCATGCAGTTCCGTCACTCGTGATGCTTACTATAAAGATCTGAGCCTCTTCGACATTCGTTTGGATCCCGTGCATGTACTCAGACAGGGTGAAGCTGGGGTCGAAGGTCTAGACAATGCGCGCGCCGCCGTCATTACGCCGGATAAGACTCAGCTGTTAATCGTGAGCGCCGATGATGATTCCGTGACTATCTTCGACCTGGATAAATTGCTCAAGCCGACCCTAAGGCAAGTGATTCGAAGTGGTGATTTGAGTCTTGCACATCTAAATAGTGAAATGGATGTACTGGCCGGAGCCTCTAATTTGGTGCTTTCAGGCGATGGGCAATATGCCTATATCGTTAGCTTCTATGGCAGCTCTTTGCTTGTGCTAAAAAGAGGGCAAGATAATACTTGGTCATTTCATCAACTGCTCAGCGATGGCCTTAGACCGGAGCGAATATTTAAAGATGAGCGCTCCATTGGAGAGTTGGATACCCTTGGGTTACTTGGCGCTTGGGATGTGGCAATAACATCCGATCCCAGGCAAGTATTCGTGACTAGCTATAAGAGCAGTAGCTTGAGCGTGTTCGATCTTACCGATGATGGTAAGGCCAAGCTCAGACAGGTGTTCAGTAGTCACAACAAGTCACTCGATGGAGATGAATACGGGCTAAGTGGAGCCGTGGGAGTAACGGTATCTCCGGACGGTTCTCAGGTATTTACCTCGGCATTTGAAGATAACTCAATAAGCATTTTCACTAGAGACTCCAGCGGCAACTTGGTATGGCTACAAACCATAAATCAAGGAGAACATGGCTTAGATGCATTAGTAAACCCACAGAGTTTGCTCGTCTCTAAAGATAATAATTGGCTGTATGTAGCTTGTTCAGGCACAGGTTCGCTTATGGTTTTTAAGCGTGAGGATAGCGGGCAATATCTGCATATGCAGACGTTAACGGACACTGATGACTCTAGTTCTGAGCTTGGTTCAGGCTTAGCCTTGGTTGGAGCCGGAAGCCTGGCACTGACCTCTGACGGTCACCATCTGTTTGTTACCGCGGAGGCGGACGGTGCATTGAATTATTTCAGCAGAGAACCGAATGGTCATTTGGTTTTCAAACACAGTTTACAGGCGGGTGATTCGAGTGAGGGTCAGGATAAATACAGCGAACTAACCGGGGCTTCTTCGGTAATGCTTACCCCAAATGATGATTTCGTGATCTTGACCTCGGGTGAGGGCAACGCATTAATCATTTACCGTATGGTGAAAGTTGCGATTCTTGAAGAGCGGTAAAAGAAAGCCAAGAAAGACGGGGAGCTTGGCTGGTGCTTACTTTACTCTTATTAGTTATGGGCTATAACTGATATCTATTTCGAGAATTATGAGTGCTTAGTGTGCAGCACTTCCAGTAGCTCATCTTCTAATTCGAAACGGGTTTCCATTGCATGGCCCAGTGATGACAGATCTTTATCAAGTTGATATAGGATTTGGTCATCGACTGATTCGGTATACTTTTCATTGAAATCTAGAGCCGAATCTGTGGTTTCACTTATTCGTGGGACTAGGTTCTGCGCAAGAGATTTACTCGATGTGCCATTTCTCTCACATGCGGTGACAACTCGATCATAAACTTCGAAATGCCCTTCGGAGACATAGTCCACTAACAGGTCACAAAATTCTTTAACTGTCTTAACGGTAGGAAGTGACTTTTCAGTCGATTCATAGGGCGGGATACCGGCAATTTGGCAATAGTTGATCAGTAATTGGCGACGGTTATTAAGCCAATGATCGATAAGAGTGTTAGAGCCGCCCCATTTTCTTTCAGCTTTTTCGAGTTGTTTTAACATGATAGTTCCCGTTTTAAAGTGCTTCCCTGACTTCTAATGTAGGTGACAAACAGGGTATTGATCAACCATTTTCGCTGATATAAGTGAGATATTCGTAAATAGTTAAGATGGCTGTTTTGTATACAGAAAACGAAGTGGGATAGAGAGTTGAATCCCCTAGAAAATAAAATGCCCAGCGATAGAAATCTATCGCTGGGCGAGTAAAGGTTTTGCGGGCTCGATGCGACGAGCTTCTTGATTGTTCTTGCTAGCGCAGACTTTTTATACCAAAGGCTGGAGATGTGTGCAACTTTTTTCTGTCAAATTGAGAACATTAACACTATTTTTTGTCAGGATATTTTACTTTATGATGCTGGAGAGTGCACTGAGGCGGCTCATAGGGGGGAAATTTCGTATCTGGGGGGCTTTGTCACATAAATACTCAGATTAAGGTTACTTTATTAACGTAAATGCTAAACTAGCGACCCAAGCGGATATCACTATAAGTTTAGGAATCAAGCCAAATGGCAGAACTAAAGAATGATCGTTATTTACGTGCGTTATTGCAACAACCTGTCGACAGGACTCCTGTTTGGATGATGCGTCAAGCTGGCCGTTATCTGCCAGAGTATAAAGCCATCCGCGCTCAGGCCGGTGACTTCATGTCTCTTTGTCGGGATCAGGATCTAGCTTGTGAAGTGACGCTACAGCCACTACGTCGTTATGATTTAGATGCCGCTATCTTATTCTCTGATATTCTGACGATTCCAGATGCCATGGGTTTAGGTCTATATTTCGAAACTGGCGAAGGCCCACGTTTCCAGCGTCCGACCGACACTATCGATGCCATCAAGAAGCTATCCATTCCGGATCCGGAAGATGAGTTAGGTTATGTGATGCGTGCCGTAAGCACTATTCGTCGTGAGCTTAAGGGTGAAGTCCCGCTGATTGGTTTTTCTGGCTCTCCCTGGACACTTGCCACTTACATGGTTGAGGGTGGTTCAAGCAAGACGTTCGAAAAGATCAAGAAAATGGCCTACGAAGAACCAGCCACGCTGCACATGTTGTTAGATAAGCTTGCCGATTCTGTGATTCTGTATCTGAATGCACAAGTCGCTAACGGTGCTCAATCTTTGATGATTTTCGATTCTTGGGGCGGCGCACTGTCTCACCATGCCTACCGTGAATTTTCACTGCGTTATATGCAGAAGATCGTCGACGGCCTGACTCGTCATGCCGACGGTCGTCAGGTTCCTGTTACCCTGTTCACTAAAGGTGGCGGTCTATGGTTAGAGTCTATGGCTGAGACAGGTTGTGATGCACTGGGTCTGGATTGGACAGTAGATATTGGCGACGCACGCCGCCGTGTCGGTCATAAAGTCGCGCTTCAGGGCAACATGGATCCTTCGGTACTCTATGCTTCACCTGAGCGTATTCATCAGGAGGTGGATCAAATCCTTGCTAGCTACGGTGAAGGAGCCGGCCATGTATTTAACTTAGGCCATGGTATCCATCAACATGTCGATCCTGAGCATGCTGGCGCATTCATCAAGTCTGTGCATGAGCTGTCGGCTCAATACCATAAGTAACTTATAGCTAAAGCAGTAGCGATACGTTATTCGAGAAGACCCGCCTACAAGGCGGGTCTTTTTTTGCTCTCATTTATATGCATAACTCAAATTCAAACTAAATTTTCTGTAACTCAATCTGGAAGCAGCTGCCCTCTCCCGGGGTGCTATCAATATCGATATTGCACTCGAGCAGGCCTAGCAATTGTCTCACTATCGCTAGCCCGACTCCGAGTTGAGGCAAGATATCATCACGTTTAAAGCTAGGTTTATTACGCATCTGTTGCAGTGCCTGCAGCTCATGTTTATGCATGCCAGAGCCGTTATCGGATACGCTGAGCCAGATACGCTGGTGGCTTTGAACTTCCGGACTGGAGTTGGCGACGATCAACTTGATACTTATGATGCCACCCGATGGCGTATAACGAATCGCATTATCGACCAGGTTAGACAGGACTCGCATCAATATCTGAGGATCGGTGAAAATTGATAGGTTCGTGTCTACTTCGAAGTCGAGCTGCACCTTCTGTGTCATGGCACGAGGGGCAAAGTATTGCTTTAATTCTTCCAGTAATAAGCTCAGCTTGGTCTCTTTAAAATCAGGCGTTATCTGGCCGTTCTCCAGTGCAGCTAGCTCCAACATCTGACTCAGAAGTTGCTGTATATATTTGCCTGAGTTGGCGGCGACTTCGATGAGGTCACTGCTGCGTTCATTGGCAGGCAGTAATAGCCAGGTATCGATATAGCCCTGCAGTGAAGTCAGCGGGGTCTTAAGATCATGTGATAGATGCAGCATGAAATCATGCCTCGCTTGCTGCTGGCGATTGATGGCGAGGTGCTGCTCACTTATCTCCTTGAGTAAGCGTTTTATATGCAAGCTTAATTGACGGATCTCTATGCTACCCCGGTAATCGTGAGATAGGCTTAAGCCATCGGCGAGTCTTTGGGTTTCTACCAGACGCAGGTCTTGTTCAAGCCTGGATAGAGGGGCGGTTAAGTATCTGGCCAGTAGGGCGAATAACAGTAAGGCGAAGATACTCGAACCTATGAGCATGCCTCCCCAGATCCGCGGCGCCTGGTGTTCACTGACCAAGGATTGCCACATATCAAAATCTTCGCCGCCTATGATGACGTAGAGGTAACCAGTGATCTTGCCTGCGGCATCTTGCAGATGGGCGGCGGAGAATATCTTATTGCTATCGAGTGAACGAGGGTCCATGCCTTTAATTGGTAGCTCACCACCTCCGATAAAGGCTTCTATGGGTTGAGTCGATACCTGTGGGCGTTTAATTTTCTCTTTGTTTGCATCATAGGCGATGACGTTGCCTTGAATGTCTAAGGTGTAAATCTCGAAACTTGGTCCCAGAAGCATGAAGTCATGAAAGGCTTCTTTTAATGCAGCATCTGAGGTGATCCCTTGAGACAGTAAGGGATTGATGTGCGCCATATGCAGGGCTAACTCTTGGTGCAGAGATTGCTGTACTTGATTACGGCTAAAGTCTTGGCTGAATTGAAACCATTGCCAAACCGCTACTATTAAGATGAAAACAATCATACTCGCCGACAAGAGCAGTCGACTAAATAAACTCTTCATGGTTTAGCCCTTAGATCTATTCACCAGTTTATCGAGCTCATCATCCAGATTCATTAATGGTTCATGGCTTGGGTTGGTGGTGAGAATTTATATCCAACTCCCCAAACGGTTTTCACCAGATCGGCAGTCGATGCACAATGGGATAATTTGGCTCTTAGGCGGTTAATATGGCTATTGACCGTATGTTCATATCCGCTATATGAGTAACCCCACACGGCTTCAAGCAGCTGCATGCGGCTGAAAACTTGTTTGGGATGCTTAGCCATAAACAGCAAGAGATCAAATTCTCTGGCCGTGAGCTCCAAAGTGGTATCGAAGGCAATCACTTCTCGTGTGGTACAGTTAATCGTAATACCATAAAAATCCAGCTGTGATTCCTGCTGATCTTCTATCTGGTGGCTCCTGCGCAGCAAGGCTTTGACCCTAGCCCTCAATTCTAAGACGCTGAATGGTTTAACTAAGTAGTCATCTGCTCCCGCTTCTAATCCGAGTACGATATCGGCCTCAGAATCTTTAGCCGTCAACATCATGCATGGCACTGTTTGGCCCGACTCTCTGAGCTGCTGGCACAACATGATGCCATCTCCGTCGGGAAGCATGCGATCGATGAGAATGAGATCAAATTGCTTTACCTCTAATGTTTCTCTGGCATGTTTCAATGTGGTGCTATGGGACACGCCATAGCTTAAGG
This sequence comes from Shewanella sp. YLB-07, assembly GCF_009377275.1. Taxonomy (NCBI): domain Bacteria; kingdom Pseudomonadati; phylum Pseudomonadota; class Gammaproteobacteria; order Alteromonadales; family Shewanellaceae; genus Shewanella; species Shewanella sp. YLB-07. The sequence continues at coordinate 120,073 of NZ_VOQB01000013.1, read as the reverse complement.
TATTGAGATTGAGCTTGATCAAGTTAGCCAGATCAGGCTCATCTTCCACGATTAATATGTGGTGGCTGTAGTGTTCACCAAATACCTTCTGTGTTCCATTCATCTTGAGTCACCCAAAGCAGATCCGTAAATCAATAGACCTGACTCGGGCGATATTTATTTCGAATAATTATCTCGTCGTGTTTATCTCAATCGTTCGATTGAGATAGTCAGAACAGGATTATCGAACCTATGGGAGGCAGATAATACCGAGTCGGTTAATCCATCATCGGCGCTGATGACACCTGGATGAGCATGGACCCTGTCGACATCGTCTCGCATGGCATTAAATCCTTCTCCACTGTCCGCAGGTCCGGGAATGGTTCCCTTGGCTTCGGAGTTGGCTTCGGTGCCTGCATCGTAGGCGATGGAGCTGAATTTCACTGTGGCGTTAACCGCTAGATCCACCAGAGACACGCTATTTAGTCCAGCGAAGGCGTCATTGGTATTAACTAACATGGTTAGCACCGAGATTGAGGCGACCTCATCCGGGCTAAGCTTGAGCTCGATACTCTCCTTCATTCCTGGGAGTAAAATTCCCTGACCCTTGACGAGCGCATCGATACCTTCCATATCGGCAAAGCCAGTGCTATCACCAGACTCGGCTAAGGTTTCCAGAGGAAGACTCGCTGCCCCGCCTGTTTGCCATGCTGTCATGTCTGCCTGGTGTCGTATTAAGGCAATGGGAGACATGGGTTGATTGGCAGTCAAGTTGGTCACTGTGACTCGGTAATCTTGTGTAGGAACTGGTGGCGGTTCGGGTGTCTCCATGGAGTCATTGTCATTATCTGAACATGCACTCAGAGTAAACAGGGTGGCGAACACCAGAGATGCTGTGAGTCGCTTATGGGTCATTTGTTTGATTATGCTCATGATTTAGCCCCTTTATTTAACGACCACGACGACTCTTGCGACCGGGTTCAGCCATCTGTGGATGCGACTATCGACGTCACTCATGCCACCTGCTGTATCGGTATCACCTAATACTCCCGGATGGATATGGACGTTTGTATTACTGCTGCTGTCCATTACGCCGGTGCCATTAGTGCCGCCATCGCCTCCTGGTGCTGCCGGGATCCCCGGTGTACCTGGCATGCCGCCGCCATTGATAATTTCATCATTCGCTTCGGTGCCGGCATCATAAGCATTGAGGTTAAGTGTATAGGTGCCTGCTGCTGTTGGTATCTCCCATGCGTCCAGGCCGATGAATGCATCGTTTGTCGGCAACACCATGGCGACTATCGACAGATGGGTCATCGTCTGGGTATCTAGCATTATGCCGCTGGTTTTAGCACCCGCTGCCAAGAGTCCCATGGCCGGATTCTCCACCGTTATCTCATTGTTGCCCATCGCTGCTGCGGCTAAGTCGGCAATGTCTCCTCCCTCTGCCATCTTCTGCAGTGCGGGACTGGCCATCTCACCGGATTGGAAAAGATGACTGGCATCACCGTGGGCTGTGATGAGGATAGGGGTAAAGTGGTTGCCATGGGTCAAGTTGGTGATGCTTATCTCTAAATCGGCGGCAGAGACTGGAATGCTCATCATACTGCCGAGTATTAACAGGCGAGTGGCGTGGTTTAGATTCATGGTGGATCTCCTTGTAGACGAATCGATTAGGTATCATTTGATTGTTACAAAGTGATGTCACCGGGTTGTCGCGACTTAATCACAAGTTAGATAAGAAAGTATCACGAAAGTGTCACATCTCATTTTTGGATTAATTATGATTGTTTCTTTCTTTATTGGTCGTCTTACTGAGCTATATCAAGAGAGGTTGCTAGGAAAAAATGCACTCTATTGCCTACTTTAGCAACGGGCAAAGCGAAACGGGTTTTATCCGTGATGTAAATGGGGTATTTTGCATGTCGAAGTTATGGAAGCGCTATTCAATTTAGTGGCTTCCGCCGTTAATTTTCAACGTTTATCGCTGCGAGATAAGATGCATATAGGAAAAAAACTGATCGTCTTTGTTGTAGGCTTCTGCATGCCTGCAATGATTTCTGTTTCCTACTGCTTAAGCATGTGGTTCGATCATAGGGTCGAGTCTTTAAAGCTAAGCACTTATAACACTGAGTTAGTCACCATACAATCTCAGCTGGATAAAGATATCAAGCAGCTGGAGTTACTCGCCAATATCTATGCTGTGCCCCTGTCGGAGCTAAGCCCAATTAAGAGAGTTACCTTAGATGAAGCCTGGCGAGCGAGCAGGATATCTGAGCATCTCAGCCTCTTCTACCTCAATGAGGGGCAGCTAAAGCCATTTTCTCCACTCTATGACGACGTGATGTCATTTGAGCTCAAGCCTATTCCCGGTTATCTGTCACACGGGACTTCTTCCCATTCGGGTGTGTATATGGATAAAGGCATCGGCTATATAGTGAGTGTTGTGCCGATCGAGCCAGATAGGTCGGTCATTATGGTGAGGAAGCTGACCGCTGAATATCTATCGAGCTATGGCTTACAAGGCATAGTGAGCCGGATAATTATCCTAGATGGTGCCGCGCCAGATTTACGGGCTAACCCGATTAGGGACACCTCAGTCCTCGAGTTACCAAGCCTGATCTATGATAAGCCTGTGCACCTGGAAGTCAGCTTCTCTGATAAGGCTTTCAACCAAGTACAATTAAAATATGATCTGGTATCGATAGGCATCGTTTGTGTGGGGATATTGATACTCATTGCAGGTTATATCTGGTTGAACTTAGGGTTTATACGTCCTTTTCATCGCTTGATGACACAGCTGGAGGAGATCGATCCCACGGCTAAGACTTATACGCCTCTGATAGGGGGTGGTTGCTCCGAACTCGTGGTGATGGCTGACAGGATTAATACCTTGTTGGCAAAGATTTTTCAACTGAAAGAACGTTCAAAAACCACCTTAGAGTCGATTGCCGAAGCTGTGATATTGACCGACATAAAGGCCAAGGTGGTGTACTTAAATCCTCAGGCGGAGCGGTTACTCGGGGTAAAGAGTCCCTATGCTATAGGGGTAACAGTCGATGTATTGCTTAAAACAGATAAGAGTATCAATGAAGATTTGTTCAAGTTTATGGCGAGTCGAGCACAGGCCCCGGTACTGAGTAAACTCAAGCTGCAAGGCGAATCGACACGGATAATGGAACGCAGCATAAGTAACCTGCTTAATCATAAGCAGTTAGTGATGGGAAGCGTTATTTTGCTCAGAGACATCACTCAGGAGGAGCTGCTCAAGCGTAAATTACGTCAGCGAGCCAACTTTGACCCGATCACGTTCCTGCTTAACCGCCGGGCTTTCGAAGAGAGGTTGGAGGAATTTAGCCTTGGCGCTCAATCGATCGCTATTTGCTATTTTGACTTAGAGCAGTTCAAGTTAATTAATGATTCTTGTGGCCATAGCGCGGGAGACAGGATGCTGGCCATGGTGGCCAGAGCGATGCAATCTTGCCTGACTCAAGATGAGATGCTAGCCAGACTAGGTGGTGACGAGTTTGGCTTAGCCATCCGGGATCATAGCGCCTTGGAGGTGGCTCAGTTAGCCAAACGTATAGTTGCCAGTGTGTCGATGCAAGTGTTGCGGGATAATGCCTGCCATTATAAGGTCGGTGTCAGTGCCGGGATCGCCATAGCCAGGGCGCCTTACATTTCGGCGAAAGAGCTATTGAAAGATGCCGATATTGCCTGTCTTGCCGCAAAAAGTAAGGGAAGTAATCAGGTTCACTTCTATGATGATAAAGATAAAGAACTGATCTGTCAGCGTAATGCGCCTATGTGGGCGGTAAGAATTGGTCAGGCGATAGAGCACAATGAACTCTTGCTTTACTATCAACCTATTAAAGGTATGGGCTCGGGCAAGCATAGACAGCGGATGGAGATCTTGCTGCGTATTCAAGAGCCCAGTGGACGAATATTAGCTCCGGCGCAATTTATTGCCGCCGCTGAGCGCTTTAAATTGATGACTGATGTTGATAAAGAAGTGATTAGAAAGGCTTTTCTCTGGCTATCTCTGCATGAAGATATCTGGGAAGACCACTGTATCTCTATTAATCTATCGGGCAATAGCCTAGGCGCTGAGGGCATGGTGGATTACATTATCGAGCAGTTCGAGCGTTTCGCCATACCCAGTGAGTGTATCTGTTTCGAGATCACCGAAACCAGTGCGATCCAGAACCGAAATCGGGCCATGGATATGCTTGAATACCTGAGGAAGTTGGGTTTCTCTTTCGCGTTAGATGATTTTGGTAGTGGCTTCGCCTCCTATGGTTACCTCAAGGAGCTGCCTGTTGACTATGTGAAGATAGATGGTTGCTTCGTGAAAAACTTAGCCACTAATGCGAAAGACTACGCCATCGTTAAGTCTATCCATGATGTCTGTGGTGTTATGGGCATAGAGACCGTTGCTGAATTTGTGGAAAATCAAGATATTATCGATAAATTGCAAGAGATAGGAATTAACTACGCCCAGGGTTATGCCATAGGACGCCCCCAACCTCTGTCCAGTTATCGGCCCAGCAGATCGGTATCTCAGCGTCTGACAGCATGAGTTAGCAAATATTCAATCTTTGAACTCGGTGTGTGATTTTATCTATGCTATATACTTAGATAAAATCATTATTCAAGGAATGAATATGGAAGGCCTGACAGATAAAGTCATCATAATCACAGGAGCCTCTGAAGGGATAGGACGAGCGCTGGCACTCGCCTTGGCACCCTTGGGCTGTAAGTTAGTTTTGAGTGCGAGAAATGAGTCCAGATTACTCTCACTCGCTCACGAGGTTGCCAGTCAAGGACACGAGCCTTGCATTTTTGTCGCAGATGTCACCAGTAAGTCACAATGTCAACAACTCGTCGATACCAGTATCGAGTATTTCGGTCGCCTCGATATCTTAGTCAACAACGCGGGCATGACCATGTGCTCTAAGTTCGATGATCTCATCGAGCTTGATATTCTTGAACGTATCATGAAGGTTAATTACTTAGGCCCTGCCTATTTGACCCATGCAGCCTTACCCGAACTCAAGAGAAATCAAGGTCAGGTGGTTATCGTCGCCTCGGTAGCAGGCCTCACCGGGGTGCCTACCCGTTCAGGATATGCAGCCTCAAAACATGCGGTAATAGGCTTCTTCGATTCACTTAGAATCGAGCTTGTCGATGATAATGTCGCCGTTACCACTATTTGTCCGGATTTTGTCGTCTCTGAGATACATAAACCTGCCCTGGATAGCCATGGACAGCCATTAGGTGGTTCGACTGTGCAGGAGTCGAAGATACTCTCGGCGGAGGAGTGCGCCAAGATGATGGTGCCAGTGATATCCAGTCGAGGCCGACTACTTATCACCTCGATGAGAGGTCGTTTGGGGCGTCTGCTCAAACTGTTTGCGCCACGTTTGATAGACAAGATAGCAAGAAGTGCGGCAGCCTCCGGGCATTAGGCTCAAGAATCATAGGATTCCATATCTATGCCCTTCTGGTCAGGAAGACTAAAACTCTTCAATTAACCATTAAATGGTCATGATTTAGTTGAACGGCTTTTTATTAAAATGCTTGTAGATACAAGGCCAGATATTTATGTATCTGGCCTTGTATAATCAAAGTGATGCTACATTATTTTTTCGTCATCACTTTTTTAGTTAACAACCAAGTTTACTTTTATCAGCCACCAAGCCCTGGGTTGAATATCTCCGGCTTCGATAACGCCACCCGCGCGATATGGCTTAGCAAAATGGACTAAGGTTATTGGTTCCTTAGCTTGATAGGTACCCGCTGAGAGTGATTCATTAAAGGCATCGGTTTTATTGAAGCTTACCGTCACTTCTGAGCGTGTAGGTTGTCTGAGACCCGGACATTCATAACGAATTTTTGCTCCTACGGGATATGAAATTTTACTTCCATCGGGACAATGACTGGTATTTTGTAGTCTGACTGTCACTAAGGTACAACTCAATAAATCTTGAGGATCCTGACAAACTATCACTGTCTTAGTGGCATAACCGCCAGATTCTTGAGCGTTATCACCCATAGTTTCGGCTTCGGAGCGGGTATCAAAGGCTGAAAAGTATGTCTCATCTCCAGCAGCTACATCGATGGGGGACTTTATCGGCAACTCGTTCCCGTCGAATGTGATCACAGCTTGCTCGCCGTTGCCCTCTTCGATAGGTGATAACAGAGAAATATAATCTACTGAGTCCGGTAGATAATTATCTCCTCCGTCATCGGTGGCAGTGATAATCACGTAATTGTTAGAACGGGAACCTGGGTACTTTAGTACTCTCAAAATACCATTACTGCTTAAATCATAAACTTCCGGATTTGGGATATATGCGAACTTATAGTTCAGGATGCCGAATTGATTGGCCAGCTCAGCAGCTGGCATCTCAAGTCCTGGATAATAGCTAGCACTGGGTACCTGCTTAGCAAGGGTCAATCCTGGATGCTTAGCCTTACCGACATTAACCGTTACATTACGAGTCGTATTCTCAAAGTTGCGACTCTCTTCGGTTATCTGTACCTGAGCCGAACCAGCCCCCTGAATTGTCAGTGCACCGCTGCTCGAATCTGCGGTAACCACCTGCCTATCGCTATAATCGACAAAATATTTAATGCTGCTCTGTGTAGCGTTACCCAATATCGCAGGTGAGGTAAGCTGTTTATCCTCTTCATATACCGTATCTATGAGTGTAGAATTCAGGCTCAAGTCAACATTCTCAGCCGCCTTGGCTATCGATACTTGCAGCTGTACTCTGCGGGAGGCGATGCTCGCATTACCCGAATCTGTGAGTGTATAGTAGGTGGTGCCGGCATTTTTGATGGTGACAGTGCGGTCAACAATATTGATGCTGACGACATCAGCCGGTTGACCTCTCTCCAGCTGATAACTCAGTTGTCCAATGACTCCCGAAACTGGAATACTGATCACCTTGTTGGGGGCATAGCTTGCCGAAACGGCTGAAGCTGTCAATGAGCCATCGGCAAAACCGACATCGACAATGAAGTCCGTTGTTTGGCTTAGGTAGTAATCGTTACCATGATCGGTTGCGGTTATCCAGCCTCGACCTGCACCGGTTAATGTGATGACCTTGGTCGTCGGGTCCTGAGTTAACACATTAGCCGTCGATTTAGATGAAATCGCGTAGGTGACAAGCCCCTGATTTCCTTTAGCTACCGGCGTATAAACGGTATTCGCCACATTATTGTGCAGATCATTCTCGACACTGAACTGCTCGTTGATGAGTTTGTTGATAGTCACAAAGAAGTTTATGGTTTGCGGTAAATAGAATAGATCACCATCATCGGTGACACTAATTTCCGCTTTACCGGGTTTCAGTACCGTCATCTCACCCGATTGTGCATCTATGTTCACTACATCCGTCGCACTATCTGTTGCAAGAGAGAAGCTTAACTTGCCCTGTCTGCTTGCGACTTGAGCCGATATCACCTTGTTTTCCTGGTATGAACTCTCAAGATTGACAGAGAAGAGCTGAACCGGTTGAACGCGCTCCACTTTCACATCGGTCACAATCGACATACTCAGGTAGTTAGTGTTACCCGAATCTGTAATTTTTACTTTAGTCGCGCCTACACCGCTGAAACGATATTGTCCGGTTTCACTGTTGATAAAGTTGATCACATCGGTCGACTCGCCATCGAGAATCTCGAAAGTGAGTGTTCCCTGAACGCCGGTTGTTTGCAGTATTAGTTCATCATCAAATCCATAAGGAATGGTCAGAATGCTGGCCTTAAAGCTAGTGTTATTGGCTTTGTTTACCTTGACTTTGAAGCTTTGTTTTGCAATATCTTGATGGTTATCTTCAGGTGTCTGGCTGACGATAACTTCTGTCTCACCGGCTCCCTTAATATTCATCACACCCGTAGTTGGGTGTATCTGCACTACATCTTGATTGGCGTTCTCGGCGACAGTGAAGCTTATCTCATTAGTCGGTGAGCCGGAATAAACAGGCAGTAACGTGCCACCCAAAATTAATGGCTTATTTGTTATGTCTTGATAGGTGGCAAACTGAGAGCTTGCGGCTTCGACGGTAATGGTAAATTGGCTCTCGCTGGCCTGGTAGTTTCGACCACCGTCATCTTTGACCGTGACTTGCGTTTGTCCTGCACCCCATACTATTAACGAGCCTGCGACATCAATTTTGACAACATCATCAGGGTAACCTGGGCTGAGTTCGTAAAGTAATTGACCTTTTGTACCACTGACACCGACTTGGTGACTAGCGCCAGAATCATACTGATAAGTGTAGGGATTCGTCAGTAAAGGAGCTCGGTTGGCTTTATCAATAGTAATATTTAGCGATATGCTAGTGGCTTTATACTGGCTGTTACCACTATCGGTAGCGATTAACCTAGTTTTTCCTGCATTTAATATGGTCAGGCTATTTTGATCTACTCGCACAACGTCATTGGCTGCACCATCTGCCAAGCTGAAACTGAGGTTACCCACAGAGCCACTGAGTGTTGCTGTAAGCTTGCCATTGAGTGAGTAATCGGCTTGAATATCAGGGGCTATGAGCCCTGGATGAATAGATTTTTCTTGTATTGTCGTGCTTGTGTCATCATCTCCGCCACCGCATGCGGTAAGAAGTATGGTGATCATTATTAATAGATATCTCATCAGGCCCCCAGCCAAATATATAAGGAGCGGAAGTATACGCAGATGAAAAGTCTGTAACAATAGTGTTTTATAGTGTATTGGTGATGTTAAAATGTTCGATGTTTGTTTTTTACAATAGTTATGCACTTTGAAGGTATATTAAAATTACGGCTGTTATTTAACCCTTAAAAAACAAAGCACCTAGTAACTGCAAGGTGACTTGATGCTTTGTTATGCAATAAGTGTGCATATTATTCTTGGCGTGATCTCTGTCACACTTCTAAGCGATTATTTTATAATAGATATTAACTTTCCCGTGAAATCGCACGATAAGCAATATCGGTACGGAAATAGACATCATCCCAATGGATAGTATCGACTAAGGCGTATGCGCTGGCTTGCGCCTCTGTCACTGTGTTACCTAAGGCGGTTGCACAAAGCACACGGCCACCATTAGTCACCACATGGCCGTCTTTCATGCTGGTACCGGCATGGAATATTTTGGCGTCATTGTTGCCAAGATTTAAACCTAAGATCACATCATGTTTGCGATACGCTTCCGGGTATCCCCCCGCGGCTAAGACAACGCCTACGGCTGCGCGCGAGTCAAACTCGGCAGTGACCTTATCTAGTTCACCATGTGTAGCCGCGAGGCAAAGCTCTACCAGATCGGATTGAAGACGCATCATGATAGGCTGAGTCTCAGGGTCGCCGAAACGACAGTTGTACTCTAAGACTTTAGCGCTGCCATCAGGAGAGATCATCAGGCCAGCATAGAGAAAGCCGGTATAGACGTTGCCTTCGGCTGCCATGCCATCAACCGTTGGGCGAATCACATGATTTATCGTCCAATCGTGTACGGCTTGAGTCACTACGGGCGCAGGAGAATAAGCGCCCATGCCGCCAGTGTTAGGGCCGTTATCGCCGTTATCACGGGCTTTATGATCTTGGCTGGTGGCCATAGCGAGTATGTTGTTGCCGTCAACCATGACGATAAAGCTGGCTTCTTCGCCCTTTAGGAACTCTTCGACAACCACGCGGGAACCAGCTTCGCCAAACTTGTTACCTTCGAGCATATCTTCGATAGCCGCATCGGCCTGAGCCTGATCTTCGGCGATAATCACGCCTTTACCCGCCGCTAAACCATCGGCCTTGATCACGATAGGAAAATCTGTGCTTGCTGTCATCTCGGTAACATAGGCTTTAGCCGGTTCAATTTCGGTGAAATTTGAATAGGCTGCCGTGGGGATCTTGTGACGAGCTAAGAAGTCTTTGGTGAAGGCTTTAGATGATTCCAGCTGCGCCGCACCCTTAGTCGGGCCGAAGATGGGTAAGCCGGCTTCATTGAAAGCATCAACAACACCCATAGCTAATGGCACTTCCGGACCCACTATGGTGAGCTCAATTTGCTTATCTTGGGCAAAAGCGACCAGAGCCGCAATATCTTCGACATTAATGGCCAGGTTTTCTAACTTAGGTTCAATCGAGGTGCCGGCATTACCCGGTGCGACAAATACTGTGTCAACTTGAGCCGATTGCGCCGCCTTCCATGCAAGTGCATGTTCACGACCGCCGCCACCTATAACTAATACATTCATTTTTTTATCCTTTATCGCTGCTCCATTTTCCCTATCTCAGTGTCAAGCATGCTCGTGTATGGGTATACACTGCGCGTGCTTTCCTTGACCTAGAAATAATGGCTTTGCGCTAAATATTAAAAATTTCAATTTTGTTCGAAATTCTAGGATCTAGGTAAGAGTTCCTAGGAACTTTCACCTTCTTTCAATTAATGACGGAAGTGACGCATTCCGGTAAACACCATGGCCATGCCGTGTTCATCGGCTGCGGCTATGATCTCTTCATCACGAATCGAACCACCTGGCTGTATGATACAGCTGATCCCAGCTGCCGCGGCCGCATCGATACCGTCACGGAATGGGAAGAAGGCATCGGATGCCATCACTGAATCTTGCACTTCCAGTCCTTCATCTGCGGCCTTGATGCCGGCAACTTTTGCGCTGTAGACTCGGCTCATCTGGCCGGCGCCCACACCGATAGTCATGCTGTTCTTGGCATAAACGATGGCGTTAGACTTAACGAACTTAGCCACTTTCCAGCAGAACATAAGATCTTTCATTTCGGCTGCAGTGGGTTGACGCTTACTGACAACTTTAAGGTCATCGATTGCTACCATGCCTTGGTCGCGATCCTGTAGAAGTAGTCCGCCGTTGACGCGTTTGTAATCGAGACTCTTAGTCTTAGTGCCCCATTCGCCACATTCAAGCAGACGAACATTTGCCTTAGCGGCAATGGCATCGCGAGCGGCTTGGCTGACTTTAGGTGCGATGATCACTTCGACAAATTGACGCTCAAGGATAGCGTTGGCGGTTTTTTCGTCTAGTTCACCATTGAAGGCGATGATGCCACCGAAGGCCGAAGTAGGGTCGGTTTGGTATGCACGCTTGTAGGCATCGAGTAAATCACTGCCTATGGCTACACCACATGGGTTGGCGTGCTTAACGATGACACAGGCCGGCTCACTGAACTCTTTAACACACTCGAGAGCAGAATCGGTATCGGCGATGTTGTTGTAAGACAGCGCCTTGCCTTGCAGCTGAATCGCACTGGCAACCGAGGCTTCATCGATATGAGTGTCGACATAGAAAGCGGCCGTTTGATGGCTGTTTTCGCCGTAGCGCAGATCTTGTTTCTTGATGAGTTGAGTATTGAAAGTACGTGGGAATTTAGAGTCTTCAGGACACTCGTCTTTGCTATGGGCAGGGACCATAGTCCCAAAATAATTTGCGATCATGCCATCATAAGCAGCAGTGTGCTCGAATGCGGCAATTGCTAAATCGAAACGAGTCTCAAGAGTCGTGCTGCCTTCATTGTCATTCATCTCTTTGATCACGCGATCGTAATCCCGAGTGTTAACTATGATGGTGGTGTCTTTGTGGTTTTTAGCCGTAGAGCGAACCATGGTCGGGCCGCCGATATCGATATTCTCGACGGCATCAGCCAGAGTACAGCCTTCTTTGGCGACTGTTTCTGCGAAGGGGTACAAGTTAACTGCCACAAGATCGATAGGCTTGATGCCGTTCTGTTCCATGACAAGCTCGTCGATACCGCGGCGCGCCAAGATGCCACCGTGCACTTTAGGGTGCAAGGTTTTGACACGACCATCCATGATCTCCGGATGTCCTGTATGCTCCGATACTTCAATGACAGGCACACCGTTGTCAGCCAAAAGGCGGGCGGTGCCACCAGTAGATAGTAGTTCTACGCCCTGAGCATGTAATGCTTTAGCAAACTCAAGGATTCCGGTTTTATCTGAAACGCTTAACAGCGCGCGACGAATGGGTCTGGCATTATTCATTTTGGGTACAGTGTCCAGTAGTTATATTTAAGGATCTTTCGGAAAACTCAGTGGCGTTAAGGTGTCAAACGCCTCACCACTTTCCAAAAGTCCCTCAATTCTAGCTGCTTTGATGAGCCCCTATTCGTGCGTGCACATTTTACCGTAAAATGGGTTCATAGGCTGTTTTTTTCTGCGCGATTTCACAATACGCACAGGAGAACAAGCATAGGTCATAAATAAGTCGCATAATAACCCTTGACCTTAGATTTAACTCCAAGGTTTATACTTGCCATAAAATTAGAGCCAATTGGACCAAATGGAGCCGAAACATGTATCGAATTGGAGAATTGGCTAAACAGTGTGAAGTGAAAGCCGATACCCTGAGATTTTATGAGAAGCATGGCCTGTTATCGCCATCTTCTCGCACAGATTCCGGTTATAGGATCTATACAGAAAATGATGCAGAGCGGCTGCGTTTTATTCTGCGGGCCAAGGCGGTGGGTTTTACCTTAGCCGAGATCAGCGAATTGCTCTCAATCGAGTTAGATAAATCGAATTGGGCGTGCGCCGATGTGAAGGGCATGGTGGATAGTAAACTCGCTCATGTCGAGGCTAAGATAGCCGAGCTTAAATACTTTCAGGTATCGCTGCAGCGATTATCCGATGCCTGTTGTGGTGGCCCCGAGAGCGCCGAGCATTGTTCCATATTGGAAGCGCTCGAGACCAATACAGATAATATTAAATGTGAGAATCATGACCATCACCATGATGATTCTCAGTACACAAAAAATTGCCAAAGTAAGGGTTAGGTATGTTGTTTGCGAATTTTATTGACCTCTTTTTAGATTCTGCTCCCTGGTTGCTACTGGGGCTATTCTTGGCCGGTATGCTGAAGATGTTTGTGCCCATGGAGTGGATGCAGAAGCAGCTTGGTGGCCATGGATTTAAGACCACGGTCAAGGCGGCTATTCTAGGCGCTCCCTTGCCCTTGTGTTCATGCGGAGTGATTCCTGCTGCTGTTGGCCTACGACGCTCAGGTGCCTCAAAGGCTGCCACGACTTCCTTTTTAGTCTCAACCCCGGAAACCGGAATCGATTCTGTAGCGGTATCTTATGTGTTACTCGGCCCCTTCATGGCCATAGTAAGACCCATAGCGGCCGTCGCGAGTGCGATTGTTGCCGGACTCTTAGTCGGAAGGGATGAGGATCCGTTAACAGATAAAGGTGAGGGGAAAACAAATTCAGCAAAGGTAAGTCCTGGTGCTTCGTCTTGCTGTAGCAGTAAAAAAGACAACCTTGAGCCTAAAGCTAAGAGCTCCTGTTGTAGTTCTGCTTCTAAGGCTGGAGCTAAGACAGAGTCAAAGGCGGCTCCCGTCGTGACTATGACGCCTATAGCTGCCAGTGAAAGCCTGTTGGCGACTCCTATTACGAGCCCTATGACGAACGCTGAATCGACATCTGCGCCAATAGGTAACACAGATTCATGTTGTAGCAGTAAAACTCAAACGCCAGAGAAGGAATCTTCATGTTGCAGCTCAGCCAAGAGTGAGTCGGCTAAAGCTAGTGAAGGTGATGATGAAAGCTGCTGCGAGTCGACCAAGGACATTGCCGCCGAGCTTAGGGGCACGCCTGTGATGAGCCGTATCGGCAAGGGCTTACACTTCGCTGCGACTGATCTGGTACGAGATATCACGCTCTGGTTGTTGATCGGCCTGTTCTTCGCCGCACTCGTGCAAACGTATGTGCCAGCGGATTTCATGGCGCAGTGGGGCGACGGTATCTTAGCCATGTTGGTCATGGTGGTTATCTCTGTGCCTATGTATATCTGCGCCACCGCATCTACGCCTATCGCAGCGGGTTTGTTGCTGGCGGGAGTATCACCCGGCGCCGTACTGGTCTTTATGTTGGCAGGACCTGCGACGAACATAGCCACGCTCGGTGTGGTGACCAAGGAGCTGGGTAAACGTGCGTTATTGGGTTACTTAGGTGGTGTGCTCGGGGTCGCTCTGGTTTCTGGCATCATAGTGAACTATCTGGTTGAAACATTCGGGTTCGTGGTTATGCCTCAAGTAGGTGAAAATCATAATCTGTTGCCCGACGTTATCGTCTATAGCTCAGGGATCTTACTAGCCATTCTTATGGCGAAAGTCATGCTGGAGAAACTGCCTAAGAACTGGTGGCGCAGAGATTGTTGCTCATAGTGAGTTAGCTTGTTGTTAATAGCTGCTTTCATAGCCATATCAAGCCAGCCAGAAAGCTGGCTTTTTATCGGGTAAAAATAATCAGAGATACTTGATTCTCGTATGCTGCAGCTTTTGTTCTAATTAAAAAGTTATGGCATTTATATTCGTTTTGCATTGCTTAGTAATTTCGCTATATCTACATTAGCTTATGTTTTTATCCTTATGTTTCATAAGGGGTTTAAGCTATGGTTAAGCTTCATCTCAGCGTACATTAATTGAAGCCTTTGTGTCTCAATGTCCCCCTATCTTATTAAATTTCGTAAATTTGCTTTTTTTGGTTGCTGCCAGTGATGACTTAGATAGTCCCCCCTGTTGCCTGTTTGTTTTTCGTTCGAAAATGTTATGACTTAGGTCTAGTAATCACTCAAATCATTACAAATAGTAAGGTTTATTCAATATCGTATTCCAAGGGGAGTAAAAGATCTGCATATAAAAATGATGAATTAGGAGTGGCGATGAAAGATGTTAATAAGCGCTATCTGGCGTTGATAGTGGCGGGGGCTATGGGCCTATCTGCATGTGGCAGCGATGGGAAAGATGGTTCGGACGGTGAAGACGGTAAACCAACTCCACCACCAACAGTGGAAGCATCAAGTGTGACTAACGTTGAGATGATTGCTCACACGTTAGAAGAAGGCTTGGTGAGATTTGAGTTTGAAATCACCGATGAAGAAGGCCAATTAATATCGGGTCTCGTAAAAGCCAATGCAGAAGTTGCTGAGTTAACCGAGAAAGGCATTGGTCGTAGTCGTGATGATTTTGAAGGTACGATTCTGGGCGGTAGTGCAAGTGAAGCGACTGAAGGTGCAAGCCTGACTGAAGTTGAGTCTGGTCGCTATGAGTTTGTGGCACCTATGGCTTCAGTTAATGCCGGAACTGAAGGCTTGATCCGCCTAGTTGTTGGTGGTGGGGATAACATCGCTAAGTCTCGTTATATCGTCGTTGCTAAGAGTGATGATATCCATACGACTTCAACAGCGACCTGTCATGCTTGCCATACTGACTATGCGGCATCTTCATTGAAGCATCCTAGCTATACCGCGATTAATCCGGAAGGTAAAACTGATTTAGTCGCAGGCTGTATGACTTGTCACGGTAACATAGCACGTGATGATGGTGGTTATGCGCGTAATACACTGCAGAAAATTGGTCATATCAATCACCAGGAATTTGAGAAGGACTTTGCACCATCTAACTGTTACACCTGTCATGAGAAACCAATCACAAGGGTTTATTCTATGCAGACCTGTACGGATTGTCATGATGCTGCCGATGTAGGTACCAGAGGATTAGCGACTCAGTTCAATGCCTTTAATGAAGGTGAAGATGCGCGCTTATTCCACAAGCAAGTAACCGCACGAGCAGAGTTACGTGATACTCATTATACAAGAACATTGGCTCCATATATTAATGATGGGCTGGAGTGGGAAGAGTATCCAAATGGGGGCTGGTGTACCGATGTCGCTCTCTTTAATACCGCAGCTGAATCCGAAGTTCAGCTAAATATCGCAGCCTTATATTCAGACGGTACCCTTACGTATGCCGGTGCCTATGTTCACGGTTATCAAAATGATTCGTTAGTTGGCCGTCCAAGCCCACGTGGGTCTGAGCAGTATATTGAGAATATTGATGGTAGCCGTTCAATCTGTTATCCGCATCTTGATGGTTTGGAAACTGATTACCGTCTAGCCGGGTTAACGGCCAGTACTCGAGTGACATTTAAACAGCAAGATGAAGATGGCGGTTACGATGGCGTCTCCTTCACTAGTTATTCTGATGTTGTCGATCATGCAGGTCTAAAAATCCAAGCGTTCGAGCGTCGCCACAGTGTGACGGCCGATAGTTGTACGACTTGTCACACTAACGAGACTAATTACCATAAGAATGGTAGCTATAACGAAGGTGGTAAAGACTGTGTCGCTTGTCATAACAATGGCCAAGATCGCAGCGCGAAGAACTCGGCGCCAGGTTTCGGCCCTATGGTTCATAGCATGCACTGGGGAGTGGGTAATACTGCAACCAGTCCTGAGGGTGAAGCAAACTCAGCCGCTAAGTTAAATGCTGAAAATTGTGTGTCTTGTCATGCCGAAGGCATAGACTTAGACGTTATTCCAAACCAGTATATCTTGTCAAAAGCTTATAATGGTGGTGCATCAGGTGTGATGACTAGCCCAATAACGGCTAACTGTTTTGCTTGTCATAATGATGACTCGGCGAAGAACCATATGCTTCAACAAGGTGGCGAAATCAATGTTGAGAAGTTAGAAGATTGGTACACGCTGCCAACTTCAGAGTCTTGTGCAACCTGTCATGCAGAAGGTAAATCATACGGTATCGATAAGTTCCACGTTTTTGAGCGTGCGTTGTAAGCATTGGTCCTATGGGGTGCCTCAGGGTTTAATCTCTCGGGTCCCATAAGATTACCGCTAGTCGCTAATTTGAGTGGTAAACTGGGATGGGAAATGGCTACCCTGCAGGCTGTCACTTCCATCCCCAATCTTAGTTGAGAGGGCCCTTAGGGGCCTTTTTTGTTATCGGAGCTTTACAGGTTTACACATTTTTCGGCTTGAGTATATTGATGAGCGAGTATAAATGACTCGTTTTTTTGCCTGCTATAGGCTAGCTTGCTACCTGATCACTGTATTTATATCGAGAGTTTTTATCTTCTCGTTAGGTGTTAGTGGCGTGAAGTACATGGATTTTAACGATCTTTTTCGATGAATAATTAAGAGGAACACAATGAAAAAGTCTCTTCACCTCAGCGCGCTTGCGCTGGCTGTTAGCTTAGGTTTATCAGCATGTTCTGGAATTAATACCGGAACGAACCAGGTTAATACAGGCTCAGAAGGTACTCAGCTATCTCAGCAAGGGCCTGTTCAACAATACGATGCCAAGACCTTCTTTGAGACAACCACCTATTTCGGTTCGTCTTTTTCAGCTGATGGTAAGTCGATTCTCATTGGCTCGGATCAGTCGGGTATCTTCAACTTGTATAAGCTTGATGCGGCAACAGGGGCACAATCAGCCTTAACCACATTTAAAGACACCACTTATCCAGTTTCCTGGTTCCCCAATGATGACAGAGTTTTATTGACCCAAGATAACGGCGGTAATGAGCTGTATCATCTATTTGTACGTGAGCTTGATGGCAAGATAGTCGATATCACTCCGGGTGAGGAGACTCGTTCTGACTTTGTGAACTTCACTAACGATGGTGAGTACTTCTTTGCGACAACCAACGAGCGCGATCCTAAGTTTATGGATCTATACCGTTATGATGCCAAGACCTATGAGCGCGAGCTAGTATTTAAGAATGAGCTAGGTTTTAACATTTCAGAAGTCTCGAATGATGGCCGTTTTGTCTCTTTGTCTAAGACGCACACCAACAGAGACAGCGATACTTATCTGTTAGATTTCAGGAAGCGCATCGTTAAGCCGACCATCATCAGTCAGCACTCAGATCCAGCCAACTATAATCCGATAACGTTCTCGACCGATGGCAGCGCCCTGTATTACAGCACAGATGCCAAGGGAGAGTTCTCCCAAGTATGGCAGTACGATATTGCCAGCAGTGAGCATAGTCTGGCGGTGAAAGATGACTGGAATGTCAGCTTCGTTTACTTCTCTGAATCTGGCCGCTATCGCGTGTC
The DNA here is from genome assembly GCF_009377275.1 of Shewanella sp. YLB-07. Taxonomy (NCBI): domain Bacteria; kingdom Pseudomonadati; phylum Pseudomonadota; class Gammaproteobacteria; order Alteromonadales; family Shewanellaceae; genus Shewanella; species Shewanella sp. YLB-07. The sequence continues at coordinate 102,203 of NZ_VOQB01000013.1, read as the reverse complement.
AGGTGTGAATGCTGATGCCAGTACCCGCATCAGTATTTTAGATACCAAGACGGGCAAAGCGCTCAAGTTACCTCAGTTACCCGATGGCGATCTCAGGAATGTGAACTTCTCTAAGGATGAACAGACCCTCGCCTTCTATATCAACTCGGATACGTCTCCGTCGAACCTGTTTGTATGGCAGCTGGGCACAGATTCTGCTAAACAACTCACCCAAGCCCTGAACCCTAAGATTAACCCAGATGACCTAGTTGCCAGTGAAGTGGTGCGTTTCAAGAGCTTCGATGGCCTCGAGATCCCTGGGTTACTGTTTAAGCCAAAGGGTGCCAGCGCAGAGAATAAACGACCCGCCGTGGTGTTTGTCCATGGTGGGCCAGGTGGCCAGAGCCGCACCGGATACAGCGCTATGCGTCAGCATCTGATCAATCATGGCTACGCCGTGTTTGCGGTGAATAACCGTGGTAGCTCAGGCTATGGTAAGACCTTCTTTCACCTCGATGATAAGAATCACGGCGAGAATGACCTGCAGGATATTATCTACGGTAAGAACTATCTGGAGACATTAGATTGGATCGATAAAGATAAGATTGGCATCATGGGTGGCAGCTATGGTGGCTATATGACGGCTGCAGCTTTGGCCTTCGAGCCGGAAGAGTTTAAGGTGGGCATCGATATCTTCGGTGTCACCAACTGGGTTCGTACTCTAGAGTCTATTCCACTTTGGTGGGAGTCTTTTAAGAAGGCGCTCTATGATGAGATGGGCGATCCCGCCACTGATGGCGAGCGTCATCGCGCTATCTCGCCTCTGTTCCACGCGCAAAACATCACTAAGCCCTTGATGGTCATTCAGGGAGCTAACGATCCACGCGTACTCAAGATCGAGAGTGATGAGCTGGTGGAGAAGGTGAAGCAAAACGGCGTGCCAGTGGAATATGTGGTATTTGACGATGAGGGTCATGGATTCCGTAAGAAGCAAAATCGAATAACCGCCTCTGAAGCTTATGTGAAATTTCTCGATACTTATCTGAAAGGTGATGCAGGTCAGCTTCCTGGTGAGAGAGTAGCGACTAAGTAGATTAAGATTTTCTACTGAATGACGAAGGCACTCTGTTGAGTGCCTTTTCCCTCTACGCCCGTTTTGCCAGATAGACTAATCGGTATTAGCTAAGCGGCAGGATAAAATCATAGATTGACGTTGCACCTATGGTCACATCGACATTGCCAGTTGTGGCTTGATGAATGAAAAATACGGGATCTGTGGCACCAGCTTGCTCCGTTTCCGGATCATCATTGTCGGCGACACAGGTAAAGCCTAACTGATAACTCCCTGCCTCGATAAAACCAAACTCATAGCTGTAACCTGTGATCTCATCTGCCTCGAGTACTGGATTAGCTCTCGCTGCAGCCAGTGGAGCCGTGAGTGTGGCTGCAGGCCTGAAGTCTTCCATCGCCTCGATTAATGTATTTTGAGGATAGAGATAGATGGCTAAGCCGAGATCACTATAGCCTGGTGAAGTGCTTTCACAGGCAGCCAGTACATCTAAGTGAACGTTTCCCGAAATTACGCCGACTTCAGTAATATTAATCAGTTGTACCGAAGTGGGTTTAAGGGTCCAGTAGGCTTTATTGCCATGGGGGGCTTGTAAGCCTTTGGCGAGATTGAATTCGGCAACGTATCTGTTGCTATCCGCGGTAATAGTGACGGCTTTATTGAGAAATAGTCGGCCCGTGTCGGGATCATCTGCACCTATTCCGCCACAGGAGCCGTTATTGTTAGTGACTAGCCCCTCAACAGCTTCACCAACTTTTACATGGGAGCTGGTTTCATCGGCGACTTCTCTGTTCTCCATGTAAATACACATCTGGTATTCGCCTAGAGGGACGCTCTCATCTGTGACTAAATTGGCCACAGTTTGTCCTTGTACTGAGAGTAGATCGACCTGACTGGCGTTGCCTTCATTGTCAGAGACATCGAATGAGATTGAACCATCCTCACCTTTTAATACGACTTGTTTAAAGGCAATATTGACCTTATCGGCCAGAGCGGGGTTATCTGAGACGCCTAGGCTAAATGTTCCTGTAGTGGGATCAGGCGTATCTGGTGTGCTGCTATCACTATCACTATCACTGCCGCCACAAGCTGTGAGCATTCCTGCCAATAAAAGATAGGGGATTGTTTTGGTATATTTCATGATTAATCTGCCACTTTTTTGGATTTGGCTTCTTCTGATGTTCTCTAAGCATTTGTGAGAATGAGTGGTAAGAGGCCTGAGATAGCTAAAGTTTAGATGAGATCAGGGAACTGCAGACTATAAGATTGTGTGGATACTTTTGAGTCTTGTTAGTGCAGGGGGATCAGCAGTTTGAAGTGGTTAACTGAAGAAGGATTCGCTGTTATTGGATAAATAACAGCGAATACAGAGACGTTACTCAGGCAACTCAGCGTTATGGTAGACGTTCTGCACGTCGTCACAATCTTCCAGAGCCGCTAAGAATTTCTCAAACTGCTCAATCACTTCAGGATCTGTGATGTCGGTAAAAGTTTGCGGGACGAAGGTGATCTCTTCCACTTCGAAGCTAATATCTGGTGTCTCTTCGGTCAGTGAGGTCTTGACCTTGAAAAACTCTGTGTGCGGCGCAAAGACACTGACGATACCGTCTTCAACTTCGATATCGGTAACATCCACATCGGCCATCATCAGGGTTTCAAGTATGGCTTCTTCATCTTCGCCCTTGAAGGCAAAGACGGCTTGATGGTCAAACATGTGGCCAACCGTACCCGGTCCACCTAGCTTGGCATCGTTCTTTACGAAGGCTTGACGCACTTCGGTGAAGGTACGCTTACCATTGTCGGTTAAGCAGTCAACGATGACCATGGCGCCACCTGGGCTGAAACCTTCGTAACGAGCTGTGACATAATCTTCGCCGCCGCCGCCTCTGGCCTTTTCGAGAGCGCGCTCGATCACGTGAGCCGGAACCTGATCTTTCTTAGCCTTGGCGATCATTTGACGAAGTGGCAGGTTGCCGTCGGGGTCGAAGCCACCATTCTTAGCGCAAACGTAAATTTCTTTACCGTATTTTGAGTAAATTCTGGTTTTTTGGCCAGCAGTTTTAGCCATAGACTCTTTGCGGTTTTGGTATGCTCTTCCCATCTTGATCTATCTCATTATGCTTAAAAAATTGTCTGCAATGTTAGCAGCTTTAAAACCATTTTTGCAGGGGAGGAGTTTTTAATTTGAGACGCAGGCTCAGATTTAGAAAAATTAGTCGATCTCGCTATAGATAAAGTGCTTTCCTCTCACTCTGCATAAAACAATTTAAACCTAAATTGGATCTATTTTTTCTTCAACTCTGCTTGAAGTATTGGACCAGTATTAACCTTCTTTGTTGATATTTTTCTCGTTTGTTTTCCTGTTTCACCTGATTTTCATGCTGTAAACCTAAGGTCATGGCCTATAAAAGTGGATAAGATCACGTGCTGGCGATGCGCTTTGATACGCTTTGGGGTAATTTGTTTTCCTCTGTACGCCTGTGTTTTGCAAAAGCGAGTTTTGTGTTGCCTGTAGGTTTAGCTTTTAGCGGTATATCTCACTATCTGGGCTTTTTATTCTGGTTGGACTTGCTTGAAATGGCGAGATCTAAGAGTGTTTAAGCCTAAATTAGAGCGTGCCAATAAAGTGAATATGAACATTTATTGTTTCTAAGTTCATCTGGGGTTCATCGAGTAAGTGACTTTAGCTGGTTTCTGTACTTGAAGATTCGCAGGTTTTGTTGGGAAAAATATCACGCCGATACTTTACGAACTGAAGGAAACAAGCATGTCTAAAAAATCCATATTAGTTGCTGCGGCACTATCGACTATGGCATTGAGCCCCTTAGTCCAGGCACAAGAATTTATTACTATTGGAACTGGCGGTGTCACGGGGATCTATTATCCTGCTGGCGGCGGCATGTGTCGCTTAGTTAATCAGAATAACCAAGAACACGGCATGCGTTGTTCAGTTGAGAGTACCGGTGGTTCAGTTTACAACCTCAATACCTTACGAGCGGGTGAGCTTGAATTCGGTATCGCCCAATCTGATCAGCAATACAATGCCATTAAAGGTAAAGGTGCCTTCGCTAATGCCGGGCCCTATGACGATCTACGCTCTGTGTTCTCCATCTACACCGAAGCATTTACTGTCGTAGCCCGTAAAGATGCCAACATTACCACTTTCAACGATCTTAAAGGCAAGCGCGTCAATATCGGTGAACCAGGCTCAGGTCAACGGGCCACAATCGAAGCCATTATGGATGCGAAAGGCTGGACTCGCAGCGATTTTCGTCTTGCATCTGAGTTAAAAGCGGCGGAACAGGCCCAGGCACTTTGTGACAACAAGATAGATGTCATGGTCTATTTCGTGGGTCACCCCAATGGTGCAGTGCAGGAAGCAACAACGTCTTGTGATACAACCGTGGTCAGCGTCGATGACAAGGAAGTTAAGCAGATGGTTGAGTCAACGCCTTACTTTGTCTCTTATGAAATCCCTGGCGGCATGTATAACGGCAACGACAAGCCCGTGACTACTATTGGTGCTAAGGCAACTCTGGTGTCGAGCGCTAAGGTCTCAGATGAATCGGTTTACTGGACGGTTAAGTCGGTATTCGACAACTTCGATAACTTCCGCCGCTTACATCCAGGTTTCGCTAACCTGACCAAAGCAGAGATGTTGGAAGGTAACACGGCGCCACTTCACCCAGGTGCAGAGAAGTATTTCAAAGAGGTTGGCTTAATCAACTAAGCCAGCGAGAAAGAACACATTCTGGTTATTTTTTAGGGCAGTGTGGAGCTTCTACACTGCCCTAGTTTGCCAGCTAGATTTCAAAGAGACTATTTTTGTGATGCCCGTCGGGGGGAGCACAATCAGTTCAAGCAGGTTATCCACATGCAAAAAACACAAGAACAAGGGGCGCTAGGGGAAATGGCCGCCAATAATGACTCCGGAGCTCGGCAATTAAGGGGATTTTCCGGCAAGCTTATCACAGGTATTGCCTTGTCTTGGGCCTTGTTTCAACTTTGGTACGCCTCGCCACTGCCGTTTATTCTAAATATTGGCATCATTAATGACACTCAAGCCAGAGTTATCCATCTGGCATTTGCCATTTTCCTCGCGTTTACGGCATTTCCGGCATTTAAATCGTCGAAAAAACACAGTGTCCCTGCTCTCGACTGGATGTTTGCCTTCGTGGGAGCTGGAGCCACCCTCTATCTTTTCTGGTTCTATGAGCAGTTATCGACTCGGCCGGGCGCTCCGATACCCATGGATATCTATGCGGCTGTTATCGGCATGGTCTTACTGCTTGAGGCGACTCGCCGCGCGTTAGGCCCACCCTTGATGATAGTCGCGGGCTTGTTTCTGGTTTATATCTTCGCTGGCCCCTTCATGCCGGAGGTGATCTCTCATCGAGGCGCGTCACTTTCCAAGGCTGCCAGCCATATGTGGATCACCACCGAAGGTGTGTTTGGCATAGCTTTAGGTGTCTCTACCAGCTTCGTTTTCCTGTTTGTGCTTTTTGGTGCCTTGCTAGAGAAGGCCGGAGCGGGTAACTACTTTATCAAGATGGCATTTTCTTTGCTGGGCCATATGCGCGGAGGGCCTGCAAAGGCGGCCGTGCTGGCATCGGGTATGACGGGACTCATTTCAGGCTCCTCTATCGCCAATGTGGTCACGACCGGCACCTTCACCATACCCTTGATGAAACGTATGGGCATGCCGGCTTACAAGGCTGGCGCAGTCGAAGTCGCCTCATCTTGTTATGGACAAATAATGCCGCCAATAATGGGCGCCGCGGCGTTTCTTATGGTGGAATATGTAGGTATCCCCTATGTCGAGGTGATTAAACACGCTTTTATTCCGGCGATAGCAGCGTATCTGACTTTCCTCTACATCATGCATCTGGAGGCATTGAAGGCTAACCTGCAGGGCATAGCGCGCACCGAACCGCCAGCGCCTTGGAAGATACGCTTGTTGCGCTTGGGTATCACCATCTCCAGCCTGATAATTCTCGCCGGTGTGGTGTATTTTGCACTGGATTTTGTCAAGGGTAATACGGGGGATGCCGCAGTTTGGATCATTTCTGTGGGCACCTTACTGGCATACATCTTTCTGGTTTCCCATAGTGCTAAGTACCCGGATTTAGAGATTGACGATCCTAACTGTACGACGCCTGTACTACCTAAGCTCGGACCTACGGTTAAGTCTGGTCTGCACTTCCTGTTACCTGTGGTCATCTTGGTCTGGTGCCTGATGGTGGAGAAGCTATCGCCTGGTCTTTCGGCCTTTTACGCCACCGCCTTTATGATCTTTATTCTGCTGTCACAGCGACCGTTATTTAGCTTCTTCAGGGGGAAAAATGGAGGAGTGAATGATATCAAGGCGGGCGTTCGAGATCTGCTCGATGGCTTAGAAACCGGGGCCAGAAACATGATTGGCATAGGCGTGGCGACTGCTGCTGCCGGTGTGGTCGTCGGCGCAGTGACTCTGACTGGTCTGGGCCCTGTGATGACCGAGCTGGTGGAGGTGATGTCCGGTGGTAGTTTAGGCTTGATGTTAGTCTTGATTGCGGTGATCAGCCTGATCTTGGGCATGGGTTTGCCGACGACGGCTAACTATATTGTCGTGTCTAGTCTGATGGCGCCAGTCGTGATTAGTTTAGGTGCTCAGCATGGCTTGATTGTGCCGCTTATCGCAGTACATCTGTTTGTATTTTACTTTGGCATCATGGCGGATATCACTCCTCCGGTTGGCTTGGCGGCCTTCGCGGCATCGGCAATATCCAAGGCCGATCCGATAAAGACAGGGGTTCAGGCCTTTAAATATGCCATGTTGACTGCGGTTCTGCCATTTATGTTTATCTTCAATACTGACATCATCTTGGTGGGCATAGACAGTATCTGGCAGATGATGTTCATCTTTAGTTATACCTTGGTAGCCATGTGCCTATTCGCTTCGGCAATGCAGGGTTATTTCGTTACTAACAATAAGCGTTATGAGTCAGTGTTGCTTATTCTGGTGGCCTTTAGTTTGGTTCGTGCCGATTTTTGGGTGGATCAGATACAGGCTAAGTTTATCGAACACCCGGGTAGTGATATCACTCAGGTTGTCGATACGCTCAAGGATGATGAACCATTACGTCTGGTGCTGGGCTATGAAACCTATAAAGGTGAGAGTAAGCAGAGGGTGGTGATACTGGAGTTGCCACAGGCAGATACTGCCCAGCAGCGACTCGATGCAGCAGGCCTGATGCTGATGAAAAATGATAAAGGCCAGACTGTTGTGGATATGGTTGGCTTTGCCAGTAACGCACAGAAGGCGGGCATCGACTTCGATCAGCAAATTCTCGCGGTACAGCAGACGAATGCCCGCTTCGCTAAAGAGTGGATATTCATTCCGGCCCTGATGCTGGCAGGATTTGTTTTCTGGCGTCAGCGCAGGCGAGCCGATGCTGCAACTGAGCTGGGCGTTGAGCCCGTGCCTGGCTACTAAGTGTGTTGACTTAACATCATTGAATCAGCCGCAGAAGTTATTATTTTGCGGCTTTTTATGCCTGTTTAAAAAGTCGGGTATTACTTTTGTGGCATTGAGATGAAGTCCGGAATTTCGAGCAGAATATTATCCGGATTTTGGCTCAGACTTTCATAGAGGAATTCGATAAACACCCGGTATTTTCTCGGTAGATAGGCTCGTTGTGGAAAGCTCATAATGAGCTTAGTCTGGGTCATGGGAAAGTCCTCCAGCAGAGGAATCAGTTGTTTATTATCTAAGGCCTGTTGGGCGATGATATTGGGCACTGTTGCTATGCCTAATCCCTCTATTGCGGCTTCTCTAGCTAAGGTTACATTGTTCACCGTCAGTTGTGCTTCTGGATCTGAAGTTACCCATTTATCTCCGTCAAACAGGGTCCAACTAGCATCTATATGAGCGGATTTTAGCTTGATGGCTTTATGTTGGTTGAGATCTTGCGGAGTCTGTGGGGTGCCATTACGAGCCAGATATTCCGGGCTCGCCATCAGGGTCTTGGCAGTAATAAGCAGATCATAACTCTGTAGCCTAGTATCTGTTGACGAGGTTATCTGAAACAGAATATCCACGTCTTCCTCAATCACATCGACTTTGCGGTTACTGAGTTCGGCCTCTATGGAGATGTCCGGATAACGCCTAAGGAAGCGGGCAAAGATTTTCCCCAAAAATAGCTGCCCCAGCTCTATGGGACAGACAATTCTGAGCTTGCCCTTGATCACCTCTTGGCTGGCGCTGAGTTGAACTTCTGCTTGCTTGAGATCCGCCAGAATACGGTGAACCCGGTTGTAATAGGCCGAGCCTGCCTCGGTCAATTTGAGTTTTCTGGTGGTGCGAAATAAGAGCTGAACCCCAGCATCAGCCTCTAATTCGGCAATCTTACGGCTCACCGTCGCCTTGGTCAGGCCCAAGGCCTTAGCCGCTCCGGTAAAGCTTCCCTGTTCGACGACTTGATCAAACATCTGTACGCGATTGAGATCCATGATTGTTACACCTGTGAAACAGTGGGTAAGATTTTAACTATCTAATAAACATATGGAGACAGTAGTAGACTATGAAATACTAATCAAGGAGTCATGTATGTCCAAGAGTAAATTATTCATTCTAGCGCCACTCTTCATCGCAGTCATAGCGGGTGGTGGCTATTACTGGTGGACTCAGGTGCGCTTCTTCGAATCCACAGATAACGCCTATGTGGAAGCGGATATTTCCAACATCAGCGTCAAGGTGCCCGGTTATGTGGTGATGACCGAGATTACCGATAATCAACATGTAGAAGCTGGCCAGCTACTGGCTCAGCTCGAAGATAATCAATATGAGGCTAAGGTCGCCCAGAATCAGGCGGAGTTGGATAGCACTAAAGCCGAGCAACAGACCTTAGTGGCTAAAGTCAGCCTGCAACAGGCACTGATCTCTCAAGCTCAGGCCGGGGTGATCGCTGCCGAGTCGGATCGTTTGCGTGCACAGCAGCAACTGACTCGTTCGAAGAAGTTAAAGGTAAAGAATTATAGTTCTCAAGACGATGTCGATGAGAGGCAGGCCGGGTTTGAGTCTGCTAAGGCGCATTTGGATGAAGCAAAGGCAGCGCTGATCGCTAAACGCAGAGAGCTCGAGGTGTTTTACGCTCAGCTCGTACAGGCCGATGCCAATGTAGTGCAAGCTCGAGCCGGATTGGATCTCGCTAAGATACAGTTGGCAGATACCCAAGTGCGGGCACCATTTTCGGGTGTGATAGGTAAGCGCGGGGCCATGAAGGGCCAGTATGTGCAGCCTGGTCAGGCGCTCTACAGTTTGGTGCCGGATGGGGCTGTTTGGATCACGGCTAATTTTAAAGAGACCCAGATCCAACATATGCAGCCCGGTCAAACGGTGAAAGTTAGTCTCGATGCGTTTCCCGACAAAACCTTTACAGGTGTTATCGATAGTCTGTCACCCGCATCCGGTGCCAAATTTAGTCTGTTGCCGGCGGAGAATGCCACGGGTAACTTCACTAAGATAGTGCAGCGCATTCCTGTGCGGATCCGTCTAGACCTCAGCGAAGAGGAGGCGAGGGTTGTTCCGGGTTTGAGCGCCGTGGTTAAGGTCGATACCCGCAGTGCTTCCCTAGAGCAGGCCCTCGCTGCTAATTTGGATCGCTAGTCATGAGCGCCGCTGTAGAGTCAGTATCAGAGCCGTCATCCACTGTGACGGTCAAGCCACAGGGCTATGAGAGGGGCAGTCGCCGAGCCTGGATTGCCGTGTTCGGTGGTCTTATCGGCGCTTTCATGGCTATTCTGGATATTCAGATAACCAATGCCTCCATGAAGGAGATTCAGGGCAGTCTTGGCGCGACCTTAGAGGAAGGCTCCTGGATCGCGACCGCCTATCTGGTGGCCGAGATGATCGCCATTCCTCTGTCTGGCTGGTTGAGCCAAGGCCTGTCGGTACGACGCTATCTGCTGTGGACCACAACCGCCTTTATCGGCGCATCGATACTCTGTTCCATGTCCTGGAATCTTGAATCTATGATCGCCTTTAGGGCCATGCAGGGATTCTTCGGTGGCGCCTTGATCCCCTTAGCCTTCAGATTGATTCTAGAGTTTCTTCCCGACGATAAACGCGCCGTGGGCATGGCCTTGTTTGGCGTGACCGCCACCTTTGCCCCGTCTATCGGCCCGACTCTGGGTGGCTGGTTGACCGAGCAATTTAGCTGGCACTACCTCTTCTATATCAATGTTCCCCCAGGGCTTCTGGTGATGGCCATGCTCGCCTATGGTTTGGAGAAGAAGCCGGTGGTATGGGATAAACTGAAAAATATGGACCTGTCTGGCATCATCACTATGGCGCTGGGCATGGGGTGTCTGGAAGTGGTGCTCGAAGAGGGCAATCGCAAAGAGTGGTTTAGCTCAGATCTGATCCGCAACCTGAGTCTGGTTGCCGCCGTCAATATCGCCCTGTTTATCTATATTCAGCTAAAGAAGAAAGAACCTCTGGTTAATCTCAGGCTACTGAGGCACAGAGACTTTGCCCTCTCGACGTTAGCTTACTTTCTACTTGGCATGGCGCTATTTGGTGCCATCTACCTAATCCCGCTATATCTGTCACAGATCCATGACTATAGTCCGCTGGAGATAGGTGAAGTGATCATGTGGATGGGCTTTCCTCAACTGCTGGTATTGCCATTTATTCCTAAGTTGATGGAGCGCTTCGATGGGCGCTATCTGGCGGCATTTGGTTTCGCCATGTTTTCTCTGAGTTACTATATGAACAGTCATATGACGGCGGATTATGCCGGTCATCAGATGATAGCCTCCCAAGTGGTGCGCGCTCTGGGTCAGCCATTTATTCTGGTGCCTATCGGTATCATAGCCACCATGCATATTAAGCCCCATGAAAATGCCTCGGCATCGACGGTACTCAATGTGATGCGAAACCTGGGAGGGGCCTGTGGTATCGCTCTGGTGGCGACCATGACAGATAACCTGTCACGGGAGCATTTGGCTCATATTAAAGAGACATTACCGGCGGTGAGTCCCTTGGCTAATGACTATTTCACTCAAACCACCAATGTGTTTATACAGGCGGGTTCAGATCCTGTGACGGCATCGGCCCAAGCCCATGCCATGCTGAGTCAGACCATGACACAACAAGCCTATATTCAGGCCTATAATGATGTGTTCTACATGTTGGCGGCTCTGCTGTTGATTGCCGTGGTGTCAGTACTCCTGATCAGAAAGCCAGGTAGTAAGGCTTAGATTGCATATTTGGATGTAATAGGCCTGTGATAGACTATTACTTCTATAACTCGGGATAAACATAATGGCTAAAGACTTAAATTTACTGCGTTTGTTGATTATTTTAGCTGAAGAGAAACAAACGGTACTAGCCGCTAAACGCATGAATTTAAGCCAACCGACGATCAGTATTATGTTGAAGAAATTGCGGGATCAATTTGACGATTCCCTCTTTATCAGAGATAAAAACTTTCTTGTGCCGACAAGAAAGTGCACCCAAATTTTATCAAGCTTACCCGATATCTTTATTCAACTAGATAAGCTGTATAGCGATAACACCAAGTGGGATATCTCAGAGCTTAGTGGGGAACTTCATCTCATTCTCTCGCCGCCTCTGATACCGACTCTTGGGGTTCATTTAATAAAAAAACTCACGTCATTAGCCCCCGAACTCACGGTGCAATGTTCCCATTGGAGTCTGAATACGCCGCAACAGCTCGAGCTAAATGCGCAGCATTTCGGCATTACCTATCTTCCCATGGAAACCAATAAGACCTTAATGGAGCAAGAGATCGGCAGCGATGAATTTGCCTTGGTAGTGAGAAAAGACCATCCCCTAAAGGAAGCGACGGTCGAAGCCCTGCTGCCGTACCCTATCTGTATTAGTATTATTCCTGGTGTCACCGGCCCGTCTAAGGCCGAGAAGCTCATTCGTCATTTCAAGCTGAAGAAAAAAATAAGCCTGAGAACCGGTGATATATCCTTGATGACCAATTTAATGAAAGAGAGTGATTATATCGGTATCATGCCGCGCTCACTGCAAGTCTCTATTGGTGACAACTTTCGTTTTCTCCCTCTTCCCCAAGAGTTAGTTCCGAAAGGCTATCAAAGAAAAATTGCATTTTTCTGTCACCAAACAAACCGTAAACAACCCTTAACCGAATGGTTAATCAGGGAGTCGAAAGAGATATTAGCCCAAATTTGCCCTTAGGTTTAGAGACATTCGGCTTCAAACAATGAAACTCGCTATCTCGTTATTTTAATTCAACTAAATTTCTCTATTTAAATTGATAATAGAGAGTATAGAGATAAATTTTAGCGAAAATACGTAAGCTACTCCTATCCACTTGAGAGGAGTAGCTTATGTTTAAGAAACGAATGACCGCCGTTATTGTGGCAACGGTCTTAATGCATTCTATGGGCGTCAGTGCTCATGAAATGAAACCATCCCCCTCGTCTGCAGCCTCCCAGATCCAAGACAATCAAGCCAGCACCTGGCTAGATCAAGAAAGTTACCTATTGGCAACCGATGCCTATTTATGGGGCTCGACCTTAGTTAGGATGGAGCAAGTTGCACGTCAATATACAGATCTATCACAGGCTCAAAATGATACTAGTTATCGTGCGCCTTTAAATCATTTTGGCCATGCCCGTCGTCTTCCTACCGATGAAGATACCGACATGCCCACCGCAAATCGCGATACCTTGTATTCGAGTGCCATTGTCGATGTGTCGACACAGCCAATGATCTTATCGACGCCTGAAGTCGATGACCGCTATTTTGTCATCGACATGTTTGATATGTGGCATAACCTGTTTAAGTACGTGGGAACCCGCACTACGGGAACATCTGCGCAGAAAATTATGATTGTGCCACCAGGTTGGCAAGGCGACGTGCCTGAGGGGGTCACGCTTGTAGAAGCGCCGACCGCTAAGGTTTGGTTATGGGGACGAACTCAGGTCTTTGGTGAAAAAGATTACTCTAAGGTTCATGAGATTCAAGATCATTACACTCTGACACCATTGAGCATGTATCTGTCAGGTGAAATTACCGACGTTACCTCTATTCCTTTATCGCCAAGAGCTGGAGCTGCTAAGGATCCTCTTAGATTCTATGAAGAGCTAGGTGTTTATCTAAAAGCCAATCCTATTCCTGAACGCCAGCAAGCACTATTGGGGCAATTCAAGAAAATCGGCCTGACTGAAAATGGGTTTGATCCCAGTAAATTAACTCAAGCGATGAAGGTGCAACTGGAGAAAGCAGTCAGAGACGGACAAAAAATTGTCGCTGCGCAAACCTCAAATCCAGTTACTCTGACTCAGAAAGATGCCTGGTTCTACTCTTTTGTGCTTGATCAATTTGGTGATGACAACGCCTTACGCTCACTTATTTCGCACCCCTACCTTGGTGGTCAAGGCGCGAAGGAAGCCATGTATCCGATCGCTTTTACCGACTCACAAGGTCAATTGCTAACGGGTAATAAGAACTACAGCATGCACTTTAGGAGTGCGCCGCCGGTTCACTCGTTCTGGTCCGTTACTCTATATGATGCAAAAACAAAGATGTTGATTGGTAATGAAATTAATCGTTTCAGCATCAGCGACCAAACCCCGCTCACCAAGAATGATGATGGCTCGTTCGATCTTGTCCTATCCCATAAAAAACCCACAGGCAGCAGACAGGTCTCCAACTGGCTACCAACAGCCAAAGGAAACTTCTATGCCATCACTCGTTTATATGTTCCATCACAACAAATTCTCGACATGAAGTGGACTGTACCAGCGATTAATCCGTCGAAATAATCGATTAATTGCAGCTATGACTCTTTAAATTTATAGGTACTACTCAATGAAAAAAACCAGCTTAGCCAAGACAGCCTTGGCGATCGCCGTGACCTCTTTTGGCGCTCATGCAGCTCATACACAACCTAACATTGTCACTATTATGATTGATGATGTTAGCCCAATGGATATCTCAGCTTATCACCGTGGTTTAGGGGCAATCGAAACTCCCAATATAGATCGGATTGCCAAACACGGCATGATGGTGAGTGATTATTATGCTCAAGGTAGTTCTACTGCGGGTCGAAGTGCCTTCATTACCGGCCAATATCCTTATCGAACGGGTCTGACAACCGTGGGGCAACCAGGCTCAAATATTGGTTTGCAAAAAGAGGATCCTACCTTGGCTCAGATGCTGAAGGCCAAAGGCTACTCGACGGTTCATGTGGGTAAGAGCCATTTAGGGGATCGTAATAAATTTCTGCCTACAGTGCATGGCTTCGATGAGTTTTACGGTTTCCTGTATCACTTAAATGTCATGGAAATGCCCGAGCAAGCAAACTTCCCTAAAGATCCGAATTTTGTCGGACGTCCACGAAATATGATCCACAGTTATGCCACCGATCATTATGATAAAACCGTACAGGCTCGCTGGGGGGAAATAGGTAAGCAACGCATAGAAGATAAAGGCCCCTTAGGCGCAGAACGCATGAAAACCATTGATGATGACTTTGTGAAGTTTTCCACGGATTGGTTAGATAAGCACGAGTCAACCCAGCCCGATAAGCCCTTCTTTATGTGGTTTAACCCATCGCGTATGCATCAACAAATTCATGTCAAAGATGAGTATTTAGGTTCGAGCGGACATACTGAATACTTCGATGCATTGAAAGAATTAGATGATCAAATTGGGGTGTTGTTAGATAAATTAGATGCCCTCGGAGAAACTGACAATACCATCATCATGTTTACCTCAGATAACGGTATTAACTTAGATCACTGGCCAATGGCGGGTTCGGCTGAGTTCCGTGGCCAGAAGGGGACAACATGGGATGGTGGTTTTAGAGTGCCTATGCTGATTAGCTGGCCAGGACACATTCCCGAAGGGAAGTACACAGGTGGCTTTATGACTTCTGAAGACTGGGTTCCTACCCTAATGGCTGCAGCCACCGGCAATACTAAAATTAAGCAGGAATTACTTCAAGGTAAGAAAATTGGCGACACAAGCTACAAGGTGCATTTAGACGGTTACAACCAATTAGATATGCTGACTAACAATGGAGCGAGTAAGCGTCACGACTTCTTCTTTTATAACGAGCAACATTTGAATGCATTTCGTGTTGACAAGTGGAAAGTGCACTTGAAAACTAAGACCGAGTGGACCGAACCTGCAAAAGCCTGGCCTCTGGGCATCATACTCGATATTAAGGCGGATCCTTTTGAGCGCAGTATCGATACCAACGGTTGGTTTCTATGGATGAAAGAGCGTTCTTGGGTGGTGCCAATATTGCAAAAATCAATTGTGGAGTACAAAAAATCATTGAAAGCTTTCCCTCCTCGCCAGAAGTCGGGTGGGATCGGCATGTCGGATAATTCAGTTAAGTAGGGTATTTGACTGAAGCCTAATCTTGAAAAAAGGAGCATTTCGCTCCTTTTTATTTCTCTTTATGTTTTAAGCAAGGTGTTCGATGAAATATATACCACTATCTCTCTTAGTGATTGCTTTAACTCCATTCTATTGCGCTGCAGCTGCAACTGCTGATGATGTGGACATGTCTGATCCCATGGCTGTGTACACTGGCGGAGATATTAAGGCTGGTGATCAGGGCTTGGGAGGGGCGCTGCAATTTTCTGCAGGCAAGAAGGACTGGGCTGTAATGGGAAAAGTGGAAGCCAGCAACAATTTTGAGACCTATCGCGCTCGTATTTTTACACCAAATAAAATTACTGGTACAGGCATTTATATCGATGCGGGTAAAGATAACCACATCGATGGTTTCAGCTCTAAATACGCCACAGTTGGTGTGTTACAGGTGATTCCTATCAATGATAAACTGAGGTTATATGCTGGGATCACCTATGGCAAGTCTTGGGAAGCTAACCAGAAGTTTCAAGATACCAAGCTAATTAATACTCAGATTTACGCTAAATACAAAATTGATGATAAGTTTTTTATTATGGTATCACCGCAATATAAATACGGTCTGGATGGTGAGGAGTTTCGTGATTTTTATGCCGAGCTTAGCCTAGGATATAAGATAGACAAGAGTAACATCGTTATGTTTACTGGCAGTACCGATCAACAAATGTGGCTGACCTATAAATTCAAAATATAATCGTACTTTAGATTATTGACAGGAGACGGGTGTCTACACCAGAAAGGGAAGAGTTAAAGGGAGTAACTCCCCCCCTTAAGCTGGATTAAGATGCTATCTATGGGGTGATTAGATAAGCGTTGTGTCGGTTACTTATCGGCGGGTTAGTTAAAGGCCATGTTCATGGTAATTCCAAAAAATTGATTCGAGTTATCAAATTGTCCGTTCATGCCATCATTATTAATCTCAGGTTCGCCATAATCCACATAGCTATAATATGTATTGAAGGTGATGTCTTTGGTCCATTGATACGTTACGCCAATACTGTAGCGGTGCTGGGTATCGACAGGTAGGTCAGCACCTTGGTATTCAGGCACATCTAATGGAGAACTCGCATATCCTATGCCAGCTTCCAATCGTACTCTAGACGTTAATTGATAACGAGCGCCCAGGGCGCCAGTCCATACATTGTCAAAATTACGAGCTATTTGAGTCACATTATTGCCATTAATTGATATCCGGGTCGATTCATTATCACTCCATTGTTCAAAACCTAGGCTCCAAACAAGACTCAGAGGTTGAGATAATTGATGCAGTCCGGAGACTTCAACTTGACGTGGGTTCAATACATTTAAACCTGCTAGGCCAGATTTGGCAGAGATGCTTGGATCCAATTGGTCAGGCACATTCGGTAGATCTACCTTGATTGAACTACTATTAAACGTTCCGGTTAAGTCATGTTCCATTCGAGATCTATAGGTAATACCAAAACGTGTATCTTTATTCCACTGATATATGGCGCCAAGGTTATAACCCAAAGACCAACTGTCTGTATTCACATTGGCTTGACCATATAACAGATTTTCTTCAAATGTCGCATAGTCAATTTGAAGGCCTGCACCTAGGGAGAGCTTTGGATTAACTTGATAAGAAACACTTGGATTAAACTGCATTACCGATAATCTGAGATCATTTAAATTTAATGCTCCTCCATAGCTGGTTCCATAGTCTAATGCACTTCCTCCCTGAACTGAGATGCTCATGCCAAGATGCACATCATCATTTAGTTGATGTACATAATAGAGGGAACCATAGGGTTGCAGTCCCCCTGCATTGCCACTATCCAAGCTGGGATCTGATGCATCTTTATAATGAACCCCGAGATCCATCATGGCCAGGTTAACGCTCAGTGCATCGCCATCGAGGTAGCTCATACCTGCGGGGTTCGAATATGCTACCGAGGCATTTTCGGCTATCACAGCACTGCCTGCTCCGGCTGTGCTCACTGTCATGGTACTCATTTCTGGGATTAAGGTGCCGGCCGCGTTTGCCTGACAGGCAAGCAGCAAGGCTGAACTTAATAAAGTTAAGGAGTGTATTTTCTTCATAGAATAATTCTCTTTCTGTGCAAAGTGCCAAACAAAAAGAGTATCTTGAGCGAACACCCAAGATACTCTTCATCGAGACTTATTTAATGATTGGTTAATCTCATTCCATATAAGCCTATTTTAAGTTCAGAGACTTACTCGGAATAATGTCATTACTGTTTGACCACTTGGGGAAGTTGGTAGGTGTTGTCTAATACAGCTTGGGTTGGCTCATACAAGCGCATATGCAAGTAGAATTTTTCTTCCGGTGCGGGTAGCCAATTACATTGTGCATCTAGTGGCTTATCGTGCTGAATGCATACGGTTAATGATCCATTCTTGTTGTAAGTCAGTTCATCTTTACGGCTGCTTGATATCGAGTAGCGGTTAATACTGTTGGGTACCATAAATAAGTGCTTCGCATCGTACATGGTCAATGACCAAAATGCTTTTGCCGGCGCATCCGCTGGCATCGTCATTCTGTATTGATTCTTTCCTGACAGTTGTTGCCCATCATTATCCGTATAACGATTGGGGTATAAGGCTCTCTCTTTAGTATTTAATCCCCCGGCGCGGAAGTTAATACTGGCCCGGCTTAAGAAATCATTACCGTACTTACCTCCCTTAAACATCATCGACCAGCCGTTATTCTTGGTGCCTAAATTTCGGCCTGCGTATTCGATGATCTGTGGTGCAGCATTGAGCGCGCGCATCAGACCTTTTTTCTGATCTGCCGTCAAATTATCTGGGTCGAAGGGTTTATCTCTACCTATGTCTATGTACTTAAATTGATCGACGATAGAGGCATCGGCAGGAATGGGATTATTGCGTAACTCTTTATCAATTAGTTTATACCAGTCTAATCCTTGAGGACGGGCCATAGGAGGGATGCCACCTTTAGCATGGGTTAATTTCACACTTAGGTGCTGCTGTCCAAGTTCTGATAGGGGGTAATTAATGAAGCCATCATGAATTTTTAATGCGGCATTTAAATCTTTATTACCGGCAACTCCAGTTCTTTGAATATACCAGACAAAGGGGGTTCTCGATTCTATGATACCGTCAATTCCATCAGGGGTTTTACCGTCAGCTCCTTTCCAGCCCTTGTTCACTAGCAGGAACTTACCGCCATCTTTACCGACATTATCTTCAATTAAATTGCCTACGGCTTCGGAGTAATCATCCAGCAGTTGCACAATGAAATAACGATTGTTCGTGGGCGGTATTTCAATCACTAAGGGGCCAGTTTGATTTAAATTGATGTGTGATTGTGAATACAAGGTGTCGTTATTCACTGTTGGAACAATTTTGTCATCTGGCCCAGCTAAGCTAACGGTTTTACCCATCATGTTCATAGGTGCCATGCCATTATCCATCGGCGTGTTTACGCTTGTTGAGGTTTGCCTGACTTGCGCTACGGTCAATGGGCCTGCACCGTATATAAAGGCCTGTAGCCCTAAGTTATACGCCAATTCTTCTTGGGGATTTATTGGTGTCAACTCAGCCGAAAATGCCGCTGTGCTGCTTAATAAACTTGCCGCAATGAGTGTAGAAATTATCGCCTTTTTCATATTAACGCCTCTTTCATAGATATCAGCAAAGGCTAGCGACTCTTAGTCGTAATTAACAATTAAAAGAATGAATAACCACTATTAAAAATATCAATTCGACTGGGTCAATAAAATTGCATAAATTAATAACAATCGATAATTTTTATGAAAGAAGGTAATAGGATGACAGTGGCATCTGATCCGGCACCAATAATGCCATATAGCCTTTTTATTAAATCTGAAAGTGCTAAATGCAATTTGGATTGTCACTATTGCTATTACCTCAAAAATGAAGATAAGCAAAAGCCAGGAATGGATGAAGCGACATTAGCGAAAATGATTGTTAATCATATGAAGTCACAACCTGAACAGGCTGGTGTTGTCGATTTTATCTGGCATGGCGGTGAGCCTATGATGAGAGGATTAGACTTCTATCGCTCTGCCATTGAATTACAGCAGCAGCAAAAATCCGCCACACCCATCCAAAACACAATTCAAACCAATGGCACCTTAATTAATGATCGTTGGGCCGCTTTCTTCGCTAAGCATCACTTTATGGTTGGGATCAGCATAGATGGTCCGCAACTTATCAATGATATTGCTCGTATTGATAAAAGCGGACATTCCTCATTCGAAAGAACCATGCGAGGCATGCGTCATCTGCAACAGCATAAGGTTGATTTCAATACACTCACAGTGATTAATAATAAGAGTTATCGCCATGGGAAGCAGATCTATCAGTTTTTAAAGGATAACGGCAGCACTTATCTGCAATTTCAGCCTTGTATCGATCATGAAATGGATCGCAGATTCGATTATGACTGGACCATTTCGGGTAAACAATGGGGACAATTTCTGTGTGAAGTATTCGATGAGTGGGTAGAAAACGACATAGGTAAAATTTATGTCCAATTCTTTGAAAACTGCCTGATGATTCTAATGGGGCAGCAGAGCCAGATGTGCCACCACGCCGATACCTGTGGTCAGCAACTCATGATCGAGTCCAATGGAGAAGTTTTTAGCTGTGATCATTATGGTTATGATGAATACAAGCTTGGTAATATTCACCAGAACAAGGCCTCCTTCTCGGCCATGGTGAGTTCTGAGCAACAAGTCAATTTTGGCCAAGATAAACACGAGTCATTAAGCCAAAAATGTCTGCAATGTGATTTTAAACCTTTATGCAACGGGGGCTGTCCAAAGAACAGAGTCGCTAGTACTGATAATGGTGAAGATCTCAATGTTCTCTGTGAGGGTTATGAAATCTTCTTCAAGCATTCACTTCCTGTGATGTTGAGAATGGTTGATGCAATGCAGAAAGGCTATTCACCGCTGCACTATCGAGTATTTTAAACAGCATATTTAGATTGAAGATGCCTGTGATAGACTGATCTTTTACTTTGGCGGAGAATGAAAATGCAGTGGAATGAATTGGCGTTTAATGCACTCTCGGTCGATGAGTTATATGAGCTGCTGAAGCTTAGGGTAGATATCTTCGTGGTGGAGCAAAATTGTCCCTATCCGGAGCTGGATGATAAAGATAGACACAGTGAAACACGGCATTTACTTGGACGAAATCTTCTGGGTGATATTGTGGCCTATGCGCGAGTATTAGCCCCCGGTGTAAGCTATCCAGAGGTTAGTATTGGTCGTGTGGCGGTGGCGGAGCAAGCCAGGGGAGCTGGTGTCGCCCATCTACTGATGACTGAATCTATGAGGGTCGCTTATACCTATTGGCCCAATGAGAATATTCAGTTAGGTGGTCAGGAATACTTGAAGAGTTTCTATCAGAAGTTAGGCTTCGAGCCTGTGTCCGAGGTGTATCTGGAAGATGGGATACCACATCTGGATATGCTCTATAAAACCGGTAAATAAAAGGAGCACTCCAGAGATTAGTGGAGTGCTCCTCTTTTGGGTATTACCGCAATAAATTGAGGTTTATTCCCTTAGCTGGACCTTAGTGTCGAAATCAACCTCACCCTGCTGGCAGATACTCGCCACTTGGTTATGCTGTGCGATCACCGCTAATGGTCCAGAGGGCAAATGGCGGACAAACAAGAGTCGATATCCGAATCGATGTAGGCTGTATAGCGCCATCTTTTGCTCGGCGCTCATTGAGTGCCAATGTTCGCTTTGCTCCGGGACGGTGCTTCGCCTATCTTGCAGTTGTTGTGCTATTTGCATATTTTTATCTTCACGTATGCAGGCCGATGCTGCCTGTCTGTTTACGCACTTTGTGCGCTCACTTATCCTCGAATTGAGGCTAGGTGAAGTGTTATAGTAACAGCTCATTACTGAACGAAAATTGAACTGAATCATCGTATACTTATTTATAAGTAGATAAAAGTCTTTCTTGAGAGCGAGTTCACAGTTTATTAGGTGTGAGTTTATTAGAAGAGGTTAACTTGCTGAATTATATCGAGCCTGTGTTTCGTCCCCCATCTGAGTGGAAGTCACTTATTTTGCAGGTGACTAATGGTTGTAGCTGGAATAAATGCAGCTTCTGCGACATGTACACGGCACCACAGAAACGCTTTCGCGCCCAGAAACTGGATAAAGTGGCCGATGATATTAAGGCGGTGGCTCGTCGGGGAGTGAGTGTAAGTCGTGTTTTTCTGGCTGACGGCGATGCCATGAGCCTGCCTTTTTCCAGACTGGAAGAGATCTGTTTGTTGATCAGGGAGCACTTGCCTCAAGTCACGAGAATAAGCAGTTACTGCTTGCCGAGAAACTTGAAAAACAAGAGCCCAGAACAGTTGCTTAGATTGAGGGAGCTAGGCTTGTCTTTGCTCTATATCGGCTGTGAGAGTGGCGATGATGAGGTGCTCAAACGCATCGAAAAAGGAGAGACCTATGCGTCCTCTCTAGAGGCGCTGAATAAGATAAAGGCTGCCGGTATTAAGTCTTCTGTGATGATTCTCAACGGACTTGGTGGTGTCGACTTGTCCCATCAACATGCGATAAACTCGGCTCGATTGATGAATGCGGCTCAGCCAGAATTCCTTTCGACTCTAGTCGTGACGCTGCCTTTGGGCACACAGAGAATGGATAAGGCTTATGACGGCCTTTTTCAACTGCCCGATCAGATGGGATTGTTCAGGGAGATGCATACCCTGTTGCAGAATTTGGAGTTGAATAAAACGATATTTCGTTCGGATCATGCATCGAATTATCTGGTGCTTAAAGGTGTATTGGGCAAGGACAAGAGCGAGTTGCTTGCCCAAGTTGAGGGTGCGATACATAGACCTCAGGAAACCATACTCAGGCAGGAATGGCAGCGGGGTCTCTAGCTGCCTAAGTTAGGCTGTGTTTTGCACTTCTGGGATCTTGTGGGTCAGTCTCTGAGGCTGCTGCTCGATCTGAAAGAGTCGGTTATACTCAGGCAGTAATCTTTAAACCATTGGATGAGTGGGTCCTTATGGACTCTTGCGTGCCAATACAAAGCACTCTCAATTACTGGCATCTCTTCATGGTGAATGAAGGCCAGTTTATCTTGCCAATAGGTATTATGGATAATGGTATCGGAAAGAAAAGCGATATGTTTTCCCGCCAGTAATCCATTTCTGAGAACCAACATAGAGCTACTGGAGAAGCTGACTTTTCGAGTCAGGTTATGGGCCTGCACTAACTGATTAACCTGTGTCTCGGCTGCACTGGAGGATGAATACTCCGCTGTATCGAAACTGAAAATCTCCTCCAGACTAGGCTTGACCAACTGATTGATGGGATGATCCGGACTGGAAGCGATACAAAACTTATCTCTGGTGATATGACGACCGTATATGTTTGCCGGGGGCACGACTTTACCTCCGGCGCAGAGGTCAATTTCCCCTGACTCTAACATGGCAAACATATCTTTAGGTTGATGTAAGAACTCCAATTCGACATTAGGTGCCGTTTGCATCACCATCTTGAGTATCTGAGGGACAATTTCGGACGTCATGCTATCGATAAATGCGATTCGAATGACGCCATGTACTTCTTTAGGATCGAAGGTTTTTTGCAATATTAATCGACTGCTCATTTCCAGCCATTCCAGCAAGTTGGGTAATAAAGCCAGCGCCTTCTCCGTCGCCTTAATGCCTTGACCATGTTTAATAAACAAGGCTTCGTCGAATAAATGGCGTAGTTTCTTTAAATTTTGACTCATGGCTGGTTGAGATATATCGAGGCGTTCGGCACTCTTGGAAACGCTCTGCTCCTCGATCAACACTGTCAGGCTCAGCAGTAGGTTAAGATCGCAACGTTGAATTATTTTTAGATCCGAGTGGTTCATTTAATGACATCTTTATCGGTTAACTGTTCAATAAGAATCGATGAAATAAGCGTTCTAAACCATTTCTGCAATTTACTATTTCGATGATGTATGTTCCAGCACACTTTAAGCTCCAACTCGATAGGCTCCCCGAGCCAGATAAAATCTTCTGTATTACGCTCCTTTAGCACGCCAGTTGAGAAATGAGGTACCAAGGTTGCCGTTTTGGGTGCTGTCAAGGCCTGTATCATAGTGCCTAAAGAGCCCGATGATAGTGAGTAAGATGCATCCTCGGCGTTGATGGTCTTCAGCGCATTGATGACATGGATCTGATTATGTTCCTGATACAGGTATCTCAGAAGTTGAAATGGACTCTCATCGCTGACATTGTCACCTCGATGTAAGCTTTCACTATATTGAGCCGCATTCTTATCGAGTGTCACCATCTGCCAAGGGTAATGAGCAATGACTCTACTCTTTATTGGTTTAGGTACATTGTCATAAAAACCGACAATAAGATCTATGTGCCCACGTCTGAGCATCTTAAAACCTTGGGTCTTCTGGGTGACATATTCAAGCTCTATGCCTGGTGCATACTTGTCCAGATCTTTAATTAAACGTGTAATACACAGCTGAGCGATAACGTCATTCATCATGACTCTGATCCGCCCCTGCGCAGTGGCCGGATCGAATTCATCTCCCTCTAGTATGCTGATGACTCGATTGAGCAGAGGCTTGAGATCTTGCTCTATAGCCGTCGCCTTGTTGGTGAGTGTCATGCCGTTGTGGCTCTTCACCAACAGAGGATCTTCGAACATTAATCTTAGGCGTTTGAGCACCTGACTCATGGCTGATTGAGATAAGCCAAGCTCTTTCGCTGCTTTTGTTACATGTGCTTCTTTTAACAGCACAGATAAGGCGATCAATAGATTTAGGTCACATTCTTTAAGTAGATCGAAATTTCTTTTTAATGGCATCCAGCAGCTCTAAGGTATGATCTCATAACTGTTTGACTATAGATGAAAAAATGATTTCAGCATAGATATAAGACGTGAAAAAAGGCCATCCTTGGCCTTAGGGGTCACAAACTTGCATCTTAACCAAGTGTATTGATTAAGAGGGATAAATTCTTTCCTTTTAGCCTAAATCCTTTTAAAAGTTCCATCTTGTTTAACAGCCCAAATATCCTTACCTAGGCTCAGGCATTCCGCCTGATTAAACTGTGTTATCCGTATCTGGTACAAATTCATCGTTTATATTAATTTCACTTCAAACCAGTACGTCCTGGTTCTGGTGCATCCCGCATGAATGAAGTAACTCGTTCCATCTGCTTCTGACTTACACATCTTGTGTAACTAGCTTCCTGCCTAGCCGAAGTCTATCTATCCATGTTCAACAACCTATTATCCTTAATAGGTTGTCTTCTGGCCTCTAGCATTTCCTTTCCAGAGATAGTGAATCCTTTCTATAGTCAGATACTCAATCCTAGAGTGGTCGGGTCCATATGCTCTGACAAATTTGTGCGCTAACACACTAAAGGCCTATCCCTGGCCTCCAGAGTTACATCTCAAGTCTAAGATGCAATAACTTGGCTTTCACTGGTTAGAGTGATGATAACGCGACGTTCGAGAGCTCGCTCTTGAGTCGAGTTAGCATGAGCATCTTGCTCACCAGATGCCTGGTGATCTAGCTGCTGAACTTCAACGCCGTGAGACGTCAGGTAGTCTTCAACATGCTGTACACGTGCTTCAGAAAGCTTCTGGTTGTAGCTTGCATCGCCTTGATTATCAGCCTGGCCGATAAGCATGATGGCATCGCTGTCATTCTTCTTAGAGAGACGAACGACTTCGTCAAGTTTCGCCTGAGCTGTACTGCTTAGCTCTGAAGAATCAAAACCGAACAGTACGGCAATGCTGCTCTTTTCAACTTTCGTCTCGTAGACTGGCTCTGGACGTGGTGCAGGCTTAGTCTCTTTGATCACTGCTGGTAGTACGGCCGCAGTCTGAGTTGGAGTCACACCGAAACGGTAAGTCATTTGAATGCCTACAGTTTGTGCATCCATATTTGCCGTGTTCCATGCATTTTCATCGATACCTGCAAAGCGGCGGTATTTAGCTGATATAGCTAGAGAGTCTGTGATGTTGTAACCAACACCTGCACCGAAGTAAGCAGCGGTATCTGTATCACTGACATATTGGTCAGCAGTCATCTGATGGGCGATGTGGTATTGATAAGCACCGGCTTCACCAGTTAAGAACCACTTTTCGTTAAGTGGAAGTGTGCCAACTAAGCCCAGTGTAAAACCGTCGACTTCGATGTTTTGGCCATTGTCGGTACGCATATGATTATCATCAAGAGTACCAAGGTCTTGCCAGCCAGCTTCTACGGCGAAGTATTTGTTTAGCTGGTAACCTAGGATAGCGTTCCAGGCTAAGTCACTATCGTCACCTAGGTAATCGCCTGTTACATCAACACCCTCGAAGTTGCTCTGGCCTGCGCCGGCACCTATGTACCAAGTGTTGTCGACATCTGCTGCGTTTGCATATGAGAAAACGCTCATCAGTGCGATAGCTAGTAGTGATTTTTTCATCTTTGTGCTCCCTAATGGAAATTTCAAAATCATTATGTGTTTTGTTTCTATGGGACGCATTTTGGGGGAAACTGCGGATTTGATCGATAGAGTATCTCTTATAATGATTATTTGAATTTATTATATATAGGGTCAAACCCTTGTGGTGCTTAAGATTCACTTAAGCTTTTAAGTGATTTTATTTTGGTGATAGTTTTGTTTGAATAGAGGTATACATAACAAGTTTTTGTTCATCTTATTGAATTTTATGCGATTTAAGTTGGTTTAATCTTGTCTTGTATATTATTGATGAGATTTAACTCCTTATTAATAGTAAGCCTTAACTTAATATTAATAAGGAAAACGAATTAACGTGTGATCTGGCCTGTAGAGAAATAGGCTCTATATATGGCTATCTTTCGATGTGGACTTCTCTTACCGGGCATGGGATCTCGATGCCAGCGGTGTTGAGTGCCTTATAAATGGCTAAGTTGGTTTGGTACTTATCCTGATAATAGGTCTGTGTCGGCACCCAGTAACGTATGCCTATTTCGATACCTATACTGTTGAAGCCATTGATGCCCACATGAGCGCCCTTGTCCTGATATACATTAGGGCTTGCGGCTAAGATCTCTTCAGCCAGTGCCGTGACCTGCTCTGGATCGGATTTATAACTGATGTTGAACTGAGTTTCGACTAGCTTGTTGGCAAAGGAGTTATGCAGTATCTCGCCGACTATATGTTTATTGGGTATATTTATCTGCTCCCCCTCCTCATTGGTTAGCACTGTCATGCCCAAGAAGATATCTTTGACTATACCCGTGACCTCTTTCACTGTGATGGTATTACCCACCACAAAAGGCCGGGTCACTATGATAGTGATACCTGCCGCGTAGTTAGACAGCATGCCCTGTATTGCCAAACCTGCGCCGAGAGAAGCGGCACCTATCGCAGCAACCATAGGCGTGATACTGATCCCCAGTTTGCCTAAGGAGATGATGGCCACCATGATGATGATCAGTATGCGTACCAGATTACTGACGAAGCTGCTGAGGGTGAGATCTATGCCGTGTTTTTCAAACTGTCTGGTGACTAGGTTTGAGACTTTAGCTGCGAGCCAAAGACCTATCAAGAAGATGAAGAGTGCACCCACTAGGCGGAAACTGTATTGCACTAAAAATTCGGTGATCAGCGAATATACATTTTGTAGTTGCTGGATCTCCTGTTGTAGATGATCTTCCGTCATAACTTGTCCTTTAAAATAACTGCAGAGCTAGATGCTGAGGCTGGATGATCATGTTACCCATATCTGTTGATATTTGTAGTTATATTGTTAGTAATTTGCCGGCTTTCCAGTTGGCATCTTGTGCAACTTGAGATTCAACGTGAAGAAGATCATGAATTGGTGCGACGCTTGCGGTGATATCAGCTGGGGTAGGATACTCTGTTGCCTTATATGACTTAATTCAGGAGCTAATAAATCATGAGAGCACTTATTTTTGCCATCTGTACCCTGTTTGCTGGCTTTGCTCAGGCATCTTTCTATGCCGAAGGCGAGCTTATCTCCTCGTTCCAACTGCAAGATCAGTTTGAAAATGAAGTGGTAGTGTCTTCTGGTACTGAGGTGCTGTTGTTTAGCCGCAACATGAAAGGTGGCGATATCATCAAGGAAGCCCTCGAGCTGCTCAAGGACGGTAATGAACAAGGCCAGGATCATTTAGTGTATGTGGCGGATATCAGTGGCATGCCTTCATTGATTGCCAGGTTCGTGGCTATTCCTCAGATGAAAGATCTGCCTTTTTCCATGGGGCTGGATAGGGATGGAGATGTAACTAAGATGCTACCCGGTGAGAAAGATAAGGCGACATTGATCAGATTAGATAAGCTTAAAATAGTCGATGTGATAATTTTTGATTCTAGTGAAGCCTTGCTCAAAGCATTGAGATAACCTAAGCAGTATTTTTGTTGTGGCCGTTTTAGTGCTTATACCGATTGGTATTTTATGAGTGCGGGGTAAAAACGACGATAAATTGAATGGGCGCTTAGCGCCCATTTTTAGTGACGAGTCACGGCAAGCGTTCTACATTATCCGGCTTTTTTCAGGATCGAAAATATCTCTTCTTTCAGATGCAGTTTTCTTTTTTTCAATTCATGGATCTGACTATTTGAATCGCTGGCGCTGTGCTGCTCAAGCTCCTTAATCTGATGATCTAGCGCATTATGCTTGTTAAAAGCCTTTAGAAAGTGGGCGTCATCACTCTTAAGTTGAGTGATTAGTTCTCTGTATTCCGGAAACATAGTTTGTATCCCTCCTGCTGTTTTTTCTTCTGGTTTAAGTTTAAATTAGCTCAGTTTTTTACCGATGAATGTGATCTGCGTCAACTAGGCTAACATTAATTAATTTGAACTGGCTGGCCCTATGGGAGTGCCTATATTACTGAGTTTTATGGGCATCTATGCTAATTAGACTCGATAGACCAAAGAATTGTTTTCGTAACTGGATTACATCAAAATATTTACCTGTTGCCAGAAAAAGTGTGATCGAGTTAACCTTATCTGCTTCGATACTAGGTTAAAGTCGAAATTAGAAGAATTTTATAATCAAAATTGAAAGGGGTTTTCATAATGTCTGATGTATTTCATTTAGGCTTGACTAAAAAAATGTTAGATGGAGCAAGCTTGGCGATAGTGCCAGGGGATCCTGAGCGGGTAAAGCGCATCGCCGAATTGATGGAAGGGGCGACATTTCTAGCCAGCCATCGTGAATATACCAGTTACCTGGCATACATAGACGGCAAAGCTGTGGTTATCTGCTCTACGGGTATCGGTGGTCCATCGACGTCTATTGCCGTTGAAGAGTTGGCTCAACTGGGGGTGACGACCTTCTTACGCGTCGGCACTACGGGTGCAATTCAACCTCAAGTTAATGTTGGTGATGTGATTGTGACACAAGCATCGGTACGTTTGGATGGTGCAAGCTTGCACTTCGCTCCTATGGAGTACCCTGCCGTAGCTAACTTTGAGTGTACTACCGCTATGGTAGCTGCATGTCGCGAAGCTGGTCTTGAGCCACATATCGGTATTACCGCATCCTCAGATACCTTCTACCCAGGTCAAGAGCGTTACGATACAGTTTCAGGCCGAGTGACACGTCAATTCAAAGGCTCGATGCAAGAGTGGCAGGACTTGGGCGTGTTGAACTATGAAATGGAATCATCGACGCTATTTACCATGTGTGCTTCTCAAGGTTGGCGTGCGGCCTGTGTTGCGGGTGTTATCGTGAATCGTACTCAGCAGGAGATCCCTGATGAAGCTATGATGAAAAAAACTGAGGTGAGCGCCATCTCGATCGTTGTTGCCGCGGCGAAGAAGTTACTGGCTTAATAGCATGAGTTAGAGCTAGTTAGCCAGTAATACAGATATAAAGAAGGCGCCTCAGGCGCCTTCTTCGTTATTATGGATTAGAAATGGTATTTGGCGATCACCGAGTAGGTGTTCTGATCTATGCCGTCAACACCATATTTGTTCTGCCAGTAGTCATATTCGATACCCACAAATAGTTTATTTTTCTTATGCTCGCCGAAGATAACGGCACCGAGATCGTATTTTAACTGAGGATTGAAGTGGAAGTTCTCTTCATAACCTTGGTTGTCTGTTGCGAATACCCAATCGATATATCCATCGAAAACGATAGTGGAATTACCCACGGGAAAATCCATTCTAAATGCGGGGGTTACTTGCCAGCCGTCGCTGATGTTGCCACTGCTGATGGCATGGCGACGATAGGTGTTAAGGGTAAAGTAGGTGAAGTAAGGGATTTTTATATCCATGCCCAGACCGTATAAGAAGCTCTTTACCGGTCCTTCACCCTCTTCGAAAGTCATGGCCAATGATAGATCTGTTATCGGGCCGAAGCCAATCTCTTGGCCTAAGATTTTCCCCGCGCTTAAGCGTGTGGAAATCTCACCATAGGTGGTACTGGTTTTGTCGACATTTGAGCCATTGAAGTGAGTCACATCCTGAAATGCGAACCAATCACCATATTTCCAGCCGCCGGTAGTCTCGAAAGTAAAGGTGGTGAGTTTATCGGAAGGAGCAAGGTCGTACTCCTCACCATATAGAGCGGTCACACTTGCATCCCACCAGTGTATTAAGTCTCCGGCTACCGCTTGTGGTGCCGCTAGCATTGCTAAATAAAGCCATGTCTTGTTCATCTCAAACCCTCTTTATACGCCTATATGGCATATTTTTACTTGTTATATTAAGTGCTTATTGTTTTTGCAGGGAGTTAAATTCACTCTTTCCTGCTCGTAAGTTTCTACTCGAAGCATCTAAGGTAAAGTATCGTCAGCACTAACTAGGTGCTTAGCGGGGCTGAAATTTTTTGTTTCAGCCAGAGCCAGAGTATTAACAAAAATAACAATAATAAAAAATCAATGATGAGACCATATTTTTTGATTTCACTGAGTAAAACGAGATAATTATTGATAGTTTGTCATCAGACTTGATTAAAGATTGGTTATTAGATTGGTTGTTGTACGCAGAGTAAGGGGCCAAGGTATAAGATGTATCTCGACAGAGTGCTGTTATGTCGAGATATAGCTATCCCTCCAGGGTTATGAGCCTGAAGGGATATTTTTATGCTGGACCGTCAACGGCCAACATGCCTTCCCAGACTATTTTACGGTAACGTTCGGGGTTGGTATTTCCTTCGGTGCTAAAAATCATCACCACAGAATCCTGATTAAGATCAACAGATGTAGCAATAGAGTGAATTTCTGCGGCTTGTGTGGCTAATAAATACAGCAGTCCCATATTAATAGCCCCAGACTCACCACTTATTATTGCTGTGTCATCTTTAAGAGGGTTACCTAAGATACGCATACCAGTTGCGGAGACATTATCTGAAACGGAAGCAAAAAGGTCGCTGCAATCGCGTAGTATCGGCCAGGTCACCGGGTTAGGTTCACCACAGGCCAGTCCTCCCATGATCGAGTTTAAATCACCGCTAACACAAGTGATATCACCGTTTTTACTGGTGCCAGAGCGATAGATACAGTCTGCGGCGGCTGGTTCAGAAATAATAGTCTTAAAGTTATCGGGCCCCAATTTATCGCACAAGTAACCTAATACTCCACCGGCCATAGCACCCACACCTGCCTGAAGCATAACGTGAGTCGGCACTCCCTGAGGCATAGCAGCTGCTTGTTCCAGCGCCTCATCTGCCATGGTCATGTAACCTTGAGATATCCAGGTTGGAATTTGTTCATAGCCATCCCAGGCGGTATCTTGAATTAACATCCAGCCATTTTCATCTGCTGTGCGGCTTGCGAAACGGACGGTATCATCATAATTGACATCGGTAACAATACACTCGGCTCCCAACGCCTTGATGCGATCAACATTGGCTTGTGCTGCACCTTTTGGCATATAAACTACGGCTTTTTGGCCCATTTCTCGTGCAGCCCAAGCGACGCCCGTTCCATGGTTACCCGCAGTTGCAGTAGTAAATACCATAGGTTTATCTAGCTTAGATGACACCGTTTTTAAATCGATAGCTGAAATGTCCACACTCAGATGATTGGCCAATACACGGCCAAGGGCATAAGAGCCACCCAGTACTTTAAAAGCATTGAGCCCAAATCGATGGGATTCATCTTTAACTAAAATAGCTTTTACGCCCAGTTGTTTAGCTAGCTGGGGTAACGAGATTAAAGGGGTCGGTGCATAGCCTGCAATTTTACTGTGAAATTGTCGGGCTTGCTGGGCAATATCTTTATTAAAAAGAGGGCTGGTTTTACCGTTGTAGAAACGGTTTTCAGAGATGTTAATCATAATTATCACTTCTAAAAAATAAGAATAGAGGCCATTTATCATGGCCTTGTACGCCGTTTATTACTTGATAAAAGCGATGGCTTCAACTTCTACCAGTGCATCTTTAGGTAAACGGGCGGCTTCAACACAAGAGCGTGCTGGTGCAGCTTCGGTGCCAAAAACTTCGGTGTAAACTTCGTTAAATTCCGCAAAGTTTTCCATATCAGATAGAAAACATGTTGTTTTTAAAACCGAGCATAATGATGCCCCGCTCTCTTCCAGTACGGCTTTTAAGTTTGCCAAAGACTGGCTTGCTTGCTCTTTGATACCGCCTTCAACAAAGGCCATTGTTTTGGGATCGAGGGGCAGCTGTCCAGATGTAAATACCAGCTCTTTGAATGCTGAACCTTGTGAGTAAGGGCCAATTGCAGCAGGGGCTAGTTCAGTGTGGATTGTTTTTTTCATGGTGTATCTCTTATTTTCAATGGTTATGATTTGAACTCGCGAATGTATTTATATATAGCGTGGCGAGTTATCCCTAAACGATTGGCTACCATAGCCGTCGCATCTTTTAATTCAAACAGGCCATTCTCAAGCAGTACCTTGGTAATTTGCTTGTTCTTGCTTTTAAGGTTCACTGACTGATCATTTTCAATTTTTTGTATCGCATGTTTCAGGGCTTGCTCAATTACATCCGTTGCATTTGAACTAAAGTTTTCACTGACTATCCCAGTCCTAGTCGCTACATCCGGCATTAATGTTTTAATAATTTCAGGAAAAGGATGTGACAAGTTCATATTGATACAGAATAATCCAACCGGCTTATTATTCTTTCCTGCTAATACACAGGTTGTTGATTTTAATTGATCGCCATCTTTGCTGTTGGTGAAATAGCATTTAGGAGTGACTTCTCCGCTTTGTTCAAATTCACGCAGCATTTTCAAACCCACATCTGTGATGGGGGAGCCCACTTTACGCCCTGTATGGTGGCCGTTAACTATTTTTACCACTGATTTTTCTAAACTCTCAAAAGAGTGAATGACCACTTCGCAATGAGGGCCTATGAAATCAGCAATTGTTTCGGCTAATCTAAAATAGGAGTTTAAAAACTCTCTGTCTTCATTGGTATATTCGGCGATAAAAGATCTATATATGACCGGGCTCATTCTAGGTCACTATCGTGAACAGAATATAATGTTACTTTGATAATCAAGCTTATCACTCCTCGATATTAAATTAACTTTATGTAACTAATGTACTGTTATTTTAATCTACACTCCAGTCTTGAATGTAACCGCAAGGTAACGTCAAATGTTAAGCTTGTGATAAATAAGATTAATGGGTTTTATTCTGTTTTCTTTTCAGTTGAATAAAGTTAACTGAAATGTTGCGGTTACAAAAGTTAACTTTAAATATATTTGTGTTCAGTGTAATTGTGTAAATAAGGTTAACAATAGTCTTGTTGACTCATAGCTAATAACAATAATAAAGAGGTTTAACATGGCTAATTATTTACAGCGTGGTTTTGAACTATCCGAATTTGAAAATAGAGCCAAACGGGCTCAAAGAATCATGCATGAGAATAAGTTAGATGCGATGATTTTTACAACTGAGCCAAATGTCCGTTACTTTACTGGGTTCCATACTCAGTTTTGGCACAGTCCGACTCGACCATGGTTTGTCATTGTGCCGTTAGAGGGTAAGCCTATCGCGGTCATTCCAGAAATAGGTGCCAGTGGTATGAGATCTACCTGGATTGAGAGCATCATTACCTGGCCTTCTCCACAACCCCAAGATGATGGGGTTAGTTTGCTTGCCGATACCCTGACTTCACTGCCAAGCCGTTATGGTCGTGTTGGGGCCACATTAGGCATAGAGTCACACCTTCGCATGCCAGTGAATAACTATCTTGAGCTCCAGTCTTTAGTGAAAAAAGAATTTGTGGATGTGTCGCTACTTGTACATGAACTGCGCCAAATTAAGTCTCAGGCTGAAATTGCTAAAACCCGTGAAATTTGCCGTATCACTAATCTTGGCTTCGACAAGATCCCTCGCTATGCCCGTGTTGGTATGAATGAGCGTGAGATCTGTAAACAGTTTCGCATTGATATGCTTCACGAAGGTGCCGATGAGTGCCCCTATATTATTGCGGGTTCTGGTCCTGATGGCTATGACAGCATCATCATGGGCCCGACAGATCGGGTTATCGAGGAGGGTGATGTTTTGATCATAGATACCGGAGCCGTGCGTGATGGCTACTTCTCTGATTTCGACAGAAATTGGGCGTTTGGTTATGCGAGCGAACAAACCAAGGCGGCATATCGTGCGACTTATGAAGCCACAAGCAAAGGCTTTGAAGCTGCTCGTCCGGGGGCTACAACAACGGACATCTATCTGGCGATGTGGGGGGTGTTAGAGGCTAATGGTGCCTTAGGTAATGATGTTGGCCGACTAGGGCATGGCCTGGGAATGGAGTTAACCGAACGTCCATCTAATACCGCTTCCGATAATACCGTTCTGAAACCCGGCATGGTGATGACGTTGGAACCGGGCATGGTTTATGCGCAAGGTAAATCTATGGTTCATGAAGAAAACATAGTGATTACAGAAGACGGTGCCGAATGGCTAAGTCAGCGTGCTGAACCAGAACTTGTCATCATTAAATAAATTACGGGAGAGCTTTATGATTACCAATAAAGAAAGTATGACTCAAGGACGAATGTTATTTATAAGTACGATGAGCTTTATCGGCTTAATTGTAATGTCTGGAATTATATTTCCGGATCAATTATATACCGTAGGTATTGGTACCATGAACTATTTGACGGATACGTTTGGTTGGATATACATGGCCGGCTCCTTCACATACGTCATGGTGATGTTTTATTTTGCATTTAGTAAATACGGCAGCATTAAGTTTGGACCGGATGATGCGCAACCTGAATTCAGTACCTTCTCATGGATAGGCATGTTGTTTTCTGCCGGAATGGGGACTGTGATGTTGTATTGGGGGGTCGCAGAGCCTGTGTATCACTATATGAACCCATTATCGACTACAGGTATTACTCCCCAGACAGCAGCCGCCGCTGAGTTTGCAATGAAACAAAGTTTTATTCACCAAGGTATCCAGGCGTGGGCTGCATTTTCCGTAGTCGGTTTAGTACTCGGCTATTTAATGTACCGTAAAAATGAAAATGGCCTTATCAGTAATATATTAATTCCATGGGGCAGAGATAAAGCCAATGGCACTTTAGGCAAGATCATCAATATTGTTTGTGTGTTTGGTGCCATCGCCGGAATATCCACTTCCCTAGGTCAGAGTGGGCTTTCTTTAAGTGTGAGTTTTTCTTACCTATTTGGCACGCCTGATTCGGCTTGGCTCACATTCATCTTGGTCGGGGTAATTGTCGTTATTACCATAGCTTGTACGACAACTGGACTGGAAAAGGGGATAAAAATACTATCCGATTGCAATGCTTATTTATTGATTGGATTAATTATTTTGGTTGCAGTTGTTGGTCCAACAACCACTATGATTAATGTTTATTTTGACACAATAGGTAACTACTTAAATGATTTCTTCCAAGATAGTTTGATGTTACCTACATTCGCCGCCGAAGAGGAAGCATCGTGGATCAGAGGTTGGCCAATTTACTATTATGCATGGGCTATTGCATGGGCCCCCTTTGTAGGACCATTTATTGCTCGGGTTTCGAAAGGACGAACTGTGAGGGAGTTTATCTTAGGTTCAATGCTTATCCCTTGTATTGGAATTTTTATCTGGGTGGCTTTCTTTGGCACCATAGGAATTCAATCAGAACCTGAAGTGCTTGCGGCCGCTGCAGCCTCCTCAAAAGCGGCAACATTTATTGTGCTGGAAGGATTCCCTATGGGAACCGTCATCTCTATTGGTGTTGTCATTGCTTTGTTTACTTGTTTCATCACCTCACTGAATAGCTCCACATATACGCTGAGTAGCATGTGTGAAGATGGCACTGATAATCCAAGTAATAAAATGAAAATCATCTGGGTTATTGCACAAGCTGCTATGGCACTGACTTTAATGATGGGAAGTAAAACGGGCATAGATCTATTACAAAGTATCAGTTTGATCTTCGCGCTGCCCCTGATGTTCGTGTTGTTTTTATGCATAGTTAGCACTTTCAAGATGTTCAGAGCTGAGTTTTCTGAAGACCAGATTGAAGTAGAGCCTAGTCAGCAATCCAGCCCTGTAGTTGATGCGGCAGCTCAAGCTGAAAAAGCCAGTTAAGCCTAAGTAGAATAATATGCCCTCTTGTTGAATTGACATGGGGGAAATAAATACATAAAGCAGAGATTTTTGATGACTATACAAGAGCAAGTTGTAAACTGGCGTCGCCATATCCATAAGCACCCCGAGTTTGGTTTTGAAGAGGTGTTAACGTCAGCTATGGTGGCTAATAAACTGGAAGAATTTGGTATCGAAGTGCATCGTAATATAGGTAAAACCGGTCTCGTTGGCATTTTGAAATGTGGTGACAGTGAACGCTCTATTGGACTACGTGCCGATATGGATGCCCTTCGTATTGAAGAAGTAAACTGTTTTGAGCATGCGTCACAGCATACTGGATTGATGCATGCATGTGGCCATGATGGCCACACTGCGATGTTACTCGGGGCCGCACACGAGCTAGCTGCAACACGTAATTTTGATGGCACTGTGTACTTCATTTTTCAACCGGCAGAAGAGCATGGTGTCGGTGCTAAAGCCATGATAGCCGATGGCTTGTTTACCAAATGGAAGATTGATGAGGTATATGCGATGCATAACCTCCCAGGAGTCCCGGAAGGCGATTTCATCACTCGTCCCGGCTCCTTGATGGCAAGCGAGAGTAGTTTTGAAATTAATGTCATAGGGACTGGTGGTCATGCTGCTTTACCCCATATGGGAACAGACCCCATAGTGGTCGGGGCGAGTATAGTTACCGCTTTACAGACTATTGTCTCCCGTAACTTGAGTGCGGTAAATGAAACAGCGGTAATTTCGGTAACTGAATTCACCACCAATGGCACGGTAAATGTGATCCCAACACAAGTGACGATTAAGGGAGATACTCGCAGCTTTACCGATGAGGCTTTAGCAAAGATTGACGCCACGATTGAGCGTATTGTTTCAGGTCAGTGTATATCGGCAAATGTGACTTATGAGTATCATTTTAATAATAGCTTCTTATCGACAATTAATAGCAAAGAGCAAACCACCTACGCTGTTAATGCTGCCCAGAAAGTTGTTGGTGTCGAAAACGTGAATGCTAATTGCGAACCTTTAACCATAAGTGAAGATTTCTCCTTTATGCTTCGCGAAGTCAAAGGTTGTTATATATTACTCGGCAATGGTCAAGGTGAGTGTGGCGGTACCGCATTACATAACCCTGGCTACGACTTTAATGATAATATATTAATGAAGGGTGTTAATTACTGGCAGGAATTGGTAAGTAGTAGACTTAATGAAAATAATTTTGGCTTAGATAATTAATATTGGCTAAGCGTAACGACTAGTCTCACCGTTAACCAATTTTCCCTATGTACTAGGAAAGTTATTGATACCTTGTAGGTACTATACTATTAATAAATAACTTGTTAGATATATTTAATCGTTAGATTTTGTTGCTTCAAATTAAATTAAATTAAATTAAATTAAATTGATTTTTAACTTGGATTTATAAAATCTGGGGGTTGACTTGTGTCAAATAAAAATAATAAGGTGATAATAATGAAAGAAAATAAGTTTGTGTTATCTATTTTGGCTAGTGTGGTCTCCTTGTCCTTGATGAGTATTTCAGCGCAAGCTGAAGACGGGATAAGTATTGGTGGGACAGTGCGTGTTAATTATGAATATAAAGATTACGACGAAAGCTCAAAGGATAAAGCTGGCGATCTCACATTCGATATGGCAGCCATTAAATTTGATGGTAAGAAGGGGGATTGGGGATTAGCAGCTGAATACCGTTTCGCATCCAGTACAGATTACATTAGATATGGCTATGGTTACTATGAGTTGAATGCTGATTGGCAGTTGCAATTTGGAATAAATAAAGTGCCATTCGGTAATCCTGAATTTATTTCTAATAGTTTCTGGTTCGGTTTACCTTATTACCTTGGTTTTGAAGATGATCATGATGTAGGTATAAAAGCCGTTTATGAACATAATGGCTGGCATACGGATATGGCTTTCTATAAAAATGCCGAATATGGTGCAAGTGAAAACAAGCGTTACGCAACGGATCTCTATAGTGGAACGATTAATGGTACTGAGTATAACAATGAAGAAACTAATCAGTTGAATCTGCGTCAGACCTACACCTTTGTATATGATGGCATTTCGACTACTTTAGGCGGCTCATTTGAAGTGGGGCAAATCTACAACAGTAAAACGGGTAATAACGGTGATAGGTATGCGGTCGCAACTCATATGAATGCTAGTGTCAATGGCTGGAATTTGCAGCTACAAGCCATGCAGTATGAATTCGATGCGGCTGATAGCTTAGATGAGAATAAAATCGGTGTGTCGGTACTCAGTTGGCAATATGAAGTTGCCTCTAAGGGACAAATTTACAGTGTGAATTTTGCCAAAACAATCAAAACTGATTGGGGTAGTCTGAAATTCTACAATGATTTTGGCTTGATGACTCCTGATGTACTTGATACGAGTTATGATAACAGCATGCAAAATGTCACTGGGCTAGCTATCGCTTCAGGCGCGACTTATACCATGGTAGATTTCATCATGGGTAAGAATATGACCTTTTCTACAGCGAATAACGATCATGTTGGCTTACCTGAAGTGGGTGATGATTGGGACAAGCGTATTAACATCAATTTTGGATATTATTTCTAAGTTTCATCACAAGGCAGAGGATAGTTGCACGTCCTATGCAGCGTTAACATTTCCCTTGTTGTAATCTTGTCCCGAACTCAATGACTATCCTAGCTAGATCAAATCGTGTTCGTATCAAGTTCTTGATTCGGTCCGTATTCCTGTTATAGACGCTAATTCAGCTAATGCTTTAATTCATATAATCAATTTATTAACTTGTTGTAGTGCAGAGTATATACTTTTCGCGACATATTATGTCGCGAAAAGTGCTAACTGCTGATATAGTGGTTTTTTACCGAAACCATGATTTCAGGGGGAAATATGGAGTTTTCTAATCCCATCATCATCTGGGCCTGTCTGGGTGTTTTTTTGATGCTGGCAGAGATAATTATCCCGGGTGGTATTGTCATCTTACTTGGCGGCGCATGTTTAGTGGTTGCCGGAGCGCTCGCTGTCGGGTTCGTCGATGGAATCGTGCAGGCGTTGACCCTGTGGTTCATTGCATCTATCGTCCTATTGCTGAGCTTTAGACAAGTGACTCAGAAATTAGTCGGTGGAGATGTTCATGTGGCCAGCACCGACGAGGAGCTGGAGCTCTATAACCAAATAGCTTTAGTTAAAGAAGCCATAGGACCGGCGCAGAAACAGGGTCGTATCGAGTTTCAAGGAACTGAATGGTCAGCCCTAGGTGATGGCAGCGAAATAGCAGCCGGAACTCGAGTGCGTATCATCTGCAGGGAGAATATAGCCTTTGTTGTCGAGCCCTACCAAGGGACTGAATACACCAAATAAGCCGAGATCTAATTAACAACAGATTAATCAATAAGTAAGGATGGAATCTATGTTTGTGTTTACCCTATTTGTGCTGTTTATCTTTTTTCTTCTCTATAAGTTAATGTTGATCGTCCCCATGCGCGAAGTGAATGTTATCGAGCGTTTAGGAAAGTTTCGTGCCGTACTACAACCAGGGTTTCATTTTTTGATCCCCTTTTTCGACAGGGTCGCATATAAGCATGAGATCCGTGAGCAGGTCTTAGATGTGCCACCCCAGAGTTGTATCTCGAAAGACAACACTCAGCTCGAGGTCGATGGTTTAGTCTATCTCAAGGTGATGGATGGCAAGCTTGCCAGTTACGGCATCGAAAATTATCGCCTCGCAGCGGTTAATCTAGCCCAGACAACTATGCGTTCTGAGATAGGTAAATTGAACTTGAGTCAGACATTTTCTGAGCGAGATAGCCTCAACGAGTCCATCGTTCGTGAGATAGATAAGGCCTCCGCTTCATGGGGTATCAAGGTGCTTAGGTATGAGATAAAGAACATCACTCCCTCGAGACACGTTATTCATACGTTAGAGAAGCAGATGGAGGCAGAGCGAAGTAAGCGCGCCGAGATCACTTTTGCCAATGCCGAAAAAGCGGCGATGATCAACCTATCTGAAGGTGAGAGACAAGAAGCAATCAATGTTTCCGAGGGGCAGAAGCAGAAGCGTATTAATGAGGCTAAAGGCACGGCTCAGGAGATCAGCATAGTCGCCAAGGCGAAAGCGGAAGGCATGAGAATGTTGTCGGCTGCATTGGCCGTGAATGGCGGTAATGATGCGATGAATATGCAGTTAAAAGAACAGTTTATTGTCCAGTTAGGTAAGATTTTGGAGGAGGCCGATGTCTCCGTTGTGCCAGCTGAGATGGCTAAGTTGGAAGGTTTTTTTGAGGGAATGGAACAGGTGACACATGCCGTAAGCTCCTCTTCGACAAAGACTAATACAGTGAAAGGAGCTCGCTCATGATTGCAGGAATAGATACAGATTTTATCGTGTTGGGTATTTGGGGACTTATCTTCGCCGTCTTCATCATCAAATTATTTCAATCTATTCGCTTAGTGCCAACGAAATCGGCTTATATCGTCGAGCGCTTAGGTAAGTACCACGCTACCTTAGACGCAGGCTTTCATGCCTTGATTCCCTTCGTCGATAAGGTGACTTACATTCATGATCTAAAAGAGGAAACTATAGATGTGCCACCTCAGGAGTGTTTCTCAAGCGATGAAGTAAATGTTGAGGTAGATGGGGTGATCTATATTTCGGTGATAGATCCGGTTAAGGCTAGCTACGGAGTCACAGATTACCGTTACGCCGCCATTCAGTTAGCCCAGACGACGACGCGTTCTGTTATAGGTACTTTAGCCTTAGATCGCACCTTCGAAGAGCGTGATGTGATTAGCGCTAAAGTGGTCGAAGTGTTAGATCAGGCGGGAGCCACATGGGGCATTAGAGTCCATCGTTATGAGATCAAGAATATTACCCCACCCGATACGGTAAAAAAAGCCATGGAGATGCAGGTGAATGCCGAGCGTGAACGCCGTGCCTTATTAGCCAAGAGTGAGGGTGACAAGCAGAGTAAGATCAATCGCTCTGAGGGTATCAAGGCTGAGATGATTAACCTTTCTGAAGGTGAGATGCAACGTCGCATCAATGAAGCTGAAGGTAAAGCTGAGGAGATCTTAGCTATTTCTCACGCCACCGCCGAGTCTATCGAGCGTATAGCCGAAGTGATCTCTGCCCCAGGGGGACAGAATGTGGTGCGAATGCAGCTAGGGGCTCAATATCTTAAGCAACTCGATGGTTTGAGTAATAACGCCAGTAAAATCGTGTTACCAGGCAATATGATGGACTTCGATCATTGGATGGACGGCATCGGCCTCAAGGAAGAGAATTCCAAAGTCTAGTTAGCTATATAGCGAATGCTATTAATAGCTTGAACTCATATTAAAAAGGCGTGCTCGACTCGAGCACGCCTTTTTTGTACTCATTGTTCCGTCCGGAATTAGTGACATGGTCGTTAATCTCGATGATGAATTAGCTCGATTTAAGGTTAGACTGAAAGAAGAGAAGCTTGCTAAAGTCGAGCATAAGCAAGGGTATAGTGGCGGCGGACTTGGAGGTCTAATGCTAGTTTTCTAAGTTTAACTGTCTTTTTCAGGCGGTCTCACTACCGGACTTAAGGCTAAGGTGAATTTATTGTCTTTATATCACATTGAGGCTCAGGGTTAGACATGAGCAACTTGACGACTGGACTTGGCTTGCTGAAGAAATAACCCTGAGCATAATCACAATTGATGCTCTTAAGGTAATTGAGTTGGGCTTCTGTCTCGACTCCTTCTGCAACCACTCCTATTCCCAGGGCATGAGCCATGGCCACCATGGCCAATACTAACTCCTTGTTCGCTGTGCCAGTCTCTATATCGTGGATAAAACTTCTATCTATTTTAAGTACGTTAAAAGGGTAGGTTCTCAGATAGTTAAGTGAGGAGTAGCCTGTGCCGAAGTCATCCATGGCAATTGAAAATCCCGCCTTACTCAGGGCTTCTAGCGCCACGGTAATATAGTCATGACCACTGAGTAAGACCCCTTCGGTGATCTCCAACTCTATGTCTTTAGGCGACATCTTGGATTGATTAACGTTATCTATGATAAACGACACTAGATCTGGGTCTCTAAATTGGCAGGGAGACAGGTTGATGGCAATTCGAAATGGACTCTGATGTTTCTTCTTCCACAATGTAGTAGCGACTATGGCCTGTAGGAAAACAAACTTTCCCAGTGGAATGATCGCACCTGTTTGCTCGGCAATGGGGATAAATTCTTCCGGTGATATGCTGCCTAATGCCGGATTGCTCCACCTCAGTAGAGCCTCGGCTCCCATGATGATGTTGTTGGTAATATCTACTTGGGTCTGATAGTAAACCTCGAACTCCCCGCGCTCCAAAGCACCATGTATCTGCTCCTCAATGGCGAGTCTTCTGGACACTTCCTTGTTCATTTTATCAGTGAAATAGGAATAGGTATTTCTGCCTTTTTCTTTGGCATGATACATGGCCGAGTCCGCATTTCTTAGCAACTCCGAGGCGTTTTCTCCATCGTCTGGGTAGATTGATATGCCGATACTGGCCGTTAAGATAAGCTCGCGTTCTCCCACCAAAAAAGGCTTCCTAAAGCTATCGATTAGGTGCTCGGCTACGGGCCTAGCATCCGCAGCTTGTTTGAGTCCATGCAGTAATATGATGAATTCATCACCGCCTAAACGGCCAACGGTATCTCCGTTTCGAATGGAGCTAAGTAGCCTCTTGGCCGACTCGATGAGCAACCTGTCTCCGGTCTCATGACCCAGTGAGTCATTGATCTTCTTGAAATCATCGAGATCGAGAAATAAGACCGCAATATTCTCTTGGGAGCGTTCGCTCTCCTCCAGCATTTGAGATAAGCGTTCCAAGGCGAGAAAACGGTTGGGGAGATCGGTCAATGTGTCATAGTGGGCTTGATGTCGAATCACCTCCGCCGCTTTTTCTCTGTCAGTGGTATCCAGAAAAGTCACGACGGCACCTATTATCTTATCTTCACGCTCTATGGGGTAGGACCAATATTCGGAGGTGAAACCACTGCCGTCGGCTCGCCATAGTTTTTCTGAGTTGATATGCACGCCTTGTCCTGAGCGTAATACATTAAGAATGGGACAATCTTCGACATGATAAGGAGTCAGATCTGCATGTTTATAGTGTATGAGTTCATGCATATTCTTGCCTAATAGCTCATTAATATCCCTATAGCCTAGCATCTTGATGCAGGTGGGATTGGCGAAGATACACTCTCCTTTGAGATCGATACCGTAGATGGCCTCGGCAGTAGAGTTCAAAATATCTGTGACTAAGAGTTTCTGCTCCAGAGTGGCTATTTCGGCTTGCCTACTCAGCTCGAATCTTTCTTCTAGCTGGGTGGCCATATCGTTGAAGGACTGGCCCAGCAGCGCGATCTCTCCCTGACCCTTGATCTGGCAGCGAACACCTAGCAGCCCATCCGCCAGACTCTTTGAACCTGTGACCAAGTGTCGGATCGGTCGGGTAACGAACAGGTCGAGAAACAGGCTTATTGTCAGCATTGCGAGCAGTAAAAATAGACCTATAGGAATGCTAAACAGGCTGACTTTCGACCAGATCTGTGCTTGTTCGGAGCTAAGGTCGTAGGCGACGAAAATAGCTCCGGTACGGGTGGGGCGGATCTCATTGGCTGCACGAGCGAGAATCAGTGGATAGTAAGCAAAGATTTGATGACCATTCTCCGAAAGCCGAATATCCATCTGTTTATTTTTCTGTACTTGGATAAAACGTTTCATCTCAAAAAATGGCAGAACTGTGTTGGCCATCAGTCCTTTAATGGCGAATCGAGTCGAGTGTAATATTTTGCCATTCTCATCGAGAGATAACAGGGTCTTATAGCGAGTATTTACGCCTCTGGCCGACAATGATTGTTCGGCTTCCTGTGGGCGATTGCTGCTGAGTTGTTTTTCCATCTGCCTTTGCAGGGCTGAAATATCTTTACGGATAAAGTTCAGACTCGAATTTACCAGCTCAGCCTCGAGAGCTTTGTAGGATTGCAATACAACAAATCCCCCTAAGGCACTAAATGTGAATAATATAAGCCCGGGTAACCAGAGCCTTAGAGAGAGGGTTCTTATTCCCTTCATGGGTTTACTTCTAAGGTGAAGCGATCACTTGCCAGCGCCTTAACGGACACTTTACGGCTCAGCAGTCGCCGTTCATGCATGAAGATGGACAATTCGCTGGCAATCTCCTCTAGTTTCGATGTCTCTCCCCTGAGAAGATCTAGGTTCTCGGCTAAGCTGGGCAAGTGCAGACCTTGGTAGCTATGAAGGATTTCTCTGGGAGTCAGCTGTAATCTGGCCTTCATTAATTCAGCTGCAGCTTGAGGTTTTTGCTTGAAGTAATCTATCGCCTGGAAATAACCTTTAATTAGCTGCTCTAGTGCTTTGGGGTGAGAGTCGAGAGCATCAGAATGTACTGCGAGCACATCGATGATCCTCCCCGGGATTTGGCTACTATCGAACAGTTGATTGGCTCCCAGAGCGAGAATGTTGGTTCTATTGGGCTCGAAGGTGACCACGGCATCGGCCTGAGTGTAGCAAGCTTGGTGTTCATCGAAAGAGCAGGCGATGATGTTGACATCTCGGGCACTAAGCTCTGCCGCATCCAGTGCACCGTTAAGTAGAATCGCGCCAACAGCTGTGTATTCCACGGCGATATTTTTTCCCTTAAGTTGTGTCAGGGAGCTGATTTCTGGCTTGCTGAGTAGAACATCACCGCCATTGGAAAAATCCATCACTAAGATGACTTTCAACTGGTAACCATC
Organism: Shewanella sp. YLB-07; assembly: GCF_009377275.1. Classification (NCBI taxonomy): domain Bacteria; kingdom Pseudomonadati; phylum Pseudomonadota; class Gammaproteobacteria; order Alteromonadales; family Shewanellaceae; genus Shewanella; species Shewanella sp. YLB-07. Next base: position 57,444 of record NZ_VOQB01000013.1, on the reverse strand, counting down.
TTCCATCACAGTCAATACTTCATCCAGAGTTAGCGCAGCTCCTTCTATGGTGTGATTACGTAATGCATGAATGACCTCGGATGCAGATGTCATCTCAACTAAGTTCACTTGAGAGTTTTGATAGTAGCCCAAGGTACGAGCAAGATAGAGAGGTTCATATCCGGGCCAGGTATTGCTGGCAATACGCAGTGGCGCTTCCGGTATTGGCTTACAAGAAGATAGAGGAAGTATTAACACTAGCGCTAAGAAGATGAATTTCAGGCAGTGAAATAGGGACTCGCTAAAACGAGGTTGTATCCTGTGAGAGTGTGGGGAGAGGTTCAAGTGTGAAAGAGAATAAGTCACTAAACGCACCATCCTTTAGTCCATTAATTGATCAAGTTCATCTCTGCATCTGAACTGAGCGGATATATATAGGTCGATAAGAGTTCAGTTATTAGCTTGCTTATAATCTTAATGAGTATAGTTGAAAAATTGAGCGGGCTAGTATTGACGAATGTAATTTTTTCAGATTATTCAAACTCATCCATGAGCCAGAGTAGCCAAGGTGTAGTCTTTTATAGTTGATGCTACTGCGTTCCCAAGATGTTGGGTTTATGACTGATGCACCTCTTCGATTTTCAGTCATCATTTTCATCTATCAATGGTCGATAATTGAGGCTCTTATCGGTAAGATAGCCCTCTTTTAAACTCTCCTTACAAGGCTTCCAATGACAATCGAACGTTTAGAAACGGGTACCCGCATGAGTCGTATCGTTAAGCATAATGGCACTGTTTATTTATGTGGTCAGGTATGCAAAGACGCCAACGAAGGGATCACTGAGCAGACATCCAGCATGCTCGAAAAGGTTGACGCTCTTCTTGAGCAGGCGGGAAGTGATAGGAAACATATACTTTCTGCGACAATTTATATCAAGGATATGCAATACTTCGCCGAGATGAATGCGGTATGGGATGCTTGGGTTGCCGAGGGGCATGCCCCCGCTCGTGCTTGTGTCGAGGCTAAGATGGCCCGCGATGTTTTATTAGTCGAGATATCAGTAGTGGCGGCCGAAAAGGTCTAAAACAAGGTTTTAGAACCTAGAACCAAGATCCTAGGGCCTCGTTCCTAGGATCTCATCACCCGCTCCTGTTATACTGCTTCTTCGATTTTTTGGAGGCAAGAATGGACGTATCTTCTTTACTAGACGGCCTGAATGATGAACAGCGCGCAGCCGTAGGGGCACCTCAATCCAGCATGTTGGTATTGGCGGGGGCAGGCAGTGGCAAGACTCGGGTGTTGACCCATAGAATTGCCTGGTTGATGCAGGTCGAACAGCAGAGTCCATATTCAATTTTAGCGGTAACCTTCACCAATAAAGCGGCGGCAGAGATGCGCGAGCGAGTGGAGAAGGTCAGTGGCAGCAATATGGGCCGCATGTGGATAGGGACCTTCCACGGTTTAGCTCATCGTCTGCTAAGAACCCATTATCAAGACGCTAACTTGCCCCAGACGTTTCAGATCATCGACTCTGATGATCAGTTACGTCTAATCAAACGTATTCTTAAGAGCCTTAACTTAGACGAGAAGCAATATCCGCCTCGCCAAGCTCAGGGCTACATCAACGGCAAGAAAGATCAGGGATTAAGGCCAAAGCATATCGATGCGGGTGGTTTCCCGATAGAGCAGAATCTTTTACAGATCTATCAAGTTTATCAAGAGTCCTGCGATAGAGCCGGTCTGGTCGACTTTGCCGAAATTTTACTGCGTGCCCACGAGTTATGGCTCAACAAGCCCCACGTTCTTAAACATTACCAAGACAGGTTTAAGAACATTCTGGTAGACGAGTTTCAGGATACCAACGCGATTCAGTATGCTTGGATCCGTGTGCTGGCGAGCGAAGGGGCCAATGTGATGATCGTCGGTGATGACGATCAGTCTATCTATGGTTGGCGCGGTGCTCAAGTCGAGAATTTACACAAGTTCCTCGAGGACTTCCCCAAGGCTGGCACTATACGTCTGGAGCAAAATTACCGCTCCACCGGCCATATTCTCAAAGCCTCCAATGCATTGATTGCCAATAACCCAGATCGCTTGGGCAAGAAATTGTGGACCCAAGATAAAGACGGTGAACCCATCTCAATATACTGTGCATTCAATGAGATGGATGAGGCTCGATTTATTGTGGGACGCATAAGTGATTGGCACGATATGGGCGGAGATCTAAGTGGTTGCGCCATTCTGTATCGTTCTAACGCTCAGTCTCGAGTATTAGAAGAAGCCTTGCTCCACAAGGGCTTAGCCTATCGTATCTATGGTGGACTGAGATTCTTCGAGCGCCAAGAGATTAAAGATGCCATGAGTTATCTGCGTCTCATCAACAATAAAGATGATGATGCGGCCTTCGAGCGAGTGGTCAATACCCCAGCTCGTGGGATTGGCGGACGTACACTAGATATCTTACGTTCTACCGCAAGGCAGCAGCAGTTAACTCTGTGGCAAACTTGCTTACGTGCCCTCGAAGAGAAGCTGCTCAGTGGTCGTGCGGCTAATGCTGTACGCGGCTTCATGGATCTTATCGTAGAGATGCAGCAAGATACCCAAGAGATGACACTGCATCGTACAACCGACCATATCATTGCCAAGTCAGGGCTCAAGGCTATGTATGAGGCTGAGAAAGGCGAAAAGGCGCGTTCTAGAGTGGAAAACCTCGATGAACTCGTGACCGCTGCACGTACCTTTATTATGCCCGAAGAGATAGAAGATATGGGTGAGCTTAATGCTTTCCTATCTCATGCGGCGCTAGAGGCCGGAGAGGGTCAGGCTGATGCATTTACCGATGCGGTGCAGCTGATGACATTGCATTCGGCTAAAGGCCTGGAGTTTCCAGTGGTATTTATGTCGGGTGTCGAAGAAGGAATATTCCCCAGCCAGATGGCTATGGATGAGGGGGATAGACTCGATGAAGAGCGTCGTCTCTGTTATGTCGGCATGACTCGAGCTATGGAGAAGCTGTACATCACCTATGCCGAGACGCGTCGAATCTATGGCAGGGAAAATTTCGCCAGACCATCACGCTTCATCAAAGAAATCCCAGCTGAGCATGTGGAGGAGATCCGCCTTAAGACTCAGGTGAGCGTCCCTCGGAAAACCAGTAGCTCCCGTACTCGTAGCATAGTGGTAAATGATTCGGGCTTTAAGGTTGGCCAAGGGGTGATGCACCATAAGTTCGGTGAAGGTAAGGTGACCAATACCGAGGGCAGTGGTTCCCAAGCCAGAGTACAAGTCAATTTCTATGATGTCGGCAGTAAGTGGTTGGTTGTTGCCTATGCTCGACTAGAGACTTGCTAATAACCTACTAGAAAGCGGTTGAGTTCTTGAATGTGTCGGTCATGATGCCATTTATGATGATTCACAAGGTTAGGTTTAGATCGTTAAATTGAGCGTTTGAGCAGTATTTGGAGAGCCTGAATGATGAGTTTTTTAAAGGGAAAGTTAGACGTTTATATGCGTCTCGCTCGCATGGATCGCCCAATAGGGACTTTATTGCTGTTGTGGCCTTGTTTGATGGCGTTGATATTAGCCGCAGATGGTATGCCCGATCTCAAGGTGCTGGCGATCTTTATTTTAGGTGTGGTGGTGATGCGGGCCTGTGGTTGTATCATTAACGATTACGCCGATAGGGAGCTCGACTCTCACGTAGACAGGACTAAGTCCCGGCCCCTAGCCAGTGGCGAGATCTCCAGTAAAGAGGCGCTGCTACTATTTGCGGTAATGGGGCTATTCGCTTTCGGTTTAGTCTTGATGCTCAATCCTCTGGTCGTCCAGTTATCTGTCGTTGGCATCATATTGACTGTTATCTACCCTTTTACTAAGCGCTTTACCAACATGCCGCAGATGTTTCTCGGTGTGGTGTGGAGTTGGTCAATTCCTATGGCCTACGCGGCGCAGACTGGCAGTGTTCCTGCCGAGGCCTGGTGGTTATTCTTCGCCAACTGGTGCTGGACCGTAGCCTACGACACCATGTATGCCATGGTGGATCGAGAAGATGATTTGAAAGTTGGTATCAAGTCCACGGCTATCCTGTTTGGTCAATATGATAGGCAGATCATTGGCTTGTTTCAGCTAGCCGCGTTAGCCTGTTTTATTACGGCGGGTTGGGCGGCAGACCGTGGCCTGGTATATGCTTTAGGTGTGATTACTTTTGTTGGCTTTAGCCTTTATCAACAGAAGCTGATTTACGCTAGGGAACGTGCCCCTTGCTTCAAGGCGTTTCTCAATAATAACTGGGCAGGCCTAGCCCTGTTTGTTGCCTTAGGTGTCGATTACCTTATTTAAACTTTTCGAGACATTGAGCCTGGTGGTTCAATGTCTTTTCCTCTTCACTTTCTCCTGCTTTTTTTGCTCCATTCTCTATACTTCATCTAGTATTAGTTAGTGCTTCATTACGTCTATAGCTTCATCTCTAAATGGAATGTTTCTTGTGCCAAGACTTATGAATAGTGAGGCGTATCCCTATGTGTAATTTTATTAGATGCTCTAACGCTACTTTACCGTTGAAATTAGACGCGTATCGCGTTTGCAGAAATTCGTTTGGTATTTTACTACAATGTTAGGTTATTATTTGTTCACTTTCTCATGGTTAGAGTGAGTTTTACTGCAAAGAGTAAATGGATTTAGTTATTTATATGGAGGGATTCATGGCCTATTCAGGTACGGCTTTCGAAGCGGGAGAGTGGCAACTCTTCGAGCTTATTTTGGCTGCCAGTGTCGCAGCACTTATCATTTTTTGGTTGATTTTGACTCATTTCAAGCGCCAGGGATTTTTGTCCTGGGGCTTGGTGATTCTGGCGAGCGTTGGAATGGGGAGTCTATGTGTACATAGTCGGTTGAATGCCTTGCAGCTAGATAGCTTGCTGTCTCAAGGGAAGGGCATAGAGATTATCGATGGTGAGTTTCGTTATGGAGAGTATCATTTTCCCTATATGGCAGAGCATGGCATAGATTATCGTGAGATCAGTCTGGATGACAGAGTCATAAAGCTCTATCACTCAGGTTATCTGCCAAATTCTCGCTGTTATCGTGATTTTTATAGTGACAACCACTTCAATGATGATGTGAATCTGCGTCTCTATATTCATTGGTTCGAGAGTGATTATGAGTTCCAGCAAAAGACTTATAAACTCAAGGCACCCTGCATTATTAAAATTGAGCGGCTTAAAGCCACAGGTAATATGTCAGTGGCTACCACTATCTAATTCTGGCAGCTCAAACCTAATTTTATGTATCTCAGCCTAACTCCACGCTGTGTTGTAAGTCTAGGCTGAGTGAAAGTGTCATTGAAGTATTTTTTCTTATTAATGCCTTCCTAGTAAATAGATATCATGTAACATGATGACAACATCTGTTCGCTGGGGAGGGGGGCTATGAGGCGTAGTATAAAGTTCAGGCTGATTTTTCTTGTCAGTGCAATCATCAGTTATACATTGGGTTTTCAGCTGCTTCCTGAAAACCTAGATGGGACTAATAGCCATCTCTATGTATTAGTCTTCTCAATTCTCTACTTCTTGGTACTGCCGATTACCTATTGGTATTGCATCATCAAGATGGGTGAGCAGAAGCTGTGGAAGATGCTGCTCATATTTAGCATGAGTAGCTTGATGACCAGACTTAGCTTTCCGGCCGAAATCGCCAGTTATTTCGAGTTTATCGCCTGGCTACGTTACCCGATAATTGCCATATTGCTGGCTATCGAGTTATATCTGATGGTGAGTATCATCAAGGCGTTGTGGCTGGCGCGTAACTTATCCGGTGACCCCAGAGTACACATCTTGGATTCTTTCCAAGAGGAAGACGATAAGAAGCGCTCTTTGGCATTAGTCTTAGCGTCGGAGCCTGCGAGCTGGTACTACGCTATTCCTCGTTTATCACGTAATCATGTCGACGCCATTACCAAGCTAAAATTACGCTCGGCTGCTAGATGGCATTGGTTGGTTATGACTCTGGGAGCCCTTGTCATGGCCGCCTTAGCTTATGTGATCATCTCTCCCTGGAGTGAGTTGCTGGCCATTATTGTGTCGAGCATTACTGGTTATGGTGTGATCATGCTTGCTGCTAACTACAGGATCTCCCGCTATTTCTCTATCTATGGGCATCAAGATAAGCTGGTTATCAACAATAGTGTTTGGGGCTTTATATCGATAAAACTTGAGGATATAGAAAGTGTGGAAGTGGGCCGCTATCCAAGAAAAAATGACAAGGAAGGCCTGCATTTCGGCTACGGTGACAGCAGCAATATCAAGTTGAGATTTAGTAAGCCTCAGACCTATTTTGGCGGCCTAGGCCAGCTCACCGAGCGAGTCGATATTATCGATATGCATGTATCAGAGCCTCAGGTATTAGCCGACTATATCCAAGAATACTCTGAAAATATTTTTGTTAAAGATGCGCTGGTGAGTCAGAACCAAGATCGTGAACCAGCTAGTGATAACTGTGATTTCCCAGTTCAGGCTAACTCGGGTATGAATCAATGAAGAAGGCATAAATTTTTACGATTTACTCCTGTCCTTTAAAGGCTAGTCTAGGTAGGTTAGCTATTACGCCACATTAATTTACGCCAAGACTAAACAGGGATAGGTATGACGTTAGCAATAGAGCAGCTAGGTGAAGATATTTGGGCCCACGAAGATACTATGCCGTTAGGAGGGACTCAGTTAAGGCTACGAATGACTGTGGTTAAATTAGCCTGTGGTGGATTATGGCTACATACGCCCACTAAACTCAGTCCTGAATTGCAGGTGGCCATGGATAAACTCGGTCAAGTCCGCTATCTGGTTGGGCCGAGCAATGGCCATAATATTTGGTTAAATGACTGGCAAAGCGCTTATCCTGAGGCAAAAATGTATGTGAGTGGTGGCATACCGAAAAAAATCTCAATTGAAAATTATCAGGTGCTCGATGAACATTTCGACAATATCTGGAGTGATGATTTTGAAAGGCTATATATGCCTGGCGTTAGTTTTTTCAATGAATCAGTGTTTTTTCACAAGAAGTCAAAGTCGCTGTTGGTGACAGACCTTATTCAAAATCATAGTGATGCTTGTCCATCTGGTTTTGCAGGCTTGATGACTAAGTGTGTATTTAGACCTCTTGGTTTCAAGGACCAATGTGTTGCCCCTCCTTTGAAAATGGGCTTTACCATTAAGGACAAGCCAGCATTTTCCCTATTTATTACTAAGATCAAGGCTTGGGATTTCGATAAGATAGTCGTCACTCACGGCGATGTTATCACGCAAGATGCTAAAGCCGTGTTTGCTGGTTTAGTACAGAGGTTTATCGACTGATTCATCAGATAATTCATCGGTTAATGCTTACTTCCCAAAAGTCGCATGTCTTAATCAGCTGGCTTTATTTTGTTATGCCATATAGCTATTTACTCTTATAGCTTGATGTATTCTTCACAGATTAGGTTAGACTTTACACTTCTGCATTTTTTACAGATATTTCATTTTTACATCTTCTTCGTTCATTATTTAAGAGTTTACGTCATATGCGTTATGAAGTTTGGGAACAGCTTAGGGTAGAAGCCGAAGCCTTGGTTCGTAAGGAACCTTTACTTGCCAGTCATGTTTATTCATCGATACTCAATCATGAGTGTCTGGGATCGGCGCTCAGCTTCATCGTGGCTAATAAACTCTCAGATGGGGTAGTTTCTCCCTTTACCTTTCGTGAGCTATTCGATAAAGCCTTCATTCATTGCGATCAGATGCTGACCAATGTGGCTACCGATATCAAGGCGGTGAAAGAGCGAGATCCTGCTATCGTGAGCTACCTAACAGTTATATTGAATCTCAAGGGGTTTCAGGCGATTCAGGTGCATCGGTTAGCCAATTGTCTCTGGAATCAAGGGCGCACTGAGTTAGCGCAATTTATTCAGAGCCGTAACTCGGAAGTATTCGGTGTCGATATTCATCCGGCCTGTAAGATGGGCACTGGCATCATGTTTGACCATGCTACGGGGATTGTCATAGGTGAGACTGCGGTTATTGAAAATAATGTGTCTCTGCTCCAAGGGGTGACTCTTGGTGGTACGGGTAATCAGCAGGGAGACCGTCATCCAAAAATCCGTGCCGGTGTTATGATTGGCGCTGGAGCTAAAGTATTGGGTAATCTCGAAGTCGGTGAAGGTGCCAAGATAGGCGCGGGCTCAGTGGTGTTGTTCGATGTTGCTCCCCATACTACGGTTGTAGGTGTGCCAGCGAAAGTCGTTGGTAAGCCCGAGTCCATGTGCCCGGCGGAAACCATGGAACAAACTATATTCGGGTCTGACTGCTAACTCTTAATTTAAGTAAGATGAGCTTGGTATATTTGGTAATGCTCATCGTTCTTCTTAGCATGATACATGGCTATATCCGCACTCTTCATTATACTTTTTCTGCTACCGCCGTCTTTTGGGTATTGAGCTATTCCGATGCTGACGCCTATGATGAGGGAATGGCTCTCACAGCTAATCTCTTTTAGTAACTCGTTTTGGATAGCTTGAGCTATGGTGACGGCATCCTCGGCCAAGATGCATGGAAGCACTACGGCAAGCTCATCGCCACCCAATCTCGCTGCAATGGCATCTTGTGGAATAACCTTCATTATCCTCTCTGCAACGACCTGCAGTACATGATCGCCTTCAGCATGACCGAAGGTATCGTTAATCATTTTAAAATCATCGAGATCCATCATAAGGCAGCTAAATATCAGGCCTTCTGTGGCGATCAGCTTGTCGATATCTTCATAGAATTGATTGCGATTGGGCAGGCCGGTTAATTGATCATGGTGAGCTTGGTAGTGCTTCTCTCTAATGGTTATTTTTAACTTAAAGATGGTCTCCCGACTCATCTTAGTCACTAGCCAGACAAAGCCACCTCCACCACAGAAGATGATAGCTATGATTAAATCTAAGGTATCGGTTTCATGAGTAAACAGGCTCCATAGAAACCCCAGATAGCCGAAAATAAACATAAAGATCATGCTGAGCAAAACTAGCCAGCCATTATGTTGATGATCGGGAATATTGCAGACCTGGTGAGTGGGAACCAGAGAGGCAATGAGCCCTAATAATCCAATAATTACCAAGACAATCGCAAGGATATCCATAATTTTTTGTTGATAGTTCCAATAAGTTATACCAATAGGTATTAAGCAGGCTTGTTGTGGACTTTTTTTATCTGGATTAAGTATAGATGAACTTATTCTGGGTGAGAGATGTGTGAATTAGGCTCTATTATAGGGGGATAATATAGGCGTTAGTCGTTTGCTTCTTTGGCTCCTTTTCTAAGCTCATTAAGGTGATACTCTAATAGGCGATCAAGCTCACCACTCTTTCTTAATTCAAGCACTTTCTTATTGAATAGTTGGTTAATTAAATTGCCATAAGCCGACTTCTTCGACACTAGCATATGAAATGGTTCAGGTTGTGAGTTGGGAACTACTTTCCCGGTAAGGAGTTCGCCTAGGTAGTACATATTATTGATGGCTAAGGTGCCTGCGAATGTCTCTTTTCGTGCTAAGAAAAAACGACAGCGACTCTTCTGCAGCATGGTAGGCAGTTGGGATATGTCATTTATCTCATAGAGCTTATCTAAGCTGTCCCAACCAAAATTGAGGTAGTTGAAGCCTACTATTCCGCAGACTTTTCCCAGCTTGTCTAGTTCACTCAGATTCGATATATCTAAACCATCGGGGTAATTAAACTCGAGGTAGAAGTAGCTTGGAGTTATATGATAGTAGGGAGCGGAGGGAATGTAGTCGCGTATTCGTTGTGGGTTCAATGAGGCACTCATTGCGGCGTCGACTATTCCTTCATAGACCTCTTTCAGGCATCTGCGCCATGGAAGAACTATCACTTGGTATTCTATGCCTGCTGGTTCGAAAACCTGTTTTAGCAGGTCAACATCATAACCACTGGATTCTGTCTTCTTCCCTTTGACGCGTTTGAAGTAGTTAAAGGGGGGAAATTCAGTCGACTCTACACAAAATTTGAGTTTTGGTTGTAAATAGTCTTGTTCGGCCAGAGGAGCAGAGATAACAAATCCAAATAGCAGAGCCGAGATGATCCAGCTAAAACGAATTATCATAAAGCTTCTTTAGATGGTCAAGAATAAACCAAGTATAGCCTCTGTGTTCGAGGCCGATTGTCTTGAATCGTTTTAGATAGACCTAGCTCTAAGTGTACCTATATTACCTTCAAAAAGGCCGCTACTATCGGGTCGTCTAATTTATTGTTTCTGCAACAGCAACCTAGCTCGAAGGGGGGGATATCTATGGGGGTGGGGATGATTTGAATTCTATCTCGCACCGGACTGTTATTAATCACAATTTCAGGTGTGATACTCACCCCACATCCCAATGCCACCATAGAGGCTATTGCCTCTTGTCCGGAGACCTGAGCATAGATATTGGGAATGAGGCCCAGCTGCTTAAACCAGTTGTCGATGCGTCGTCTCCCCGGCCCATGTTCAGGCACGATAAAGGGCAGACGGTCCCAGGGAGTATAAGATTCCGTTAATAATTCCTGAACCTGACAGCGGTATGTTGGCGCTATGATGACCAGGGGAATGTCATCTATCTTGGCGAAGTGCAGATTCTCTGGGAAAGGATCCGGCAGCGCGGCGATGGCGATATCGACGCGGTTATTTTTGACTTCACTAACCGCGTTGGCGGCGTCACCTGTCGTCAATGTTATTTCAACAAGAGGATGCTCCCGCCTAAAGCTATCGAGTAGCCCGGGAAGATGGCTATAAGCTGCTGTTACCGAACAGTAGAGGTTCAATCTTCCCCTGAGCAGATCTTGCTTAGGATCAATCTTAGTCTTGAGCTTGGTCCAGTGATCTAAGGTCTGTTCGGCGAAGTGGCGATATTCGACGCCGGCGCTGGTCAGGGCAACACTGCGGTTATCTCGTAGGAAAAGCTTGGCACCTACCTCATCTTCCAGCCTCTGCATGACCCGGCTCAAGGTCGAAGGACTGACGTGCATCGCCTGAGCTGTTCTGGAAAAATGCAGGCTTTCCGATAAGTGCAGGTAAAGTTTGATTGTTTTTATATCCATTTTTACCTCATCAGAATCTAGGGTCGGAGCTAATCAGTATTGCAAAAAATGCAATGCAGCATCCCGAATATATCATTTTAAGCAATCAAAATCATGAGCTATAGTGATCTCAATCACTGCTCGTGCTCACGTTATCTAAGCGCATGAAGCAGCTCTCCTCAATTCGATACAGAAGGTGGTACATCAGATGGCTAACTATTTTAACTCTCTGAATTTGCGTCAACAATTAGAACAGCTGGCTCAGTGCCGCTTTATGGATCGTAATGAATTTAGCGAAGGCTGCGATTTCATTAAGGGGTGGAATATCGTCATTCTAGGGTGTGGTGCACAGGGCCTCAACCAAGGTTTGAATATGCGTGACTCTGGTCTGAATATCGCTTATGCACTTCGCGCCGAGGCGATCGAAGAGAAACGTGCTTCATACCAAAAGGCGACTGGAAACGGTTTCCGCGCTGGCACTATCGAGGAGCTTATTCCTGATGCCGATCTTGTGCTTAACCTGACGCCAGATAAACAGCACACTAACGCCGTGACTACTATAATGCCGCTTATGAAGCAAGGTGCAACTCTGTCTTACTCTCACGGTTTCAATATCGTTGAAGAGGGCATGCAGGTTCGTGAAGACATCACAGTCATCATGGTTGCCCCTAAGTGTCCTGGTACCGAAGTACGTGAAGAGTATAAGCGTGGTTTCGGCGTACCGACTCTGATCGCTGTTCACCCTGAGAATGATCCTAAGGGTCAAGGTTTCGATATCGCTAAGGCATATGCCAGCGCTACCGGTGGTGATCGTGCGGGTGTGCTCCACTCATCATTTATTGCCGAAGTTAAGTCTGACCTTATGGGTGAGCAAACTATTCTCTGTGGCATGCTACAAACTGGCGCTATCTTAGGTTACGAGAAGATGGTTGCCGACGGTGTAGAGCCTGGCTATGCGGCGAAACTGATTCAACAAGGTTGGGAAACCACCACTGAAGCGTTAAAGCATGGTGGTATCACCAACATGATGGATCGCCTGTCTAACCCTGCCAAGATCAAAGCATTCGACATGGCTGAAGAGTTAAAGGTCATTCTTGCTCCTTTGTTCGAGAAGCACATGGATGACATCATAGGCGGTGAGTTCTCTCGCACCATGATGGTCGATTGGGCCAACGACGATGCAAACTTGCTTAAATGGCGCGCCGCTACCGGTGAAACAGCCTTCGAAAATGCACCCGTTAGCGATGAAGATATCGACGAGCAAACCTATTTCGACAAAGGTATTTTCCTTGTGGCCATGATCAAAGCGGGTGTCGAGCTTGCGTTCGATACTATGACTTCTGCCGGCATAGTCGAAGCGTCGGCTTATTACGAGTCGCTACATGAAACACCACTCATAGCTAACACAATCGCACGTAAGCGTCTTTACGAGATGAACGTGGTTATCTCTGATACCGCTGAATATGGTTGTTACTTGTTTAATCACGCCGCCGTGCCTATGTTGCGCGACTACGTCAATGCCATGTCTCCAGAGTACCTAGGTCGCGGACTAAGCGACAGCAGCAATGGTGTCGATAACCAACGTCTGATCGAAGTTAATGCTGCCATTCGCGGTACTGGCGTTGAGAAGATAGGTGCCGAGCTACGTGGTCATATGACGGCTATGCAGCAAATCGTCGAAGAGAAGTAAAAGATAATTTCAAGATTGAGGCTAGGCTGACCGAAAAATCAAAGGATCATTTTTGACGTATCGTTTGAATAATGAAACTAAGTGTTTCTTCTCGGTAAAAGGTTTTTGTTGTGTTTTTTATTGGCTTTGTGGTATTGATTAGCGGTCTCGCGATCTTAATCGAAAAGACACCGAATTCAAGCAAACTAATTAGGATACAGTCTAAGCATGTTAAACCAGGCAGCCCTACTCATTATTGAGATTATTACCGTGGTGATTATTAGATCACAGCGGGGGGCTCCCATGGCGCATCGACAAACCTAATTAGGTAAAGATTGCAACTAACCCTCCGCTCCGCAAGGACCGGGGGGTTTTTCGTTTAAAGCCCGACTAAGAAAGATGCAAAAACGGCTTTACCCTACAAATACTGAACCGTTAAGGTTTGGCAGAAAGTGAGAGATGCAGATGGAACAAGGGCAGACACAGCAAGGCAATTCAGAGGCAGGACAAGCGGATAGTGGGCAGATGATGCGCGGCGCCGATGCCGTGATCAAGGTGTTAGTCGACCATGGGGTAACGAATATTTTTGGTTACCCCGGCGGCGCTATCATGCCGATTTATGATGCGCTTTACGGTGCGCCAGTGGAACACCTTCTGAGTCGTCACGAGCAAGGAGCCGCATTTGCAGCCTTAGGTTATGCCCGCGCGACAGGCAAGACTGGAGTGTGTTTCGCGACGTCGGGTCCCGGGGCTACCAATTTGGTGACCTCATTGGCCGATGCCTTGCTCGACTCCGTGCCTGTTGTCGCCATCACAGGTCAGGTCTCTACCGCCGTGATTGGCACCGATGCTTTTCAGGAAATCGATGTCTTGGGCATGTCGTTGTCGTGTACCAAGCACAGCTTCATGGTGACCGAAATAGAACAGCTGGTCCCCACCCTGTATAAGGCGTTCGAGATAGCGGCTTCGGGGCGTCCGGGTCCAGTGCTGGTGGATATTCCTAAGGATATCCAAATTGCTATGTTTGAGTACTCTACTCCCAAACAGGAGAAGTATCCTCAGCCTCAAGCTGATGCTAGTAAACTTGATGATGCTTTGACTCTGCTTAAGCAAGCCCATAAACCTATGCTCTATGTAGGAGGCGGCGTAGGTATGGCAAGAGCCGTTCCTCAATTACGTGAATTTATCCAGCTGACGGGTGTGCCCTCAGTGGCAACACTAAAGGGTCTGGGTACCATTGAGAAAGAGACGTCGGGTTATCTGGGCATGTTAGGCATGCATGGCTCCAAGGCGGCCAATATTGCCGTTCAGGAGTGTGACTTGTTAATCGTGGTTGGCGCTCGTTTCGATGATCGGGTTACCGGCCGTCTAGCGACCTTTGCCGAACATGCCAAGGTGATTCATTTAGATATCGATGCGGCGGAGCTCGGTAAGTTACGCCTGCCGGAAGTCGCCATTGCTGGCGATCTACGTCAGGTGTTGCCCGCATTGGCGACCGAGTTGGCTATTGCTCCCTGGCGCGAAGAGGTTGAGCAACTGAAAGCCGAGCATACGTGGAAATACGATCGCCCCGGTGAGCTAATATTCGCCCCTGCCATGTTGAACCGCTTAGCCGCTAAACTGCCGGAAGATAGCGTGGTGACTTGTGATGTTGGTCAGCACCAGATGTGGGTGGCCCAGCATATGTGGTTCCGTAATCCTGAAGATCACCTGTCCAGCTCAGGTCTGGGGACTATGGGATTCGGCCTTCCTGCCGGCATCGGCGCTAAGGTGTCCCGTCCCGATGCAACCGTAGTGGTCGTCTCAGGCGATGGCTCATTTATGATGAATGTGCAGGAACTCACCACCATCAAACGCCGTAAATTGGCGGTTAAAATCTTGCTGATAGATAACCAGAAGTTAGGCATGGTGAAGCAGTGGCAGCAGCTCTTCTTCGAGGAGCGTTACAGCGAGACTGACCTGTCCGATAACCCGGATTTTGTCACCTTGGCATCGGCATTCGATATTCCCGGTCGCACCATTACCACCACAGATCAAGTAGAAGAAGCGTTAGATCATCTGGTGAATTGCGAAGGCCCATACCTGCTGCATGTGAGGATTGATGATGCTCACAATGTTTGGCCACTCGTCCCCCCGGGGGCCTGTAATCGCGACATGATGGAAGAGATGGACAAACAGACTTAAAGCCTAGTGCAGGAAAGAACAAGTGGATAGGGAGTAGAGATGAGTTATCAATTGAGCTTAACCTTAGTGCAGCAGCCTGAAGTACTAGAGCGTGTATTGAGAGTGGTACGCCATAGGGGCTTTAAAGTGACCAAGATGGATATGCAGTTAGAAGGTGAGCAAGGTGTTGGGCTCGCTATGCATGTCGAAGGTGAGCGGGCCATCGAGCTGCTGACTAATCAGCTAGATAAGCTTTTCGATGTTGTCGATTGTCGGGTACATGCTTAAGGCCTATAGATACTGACGGCAGATTATTAGATTAGCGATAATAACAAAGTAAACAGTTAACGCCTGTTGTAGTGAATATTGAAAGTAGAGTGAGGAAATAGAGATGACCGCGAAGAAAGCAGAGTTTATATGGTTCAATGGTGAGATAATGCCTTGGGGTGATGCCAAGGTACATGTAATGTCTCACGGCTTACATTATGGCTCTTCTGTCTTCGAAGGGATCCGTGTCTATGATACTCATCTGGGCCCGGCGGGATTTCGCTTAACCGATCATGTTCAGCGTCTGTTCGATTCGGCTAAGATTTATCGCATGCCAATTCCCTATATACATGATGAGATTATGCTGGCCTGTCGTGACAGCGTGCAGAAGAATGGTCTCAAGAGTGCCTACATTCGTCCGCTGGCCTTCTATGGTGATGTAGGCATGGGGATAACCCCGCCTAAAGATGCCGTGTGTGATGTCATGGTTGCAGCATTCCCCTGGGGCGCCTATCTAGGTGAAGACAGTATGGAAGCTGGGGTCGATGTGGCTGTGAGCTCATGGAATCGTCTGGCACCCAATACCATACCTACTGGCGCTAAGGCTGGTGGTAACTACTTGTCATCGATTCAGATCTCGACCGAAGCTAAGCGTAACGGCTTCGATGAGGGTATAGCCCTCGATGTGAATGGTTTGGTCAGCGAAGGTGCTGGCGCTAACCTGTTCGTGGTCAAGAAAGGTAAAATCTATACACCGCCAGCAACCGCTGCTATTTTGATGGGTTTGACCCGAGATAGCATCATCATTTTGGCTCGAGAGAAGGGTTATGAAGTGGTTGAAGAGGCCATGTCTCGTGAGTTCCTCTATCTCGCCGATGAGATATTTATGACTGGCACCGCGGCTGAAATAGTGCCTGTGCGTAGCGTCGACAGAATTGATGTCGGTGCAGGGAAGCGTGGTCCCATCACTAAGTCGATACAGGAAAGCTTCTTTGGCCTGTTTACCGGTGAGACCGAAGACAAGTGGGGTTGGTTAGAAGTGCTTTAAAAGAAGGCCCTAGGTTTTATGACCTAGGAGCTAGGTCATAGGAAAGACAAAGAATAAAGACACTTAAGATGCATTCATTCTTAGGTTTGAGAATTAACTAGAAAGGTAACAGCAGAGGGCTCCTAGGAACTAGGAACTAGCACCTCGAACCTTCTCAATAAGGACAGTCGCAATGCCTAAATTACGTTCAGCTACCAGTACCGAAGGTCGTAACATGGCCGGAGCTCGCGCCCTATGGCGTGCTACCGGCGTCAAAGATAGTGATTTTGGTAAGCCAATTATTGCGATTTCCAACTCATTCACGCAATTTGTTCCCGGTCATGTGCATCTCAAAGATATGGGCTCGTTAGTCGCTGGCGCCATAGAAGAAGCGGGCGGAATCGCCAAAGAGTTTAATACTATCGCGGTAGATGACGGTATCGCCATGGGTCACGGTGGCATGCTCTATAGCCTACCTTCTCGTGAGCTTATTGCCGACAGCGTCGAGTATATGGTCAATGCCCACTGCGCCGATGCCTTGGTGTGTATTTCCAATTGTGACAAGATCACTCCTGGCATGATGATGGCGGCTCTTCGCCTAAATATTCCGGTAATTTTCGTCTCTGGTGGCCCTATGGAAGCGGGTAAGACTAAGCTTTCGGGTAACATCATCAAGCTGGATCTGGTGGATGCCATGGTGGCGGGGGCGGACGATCGCGTCTCGGACGAAGATAGCGAGAAGATTGAGCGTAGCGCCTGCCCTACCTGTGGTTCATGTTCCGGTATGTTCACCGCTAACTCGATGAATTGCTTGACCGAAGCCTTAGGCCTGTCTTTGCCGGGTAATGGCTCTATGCTTGCCACTCACTCCGATAGACGCGAGCTCTTCTTAGAGGCGGGTCGCCGTATCATGGACTTGGCTACCCGTTACTACAAGCATGATGATGAGTCTGCTTTGCCACGCAATATCGCTAACTTCAAGGCATTCGAGAATGCCATGACCTTAGATATCGCTATGGGCGGCTCCAGCAACACGGTATTGCATCTATTAGCCTCGGCCTATGAGGGAAAAGTTGATTTTACCATGGCTGATATCGACAGGTTGTCCCGCCTGGTGCCTCATTTGTGTAAGGTGGCACCTTCGACTCCCAAGTATCATATGGAAGATGTGCATCGCGCCGGCGGCGTGATGGGGATCTTAGGCGAGCTTGACCGGGCAGGTCTCATTCATAATGATGCCTATCATGTGGCAGGGGCAAGCTTGAAAGACGTGCTGGCCAAATGGGATATAGCTCAGAGTAAAGATGAAGCGGTACATAAGTTTTTCTCGGCAGGACCTGCGGGCATCCCAACCACTAAGGCCTTCAGCCAAAGTTGTCGCTGGGATAGTGTTGATGATGACCGCGAAGGCGGTTGTATCCGTAAGCGTGAATTTGCTTTTAGCCAAGAAGGTGGCCTAGCAGTGCTTTCCGGCAATATTGCCATCGATGGTTGTATCGTCAAAACTGCAGGTGTGGATGAAGAGAATCATATCTTCATCGGCTCTGCCCGTGTGTTTGAGAGTCAGGACGATGCCGTTGCCGCTATCTTGGGCGGTAAAGTGGTTGCGGGTGACGTGGTCGTTATTCGCTACGAAGGCCCTAAAGGTGGCCCGGGTATGCAGGAGATGCTTTATCCAACCAGTTACCTTAAGTCTCGCGGCCTGGGTAAGGCGTGTGCGCTTATCACTGATGGTCGTTTCTCCGGCGGCACTTCCGGCCTGTCTATCGGCCATGTTTCGCCAGAAGCTGCGGCTGGTGGCACCATAGGTCTGGTTGAGACCGGTGACAGAATTGAAATCGATATTCCGGCGCGCTCGATCAAACTCGCTATCAGCGATACTGAATTAGCGGCTCGTCGTACAGCAATGGAAGGGCGTGGTAAGCAAGCCTGGAAGCCTGTGGGTCGTGAACGCTCCGTATCTCTGGCACTCAAGGCTTATGCCTTGCTTGCGACCAGTGCCGATAAAGGCGCGGTGAGAGATGTCACCATGCTGGAGGATTAATATGTTGGCATTAGCCTCAAAATCTAAGTTAGATCTGGCTCACTATTATTTGCAGAAGACCTTATTGTCTTCTGTCTATGATGTGGCCAAAGTCACGCCACTCTCTAGTTTGAATAAGCTGTCGGCCCGCTTGGGCTGTCAGGTGTTCCTCAAGCGCGAAGATATGCAGCCTGTGCACTCATTTAAGCTGCGTGGTGCCTATAACAAGATCTCTGAACTCACAGCCGATGAGTGTCGGCGTGGTGTGGTGTGTGCGTCTGCGGGCAATCATGCTCAGGGTGTGGCAATGTCGGCCGCCGCCCGTGGTATCAGTGCGGTGATTGTGATGCCGGAAACGACTCCGGATATCAAGGTCGATGCGGTCAGGCGTCTCGGCGGTGAGGTGGTACTTTACGGCCAGGCGTTCGATCAGGCTAATACTTATGCTCAGGAGCTTGCGGCTGCAGATGGTCGCGTCTATGTGGCGCCATTCGATGATGAGGCAGTGATTGCCGGACAGGGCACCATTGCCCAGGAGATGCTGCAGCAACAAAGAGACTTAGAAATTGTCTTTGTCCCTGTGGGTGGTGGCGGTCTGATCGCCGGTATTGCCGCGTTTTATAAGGCTGTTATGCCTCAGGTTAAAATTATTGGCGTCGAGCCGGAAGATTCTGCCTGTTTAAAGGCGGCATTAGAGGCCGATGAGCGGGTTATTTTACCTCAGGTCGGCTTGTTTGCCGATGGCGTTGCCGTTAAGCAGATTGGTGCCGAGCCATTTAGGCTTGCCCGGGAATATGTCGATGATGTGATAACCGTTAGCTCGGATGAGATCTGCGCCGCGGTGAAAGATATCTTCGAAGATACTCGCGCCATAGCGGAGCCTGCAGGAGCCCTGGCTCTGGCTGGCCTGAAGAAATATATGGGTGATGCCGGTCAGGGCGAGAAAGTGGCCGCCATTCTCAGTGGCGCTAATGTGAACTTTCATAGCCTGAGATATATCTCCGAGCGCTGTGAGCTTGGGGAGAAAAAAGAGGCTATTCTGGCGGTTAAAGTCCCTGAACGTCCGGGGATCTTCCTGCGCTTCTGTGAACTGTTAGAAAAGCGTGTGATGACTGAGTTTAATTATCGCTTCAGCAGTCGGGATAAGGCAGTAGTTTTCGCCGGGATCCGTCTATCGGAAGGTCAGATCGAGCTGGATAAGATCATTGCAAGATTGGAGAATGATGGCTTCGAGGTGCAAGATCTCTCCCATGATGAGACGGCGAAATTACATGTGCGCTATATGGTGGGCGGGCATCCGCCGGAGAAGCTCGATGAGCGCCTGTTCAGTTTCGAGTTTCCCGAGCATCCTGGCGCCTTGTTTAAGTTTCTGACGACCCTGCAGAGTAAGTGGAATATCAGTCTGTTTCACTATCGAAACCATGGCGCCGCCTTTGGTCGCGTCTTGGCTGGCTTCGAGGTTCCCGAGTCCGATAACCTGGCATTCCAGCAGTTCTTAACCGAGCTGGGCTTCGTCTATCATGAAGAGACCCAGAGTCCGGCTTATAAGCTCTTCTTAGATAATCGAGATTAAGAGCGTGATTAGCCTTAGGCTTGCTTGGCTCGAAATACTTCGCTCTAATAGCGAATAAAATAGAGGACGCATATGCGTCCTTTTTTATGTTACCTTTTAAACGCTGGTTTGAATTTGGATATCAAGCATTAGTCTTTAGTCCATTGTTTATAGGTATAGATAGAAAATAAGATGCCATAAGGCACATGAATCGCTTCACTATAGTCAAAGTGACGCTAGATGATTTAATACGTAGGGAATGAGTATGTGGTCTTAAGACTAGGTACTAATCAATTAGTTAACCATTACCTTTAATACCAATCGGTATAAAGGTGTGGTCACTTTCTTATACCGATTGGTATATTGAGAAGGATTTTTCGAGGAAGTTATATGTTAGCAGCACCTAGTATCGATGCGTTTAATCCCCCGCGTAGAATCTTGATGGGGCCAGGTCCCTCCGATGTCTATCCTGAAGTATTAGCCGCTCAAGCTCGCCCCACTATCGGTCATTTAGATCCTCTGTTTATTGCCATGATGGACGAGCTTAAGGCGCTTATTCAGTATGCCTTCCAGACTAAGAATGAGATGACCTTAGCCGTGTCGGCGCCGGGTAGTGCCGGCATGGAAACTTGCTTCGTTAACTTGGTTGAGGCGGGTGAGAAGGTAATTGTTTGTCGCAACGGCGTGTTTGGTGAGCGTATGCGCCAAAATGTCGAGCGTGTTGGAGCCACGGCTGTGGTAGTCGATAATGAGTGGGGAGAAGCGGTCAGTCCTGCCGATGTCGAGGCGGCATTAAAGGCGCATCCGGATGCTAAGTTTCTTGCTTTCGTTCACGCAGAAACCTCTACAGGTGCACTGTCTGATGCTAAAACCTTGTGTGCTCTGGCGAAGCAGTATAATTGTTTATCTATAGTCGATGCCGTAACCTCAGTGGGCGGCGTCGAGCTTAGGGTCGATGAGTGGGGCATAGATGCCATCTATGCCGGCAGCCAGAAGTGTCTCTCTTGTGTACCAGGGTTGTCGCCAGTGTCATTTTCTCCGGCTGCGGTTGAGAAGATTAAGAGTCGCACCACCCCAGTGCAGAGCTGGTTTTTGGATCAAACCTTGGTCATGGGCTATTGGAGTGGTACCGCCGATAACAGTGTCAAACGCAGTTATCATCATACGGCGCCTGTTAACGCGCTTTATGCCCTGCATGAGTCACTGCGCTTGCTGGCCAAAGAAGGCTTAGCGGCTTCGTGGCAACGTCACGCCGATATGCACCAGGTGCTCAGACAAGGACTCGAGGGATTAGGGCTTAAGTTCGTGGTCGAAGAGACTTGCCGTCTGCCTCAGCTCAATACCGTCTATATTCCGGAAGGAGTCGATGATGCCGCAGTGCGTAAGCAGCTGTTGGAAAATTATAACCTCGAAATTGGCGCCGGCCTCGGCGCCTTAGCAGGTAAAGCATGGCGCATAGGCTTGATGGGCTTTGGTGCTAGAAGAGAGAATGTAGCGCTTTGTCTTAAAGCCTTGGAAGAAGTATTGAATTAGATCTAATATTGGTCAAAATAATCCGTAATCGAATGCCAGTAAGTTAGACTTACTGGCATTTTTTATCCGTTAACCTTTTTGCTTACCCCGAGTTAAGATTGTTACCGTAACAGCTCGCCTGAGGTAAGGGGGTGTCCTCTGTTATCTTTAATTCGCCAAAGCGTGCTGATATTTGGCTGTAGAGCTCAGGATACTTGAGTCGTAGCAGTGCTAATGCTCTTTTATGGTAGTCGTGTACAGGTGGCGAGAGTTGCATCAATACCTCTAGGTAATCCAATACTTCATTTGGATTGAAGTAATAGCTTGAATCTATTACTAAGTATAAAGGGTCTGTGCCGATAGGGTTATCATGATAGTCACTCCTTTGGCTGACTAAATAACGGAGTAAATCTAATTTACGTCTCTCGATGCTATGATAAATAAGCGTCTTTCCTGTGTGATCCCTTCCTGTAATATCGAGTCCATTGATGTGTAACTCTTCGAAATAAGTTGAGTTATTTCCTCCAAACATCATCAGTAACGTAAAATCTATCTGCTCCTGCCTAAGTTGACTACTTTGCAAAGCTTGATAATAACTGGCATCCCATGGGAGGATTTGATAGAAAAACCAGCGCAGCTGTGCCTCTGTTAAATTAGCGGATTCAATGATTTTTATTACTTCAAAAATTTTATTGTTACGCAGTTTCTTACCAAAAACCTTAGATTCTAGTTCTTTATTTCTTGGGTGGGAAAGTGGGAGAGCCATTTCTTGGCGGTTCATAGAACATTGTGCTAATACTGGATCGATATTGTGAAGGTTGCTCGCATTCACTGCTCTATTCTCATTTTCTAGCTGAGCAGTATAATAGTTAAGCGTTTTTGGTTGCCATTCTTTATCGATTTTAGAAATTCTAGCTTGGCAGGAAAGTAATTGTTCTGGTGAAGCCTCTTTCTCAAGTAATAGGTCTCGCTCTTGCGTGAGTCTAACGATCAGTTTTGCATCAGGGTCGAAAGGTAACCTTTTTCTAGCTTGTATTTGCGTTAGGTCTAGCTGATAGTGAGTTATCAGCGAGGTGAGTTGTTCTTCAGTAAAATGATAAGAGTTTCGCGGGAAGGAGCCTGATACTGATTGATCTGTTTGTGTATCGAAGAAGGCGGGTGCATTTAGGCCTTGTAGTTGTTCAATAATATTAACCTGACTGATAATCGCATCCTCCTCGTTATTACTTGCTAGTACATAGTATAAATTGGCTAAAGCATGCTCCATAGTTGAGCCAAGATAAGCATCGTTAGACAGTGTACCGTTTTGTTGTAATAGCTCGGCGACAACTTTGTCTTGTCCGTGAAAAGCTGCGACATCAATCAATAATAGCTTTTCCTTCCCCATCAATCCGTAGCCAAGTAGTTGGTTAATATCATTTAATTTATTTATGGCTTCAGTTAAGGTTTTTTGTGATATATCTTCCTGTTCGACTAACCAAGCGACATCATCAATACTTAACTCTGTTATTTCAATAAGTTGTAATGCGGCTTTATCGGTTAAATCGGCAATATTTTCTAAGACTGGTGTGGGTACTCGTGTTGTTATCTTGAAATATTCAGGTAGTTCAGGAAATTCATCCTTTAATTTTTCACTTATGTTTGCATCTTGCAGGTCTAATTTTGAATGTTGTTTTAATTGTTCAGCGCGCCAGCTGGCGGCGAAATTAGAGTTTGAGAAGTGATCGATTGCCGATGTGATGTCATCAATCGAGTATCCCTCATTGAGGTATTTACTCCAGTTTTGGGAACGACCAAAATTATCCGATTTAACACGGTTATTTTTAATGAGTTGCTTGCACTGCTGATAATCGGTGACGGATAGGCTGGGTGCGTGAGTATCCATCTCTTCTGATGCATTAACTGTGTTGGTCACAGTATCAATATCGCTCACATTAGACTGAGCCGGTACTTTTTGAGGGGTAGGCCATAAAAAGTAAAATACAATAGTCACAATTATGGTGACCATTGTGATGAGCCGTGTGCGTTTTTCTTTCACTTAGTTTCTTCCCTAAAGCTGAGTAAAATTAATTGAGGTATTATCTCTTTTTCGTCATTGATAAGAGAGTGATAGCTGATTTATATCGACTATCACACTGAGTTTACAGGCTTTAATTCTTATGTGGAAATATATTAATAGCGCATAATTGCACTTGATATCCTTAACCCTATAAAGCTAGGCTTAGTTCTGTTTGAATTTGTGTTCTCCACCAGTACTGACTTTCTCTTATCTGTTTAGTTTTTGTAATTTCTACTATTTGCCCCATAACGGGTGTAACCAACTTTACATCTGCAGCGTCTGCCAGCTCTACAATTTTCTCTAGAGGTTCATACCAGCTGTGAAAGGCCAGATCGAAGGTGCCATTGTGGATCGGCATCATTTGATGTCCTCTAAGGTCTATATGGGCTTGCAGGCTTTGCTCTGGAGTCATATGGATTGTTGGCCAGTCTTTGTCATAGGCACCTGTTTCTACCATGGCCAGATCGAATGGGCCAAATCGTTCACCTATCTGTTTAAAGCCATCGAAATAGCCAGAATCTCCGCTAAAGAAGAGTTTGTTTGTCTCTGACTCTATGACATATGAGGCCCATAAGGTCTCATTTTTATCGAATAGTCCACGGCCTGAGAAGTGTTGGGTCGGAGTCGCGGTTAATGTCACCTTGCCAAAATTGGCCGATTGCCACCAATCCAGACTCTGAATGTGAGTCGCCGGGACTCCCCATTTTATTAAGTGCTTATCTACGCCTAAGGGGACAACAAAATGCTTCACTTTATTAGCTAAAAATTTGATTGTTTGCTTATCCAGATGGTCATAGTGATCGTGAGAGATCATCACACCATCAATGTGTGGTAGAGATTCGAGACTGATCGGGGGTTGATGGAAGCGCTTTGGTCCGGCAAAACTGAAAGGAGAGGCTCTGTCACTGAAAACCGGGTCGATTAGCCACCTTTGTCCTGAGATTTGAATGAAAATGCTCGAGTGTCCGAGTCGAATAACGCTATCCTGTTCGAGTGGTAGTTGCTCGAGTGAATGTGCAGTTTGCTCAATGAGGGGGATAGCATTTTTCGGTAGTGCATCGATGCGATCTTCGGTGATATAGCGTTTTAGCAATGGAAGAATCGCAGTGTTCTCAGTGAAGTCTTTAGCGGTATTGATATAGCCACCATCAAGATTATGGTGCGGCGCTAGGCTATTAACTGTCTCAGATAAATCTGTTTGTGACTGTGTAGTGGCAAGCATAATGCCTCCTATGAGTAAGCTGATGATTATTATCGTTAGTTTCATAAATAAGGTGTTTAACGAAAGTAAACTATACTGTGTAGTTTACTTTGTGTTTTTGAAAAGTAAACTGATTAGTGTAATATAGTCGCTGGTAATCTGAGTTTAATGAAATAAGAAGCTGAAAATGCAAGAGAAAAAAATATCCCGCTCCGAGTTAAAACGTGCAGCTATTATTCAGGCTGCCATGACTGAGTTTGAGGCGAAAGGCTTTCAATCGGCGAGTATGGATGATATTGCCAAGGGAGCGGAAGTCTCTAAGCGTACGGTTTACAATCATTTTTCTAATAAAGATGCCTTGTTTAGCGCGATCATGGTTGAGATGATGTCGCTGCTTTGTGCATTTGAACATGTGCCTTTTTCAACTGAAGGTTCACTGGAAGATCAACTTAGGCTGTTAGTTGCCCATGAAGTTTCGCAACTCAGATCTGAGGCCTTTCTCTCTATGGCCAAGGTGATCATTGCCGAGGCTATTCACTCTCCCGAGCTTATTCAGGATGCGATGAATGAGTTCAGTAAGCAGGAATCCCCCTTGACGAGTTGGTTTTATGCGGCGGCGGATGCCGGTGTGCTTAAAACCAAACACCCCGAACTTGTGGTTACGCAATTTATGGCGGTGATCAAGGCGTTTTGTTTCTGGCCTCAGCTGATACAGGGGGCTGAATTTCCCGATGAACAGCAAATTGACCTGATTTCGGATACTGCGGTGCAGATGATACTGAAGCAATATACTTAGCATTACGCTAGCTAGTTTTAGCTCGAGTGAAATTAAAATGAAGCAACAGCAGGCATAGACTGCATCTGCTGTCATTCGTTTTAAACTAGACTACTTAATGGCTTAGAAATGATGAGTAACGACTCTACATGATTCGACATGGAGAGTCGTTTACTAGGTAGGCCTAAGTATTAAATAGCTGCACTATGATCAAAATGATCAGAAGTGGGCAGACAAACTTCACATAGATTGGCCATAGACGCCAGAATAGACTGTTGCTATCAGCTCCCTCTTGAGCCTGGATCTCTTTAAGTAGGTCGTTGCGTTGCCATACCCAGCCTAAATAGATGGCGATACCCAGGGCGATGAGGGGTTGAGCTCTCTCTGTGGTCAAGGTGATCATAAAGCTAAATAACTGCTCAAAATTCCAAACTAGGCTCAATGACAACACCATGATTAAGGTGCCAATTAAGTAGGTTGCCTTGTTGCGGCCGATCTCTCTCTTCTCCATCAGGTAGCTGGTGGGGACCTCGACGATAGAGATAGCCGATGTCAGACCTGCGATAGTCATCAAGATGAAGAATACCAAGGCTAAAATATACTGCAGGTTACCACCTAAGGTATCGAATAACGCAGGTAGCACGGTGAAGACTAGAGTATCAGAATTCAGCAGGCTGCCATCTGCGGCGAAAATCTGTACGCCGTTATGCTGCGCCACATACATGGCTGGAATGATCATCAGCGCGGCCAGGAAGGCCACACTTGTGTCCATTAGGGTGACATAGGCGGTGAGCTTAGCTATGTTCTCTTTTTCATTCAGGTAAGCGCCATAGACCATCATGGCACCAGTACCTATGGTCAATGAGAAGAATGTCTGTCCCAGAGCTCCGACGAGCACGTCGCCATCCCAGATTTGTGAAAAGTCAGGAACGAGTAGTACCTCTAGCCCTGTCATGGCGCCGGGTAGAGTCAGTATGTAGACAACGCCTAAGACTAAGATGCCTAGCAGCAGAGGCATTAAACGTTTAGACCAGCGCTCGATCCCCTGTTGTACTCCCTGACGTATCACCCAAATCACCATTAATATGAAGATGGCGGTAAACACTAAGTTGCGCGACAGTGAGAAATCCATCAACCAGGCGGAGGCCTGTGAGAATCCGAATATTTTCGCTATTGGGGCTAGAGCAAAGCTGACAAACCAGCCGGATAATATGGTGTAGAAGGTACAGATAAGGGTTGCGGTAACGATAGAGGTGAAGCCAATCAGTTTACCTATGTTTCGGCTTACTGGACCCGTACCTATCTTGCCCATTGCGTCGGCTGGGTTAGTCTGGCCATGACGACCAATCATCAACTCGGCGACAAGCATGGGATAACCTAAAATGACTATAAGTACCAGATAGACTAAGAGAAATGCGCCACCGCCATGGGTTGCGGCTTGCGTCGGAAAGCCCCAGATATTACCGACACCGACGGCGGAGCCTGCGGCGGCCATGATAAAGCCTAGTCTTGAACTGAAATGGTTAGTGTCTGTGGAACTCATGCTTATCTCTCACTTTTTGATGAGGACGCATCATAGTCTTTTATTTTAGCTGGTCAATGAAGGTTTATATCAAAAAAAACAACATTTGAGATTGTATATCCTGATAATTCATAAATGTTTGGTGATTCCGATCTATTTTGGCGGGTTTTTTGAAATGATATTGCTTTGTGGTTGTCTGCGCTGTGCGATACGCAAGAATATTGCGTATTCAACTTTATTCATTTTTGCGATCGACAAGCGACAAATTAAGCTATTTTGGGCAGTGGAATGCTGGTTTGGCTTTTCACTTGTTTCAATACGAAGCTGGAATGGACTCCGGCTATATGAGGATGTGTGGTTAATTTATCGAGTAAGAAGAGTTTGAACTGGTTCATGTCCTCAACTAACACTTTTAGCTGATAATCGGCATCGCTGCCAGTGAGCAGACAGCATTCCTGTACCTCGTCATAGCTGCTTACCTTGGCCTCAAAAGACTCCAGAATTTCTTTCGCGTGTTTCTCTAGTCGTACCTGCACATAAGCTGTGAGTGACAGATTAAAATGTTCGGCAGAGAGTATGGTGGCATAACCTGAGATAAAACCGGATTCTTCCAGGGCTTTTACTCTGCGAGAGCAAGGGGAGGGCGATAAGCCTACCCGTTCGGCGAGTTCCTGATTGGAGAGCCGCCCCTGACTCTGCAGCAGGCGTAAGATATCCAGATCAATTTTGTCTAGTTGCAGTTCTGCCATAGGAAGCTCATTAGTGTTTAGGTAAGTAAGATATCAATCCAGATGTTTGTCGCTAATGATATCCCATTCTATCGAGTCGTGGTTAGCCAAAGAGAAGTCTTTATAGCGATTGGTATTATCTCTTTGGCATCATGGCTACTGATTCGCTTTTATCTGTCGTGGTGCTAGCCTGGATGAAATTGACCAGATAAAAGGAAATACCTTGTGAATAACCAATAGACTGATAAGTCCGATTATTCCACCGAGTAGAGTCGAGGCGAGCACATCTCGAGTCCAGTGCATTCCCAATAGCATTCGGCTGAATCCCATGGCAATACTCCAGAAAAAGAGCAAACCAGGTATCCATATATTACCTGCTATCAGGAGGTAATAGCTGGCAACCATGGTCAAGGTGATAGCAAATAGTGTGTGCCCCGATGGAAAGGAAAATCCTATCTCGTGTTGCCAATGTTGCTTAACTAATGGCGCTAAGGTGATCTCTGTGTTGGCGTGTTCAACCTGATTGACTGCCGCCATCATCTGTATTTTGCGCTCCGTTTTAGAAAGAGTGTAAAAACTATCGGTGTTAAGCAGGTTATGTTGATCTAGCCAGACCGCATTAGGGCGCGCCTCATTGAAGAAAGGCTTAAGGAAATGGTTGAGTCCGAGTGTGGTACACATACTCAGTGAGATAGCGAGAAACAGACTAAAAAATCTTGAATGCTCCAGTCTTCGATAGCTAAGGAATAATATTAACAGCACGGTCGCTACGCCATAGGGAGCCGTTCCGGTCGAAGTGATCCAAAATAGTGTTTCGGCGGCTGTGGAATCGAGAGACAACCAGGGAAATAGCGATGCGTCAGAGACAAACAGTATACCGGGTATGATGAGCAGGACAAACCAGCCCAATATCATAGGAAATAGCACGGCAGACCTAAAGGGGAAAGGACGCTTCAATGGCATGGCCTCATTTTAAAAGTGCATAGGCTAACTTGCGCATTCGCGGCAAGCTAGCCTAGTTGGCGGAAATATCAATTAAATATCGTTAACTTGATGGATCGACTCGACTTGTTTTATTGGGTTTGTCTGAGTTCAAAGTCTCTTGTCCTGCCCCTCGAGTGACAAACATAAGAAGCAACATGATGACCACTAAGAGCCCGGTCCCCATTAGCAGGGCATAATCTTCCAGCTTGAGGATGGAGTAGAGCACAGTATACAGGGCAATCAGCATGGCTGACATGATTCCACCGCGTTTGATACAGGATGTAGCACTTGCCACATAGGCCGAAACTGAAATGACCGGGACGCTGGCCGCTATGATGTAAGCCAGTGAAAAGGTTAAGTGCTCAGATAGAGACAGTAGCAAGAGATAAAATAGTGTCATAGCGCATCCCACCAGCAGATATTGGATTAGACTCAGGCTGGTCTTCTGACCCAGTTCAAATATCAGTAATATGATGAAACTGAGTACGATAAACAACAGGCCGTATTTAACCGAACGCTCAATTTTACCGTAGTGGGTGACAGGCTCGAACAGTACCGTATTGGCTTCTATCTCCCTCAAGTCGATCTCTTGATTCTTGCTAAAAACTTGGGGAAAATTGCGACTGAGGTGGCTGATCTCCCAGTTGGCACTAAAACCCTGCTTAGTGACTTCTCTATGTGCCGGAAGTATTCCCTTGAAACTGGGGTGGGGCCAATCGGCGCTGATCTTGATGCTGGTCTGCTCACCCAGAGGGAGTGCGCTGATAGATTGTGAACCTCTCAGTTTAACGGCAAAATTTAAGGTTAATTTCTTCTGCCCACTTTCTAGCTTGATGGGCTGGTGGAAGCCACGTTCCAGACCTATCTGGTTTGACAGGCCTGTGCCCGACATTATGCTGGATTGCATGATTAATGCCCCTGTAGATTCACTTATCAGCTCGAAAGTCTCTATTTTATCTATGGCTTGATTGGCCGATATGCCGAAGACGATACGGGCATTTTCGATATCGAACTTAGACATGTTTGGCACCTTGGCTGCTGCTACTTCGAAGTTCGCCGAGCCTGTGATGCGGGCATTGTAGACCAGAGACTGAAATATGCCTCTGGAACGAAAGTCATGGGTGAGATCGATATTTAGCGCTAGCTGCTTAGGTAAAATCACCAGTTCATTTTGATAAGTGCTGGTAAATTTTCTGACCTTGCCTTCGTCATTGATTGTCTCTTGCACAACTTGATAGGTATAGGGCACGACCAGAGCTGGCCCGGATATCTGCTGTCGCTCTCCCCAAGATTGACCTATCTCCTCCACCACTTGGTGATATAAGTTCTCCCTTTCCCAAACCATATCCATCACTAATCCCAATGGGATGAGTGACAAAAGAGACAAGAGTGCAACCAGTAGTATTTTATGGGTAAGATTAGTTTTAGCTGAAGTCAAAAGATCTAACATGAAAAATCCCTCTAATGTGATAGGCATCATTTAAACAAATTCCTTCATGGATATGGGGGCTAAGCTATGATCAATGATGGCGAAAATAGGGCAATCTGGTGAGGAATTGAGGAGTAAATACCAGTTCCATTAAGTAAGTGGTCATTCAGCGGGAGTTAAAAATGCTGTAGGCAAGTAAGGGGATTGAAGCTAATAGTTATTCTATATCGAAAGCCACTTGCGCAGCATAAAGTGTTTTTCCCTTTGCCTTAAACATCAGCCGCACTACGTGAGCTTCTCAGGGCTTCTACTTCTGTGTTGCATTGTCTTAAAAGGGAATAACCATTTTCTCAACAATGCGCCTTGAATTAACAGCCCTGAGAGAGCTCTGAATTGAGCATAAATTTAATGGAATTGGTATTATCCCGATTGATATTAGTGTGGGTGATGTATTTTTATTCAGTTTCGATGAAATAGCGATTCCGATTTAAGGGTCTATTGCTGCATCTGAATTGGAGATTGAAATGTTTGAGAAAAAATCTATACCAGCGTTAGCCGCTGCATGCGTGTTATTGGGACTCTTCCTACTGACCACAGCAATGAATCGATTTACAGCCCTAGATGTCGGCTATTTTTCTAAACAACTCGCGGCCATAGGCTTGCCTGACTTCCCTTGGCTATCGGCTTTGTTAGGTGTCATGCAGCTCATAGTCGTCGCGGCGTTAATCTTTCCTAGGCATAAATTAAGCCATGCAGTCCTCTATCTCTATTCGCTAATAGCCTTGATACCTATGTTGATGTTATTCACCCACCCGGTTTGGATCGATAGTCTGGGTGGTTTCCCGGCTATCGGTGCCGGACAGGGATTGATTAAGTATCTGGCCATAGTCGGCGTCTCTGTTTTTATTGCCTCTCATTACGCTGGTCATCAAAAATTAAATAGGCTTTCACTTAAGGTTATCTGGGCCGGAGTGGTATTGGTGATGCTGTGGATAGGCGGTATGAAGTTTACTCAGTTCGAAGCCGATGGCATCGAGAGGTTGATGGCAACGAGCCCACTATTTAGCTGGATTTACGATTTTTTTAGTGTACTTCATGGCTCATACTTTATCGGAGTGGTTGAGTTGCTTGCGGTCTTCGGTCTTATTATCGGTAGTAAATATGCCTGGGCCAGAACATTGGGCTTAGCGGTAGCGGCATTGACCTTTCTGGCGACCCAGACCTTTATCATCAGCTTACCCGCTTATGAGATGAGCCAAGGTGTTCCTCTATTGACCGGGAGTGGTCAGTTTATCGTG
Source organism: Shewanella sp. YLB-07 (assembly GCF_009377275.1). NCBI lineage: Bacteria > Pseudomonadati > Pseudomonadota > Gammaproteobacteria > Alteromonadales > Shewanellaceae > Shewanella > Shewanella sp. YLB-07. The sequence goes on along the minus strand of NZ_VOQB01000013.1, from coordinate 26,178 downwards.
AAGGACCTGGTCTTGCTGGCAGGATGTATATTGCTGCTCACTACAACGAACAGATCAGAAGCCGAATAGCTGCAATAAGAAGTAAAGCAATAAAAAGAGCGCTTAAGCGCTCTTGATTTGTGTCATGTCTTATATCGATTGATATAATTTGAAACTTATTCGCTTTCACTCTCGTTGAGTCGCTTCTCTAGCGCATCGACTTGTGCCTGTAGGGCTTCTAATTTTTCACGGGTCTTGAGTAAAACATGTTGCTGAACTTCAAATTCTTCATGGGACACCACATCCAACTTCATCAATTGGTTTTGCAGGATCTGTTTACTCTTATCTTCAAATTCACCGGCGAATTGCTTCAGACCACTTGGCAGGCTTTCGGCTAATTGCTTAGCAACTTCTTCAATTTTCTTTGGATTTATCATTATCTATGGTCCGCCGTTGGCTAATGCTATAAATACGAGTGCTTTAATATTAGCTGGATTGTACCTGAGCATACTCGCTATTGGAAAAAGATTACTCACAAAAGTTGAGTTATTGAATTTAATGCAAATAAAAGGCCTGAATAATACCAATTAGTATTATCCAGACCTTAGTGTTCTAGAACCTAGAACCTAGAACCTAGAACCTAGAACCTAAGCTTTTGATGTATCGAGCCTTGGCTCCTCGTCAAACACGGGTAGAGGTTCGTGTCTCTCTGCTAAATAAGTGTAGATAACCGGCAGAACAAACAGGGTGAACAGTGTGCCTATAGCTAGGCCTGATACTATCACTAGACCTATGTTGAAGCGCGCCACCGCGCCGGCTCCAACTGCGAATAGCAGAGGAATAAGGCCGGCAATCATGGCCGCCGTCGTCATCAGGATTGGGCGTAAACGTACGGTTGCCGCAAGCTTAATCGCATCCATTTTACTCAAGCCGTTATGGAGTTGCTCCTCCTTGGCGACTTCACACATCAAGATACCGTGCTTGGTAATCAAACCCACTAAGGTGATCAGACCAACTTGGGTATAGATGTTCATCGACGACAGACCAAAGACATGAGTCCAGCCTAGGGCGATGAGTGCACCACTGATGGCGAGTGGCACTGAGACCAAGATCACCAGAGGGTCGCGGACACTCTCGAACTGACTCGCCAGCACCAGGAAGATGATCGCCAGTGCCAGGCCGAAGGTGGCAAAGAGGGCTGAGCCTTCGGTGACATACTGACGTGATTCTCCCAGGAAGTCATAGCTGTAGCCTTTTGGCAGATCGGTATCACCTATATTTTGCAAGAAGGTGATTACATCCCCCATAGCCACTCCGGGTGTGGCTACACCGCTCACCGTCAGTGAATTCATCTGATTAAAGTGTGGCAAGGATCTCGGCTCAGATATCATCTCAATATCCACCAAGCTAGATAGCGGGATCGAACGGCCGTCGGCGGCTTTCACGTAATAGCCGTGGAGTGATTCCGGATTGGCGCGGTACTTACGCTCAACCTGAGGAATAACTTCATATGAGCGGCCATCTAAGTTGATGCGGTTCACATAGCCATCGCTCATCATAGTGGTCAGGGTCACACCGATATCTTGCATCGTGATGCCGTAAGTGCCGGCTAAGTCCCGCTTGATGTGCAGCTTCATGGTGCCCGAGTCGAACTTGAGGTCGATCTTCGAGTAAACAAACAGTGGGCTATTCTGCACCTTCTCAAGCACACCACTGCCAATTTGGAACAGGCTCTCGAACGAGTTTGAGGTGGTGATAACGAACTGTATGGGTAAGCCGCTGGATGCACCAGGAAGTTCTGGCATCTGGAAGGTGGTGACCGCTATTCCCGGAACTTCTTTAACTTCTTTACCGAGTATCTTCTGCATCTCTTTCTGAGATTTATCACGCTCACTCCAAGGGACGAGTGGCGCGATACCGAAGGCTTGATTAGAGTTAGGTACGCCGACAAAAGCCAATGATGCGGCGGCTTCCGGGTGGGCCTTAATCATGTCGGTGACTATTGCCATATTAGCCTGGATATAGTCTAAGTTAGCCGTCGATGGTGCAGTGCCCATCATCATGACCACACTCTTATCTTCGTTCGGCGCAAGCTCTGACGGGATAAAGTGAAACATCACCGGCAGAGAGGCGAAAACGATAGCCCCGAAGCCGATGACCACGGGACGTTTTTCCATCACGGCATTGAGCATGCTCTGATAACGCTTAGTCATGCCTTCAAGGAAGTTTTCGACGCCACGCTCGAAACGATTAGGAGCTGTGTGAGGCTTGAGTATTTTGGAGCACATCATAGGTGACAGTGTCAGTGCCACGATCCCCGAGATAAATACCGCGCCGGCTAAGGTCAGGGCAAACTCTTTAAACAAAGATCCTGTTATGCCTCCCATCAGGGCGATAGGCGCATAAACGGCTGCCAAGGTGATGGTCATGGATATTACGGGAAGTGCAATTTCTCGGGTCCCGATAATGGCAGCCCTGAAAGGTGTTTCACCTAGCTTGATGTGTCTGTCGACATTCTCCACCACCACGATGGCGTCATCCACCACCAGGCCGATGGCCAGCACCATGGCCAGGAGTGTCATCAGGTTCAGAGTAAAGCCGAACATCTGCATGATGATGGCTACCCCGATCAGTGATAGAGGAATGGTGACTATCGGTATGATAACGGCGCGAAAAGAGCCTAGAAATAGGGTTATCACCACGATAACGATCAACGAGGCTTCACCAATTGTCTTGATCACTTCGTTGATCGACTCATCGATGGCGAGAGAGGAATCATACAAGATGCGTGTCTTCATCGAGACCGGCAGGTTACGCTCGATATCTGGCATCATAGCGCGTGCATCGGCTGCGACGACTAAGGGGTTAGCCGTCGGAGTGACATCCAGTGCAACGACCACAGCTTCTTGTCCATCGGCCAAAGCGCGGTAGATATCGTGACTCTTCTCCAGACTCACATCGGCAATATCACCGAGACGAATAATCAGACCCTCTTTGCTGCCTATAACGAGTTTCTTAAGCTCATCGACGGTGGCGACTTGAGTATCTGCCGTACCATTGAATAGGGTAAACACCCCATTGACCTGACCCACGGCAGATTGATAGTTGTTAGCCTGTAGCACCTGCATCACCTCGGATGAGGACAAGTTAAAGCCCCCCATACGAGCGGGATCTAACCATATTCTCATGGCGTATTTGATGCCGCCATAGAGATTAACTTTAGCAACTCCATCTATGGTGAAGAGTTCAGGTTTTACCACCCGCTCCAGATAATCAGTTATCTGGCTCGAGTTGATCTGATCGCTATAGAAGGAGATATACAGGACGGAAGTCTGTGAACCTGTAGACATATCCACGGTAGAGTCTTCGGCCTCTTTAGGAAGCTGAGATCGCACCGAGTTAACCTTAGCCAGAATATCGGCCAGGGCGCCATTGGGATCGGTGTTGAGTTTCATGTACACAGTGATCTTGGAGGTACCAAGAGAGCTGTCTGAGGTCATGAAGTCGACGTTATCGGCCTGAGCAAGGGCTTGTTCCAATGGCTGGGTAATAAAGCCCTGGATCAGGTTTGCATCGGCACCATAGTAGCTGGTGGAGACGGTGACCACGGTATTGGTCATCTCAGGGTATTCACGGACCTGCATGCTGTTAAGGGAGTAAAGTCCTAATAGCAGCAGGAGCAAGCTTATCGAGGCGGCGAGTACCGGCCTGCGAATAAAAATATCAGTAAAGCGCATTGCCAGCTCCTATTAAAGTTGTGGCATCGTGGCCGGAGGAGTCAGAGCTTTATCCTCGGTCACTTTGACTTTGCTGTTATTGTTTAGTCTGATCTGGCCGGAGGTCACGATAAGATCGTTAGCCTTCAAGTCACCACTGACTAAGGCGTTATTACCATTACGCTCGAGTACTTCGACATTGATCTGCTTAACTCGTTTGATCATGTTTCCATCTTCACTCACCTCATGGATGACATAGATAGAGTTACCGTAGAGGGTAAAGTTGATGGCTGTCTGTGGCAGCACAAATTGGTTCGTCAATTCTGGCAGTAGAATGGCGACACGGGCAAACATGCCACTGCGTAGCTTAGCGTCTATGTTAGGTATCTTGGCTTGAATCTGGATCAAACCGCTTTGATAGAAAACGGCGGGCTCGATAGCCGATATCATACCTTCGAACGGATGCTCAGGGTAGGCATCGACATAGACATGAATCGTTTGTCCTTTTGAGATACGTGGTAATTGGTTCTGGGGTACGGTGAAGCGAATCTTCATGGTGCTGATATCTTCGAGTCGAACGATATCTGTACCTGTCTGCAGGTATTCTCCTAAATTAACGCTACGGATCCCGATAAGACCGCTAAATGGCGCATCGATTTCTCTGCGTTCTATAGTGGCATTCAGGCTCTCAATATCTGCCTTAAGTGCCAGGTATTTAGCTTCACTGTTGTCTAGATCTTGCTTAGATACCGACTTTTGCTTATACAGAAGTACCAGCCGTTTATAATCGGCCTCTGCAGCTGGAAGCTGAACCATCTTACTCTTAAGGTTGGCTTTTTCTACCGCCGAGTCGAGTACGATTAAGCTCTGGTCAAGCTTGACCTCACTGCCGTTTTCGAAGTTAATTTCAGATACCACACCTGAGAGTTCATTGGCAATGGTGAGTCCTTGGTTAGGCTCCACAAACCCAATGGCATCGATTGTGGGTTGCCAGTTGACACTCGTTAGAGTCAGTGTCGTAACTGGTGATTCGGGCTCTGGCAGATTAGCGATGGCATCGGCAATTTTAGCCTTAACCATCAAGTTAAAGCCTATCACTGAGCCGAATGCCAGCAGAGCGATGATTAGCATAATCAGGGTCCATTTTTTCATAGTCCTGATAGCTCCTTGTGAGTTAAGTTAGGTAAATCGGTTTGGCTGAAAGCGCCGCTGGCAGTATCAGGTTGGTTCATATCATTCATAGTCCTGATAGCTTATTGTGAGTTAAGTTAGGTAAATCGGTTTGGCTGAAAGCGCCGCTGGCAGTATCAGGTTGGTTCATATCATTCATAGTCCTGATAGCTTCTTGTGAGTTAAGTTAGGTAAATCGGTTTGGCTGAAAGCGCCGCTGGCAGTATCAGGTTGGTTCATATCATTCATTTTCCTGATAGATCCTTGTTAGTTAAGTTTGTTGCACAGGTAATGGTTTGCCAGCATAAATTACAGACAAGCTCTAGCTCTGCCTTATCGTATGTTAATTGGCCACGGCGGATGCTGCGTCCTAGAGCGACGGCGGGCTCCAGAGAAATGGCATAGAGAGCCTTGTTTTGCAGGGAGTGAAACAGGCCTTCAGCCTTACCTTCTTCGAAGAACATATGTAGATCGCCAAAAGTTGTTTTTTCGAACGTCTGATGAGGATCTGAGTCTATGCCCGGCAGATGAATATACTGCTCGTAGCTGAGATTTGTCTGTGTGCGCTTACGACCAAAATCGACAATATTAAACCAGATACGCTTGAACCTTTGCTCCAAGGTGCCTATACGGCTGTCTTTTAAGATATGGTTGGCGACGACACGCAGTACATTCTTTCTCAATTCGCCGATCAACTCATCTTTATCTTTAAAATATCTGTAGATAGTGCCGGCGGCGACACCTGCTTCATTGGCTATTTGTTGCATAGATAGCCCTTGCAATCCTTTGGTGGAGATGATCTTCTCGGTCGCATCGAATATCAGTTGGCGTTTGTTATCCATGATAGGTTTACACTCTGTATGAATGAACGTTCATTCACTATTCTATGTCAACGGATTGCCGATCGCAATTCTCAATGTGTGAATATAATAATAGCTGCTTTATCTCGCTTGAATAGTCAGTCTAGTCTGTCATAGACAGCTGATGTGAAAGTAAGTTTTATTCGAACGAAGTTCTGAATTAATTAAACTGGTTGAGAAATTTAAATTGTCAGATTGAAACGTTAGAGTTTCTGGTATGATCACCTGCTTCAAACCCCTTTTAATCTTGGTAAAAGTAACCCCATGAAGCTAAACCCCGGACAAGATGAAGCCGTACATTATGTATCTGGCCCCTGCCTAGTACTTGCGGGGGCTGGTAGTGGTAAGACTCGAGTGATCATCAACAAGATTGCTCATCTGGTGCAGAACTGTGGTTACAAGGCTAGGTCCATCGCGGCGGTGACCTTTACCAATAAGGCTGCACGTGAGATGAAGGAGCGTGTAGCTAAATCCATGGGGCGTAAAGAGGCTCGCGGCTTATGGATCTCGACATTTCATACTCTGGGCCTGGAGATTATCAAGAGGGAGCATAAGGTCGTTGGCCTCAAAGCTGGTTTTTCCCTGTTCGACGATCAAGATACCTTGGCCCTGCTCAAAGACCTTACCGAAGATGAGCTCGATGGAGATAAGGACCTTCTCAGATCCTTGATGACGACGATTTCTAATTGGAAAGGGGATCTGGTGATCCCAACTCAGGCGGTGAAGTTAGCTAAGGATGAGCAATCACAACTGTTTGCCGCTCTCTACGCAAGATATGCCCAGCATATGAAGGCCTACAATGCCCTGGATTTTGATGATCTGATTTTAATTCCGACACTCATACTCAGGCACAATGCCGAGGTGAGAACGCGTTGGCAGACACGTATTCAATATATGCTGGTGGATGAGTATCAAGATACCAACACCAGCCAATATGAGATGGTGAAGCTTCTGGTGGGAGATAGGGCCCGTTTCACCGTGGTGGGCGACGATGATCAATCTATTTATTCATGGCGAGGGGCGAAGCCACAGAATCTGGTGTTATTGGGTAAAGACTTCCCCGCTCTACGTTTGATTAAGCTAGAGCAAAACTATCGCTCTAGCCAAAGGATCTTAAAAGCCGCGAATATTCTCATCGCTAATAACCCTCATATATACGAGAAGACACTGTTTAGTGAGCTTCCCTACGGTGAACCGCTACGAGTATTGATCGCCACTAACGAGGCACAGGAAGCAGAGCGGGTCATTGCCGAGATGATCCGTCACAAGTTTATGGGGAAAACCCAATTTGGAGATTATGCGATCCTCTATCGTGGCAATCATCAATCTCGTCTGCTGGAGCGGGCGCTGATGACGAACCGCATCCCCTATAAACTCAGTGGTGGTACCTCATTCTTCGGCCGGGCCGAAATCAAAGACATCATGGCCTATCTCAGACTAGTGGTGAACCCTGATGATGATAATGCCTTCCTGCGCGTGGTGAATCTGCCTAAACGTGGAATAGGCCCATCAACTCTGGAACGTTTAGGTACGTTTGCCAATGAACGACAAATTTCTATGTTTGAGGCCAGCTTCGACTCTGAGTTGAATCATCATCTGCCTCCGGCGGCCATGGCTTCTCTCTACAAGTTTGGCAAGTTCATTGTCGATACCGGTGAGACCGTGACTCGGGGTGAGCCTATTGAGGCCATTAAGCACTTGATACGTAATATTAACTATGAGGATTATCTCTACGAGACCAGTACCAGTGCCAAGGCGGCGGAGATGAGGATGAAAAACATCTCCGAGTTGTATCGCTGGGTCACTGAGATGCTCGAAGGGGATGAACTTGACGAAGGCATGACCTTACCTGAGGTGGTTACCCGATTAACCTTGCGTGACATGATGGAGCGTAACAGTGAGGATGAAAATGGCGATCAGGTTCAGCTGATGACGCTGCATGCCTCTAAAGGCCTGGAGTTTCCGTATGTGTTTATGGTGGGCACCGAAGAGAGAATTTTACCCCACCAAAGCAGCATAGATGAGGATAATGTCGATGAAGAACGTCGTCTGGCCTATGTCGGCATCACCCGAGCGCAGCAACAGCTCTGGTTTGTACTGTGTCGTGAACGTCGTCAATTCGGTGAGACTATGCGCTGTGAGCCAAGTCGTTTTCTGTTGGAGCTCCCTCAGGATGATCTAATCTGGGAGAATCGTAAACAAGTGCAGAGCGAGAACCAGAGGCAGGAAACCAGCAAGTCTAATATCGCCAACTTGAGAGATATGTTTAAAAAGTAGACTCTTAAATAAACGGATCACTGTACATTAGGGCGCGGAAATCATATCGCGTTCTTGCGCTTAGCACTACGACATAGAGTTAAGCGCAAACTAAATCCTTGGTGATTGAATTCAGATGAATAACATTGCCAAGGGCTTGCCCCTGACCTAGATCGAAACCTATCTCCAGCAGTGTCTCTTTTTGCTGTATAGCACAAATTCCATCCACAAAAACTACGAGTTCCAACGCCTGGGCGGTTAAGTAGTGGGCCTTTAATAGCTTAAGATGTTGCTCACTGTTGAGATGAGTGGTGTAACTAGGGTCAAGCTTTAAGCCTTGCAATGGTAAGAAGGTTAAGCTGCTCAAGGCGCTATGGGCACTACCATAGCCAGTCAGCCCAAGATTAATCTTCAGCTTTTGAAGAAGTTCAAATGCATTGATATGGTTATCCGTATCTAAGATAAACCCTTTCTCATCGAAAAATAGCCAGAGTTGCTCAAGGGGGAATATAAGCTCCTTAAGCTTATTTTTCAGCTGTCTGACAGCATGTTTATGCTTCAGGTGCATGGCCGAAATGTTGAGATGTAGGGGGAAGTGGTCTAAGGATTGTTCGCGCAACATCTGATGATCTGAGTTTAGTTTTTCTAGTAGATAAATATCCAGTTCGGTGGTTAAGTTGCAATGTTCGGCAATGTTATTGAGCTGGACCTGCTTTACTTTACCTAGCAAAGGATGATTCCAATACAAGCGTGGCTCTAAGGCTACCGTAGATAGCTTTTTCAAATTTTGAATCGGTAGATAACTCAGGTGCAGCTCTCGGTTTGATATCGCTTGTTTTAATTCAATTTCAAGCTCGACATCTTTGACTAACTGTTGATGCGACTTATCATCGAAGATAACATAGCAACCTTTGCCCTGGGACTTGGCCTGATACATGGCTGCATCGGCGTCACGTAACAGGGACTCGGCCGTGTCTGACTTATGATTACAGCTAAATGCGATTCCTATACTGGCACCTGAGGTGAAACTTTGGTTGGCTAATTCATAGGGGCGTGATAATTCTGTGAGAATACGCTCGGCAACCTCTTTCGCATCATTGGTACCATTGATGCTGTCGAGTAATATCACAAATTCATCTCCACCGATCCGCCCTAAGGTGTCATTATCGCGAATACACAGGCGTAGGCGCCTTGAGGTCTCAACCAGAAAGCGATCACCTTGCTGATGACCTAAGGTGTCATTAATGAGCTTGAATCTATCGAGATCGATAAATAGCAGACCAAAGCGATCTAGCCCATGTCGGCGAATATGCTTTACGGCTTGTGTCAGGCGCTCCATAAACATGCCGCGATTTGGCAGTCCAGTCAGGCTATCGTGATTAGCGTCATAAACAAGTTGTTCTTCCGCTTTACGTCTTTGGGCTACTTCTTTCTCTAAATCCTGATTTAACATAGCCAGAGCCCGGGTCCGAACGACGACTTTCTCTTCTAGCTGTTCGTAGCTGGACTTAAGCGATTCAGCGGAGAGTTTCTTCTCGATCGCGGTGGCTATGTGTTGAGAAACGAAAGTCAGCAGATCGAGATCTTTATCTTGGTAACTCTGGGACATACATAGGCTATAGATGGTTAAGGCACCACGAACCTGCCCATGGATAAATAAGGGGATGCCAATCCACTGATATACGTCTTGGGTATAGTTGAGTTCAGGCATCTTTGAATAGACAATCCCAACGTCTATCAAGGCATCAAGATCGGTACGTTGGAGTAACAAAGGCCTACGGTTCTTGATGACGTATTCAGTTAAGCCATCAGATGTGGCCCTAGGTTGTGGGGCTGTAGAATCGTTCTGAGTTACATAAAAAGGAAAGTTTATACGAGTCAACTTATCGTCGAGAAGGGCTATATAGCAGTTATTCGCCGGCATTAGATGGCTTATAACTCTATGAATCTCCGAGTAGAAGGAGTCGCTATCTATGTTAGAGGTGGCAAGATCGGTAATCTCGAATAGAGATTTCTGCAGACGCTCGGCGCGACGTCTTTCAAACACTTCACGTTTGAGCTTGTCGTAAGCAACGCTTAACTCTTTGGTTCTTTGCTCTATTGCCTGTTCCAACTGTTCTCTATGTTCTAAACGTTCTAGCACACCGGAGAGTTGATAACTGACAAAGTGAAGCAGTTCTATCTCCATTTCGGAAAAGTTGATATCGGGAGAGTAACTCTGTACCACCAATACACCCGAAACCAAGTTATTGACTTTAATCGGCACACCTAACCAAAGGTGGCATGGCGCCCCTCTACTGACAATTTTTTTAGCGGCGATAAGCTGCTGAAAGCTTGTGTCATCACAAAGGAGTGTTTCACCTGACTTGAGCACGTATCCAGTGAGACCGCTTAACAGGGTCTCGGAAATTTCATCTATAGAATAGATTTTGTTGGGATGCGGGTCTTTTTCGTCGAGGAAAAAAGGAATATTCAATTTGTTAGAGCTTGGGTCTAACAAGGCAACGAAAAAATTATCCGCTGGAAGAAGCAAGTTTAGCGAGCGATGAACTTCTGAGAAAAACGCCTTCGGCGAATCCACATGAGCTGCTAGGTTTGAGATCTCTAACAGTAGATTTTGGGTGACTTCGGCTCGCTTGTATTTAAGAGCCAGACTCTTTAAGCGATCAATCCTTTTTTGCAGACGTTCAGCTTCACGGTGTGAATGTTGAACCAATTCTTCCCTAAACATGATTTCCGCCAATCGCTATTTATTATATGAGAGCTAGGATTTGGACTAAATTTGCACAAGAGATATAGATAGCACAAAAAAACAACAGAGCCAAGTCATTATTTTGACGTTTGACAGTTTAAATTTTGTCCTAAATGGATTAATTTGCTCAAATTAGTCAAAAGGTGAGCAAACAGACGAAAAAAATGCTTTTAACTGTAGACGGCGGGGCAAATAATTCATATTATGTGCGCCGCTAACAAGGCAGGCACCCATAGCTCAGCTGGATAGAGCGCACCCCTCCGGAGGGTGAGGCCGAGGGTTCGAATCCTTCTGGGTGCACCAGATTGAACAGAACGCCAAGTTAGTGAAAAAGTTGTTAGAAGTTGAAAGTCAGTGGTGATTGTAGCTCAGTTGGTAGAGCCCCGGATTGTGATTCCGGTTGTCGTGGGTTCGAGCCCCATCAGTCACCCCATTTCAACCCCTTATTTAGATTTTAGATAAGGCAGTTGTAAAGATACAAAGACTCGGATTCTCAATGAGAGAAAGTGCGCAGCTCGGTAGCGCATTCCGATTTACTCTTTATAAAAGAGAGTAAGAGTGGACCTGAGGGTCAGAGGTTCGAATCCTGCTTTTTATTAAAGGTAGGGCCGACCACATTCAGTTTCAATAGCAACAAATTCTCGGTGATTAGCGCAGCCCGGTAGCGCATCTGGTTTGGGACCAGAGGGTCAGAGGTTCGAATCCTCTATCACCGACCACATTTAAAGGTATTGAATCAAATTGATTTTGATTTGATATTAAAAGTAAAAATTTACGGACTCTTAATGAGTAGAAGTGCGCAGCCTGATAGCGCATCCCGATTTGAAACAAGAGTGGACCAGAAGGTCAGAGGTTCGAATCCTGCTTTTTATAAAAGATAGAGCCGACGACACTAAGTTTCAATAAACAAGTTTACGGTGATTAGCGCAGCCCGGTAGCGCATCTGGTTTGGGACCAGAGGGTCAGAGGTTCGAATCCTCTATCACCGACCACTTTACGAAAAACCTTCTGAGAAATCAGAAGGTTTTTTTCGTTTAAGCCAAAAAGATCAGAGGTTCGAATCCTCTCTTTTTATGACTGGATGGCCGACCACTTTCAAAAGCCTAATACTATAAGGGTGGAGTTCCTTCTTTAAATTCTTTTACTATATTTTCTCTGAATTCTGGGGTGTTTTCATATCCGTGAACACTCCCCCCATGCTCGATGACTGCTTTAAGCAATTCTTCTTTCGTATCAGCAGCAAGTGCTACTGAACATTTGACATCACCAGGGTAATTCCTACAGTCGATATAGTATCTAGACATAATAATTCTCCTTAAATGGTTACAACGCTAACTATAAATAAATCATCTTTTGGCAAGGAACACATCTACCTTAAATTGCTAGTGATGGATAATAAAATTCACCTTTCGTAAAAAGAGAGTCTCATTGTTCCTGTGTCATGAGGTTGAATTTAATATTAGTACAAGCTAGACGCTTTTTTTTAAAAGTGACTTATCGATCAAATTCCTGTCTATGAGGTTGTATTACAAGGCACTCTGGAGAAAAACTGGGTTTCCACCGCTATTCAACTATAAAAATCACAGCGTAATCACTACAGAGCTATCAAAATCATTACAGATTTTCCATTATGCCAGAGAAATGCGGCACCAAGTAAGACTGGCAAACTTAAGCTTGGGAATGACCCCCAAAAAATCAAGTGCATGAAAAAGACCAGCAGCATTTGCTATTGGTCTGATAAAGTCGTCAACCTATTTCTGGACGGGACATTAAGGATAGCTAGAGGATTCAAATCTTCTCTTTTTATGACTGGATGGCCGACCACTTTCGAAAATCCTTCTGAGAATTAGCAGACTTTTTTTGTTAAGCCAAAAAGATCAGAGGTTCGAATCCTGCTTTTTATAAAAGAAAAGGCCTCAGAAGTTAGCTGAGGCCTTTTTATTGATTGATAAGCGTATGGGGGCTAGATTTCTTCAACTTCCACAGGAGGATGGATATAGCCCATGTAGGCACTGGTTTTTAATGGTACGAAGCGTTCTAATTGCTGCTTCTCTTCTATACCTGTGACTATGACTTGAATATCTAACCCTCTCGCGACATTGATCAAGGCTCGACACAGTTCGCTACTATGTTCACTCTCGTCATAATAAGCGAAGGACTGGTCGAGTTTGACATAACTCGGTCTGAGAGTTTGTAAGTAGGCCATAGAGCCAAATTGGCGACCGAAGTGATCGATACCGAAGTGGGCACCATTATCGCGAATAATAGTACATAGGGCTTCACAAGAGTCTGGGTCGCTATATACGCCTGCCTCCGGAATGTCGAAACAGATCCGCTCAGAGAGGCTAGATGCGCGTAAAAAGCCATTTAACCATTCATGGAATTTGGGATCGCTTAGACTGTGGAAGGTTAAGTTAATGGCAATAGGCTCATAGTTTCTTTCGAGTAGCTTCTGGGTGGTTAGCGTTTCGATAAGGCATTTATCGAGCAGGGCACCGAGAGAAAGCAGTTCGACATAGGGCATAAACTGGCCAGCATGTACGGTTTTATCGCCGATTTCCAGCTGACAGTAGAGCTCTCTCTGGGTAATAGAATCACCGTCATTGAGGTGGACAGGTTGCCACTTAAATTTGAACTGTCGGTTGTTAATTGCATTACTTAGATGCTCACGCCATTGTTCACGAGTAAATAGCTGTTTCTCGTTGGTTTCGAACCAGTGAAACACCTTATCTTCTTTGATTGCTTTTTGAAGGGCATTATCAGTTTGAGCTAAGATATCCGATACCGACATCTGTCCAATACGTTCGGCAATACCGATAGAAAAGTTTTCATTTGGCTTACAGCCAGCTTTTGACATCTCTTGATTTATCGTGCGGATTAATGTTTGCAGATATTTACTGGTTTGCTCGTGCTCTGCGCTGGAGATTAAAAATGCAAACTCATAAGCTGAGATTCTAGCAATAACAGAGTTGGTGATAGCGTCTAAATGCTCTTTCATCTTCTGAGAAAGTAGTTTTATGGTTTCGTCTCGAACTTGGTATCCGTATTTACTATGGACTTCTTCTAGCCAGTCAAATTTTGCCATCACCAAGGCGCCACTCTTAGGCTCATTAAGCCAGCTGCTTAAGTGGCCCATCATATATTGACGGTTAGGTAAGCCTGAGACTTGATCGATCAGGTTTTTCTTTCTCAGCTCACCAACCTCTTCATCCAGGGAGTTAAAGATCTGCTTGAGTTGATCCGACATGCTATTAAAAGCGAGTACCACAGATTTCAGTTCCATGGTTTTAGGGATTTTCATGTCCGGGCCAAATTTACGCTGGGCGATATCTTGGGCATGCTCGGCTATTTCGTGCAAGGGGCGTAGAATCCAGGTGAGACCGACACGTGCACAGACTATGGCAATAAGGAAAAGCACAGAAAACACTATGATAGCGTTGGTCATGGTACGCCATAACTCGTGATAACCAAATCCCGGGTGGGCCGTTATCTCTAACCGGGCAAGTTGGATCCAGCCCGACGTAATAGTGCTCTCTTTCTTGATCGTTTCAAAAAAGTCCAGCTCGATAAACCATTGTGGTACACCTTGAATATTGACTGGGTTTTCCCACACTTGCTGTTTTCCATCGACGAGCCAGGTGAGTTTAACTTGTTGGTAGTAACCACCTTCGAAGATAACATTAATCAAGGTTTCGGCGCCGACAATATCACCCGCTTCAAGATCCGGAATTAACATGATCCCTAAAGAGTTACTGGTATTGTTGAGATCTGACTCCATCTGCTTGGTCAGAAAGTTCTGTGTCTCTGTAAACTGTACATAGCCTAGACTTGCCACTACTAATAAAAATAGGCCAAACAGCAGTGAGTATATCTGTCGAAACAGTGTCATCTTTCTAGCTACTCCAATCTTAATTTGGGTTTTCTGAGTCTTTCGACACCCAATCTATATTTGAGATCGTTCCACTTCGCCAGTTTCTTGGATGAACCAGCAAGAACGCCTCGTCCTTTTTCTTTGTTTAGCCATAGCTGTCGACCATTAAAACTGTATACCGGCAGCAAGTCTTTCCTTTGAGTCGCAGGTTTTATTCTTCTATCTAAATTGTCGAGTACCAAAGGAATAGAAGAGGGTTTCTCATAGTAAGCAAGCACCATGTGATATTGATTCACAGTGGTCGCTTTTACCATAGTAATCCTCAGCTTATCTTCAGGGATACCTAACTGAAGCAAGGTGAAATATTTTGCAATGGAGAAATCTTCACAATCGCCGCCATTGACACCAATAAACTCCATAGGGGTAGACCAATAATTACTATCACCCCAGAGCTTGATATCATCAACAAAACGAAAAAGATTGAAAAATTTATTCACCTTAGTGAGCTTCTCTCTTTCGCTGAGGCCTTGAGCCGAGTCGAGTACCTTAAACCAGGCTCTGGCCCTTTTTCCAGCTCGTTCACCATATCTCGACTCGAGAGTCGAGACGATGTGCTCTTTATTCAATGTTTGCGTGGGGGAGGCATATAGGCACGAAGCTACCAGAGCCAGTGCCACTAAGATGAATTGGCAGACCTTCTTGCATGATAATTTACGACTAAGCCTGCCTTTCATGGTGCTCTGTTAATTTCCCTATTCCACTTCTTCATCAACGGTATAGATATGCCATTTCATATCAGCCGTTGTGTCTTCTCCAGTGACTTCGGCAATAACGCGTCTATTTCGAGTTTGGGCCATATCTGTGCCACTCTCATCGACGGGACGATCGTAGCTATAACCTATCGCGGTTAGCCTATCGGATGCAATACTGTATTGTTCCGACAATAGCGAGGTCACTGCATCGGCTCTGTTTTGCGACAAGGCTAAGTTGTGATCGTAAGATCCTGTCTTACTACAGTGGCCTTCGATGGTGACATTAGTATTAGGAAATTCGTTCATGAAAATGGCTATGACTTCAACTTGTTCGTAATACATAGGGTCTATGTAGTGGGAATCGTTGGCGAATAAAATTTTCAGTTCAGAGCGTTCGTGAATGGGCTTTACCTTGCCACAACCATAGTTATCAATCGTTGCACCCATAAGGGTATCGTTACAGCGTTCGCGGGCGACGATGACACCGTCTTTGTCCAGATCGTTAAGATCCTGGAGTTGTGTCGTATTGCCATCCATGGTCACTATGCTTGAGCATGCACTTAGCAGAGTGATGGCTAACAGTGTTATGAAGGTTTTCATTAGTTTACTCCTCCTTCGTAACTACGATCGCCTTGCCATACATCTGGGCGAGTGACTCGCAGAGATTCAAGCAGTCGACCCGTAGCATTTAAAATACGGTATTCAGATAAAATTTCGTCGTATTCGGCTTCAAGATAGTCTTTACGTGCTTCGAATAGCTCATTCTCGGTGTCGAGCAGATCGAGTAAGGTGCGTTGGCCTAAATTGAATTGCTGACTGTACGCGACTTGAGTATCTTTGGCGGCGACCACATGGTCACGAATATACATTTTCTGCGGAACTAATAACTCATAAGCATTCCAGGCTAGGCTGACGCCTTCGACGACTTGACGATAAGCACGCTCGCGGATCTCCTTGGCTTCACCTATCTTGTAGCTTGCTTCTCTTTCTCTGGCACGATCTTTACCACCCGAGAACAGGTTGTACTTTATTCTTACCATAGCAACGAGATCATTGCTGTGGCCGCCTACATCTTGTCCAAAAACACTGCCAGGTAAACCGTCTTCTCCATCCAGATTATTATTCCAGTTACCGTCTAGCTCTAATGATAATTTTGGATAATAATTAGAGAGGGCTGAGTCTCGTTCATTGACTGCGGCATTGATATCGCTACTTGCCGATTTCAATATCGGGTGATTCTCTTGGGCTAACTTAACACTGGTATTGAGATCTTCCGGTATCATGTCATCATCGGGAACCGGCACAATCAGGTCTTCCGGTTGTTTCTCGACCACACGCACAAACTGAGCCTTAGCATCATAGAAATTGTTCTTAGCTGAAATCAGATTGGCATTAGCCCTAGCACGACGTCCTGTGATCTGGGAGAGATCGGCAATTGAGCCTAAACCTGAGTCGGTTCTTTCTTTGATCTGTTCATAAATCTCTTGATGACTTATAAGGTTTTTCTCTGCCAGAGTGAGGACTTGCTCACTTTTGATATAGTTTACATAGACCTTAGTGACATCCAGTGCCATATCTTCTGCCGCGGCAAACAGTGCCCATTGTTCCGCACTAGCCTCGAAGCTGTATCTGTCGACTTCGCTCGAAGTATAAAAACCATCGAACAGCATCTGTTTGATACTAAAGCCAGCTTCGCCGCGTTCTAGCTCGATAACACCTTCATCATCGACTTCACCGAATCCTGCTTTTCTTCTTGTCGACGGGCTATTGGTCTGCTCCCAACCGTAGCCGCCGCTGATGTCTACCGTAGGCATATAACCAGCTATTGCCTGATTAACTTGCTCTTCACGGGCTTTGAAACGGTTGAAGGCGATACGTATTTCAGGATTAGTATCTAGTGTGTGCGCGACAGCTTGCTCCAGTGTTTGGCTATATGCCGAGGCTGGTAGTATCAGCGCGCCAACGGCTAACGCAAGAGCGTTGCGTTTTAACTGCCGAATAGTGCTGGTTTTCATGTTAACCCCTCCAGGTCGATTTTCTTGGGCCTAGCGTTCTCTGAGCGCCGTATCTTTAGCCCTTAAAATTGGATTAAGTATGTACTCTAGAACGGATCTTTGCCCAGTAATTACATCAACCGAAGTCAACATACCTGGTATGATCGGCATTTTAGTGCCATCGTTCTTAGTCAAACTTGATAAATCGGTTCTAACCCTTACAAGATAGAAACTGTTTCCCTCTTCGTCCTGTGTTGTGTCGGCACTAATATGCTCTACAACGCCATTTAATCCCCCATAACGGGTGAAGTCATAAGCGGTAACTTTGACTACGGCGGGCAAGCCAGGATGTAAAAATGCGATATCTTTCGGTAGTATTTTCGTTTCGATAAGCAACTGATCTTCCGATGGAACAATTTCTATGATGTCGATTCCAGGCTGGACCACCCCACCTAATGTGTTGATGTGAATGGTTTTGATGGTTCCGTTTACCGGTGATTTTATCTCTGCTTTATCCACTTTATCTTGTGCGCCGACCTGTGCCTCGTTCATTCGAGAAAGTTTGGTTTGCAGTTCGTTGAGTTGGGTTCTGGCGTCAGCCGCGAAATTTAATACGGCTTCACGCCTTTTTAATATTGCTTCATCCTGAGAAGCTTTGAGTTTAGGTCTTAATAATCTAAGAGAAGCGAGTTCACCCCGAATGTCGTTGACTACACGCTCTACTTTTATCAACTCGACTTCAGGCACGATGCCTTTATCGGCTAAGGGCTTGGTGAGTTCCAGTTCGCGGGAAACCAGCTGGTAACTTCTCGAAAGTGTGTCTATTTTTGACGCTAATTCTTTAGACTCTTGTTGTTTCTGCTGGATCTGGCGGGCTAAAATTTCCAGTTGATTAATCAGGCTATCCAATCGGCCTGTATATTCATTAGACTGACGTTGAATCAAGGCGGGTTCCTCCTTGATTAATTCTCCGGAAAATTGCAGTGGCCTTGGGGTTATCTTGACCTGCTCTCTCCAGTCGACAGACATGCTGGTGATCGTGATGCTGGATAATTCGGACGATAAACGAACCACGTTGGCTTGCAGGCTATATACCTCCTGAGCTTGCTGTTCATAGTCAGAGCGAAAACGAGTGTCATCGATGCGCATTAAGGCTTGGCCTTTAGTAACCATCATGCCTTCTTTGACATACATCTCCTGCATGATGCCGCCATCAAGACTCTGAATTACCTGGATTTGTGAGGAGGGGATGACTTTCCCCATGCCTGTGGTGACCTGATCCAACTCGGAAAAATAGGCCCAGAGCAGAAAGCAAACCCCCATGGCCGCGAGCGACCAAATGATTAACCTGTGGCTAGTTGGCGCATCGGTCATCATGGCGCCGTATACGTCATCGACCATCTCTAAATCTTGGGTAGTCAGATGCTTACTCATTTTTGGCTCCTGAGAGTAAGCCTTTACTCAGTTTATCTAATACCTCGTCTTTAGGACCATCTGCAATGACATGGCCTCGGTCTAGTACTATGATGCGATCCACAAGTTTAAGCAGGTGCATCTTATGGGTGATAATCAGTAAGGTTCTATCGCGGCTGACATTCTGCATCGCACGAATGAATTGCTTCTCGGCTCTGGCATCCAGGCTGGCCGTGGGTTCATCCATTAGCAGCACAGGAGGATCATTCAAGGTTGCCCTGGCTAACGCGACAGTCTGCCTCTGACCACGGGAGAGGGATTGACCGCCTTCGCCAACCTGTTGATCTAGGCCTTCGGTCTCCAGATCGGTA
Organism: Shewanella sp. YLB-07; assembly: GCF_009377275.1. Classification (NCBI taxonomy): domain Bacteria; kingdom Pseudomonadati; phylum Pseudomonadota; class Gammaproteobacteria; order Alteromonadales; family Shewanellaceae; genus Shewanella; species Shewanella sp. YLB-07. Next base: position 7,044 of record NZ_VOQB01000013.1, on the reverse strand, counting down.
AACAGATTGATTCCGGACAGCTGTACCGCCCTAATGAGTTGATGTTCGGATACCTGTCTGGTACCAAACAAGATGTTATCTCTTATTGAACCATGGAACAGGGTGATATCCTGAGGTAGGTAGCCAAAGTTCCTACGAAGGTCGGTGGGATGTATTTGAGCCGAATCTAACCCATCATACCTAAGGCTTCCTTTTGTTGGCTGGTATAGGCCTACAAGCATCTTAGCCAGGGTACTCTTGCCTGAGCCATTACGACCAATGATAGCTATGCGTTCACCGGGTTTGATGTTGAGTGACATGGTGTGCAGCACAGGCTTCTCAGATCCAGGATAGGAGAAGCTGATATGGTCGGCATTGATCTGGCCTTCCAGGCGCTGACGGCTGACAAGATGCCCTTTGTTTTCAAACTCATCTTCCTGCGCCATGATCTCATTTAGCTGACGCAAAGCGCTGGCGGTGTGGTTGCCTCGGGTCATCAAGCCTGCTAATTGTGCCATCGGAGAGATTGCACGGCTCGATAAGATAACCGCAGCTATAATGCCACCCATAGATATCGCATTATCTGCGACTCGGTAAACACCCAAGATAACCACACACACGACTGAAAGTTGTACGGTGAAATTGGCCAGGTTAGTCACAGAGGTTGATAACTTTTTCGATTTTAACTGCCAGTTTGCCGTATGACCTATCATCTGTTGCCAGCTCTTCTGAACCAGGCCTTCGGCGCCACTGGATTTGATTGACTCCAGAGAAGCTAGGGATTCAATAAGGTGGCCATGTTTGAGGCTGGAGAATTTATTACTCTCTTCTATCGCGGCTTTCAGTTTAGGCTGTACGATTAAGGTATAACCGATAATGATGATACTGCCTATTAGCGGGATAATTGCGAGATCACCGGCCACAACGTAGATAATGATCATAAAGAAGATAGCGAAGGGTAGATCCACCAGAGTCGTAATCGTCGCAGAGGTTAAAATTTCTCGAATGCTATCAAATTCACCCAGTTGTTTAGCCATACCACCTACACTCGGTGAGCGCTTCTCTAATGGAATGCCAATGGCTTTAGCAAACAGTCGTGAGGAGACGATGATATCGACCTTCTTACCTGCGACGTCGATAAGATAAGCTCTTAGTTGCCGCATGATAAGATCAAACACATAAGCAATTCCTGCGCCTATGGCCAAGACCCACAGAGACTCGAATGCTAGGTTAGGCACCACTTTATCGTAGACATTCATGATAAAGAGAGGCGAAACTAGGGCGAATATATTAACCAATACCGAGGCGATCAACGCATCTCGATAGATAGGCGCAGAATCTTTAAGGGTCTGTAACAACCAGTGGCTGCTAGTGTCATGCTGGTGAACATCGAAACCCATATCGCCGCGGTATTGTTGTTTAACCAGAAACAAGTAACCGACATAGATCGCTTCTAACTCTTCTATGGATAAGACCTGTTCACCACCAGTTTCAGGCAGCTGAATCACGGCTCTGTCTTTATCGAAATCTATCTCCCTGAGCAGGCAGGCTTTCTTATCTTTAAGCAGCAAGATACAAGGTAAGAAGATCGGCGATACTTGATCTAGGCCCTTACGGGTTAATTTTGCCGTTAAGCCCGCACGGCCAGCGGCTTGGGGAACCAGATCAGGTGTTAGGACACTAGAGGATAAGGGGAGCCCTGCCGCCAGCGATTCGCTGGAGCATGGGCTACCGAAATATTCAGTAAGTAGGACTAAACTGTCTAGCAAGGGGTCGACAGAGACTCTTTGTGAAGCAGAGACTGTCCATTGCTCAGTTTTATGAGAAGCAGTTACAGGCACCTAAAACTTATCCTTAAGAATTATGCTAAGAATTTATTGCATTTGTATTATGAAATTATTAATCATAATGACCTATATTACTATAGGCCATTGTTAGATTTAATTTTTATTTAAGGAATTAGGTGCTGGATTTGTTCATCTTGTTGTGAGTTAGACTCCGATCCTGAATTATAGGCAAACGCTGTGGAGCTAGACGATGCAGAAGCTTGATTATCTATGATCAGAGCACCATCACCATTGTTACCGAGCAAACCATTAATTATTGCTTCATCAGTCGCACCATATGCCGTGGATAGGTCGACACCATCGAGAACGATTAGTTGATCGACATTACCATCATGATTCGCATCAATTTCGATCGTCGTCGTACCATTATTCACAGTGAAATGCAGGTACTGACCCAGATTACCGGCATTTTCACCTTGTAATAGGTCACTAAGGTCTAGCTTATCTTCTCCGAGATTGAAGTCGGTAATGTGATCGGTTCCCGTAGAGCCTGCAGACCAAACAAAGGTATCGGCACCTATGTCATTTGTATTCGTTCCACCAGTCAGTGTATCGTCACCGAGTCCGCCAATAAGGATATCATCACCTAGACCCCCGATAAGGACATCGTTACCGCCTTGGCCGAAGAGGAGATCATTTCCTTCCCCGCCATAGATTGTATCTGCGCCGTCATCGGTGCGAGACACATCGAATACTCCTGGGTTAGCCGAGATAAACTCATGGACATCTTGCACTGAAATATCGGCGATATCTTGATTAGTCTCTTGTGCTACATACTTCTGCAATGCGGCGTAGCCTTGGCCTTCGATATTATCGAACTTGACCAAGTCGCCGAAGATAATGTCATTACCAGCAGCCGCATCGACGGTATCATCGCCTTGAGTCAGTGTTTGTTCTGAACCGAGAATGATGTTTGCGAGATCCGATGCATTGATATTGGCATGAGCCTGACCATCAGAGTCATATGGAATCAAATCATCTAAATCAATTCCGCTGCCAATACCGATAGCTTCAACTTCAGAAATGGTGTTGAGAACTGCAAATGCTTCAAGTGCTTGATTAGCTGCTTCTGATGAACCACCCGATTGTGAAGCAATTTGACTTACAACATAATTACCTTGTGAATCGACAGCAATAGAACCAGTAACTTGAGATTCCCAGCTTTCATCATCCTCACGATACCAGTAGTAAACATTTCCTTCCTCATCGATTATGACTTTACCTTTATGCTTTAGCTCTTGGCCAAGTATGTAATCACCGATTAATTCATCTAGCTTGTCGTAGTGACCTTTATCTTCATCATAGTAAACCCAGACATCTGCAGGATTGGAATCAACCATAAAGTTATTGGGTTCACCATCGGTGATGAAGTAGGTAAAGTTATTGCCTACATTGCTTGCTGCATCACCATTGTTAAACCAATCTATAACAGTTTCAAAAGCAGATTCGTAGTTGGTTCTGCCACCGCTATAGATGGTATCAAGCGCATTTTCTAAGTTAGAGATAGCATTGGCATCAGCCAAATTAACTGAAACGGTAACCTTAGTACCACTATCGAAATCGACTAGTAGAATGTTTACTACTCCGGAATGATCACCCGCAGCGCTAGCCTTAAGAGTATTGAATACCTCTAAAAGCTGAGCTTTAGCGGTATTGACATTGCTGCTTCCCATACTGCCAGATGAATCAAGAATAAAGGCGATGTTGTAGTTTTCACCTTCAACAACTTGAATACCCGTGGAATCACTGACAATGACGTCATGGTTTTCTGTGCCTGTAATATTGTCATCGCCATATGAGCCATTGTCTTGGGCATAGTCGCGCAATGAAATGTTTAGCGGTACTGAACTTGTCTCGGAATCATTATTGCTGAACTCAGTGCTAGTTACGCTAACGGTTAAGGCAAACTCTAAATCGCCAGCATAATCTTCTTCTACTTGAAGTTTTAGATCGTTTAGCTCAGCAGTCGTTAGTGTCCAACTACCGTTACCATTATTGACTCCAGCTGATAGATAAACGCCATTTGGTACGCCGCTAATAGTTACTTCCGATAGGGTTTCACTTCCATCGTTATCGGTTAAAGCAACGTCAATATCCAGTGGGATTTCTTTAAGCTGTACTTGAGTCAGAGAGCCATCAGGACCAACGACATAAACGCTGTCAGCAAATATCAGACGCTCAACTTGATAAAGGTGGTCACCCGCATCTAAGTTTGTTGTATTGACCGAGCTGGCATCAACTCCTCGACTATCATTGATTAGTAGATACGGCGTTACTGAATGATCAAAGTGATTAGTTATGGTGTAGTCGGCAAAGTTACCCGAGTAGATGGCTGTATCAGTTCCTGAACCACCGTAGATAGAGTCATTTTGCCCGCCGCCGATGAAGATGTCATCACCTGCATTGCCATGCAATGAGTCAGCTTGTGCGCCGCCAATTAATATATCGTTGCCAGTGCCCCCACTGAGTGAGTTTTGAGCATTCTCACTACCTTCAATGAATGAGTTCTCATTCCCAGAGACTGCATGTTGGCCAGCTAATACCGCCTCGATATTAGTGCCAAACACCACATCATTAACTTGAACACTAGCTGGAACACTGGTATCCATCGGAGTCTTATCAATCCAAACCAAGTCGCCAGCAGATGCTGATAGAACTGGTGCATCAGCGTCTGCTGTAATATTAATAGTAACGGTAGAGGCATTACTATCGGTTGTTCCGTCTGTCGCAACATAATCAAACTCAGCCAGTGCGTCACCACGGTTACCTATACTACCTTGATTACCATCGGCCTGATCGTCATTTGGAACAAATCGGACTTGGCCTGCATCAAACATAGCAGAGCTTAATAGCATACCAACCGCAACAGCCTCCCAAGAGCCATTGTTGAGATACTGTAAGCTACCATTGGCGGCGTTTGGAAGGTTTGTTGTTCTAATCGATAGGTTAGCTTTCGCCGTATCTGTGTCACTGACGTTGAAGTCACTCCACTGCAAGATAAGCGCTGTATCCTCAGTGCCTTGAACTGAACCATCAATTGTTATAGGAGCGGCATCGACATGAGGTGTGATAGCAAAGTGACCCGTTACACTGTCACCGTCACCATCAGTAGCTACAACATTGAAGTCTATCTGACTGTCAGATGGGCTTTGCATCGCCTGGTATTGATAAAACTCCCACTGGCCAGTCGCTGGGGTGAATTCGACTTTAAAAATAAGCTCACCAGAGGCCGTTTGTCCCAGCATGGTATTATCAGACTGAGTCATTAGAATCGTTTCACCACTTGCAGTCAGCAGAGCATTTTCATCACTCCCCGTAAATACAAGTGAGCCAAAACCATCGGCTCCCCAATGAGTATCGACTTCTCCGGATGCATAACCAATGGCTTGTGCATCGGTACCGAGGAATTCGATAGACTTGATTGTTATATCGCTATTGTCACCGTGTGCGGCATTGAACCCATTATCGGTTGACTTGATTACTAGCTGATCGAAGCCCCCCTGGAGCACCTCAAAGACTGCGGCATAGTTACCATCTGATGCATCCGAGCTAAATGTTTGTGTTGCGATTAGCTGGCCATCTCGATAAAACTCAACCACGCCAACTTCAAGCTCCCCACCAAACATATTGGCAAACTCAATGTTAACGCCATAAGCCACGGTACCTGGATCTAATGTGATGATTATCTCTTCGGAGGCTTCTGAACCATCGGCAAACTTACGGAAATCTACTTCGTTGGAGATATTGTGGTAAGGGGATCCTACACTGTTAACGCCAATGCCATTACTGGTACTGTTGACGCTGGCATCAATCAATGTTGAATCTGTAGAAGATGTGAATCCTCGAGCTGTAATAGTGAAACCATCAAAATCAATAGAGCTAGAGTTACCACTTTGACCAGTGAGCGAGAATTCACCAATAAGACTATCTGGAATATCTATGTCGGTAACAACTTCTGCAGCTGAATCGGTAATCTCCGGAGCATCATCCTCAATCGTAACGGTAAAGTTTCCGTTGGTTATAGAGCCATTCCCATCATCGACTGAAATGCCGAAGTCTAATGATATGTTGTCTTCACTAGTTGCATTTGTGTGATCGACTGGAGCCAGTAAGGTTACATCGTAGCCCCAATCTCCAGGTGTATTACCTGCAGGAGCCGTAAGCACTACAGACATCACTTCAAGGTAAGAGTTTTCACCTGAAGTACCAATGAAACCTGTAAGAGTTTGTGAACCTGCATCCCAAGACCACTGAACCGTTATGCCGCCGGAAGTTAGTGGAGAAGTAGGACCTGACAAGGCGACAGTCAGCGTATCACCATCAACATCTTCAATACTGATAATACCACTTGCAGCAATAGCATTCGTCGTATCTGTATCACCAGTGTCATCAACTAGGCCATCAGTGAGGCCCTCTTCTGAGACTCGAGCATTGGTAGTTGTTGTGATGTCAGCCGGGTCGTTGGCGCCGACAATGGTGATGATCACGTTGTGTGAGGCGGTGCCATCGGCACTGGTCACTGTGATGGTACGGGTCAGCGTCTGGCCGTCAGTCAGTGACTGAACATCGGCGTGGTCGTTATTAAGTGTGTAAGTCCAGTTGCCGTCAGCGTCGATGCTAAAGCTACCATAGTTGCCATCGGCGACATCAGATTGTACCTGGAATACCGCTTCGCCAGTATCCACATCGGTGACGGTCAAGCTGCCAGAGACCATTTCAACGGTATCGACATCGCTGTCAGTCAGACCATCTTCAGTGACGGTACCGGCATCGCTATCGCCCTGGCCGACGGTGATGTCAGCCGGGTCGTTGGCGCCGACAATGGTGATGATCACGTTGTGTGAGGCGGTGCCATCGGCACTGGTCACTGTGATGGTACGGGTCAGCGTCTGGCCGTCAGTCAGTGACTGCACATCGGCGTGGCTGTTATTTAGGGTGTAACTCCAGTTGCCGTCAGCGTCGATGCTAAAGCTACCGTAGTTGCCATCGGCGACATCAGTTTGTACCTGGAATACCGCTTCGCCAGTATCCACATCGGTGACGGTCAAGCTGCCAGAGACCATTTCAACGGTATCGACATCGCTGTCAGTCAGACCATCTTCAGTGACGGTACCGGCATCGCTATCGCCCTGGCCGACGGTGATGTCAGCCGGGTCGTTGGCACCGACAATGGTGATGATCACGTTGTGTGAGGCGGTGCCATCGGCACTGGTCACTG
>NZ_VOQB01000012.1:0-216902 GCF_009377275.1 Shewanella sp. YLB-07 | reverse complement strand
GTCATCTCAGCACCACCAGCGTAGCGTCATCTCAGCACCACCAGCGTAGCGTCATCTCAGCACCACCAGCGTAGCGTCATCTCAGCACCACCAGCGAAGCGTCATCTCAGCACCACCAGCGAAGCGTCATCTCAGCACCACCAGCGAAGCGTCATCTCAGCACCACCAGCGAAGCGTCATCTCAGCACCACCAGCGAAGCGTCATCTCGGCTATGGGCTATCGGCATAAATGTTCCAGACATAAAAAAACCTGCCGCGGCAGGTTTTCGTTGACTCTATTTAGGCTAGCAAGCTTTACACTTCCATTCGGCCCTTGAGCTTGTTCATGGCATTCTTCTCAAGTTGCCTGATACGTTCGGCAGAAACCTGATAAGTTGCGGCTAGCTCTTGCAACGTCGTCTTATCTTCATTCAACCAACGAGCCTGAAGAATATGTTGGCTACGCTCATCGAGGGTCTTGATGGCAGCCAGAAGGCGAGTTTGATTGCTGGCCTCTAAGTTATCAGTTTCGACTTGGCTCGCAAGATCTGAAGAGTGATCTTCAAGATACAGGGCAGGAGCATAGTCCTGAATGTCATCGTCGCTATCGCTGGCAAGGTCGAACGCAGGGTCTTGAGCGGCCATGCGTGACTCCATTTCGGTCACATCGGCCTTAGATACACCCAGGTTCTCGGCAACCATACCAACTTCTGCATCGCTAAACCAACCAAGACGCTTCTTCGCCTTACGAAGGTTAAAGAACAGCTTGCGCTGTGCCTTAGTGGTAGCAACTTTCACTATGCGCCAGTTTTTAAGCACATACTCATGAATTTCGGCTTTAATCCAATGAACGGCAAAAGAGACCAAGCGAACCCCAACATTAGGATCGAAACGCTTAACCGCCTTCATCAGACCAATATTGCCTTCCTGAATAAGATCAGCCTGAGGCAAGCCGTAACCGGCATAACCCTTAGCAACATGAACAACAAAACGAAGATGCGACATAATCAGCTGCTTCGCTGCCTGTATATCACCAGTTTCCTGTAAACGCTTAGCCAACTCGTATTCCTGCTCGGCTTCCAACATAGAAATGTTGTGTGCCGAATGGACATAAGCTTCCAGGCTACCGCTTCCATGAGGAACCACAAGTGCCATTAATTGCGTTTGATCAGTCATTCACGCTCCTATTCTTTCTCAACTTACTCGTCTAACAAATACTGCTAACAATACATTCATCGATATACAAGACAGAGTGTAGCACCGACTTATTTCAACAAGATGAAAGTATTTGTTGCGGTTTGCCCTCTGTTAAATACCGAGGTAAAAGGGCAGGGTGAAGAACTATCGGTGATCTGACAACTTATGTCAACACACCTAAGATGAAATAATTGCGACTAACTTATCTCTTTTTCCGGCTTTTTCCGAATTACTTTTTCAAACTAGCTTCAAAGTGAGTCTTCAGAATTTTTAAGGACCACTTTAAAAGAAGTTTTACTTCTCGATAGTGTCGCCTCTAGTGAATAGACAAGGCAAGTGAAGATTAGTTCATAAAGCTTCATTGTTCTTATAGGAAGCTATAATGCTGGAAGGTTACAAACCCTCCAGCATTATTTATGAAGGCTCGATCGCCCTCAGATGATGACGAACGGAGAGATATGACCCCAACCAACCTAAGAAAGAGGCAAGCCCCACAAGCTGGCCAAGCTCCGCCAGAGACAGAGATTGCATCTGCAGCTGGCTACCGTATAAGCCCAATAATTCAGCCAATGCACTGTCGAGATACCAGACCAGAAGATTGATGATAATCCAAGCTAAGATGCCACCTATGATGCCGTACCAGATCCCCGTATACAGGAAGGGTCTCTGAATAAAGGCCTCCGTCGCGCCTACTAGCTTCATGACTTCAATCTCGGTACGACGATTCATGATGGCTAAACGTATGGTATTACCTATCACGAGTACAACGGCTAACACTAATAAGGCGGCAATGGCTAACACAGTACGCTCGAGTAACTTCACCACGGCCTGTAGTCTTTCCAGCCACTCAATATCGAGTCGGCCAAAGCTCACTTCGGGCTCCAGTTCTAACTTCTTGAGCAACTCACGTGCGCCGGTAGGGCTCGAGTATCTGAGACTCGGCGTCACTGTTACTACTGCCGGCAGTGGGTTAGTATCTAAATAAGAAAGGGCTTCACCGAATCCTGACAGAGACTGGAACTCTTCGAGTGCCTGTTCACGATTGATATAATTCACTTCGCTGACTTCAGGGTAAACCTTAATCCGGGTAATTAAGCTTTGAATTGTTCTCTCGCTACGAGCATCGTCGACAAATAGCGATATCTCGGCGGCGCTGTTCCAGGATTGAGTTATCGTCTCGGCATTTTTAACTAAGACTTGTAGTGCGGCCGGCAGGCTTAGACTCACCCCCAACACAGCCATAGTCATGATAGAGGAGACAGGATTACGCCAGAGCTCGCCCATACTTCCCATGGCATGTTGTATATGGCGAATGAAGAACATCACAATACGACCTGAGATGGGTAACTTGCTTCTGGTTAGCTGAGGCTTCTTGCTCATGTCATTCCCTGTGTGCCATTAGACATCATATTGATTTAAAAGGTAAATTGGCTTGCCGGAGCAGAAGTAAGCTCCTCCCCTCCTAACACTCGCCCCTGCTTTAGGGTCAAGGTGCGATATTTCATTCTAGCGATAAGTCCTAAGTCGTGTGTAGCTATCAGTACCGTAGTGCCTGAGTCATTAAATGTCTCGAATAAGCGCAAAATATCCATAGATAATTTAGGATCTAAGTTCCCCGTTGGCTCATCGGCCAACAGCAGAGGTGGCTTATTTACAATCGCCCGGGCGATACCCACACGTTGTTGCTCGCCACCAGAGAGCATGATGGGGTGGTGGCGCTCTTTGCCATAGAGTCCAACCATATCCAGCGCCGCTAACACGCGCTTTTTTATCTCGCCATGGGAAAAGCCTTCGATCACTAGTGGCAGGGCGACATTATCGAAAACGCTCTTCTCCATCAACAAGTGATGGTTCTGAAAAATCATGCCGATATCTCGTCGAAGAAACGGCACATCTTTTCGAGACAAGTTGGCAAGATTGTGTCCATTAATGGACACCCGGCCAGCATTAGCACGCTCAATCACAGTAATTAACTTAAGCAAGGTACTCTTACCGGCACCCGAATGACCGGTTAAGAATGCCATCTCACCTCGTTTAAGATGAAAGTTAACATCAGTTAAGGCTTTCTGCCCACCCGGATAAACTTTACTTACCTGCTCAAATTGAATCATCTGTTCTCATTTCCCTCTGAAAAGAGTCCTGGCCTAGGCGCTAAATAAATTACTTTTGTTCTTCGTTGTCTTGGGTAAAAAGCGCATCGATAAAGTCTTTTGCATCGAAGGTGCGTAGATCATCTATCTGCTCACCGACACCGATATGACGTATAGGGATACCGAACTTATCGGCAATGGCAAAGATCACTCCGCCTTTCGCCGTGCCATCCAGCTTACTGATCGTAATACCCGTCACACCAACGGCTTTTTTGAACAGATCAGCCTGACTAATTGCATTTTGCCCTGTGCCCGCATCTAAGGTCAACATCACCTCATGGGGAGCATTCTCATCCAACTTTTTCATCACCCGAACGATTTTCTTTAGCTCGTCCATCAGATGCGCTTTATTCTGTAAACGGCCTGCAGTATCGGCTATCAAGACATCGATATTTCGGGCGCGTGCCGCCTGAAGTGCATCGAACAGCACAGAAGCACTGTCGGCTCCAGTATGCTGCGCCACAACCGGAATATCATTCCTCTGTCCCCAGACCTGTAACTGCTCGACGGCCGCTGCACGGAAAGTATCACCCGCTGCTAACATAACCGATTTACCCTCGGCCTGGTATTGTTTGGCAAGCTTACCTATGGTCGTTGTCTTACCGACACCATTGACACCCACCATCAAGATCACGAAGGGACCATCGGCATTATCCGGAACCAAAGGAATAGATACAGGCTCTAAGGTCTTCTGCATCTCTTCTCGCAGTAGTTCATATAGGGCCTCACCATCTTTAAGCTGCTTACGGCTCGCTTGCTCGGTTAAACTCTCGATCAGGCGAGTGGTCGTCTCGACACCTACATCGGCGATAAGTAATTGTTCTTCGAGCTCTTCGAAAAGATCATCATCGATCTTCTTGCCCTTGAACAGCCCTATAAAACCACTACCAATATTCTCACTGGTACGCTTCAAGCCACGCTTCAACCGGGCAAAGAACCCCTCTTTAACCGGCTTTGCCTGTGGTTCAGGCTGCTTTTCCGCCTCTTGTGTCACCGAAGCATCTTCAAGATCTGCAGCTTCTTGTGCTGCAAGAGCTTCTGCTTCTTTTAAAGCAAGAGCCTCAGCTTCCTGTCTCGCTTGCGCTTCTATCTCAGCTTGAGCCTGTGCAGCAAGACGTTCTTGTTCTACCGCTTCTCTCTCTGCAAGCGCTGCCGCCTCTTTCTCTGCTAGAGCTTCAGCTTCTCTTAAAACTAGAGCCTCAGCCTCTTTTAAAGCAAGAGCTTCAGCAGCAAGACGCTCTTGTTCAACTGCTTCTCTCTCTGCAAGCGCTGCCGCCTCTTTCTCTGCTAGAGCTTCTGCTTCTCTTAAAACTAGAGCCTCAGCTTCCTGTCTCGCTTTCACGGCAAGAGCCTCCGCAGCAAGACGAGCCTGTTCAGCCGCTTCTATCTCAGCTTGAGCTTGTGCAGCAAGACGTTCTTGTTCAGCAGCTTCTCTCTCTGCAAGCGCTGCGGCCTCACCCTCTGTCAGAGCTTCAGCTTCTCTTAAAACTAGAGCTTCTTTTAAAACAAGAGCCTCGGCTTCTTTTGTCGCCAGCTCTGCAGCGTTATCCGCAACCTCTACCTCTGGAGCCTCAACTTCATCTTTTGACTTATCTTTGCGAAACCAGGAGAAAAAACCTTTCTTTGCCATGTGTAATACCAATGCTCAACTAACGGACTTAACTTTTAAACTGGATGAACTACTGATTCTGTTGCTATAAAAGCTCAATGAAACCATCCAATCATGTATTTGTTTATCTACTTTTATCTGATGTTATCTGCTACTTATCCATTGCTCGCCAGTAAATAATCATTCAAACAATTATTTTTGCGATGCAATACAAGTAAACTAATTTTGGGCCACATTATAACCACAAGAAAGGGGTAAATATGCAGAGAAACAAGCCTTTTCCAGCAATAACCTCAGGTTTTCACCATTTCCACTAGCTTTGGGGTAAAATAATCGACTTTCATTGGGCGAAATAGTCTATCACTTTCTCCCTTAAGACCAAAAATCAGCTAAACAGATGGGTAAAGAGATGGCAAAAAATAGACCTTCCAGTGGCCAAGTTAGAATCATCGCGGGCCAGTGGCGCTCGAGACGTCTACCTATTCACGATCTCGAAGGCTTAAGGCCCACAACCGATAGAGTCAGAGAGACACTGTTCAACTGGCTTGCTGGTGACCTCAGCGGCGCTCGAATATTGGATTGCTTCGGCGGTAGTGGCGCACTCTGTTTCGAGTCTCTCTCCCGCTACGCAAGCTATGCCAAGATTTTTGAGCTCCAAGCCAGTGCGGCAGAGCAACTCAAACTGAACCTAAAAACCCTCAAGTGTGACTCATCGATGGCCGATGTCATCAAAGGCGATACCCTTAAGTTATTAACGGTTGAGCCCTTGGAAGGCTTCGATATCGTCTATATTGACCCCCCATTTAGAAAAGATCTCGCTGAAAAAAGTATTCAATTAATCGCTGAACATAATTGGCTCAAAGAAAATGCTCAGATCTATGTGGAGACTGAAAGCGAGCTGGACCAACTAAGCGTACCGTCTGACTGGGTGCAGTTAAAAGAGAAGAAGGCGGGTCAAGTCATCTACCGTCTGTATCAATATCAGCCTTAAAGGCTCTTAGCTACGAGCTACGAGCTACGCAGATTAGCGCCGCTATTTGAAACTAAAAAAGCATTTTAAGAGAAAAAATGAAGTTTAATAACGTTTTTATAATGACGGGTAAGGCTATCACCCTGCTTGCCTGGTTGATGATGACCTACAATCTAGTTCAGCCCTTCGAAGGTAACACCACCGTTATCCTGAATATCTTATTTGCCGTGACCCTTTTTATGCACAGCTTTCAAGTCGTCATCTTACATACTCGATTCAAATCTCGGCTTACTCTGCACAAAAGTGATTACCTAAACGTGTTCGCCTTCGGCATATTTAGCCTATTAAGTTATCGACAACAGAGCCTTTTGTCAGTTAACAAAGGTAAATAACTTTCAGTCAAACTTTTGGTAGTTTCTAGCTATTTCTATACGGCAAAAATACCTTCATTGAATTGCTTGCAGCAGGCTTAATGCTCTAATACTTCAGTGGAACGCTGCAAGTATGTCCCTATAAGCTCGGCGGTAGCATCCCTGCTACCGACGCCCACAGCTGTATCAGAGCAGTGGTTAACAAACTGTATCTCCGGACTCTGGTAACTCACTAACCTCAGCCAGTAGGTCTTGAAACCAAGATAATTTATGTAAGTTTTCTAAGTCTAAATCAGCTCTAAGATGCTCTGAATCAGGTAAATCCCCACTAACTTTTGCGATTTCTAAAAAGCTTCTTGCCTCTTCGAACTCCCCCTGAAGAGTCTTTAAACAAGCTAAATTATATGTTTTCTCAGGCTTTAGTTTTAGAGCTCTAAATAAAACATTCTCCGCTTCTAATAAAGTACTGTCTCTAAAATCATTTTCTAGAGTCCTTGCCCACTTCAAAAAAACTGTTCCGCAATGATAATAAATATCAGCATCATTGGGGCTTAATATGCTTGCCTTATAATACATCTCAACAGATTCTTTAAAACAAACTTGCTGTTTTACACCTTTCAAATTGTTAGCTCTTTCTCCAAGTAAAATCCCCAAGCTATAAAATGCAACATGACTACTTGGATCTAATACGGTTACCCGACGATAGGCATCGCATACCAGATTTAACCGATTAGTATTATTTTCTGATTTTTTTAATTGTATTGATTTATAAAGCGCATAAGCATAATTGAACCAATAATCGGCATTACTAGGAGATAGCTCAGTCAATACTAGCCACCTGTTACTTGCAGCTTCCCAATCACTTCCTTGCTCTAGTTCCATCGCTATTGCCACTAAAGCAGATTGAGCGGATTCATCTGCCTTTGCCTTATTCTTGCGAATAACATCATCAATTTGTTCAGGAGTATTATCTTTCGCACTAATCAAAGTAGCTTCTGCTTTATCGTGAATTTTTCCGATATCTCCATTAATAGAACGCGCATGATTTAGCTCTTCGCGTAACTCTTTTATGCGTTCTCTAGCTTCAATTAGGCACTCTTTAACCTCTCTTGTAAGGACCTCTTTGGATCTATCAATATCTTGTATTGCCGCACCATGTTCTGCTGAGATTTGATTTTTTTGTTTATCCCATTCCTGCTGAATTGTCGCTCTCATACGCCAGACAAAGAAAGTCGCAGCCGCAAGCAATAAACTCAGGAACCCTAACCAGAGATCAACAGAGCGCTGGCTAATTTCAAGAGCTTCTCTCGTTAGAGTCAACGAAGTATTCTTAGTCTCACTTTCCTGCTTATAAAGTGCCAACTGGCTATCAAGTGCCGCTTGCTTTGCATTGTCCTTAATAGTCTGTGCATCATTGTCAGCATCAATTTTTTGTTCAAGAAGAACAAGCTTATTACTGACGTCTCCGACCTTGCTATCGATCCCGTGAGTATATTTTTCGAGTACTAACTGCTGCTCAGCAGTAAAAACGGGAGATGAACTGGAAGTATCCGCTATCGCTGAAGCAGATATGAAAATAAGCATGGTTGCTAAGATAAAATGATATCTAGTGCGGGGAATACTCATAACGACAATCAATTGTTAAATGATGCAGCCTTTATATCAATAACAACATGAAAGTAAAAGTTTTTTTATTGCAACTAGTAAAAATACAACACCGTATCATCGAAGAGAAAACACTCCATGTAACTGCGGCTATGACCTTCCAAAACAGGGATGCTTTGGCAGAGCATACAGGGACCGTACTCGCTGCGAGTCATAGAAGTAGTTATATATAAGCCTGCTGCAAGCAATTAATTACAGTCTACTTATGCCTTAATTAGCGCCTACTCAATAGAAGAGAGCTCCCGCAACGTAACAAAGGAAACCTGCATCCTTACTATGCAGTGCGTCTCCCTTGGATTAGCAAAGCAATAAAATAGAGTCCGCCAACGATCGCGACTAAAGTGCCAGCCGCTATCTGGGATGGGTATACCAAATTTTGGCCTAACCAGTCTGAAAACACCATCAAGCTGGCACCGAGCAAAGCAGCAGTCGGGATCTGTAACTCAGCCTTCTTCGCGCCTAAAATCACCGCCATGTGAGGTGCAAGCAGGCCGACGAAAGCCACCGGCCCCATGGTAGCTGTGACTATGGCGCACAGGAGTGCCACACAAGAGAGTAACGAGATAAAGGCTCCAGGTACGTTTAGGCCTCTGGCCTTGGCAAACTCTCGCCCCGCCGAGATCAGCGTCAACCAGCGCGACGTTAACAAAGCAAAGCAAATTAATAGCGCCACGGCAGCGGTGAGCACCAGTGCCGATACGGGGGTGACTCTATAAGTTGAGCCAGCGAGCCAACTTAAGATGGTATAAGAGGTCTCATCGCCTCGTGCAAGAGCGAACTGCACCATGGCCTCGATAAGCGCGGTCAAAGCTATGCCAGTTAACACCAGCATGGAGGGCGCGTATTGATGTCGTTTCCCCAAAATCAGCAGCAGACCCAAGACAGACATGCTTCCGATAAACGCAATGGCCGGAGTACCGTCGAAGATATTCAATCCCAGGAAGATAGTCCCACCCACTAAGGCCAATGTTGCCCCGGCCGAGATCCCCAATATGTCCGGGCTCGCTAACGGGTTGTAGATCAATCTCTGTAGCAAGACGCCCGCAACCGCAAGGCCTGCACCCGATGCTATCGAGGTCAACAATCTCGGCCAACGTATTTGCCAACCGAAGGCATCAGGGAAAGAGAACAGCCAGACAATCTCCTGCTCCACGGTTGCCTTAGAGATAAACAGCGAGATGACAGCCAGAGCCAGTAAGCATAATGCCATCAAGGGCAGGGCCTTGGGGCTCATCTGATAACGACTCTTAGGTAAAGAAAGAGACAGTTGATCTTGCGCTCCCATCTTGCGCCGGGTGAACCAGATAAGTGCCGGCGCACCAATCAGAGCGGCGGCCGTCCCCGACGGCACCAGATCGAAGGTATAGGTACTCAGCAACATGGCCAGGGCATCGGTAGCCACCAGCACCAGAGCACCGAGCAACATGCTGAAAAATAATTCATCTTTCGGAGTTCTGGCCCCGAGTTGCCTGGCGATATTTGGCGCAAGCAGGCCGATAAAACTGATCACCCCTACGGCAGTGATAGATGAAGCCACCAGCCACAACCCCAAGGCAAAGAGCCCAAGAAAAGCAGGAACAATATTAAGGCCTCTTGCTGCTGCGCCAATTTGCCCCATACGCAGTAATGATAAAATCCGTGGTGCAAAGATAAAAATAAGCACAGCAACAGAGAGCTTTGGCGCTAGCCACTGTACTTGCAGCCAGCCATTTTGCGCCAGATCTCCGGCACCCCAGATAAACAAGTTTTTTGCGTATTGATCATTGAGCAAAATAATCGCCGTCGCTATGGCCCCGAGTAAGATATTTACCGCCATGCCAGCAAGTACCACAGGCAATCCTGACATGTTACGAATACCTGTGATCAAGATCACCAGACCCAAGGTCAAGATGGCGCCAATCATGGCAGCCAGTGAAGCGTATTCACCGACAAAGCCGGGAAACCATACATTGAGTACAACTAAGGCTAGCCAGGCTCCCGAAGCGGTACCTAAGGTAAGTGGAGAAACCAGGGGGTTTTGGGTTAACTGCTGCATCAAACTACCCACTAAGCCTAAAGTAGCTCCCACCATGATGGCCATCACAATACGGGGCAATTGAGACTCGACAAACATGATCTCATCGAAGCTGTTCGCCAATAGGTGACGCTGGGAAAAATCCACCAGCAGATGCCATTGGCTAGATAGTGATATTTGAGTATCGACCTGGGCGGACATGGCAGTCATGAGCAGTAAAAATAACAGAGTCGTGCTATAGCGGAAAAATTGATATTTGTGCATTACTGGTTTAACTCACCCTGTTGTTTTGATATTGAGACTCGGGTCAATTCCGGTTTAACGGGCGCAATCTCAAGCAAGCTATTGGTCAGCGCCTGAGCCATATATTCGATAGAGATGGCACCGCCGTAGTTCCAGGCCGACTCGACACAGTTCATTCTCTTAGCCCGAACGAAAGGCATTGCATGCCACATCACGCTAGCATCCAGCTGAGACTCTTGAGCAAAGGGGCGAAAATATAAGGCGATACCATCATCCACATGACGCAACTCTTTCAATCTTTTCTGTCTCGCGCCCCATTGAGTTCGGCCCTGAGCAATCGCGGGCTCGATACCCAGTAAAGAGAGAGCATATTGCGAGGTAGAGTTATCACCATATTGGTAGATGGAGGTCATGCTGGCAAAACGGAAAGTGGTCACTTTAGGTAAGCTGTCTGGATATGCCGCCTCTAATCTGGCCTTCATCTGTTCTATATTGGCGTACATTTTCGCTAATCTCAGAGCAGCGATATCCTCTCGCCCTAGCGCCTTAGCGATCTGTTTGAAATTGTCGATGGCGGCCTTGGCATTATCGTGATGTTCACTGTAGGTTTGGAAAAACAGCACTGGCGCTATCAGCTCAAGCTTAGGTAAGAGGTCGAGCTGAGGCGATGCTATAATGATCACATCGGGCTTCAAGGCAGCCAAACGCTGAAAGTTAGGCTCGACTCGGGTGCCGATATCCAGCACGGATTCGGGGACTTGCGGTTCCATTACCCACTCACGATATCCGGCAATATCCGGCATGGCGATAGGAGTGATACCCAGCTCCAGCACTTGCTCGGCCACATCCCAATTCAATACGGCGACACGACTTGGCACCTGAGCTAACATCTGCAGTCCTCGACTATCCTGGACCTGAACAGGCACTTGAATCTCTGCCTGACTCCCCCAAGACACCAATATTATTGCTGTAATCAACATCGTTCTGGCTAATATTGCGCTTAACTGAGCCGCTAGCATACGACCGCGACCTTATGATTTAGCTCCGGATGATCGATAAGCCTGACGGGGGTCGAGTAGAGAGCTGATAGCAGCTGCTCATCGAGCAAAACATCCACCTCCCCTTTAAAGGCTATCTTGCCCGCTTTAAGCGCCACTATCTGAGTCGCGAAGCGCAAAGCTAGGTTGAGATCGTGCAGGATGACGATCACGCCCTTGCCTGTATTCTTGTTTAACTCACTCAATAGCTCCATCAATTGATATTGGTGATGAATGTCTAGGGCCGAAGTTGGCTCATCCAGTATCAACAAATCAGCCTGTTGTGCCAGCAACATGGCGACCCAAGTTCGTTGACGCTCACCACCGGAAAGTTGATCGGCTAAGGTATCTTTAAACGCCTCGACTCCGGTTTCCGCCATGGCCTGAGCGATGATCTCATCATCCTCTTTACGCCAGCGTCCTAAAGCACCGCGCCAAGGGAAGCGCCCCAAGCGTACTAATTCTGCCACATTCAGCCCTGCCACTTCAGGCAATTTTTGTGGCAAGTAAGCCACGATTTGTGCTAACCGCTTGGGGCTATAACTGATGAGTGGCTTACCCGCTAATGTTACCTCGCCTTCTTCTGGGGGAAACTGATTAGCGAGCAGGTTGACCAAGGTCGACTTGCCGGAACCATTGTGGCCCAGCACCACAGTGAGGGCATGGGGATCTATCTGTAGGGCATCTATATCCAAAATGGTACGTTCACCACGTATCACTTTGACATCGGTTAATTCATACATCTTTGTTTCTTCTTAAACGCGGGCAATTGTCACACAGGACACCCGATTTAGTCTTATATACGGAGCAACAGCTGGTGCGGCTTAATCTGAGCTTATTATCTAATTTAGACAGATACAGAGATGCCAAATGCTTGTCTGAGATATTAAATGCCGCTAACCAAAGTTTTGCGTGGTGCAAGATAAAGCCATCGGTCATCTCCCTATGTCGCTGCTGTACTTGGATTAGCTTAGCCAGCAAGGCGTCGGCTAGCAGATGCTGCACAAACCCTGGACGACAACGTATCCATAAATCGAGTTCGCTTCTGTAGTGCTCAAACATCTGCGACAATTGTTGACCCGCTCGGCTTATCAGCCCCTCATAATCACCTTGAATACACTCAGTGTTATCGAACCTGAATCCGGCGATGAGATCGCCTCTATGATACTGGGCCATATTACCCAGGTTTGGCAGCGACTTCATATTATAGATGGCGACAAATGCCAGATAGAGAGGCTGCCAGGTCAACAGATCCCAGCTGCGTGTCAGCCAATATACCTTTTCGGCCTCGGGAGTACTGATTTGTAACTCACGATAGAGAGATTTAATCTGCGGCAGGTTTGAGCCATGCTGGGAAATCATCCCCTTGAACGAACGACCAAGCTCCCCCTTCAGATAAGGCGTCACTCGCTTACATTGCTCAAAGAGCAGTTCAAAATCCGCTTGGCTCACATTTTTCTCCAAAATAGGGCTGACGGAGCTCCCTTTCTCCGCCAACCTAGATAGCAGGTTAGAAGTTATATTTAACGTTCAACTCGACGGTACGCTCTGCACCATACCAACAGTTCATCGAGTCGTAGCAGGTATAATACTCCTCATTGAATAGGTTATTAGCGATAAGCGTCATGCTGGCACCGGCTAAGTTGCTACTCAATGTACTCAAGTCATAGCCAAGGGAGAGATCAACTAAGGTGTATGAAGAGACCTTGTCTGTATTATTGGCATCCATCTGCATCTCACCAACATAACGTACACCACCACCGATACGCGTGCCGCTGAGGACGCCAGAATCTATGTAATAATTAGTCCATAATGTCGCCGTATGCTCGGGTACATAGATGGGCGTCTTCCCTTGAAGATCGTTACCACTGTCTTTAGTGATCTCCATATCTATATAGGTGTAGCTGGCTAAAATATCGAAACTGTCCGTCAGGTACCACTGCCCCTCGAGCTCAAGTCCTTGGGATTGCACCTCACCGACCTGGAGTTTATTTCCCCAGGGATCGCTCGGATCAGCCATCAGGGCGTCGCTCTTCACTATGTTGAAATAGGAGACGCTGGCCGTCATATCCTGAGCCGGCGAGATATACTTGAGCCCCGCTTCAAACTGCTCACCGAGTTCAGGCTTATAAGTGCTGCCATCGGACTTAGTGCCGGCCGCAGGCTCGAAACTCGTGGCGTAGCTCATAAAGGGAGAGACGCCATTATCGAACTCATACATGGCACCGACACGGTAAGAGAACTGATTATGATTGGCTTCAGTCTTGGCATCACTATCGGTGTACTGACTCGAAGCGCTAAAGTCATCAAAACGGCCACCGGCGATCAGGATAAGCTTGTCTATACGTAGCTGGTCCTGAAAGTAGAAGCCTAACTGCTCAAGTTTTACATTGTCTCTGGCTTCATAGGTAGAGGTCAGTTTGCTCGGATCTATCATGTCATTATTTGGATTAAAGATATTGAAATCACCAAACTGGCTAGTGGTACCAAACTCAGAGTATGCAGACGTTCCACTCATCCTCTGGTAATCGACCCCGATCAACACATTGTGTTCTAGATTACCGGTATAGAAGTTGCCCGATAGCTGGTTATCGACCGTATAACCGCTAGAGTCTTCATCGGTACTGTAGATATTTCTGTCTAAGTTGCCCGTGACCGGGTCGAAGTTATCCGCCACATGATAGGTATTTTCCTGATACAGCTGAGCATCCAGATAACGGAAACTCTGTAGGAAAGACCAATTATCGTTGAAGTCATGATTTAGCTTATAACCTGCCATCCAGAACTCACGCTCGAAGGTACTCCAATTCTTATCACCGGCGAAGGTAGACGGGCTGGTACTACCCGCAGCATTATCATAGATCATCCCAGAAGATGGTAATGAAGAGTTCATTCCCATGGCTGGATCGTTCTGATAATAGAGATTAAAGTTAATATAGGTGCTATCTGAGATATTCCAGTCCAAAGAAGGCGCAAAAACGTAGCGTTCCTCTTCGGTATGATCCACTTGGCCATCTTTCTTACGCGCTAACGCAACGATGCGATATGAGAAGTTACTGTCTCCAATCTGGCCCGTGGTATCGATCGAAGCTTCCATCAAATTATCTGAACCTGTGGCTGCCGTGATCTCTGTGCTAGGCATAGTTTGTGGCGTCTTAGCTATCATGTTGACCATGCCACCCGGCGGCATAGAACCATACAGCACAGAGGTCGGCCCCTTAAATACCTCCACCTGCTCGATAGCAATAGGATCGATCTGAGGTTGCAGGTTCCAGCCCGTCAGCGACTGCAGCACCAGGCCGTCATAGTAGCTCTGGTTAACATCGAAACCACGAATATTAAAGGTGTCATACATGGTCACCGCGCCACCTTTTTGCTCGGTAGTCACGCCAGGAACATATCTTAGGGCCTGATTTAAAGACTTAACACCGCGCTCTTTCAACAGCTCACTGTCGATAACTGTGATCCCCTGGGGGGTGTCCTCCGGGCGTAGCGAAGTCTTAGTCGCCGTGTTTCGATATGCTTGACCGAGTACGGTAATGGTCTCCATCTGAGGAGTTTCAACCACAGATTCATCAGACTCCTCCGCGTTGACGAACTGCGTGAATGACAGTGAAGCCATAATTGCTGTGGCCAGAACGGTGCGATGAAATACCAGATTACGCTTACTTGAGACCATGGAGCCCTCTACTAAATTCAGGTTAGCTTTCTCAACAGCACACCAAGTTGCTTATGAGAATATAAATGAGAATGATTATCAGAAATGAATGATATAGTCTTTAACGGAGATAAAATTAACAATTTGGTGCATGGGAATGTAAATATTAAACTTGTTGGTCATTTCGAGAGGAAAATCACAATATCTATAGGGACAGGGGGAAGCAGTCGAGCCAGCTAAACTTTAGTTACACAGTATTAAAGTTTTACTGTTCAGGCAAAGCAGGCTTAAGCTTTCTTATCTACAGGCAGCCAGTATTCCATCTCGGTACAGGCCTCATTACCACGATCTTCTATGGCACCATAGGTCTCGAGCTCGAAGCCTTCGACTCCCGAGTATCCGGACTCGGGTAACCAGGTACAGATCAACCACTCAACCACATGAGAAAAACCACTGATGGCACCGATATAGGAGACAACCGCATACTCTTGGGCTGGTATCTCTAACAAACCCAATGTCTGGTGATTTTTTTGACCACCAAGTTTGATAGCCTGACTTTCAACTCCAGCCCAATAGCTGATAAGCGGTTCGCCAATCATACGGGTATCGACGACACCTATTAGCCCGCTGGCAGGAATAGAGCCTGCATCCAGAGCACTATGTAACTTACACCAAGTTTCCGGGACTATAGTAGAGAAATCAGGAGAATCTGAGAGCACCCCCTTGATGGGCGAAGATACTCCAAGGATGCTGAATGCGGGTCTGTATTCGATACGGGTCTGCAGAAAAGCGCTGTCTACCACACTGCCTGAGGCCAAATCTGTTAGCTTGGTCAGTGGGTTTCTCAAGCCCACTCTCAAACCTCTGAGCTTATATTCCCGCGGGCTAGCACCGAAAAACTGTTTAAAAGCACGACTAAAACTCACCTCAGAGTTAAATCCCAACTCGTAGGCGATATCTAGCATACGCTCGCCGCCGGTGAGCATGCGCTCAGCCGCCAGGCTCAGCTTCAATTCTCTGACATATTGAGCAACACTCAAACCAGTTTGCCCCTGAAAAACCCTCTGCAGCTGCCATCTGGACCAGCAACTCTGCTCGGCTAGCTCCTCTAACGACAGGCTCTTATGCAAATTATCGTGAATATACGCCAATACTCCCTCGATACGAATGAGAGGTGAACGGTTTGACATAGACCTCCCCTGTAGAAGTAAGTTGAATACCTATCCATTTAACTGAAAAAAGCAGGAACATTAGAGATAAGTAATTACCTTCTGAGTATATTAACTCATAATGATACAAGCTGGTACAGACTCATACGGACCTAATAAAAGTCGCTTGTTTATGCCTATAGATGAACAAGCATAAAAAAGTCCCATAGTGCTAACTATGGGACTTTCAAGGTTACTCTGTATCGGCACTAAGCTTTAAGGCTTATCCCTTAGGATAAACGTGTGCAACACCCTTGTGACAGTCTACACAAGTCTTGCGCTTATCGGCTTCTTTCTTGAAGTTGCGCTCATGCATTCTCTTCGCCATCTTCTTCATAGTATCTGGCTGGTTCTCGTAGATACGAGTATGACAATGCTGACAGTTAGCTGAATCGGTAGCACGGAAGTATTTAAGCGCGTGTTCGGCTTGTTCCTTGCGGTTTTCATCTAACCACTCTTGAGTGTTAAAGCCATCGATAGTCAGGAACCCATATAGATCTTTAGATACGATGATCTTCTTAATCATGTACTCAATAGGATTATGAGGTAAGTGACAATCCTGACACTGAACAGTCACGCCCGCACGACCTCCGCCATGTGCTGAAGCCAACACTTCATCTTTCAAAGAGTGATTGCTGTGACAAGACATACAAAATTCATCTGAGCTTGTCGCGTGTAAAGTTTGTTGTGTAGCAAAGTAGCCAACAACACCGACTACAACACCAACCACTAATAGGGCTAATATTGAGTATTTCACGCTTGGTTTAAATAGGGCACGCCAGTTCATCACTCTTCTCCGTAAAATATGATTTTTATTTAGTACTTAATACTTATGTTTAGTACTTATTTTTACTTCATCTCTATGGCAAAAATTATAAACCAGATCTTACCGTCTGATCTGAGAGAAATAGTACAAATGAGATCTAGCTCTAACTCTATATTGCGAAATGGAGAAAATAGCACTTAGCTCAATTTATATTCACTCTAGCTAAAGTTAAGCCAAACCCATGTATTTAGCAAGGTAATGACCTCAATCCACTGATAAAGCAGAGCTTTTACATTTCTTCAAATATCAAAACTTTATATTCCCCCCTTTATTGACCTCGATCAAAAAAATATTTTCAAAGTTTGAAACTTTTTATATAATTGCTGGGTCTATTAGAACGACACACTATTCATTTAACGAATTAAGAGCGAGAAATCTTGAAGCAAATTACACATCTTGTATTAATCATCTCTTTAGTGGGGCAATTTATGCTTACACCAGTGATGGCTATGCCAAGATTTTTGCACGCATTTACTCATGCTCATATGTCAGAGATGGACAGTTCAAATATACCGATGAAGATGTCCATGGGCCAAGCCCTACAGAGTTCAACGATCGAATCACAAGTTACATATTTCTCTGATTCAGACACAGGCTCGAAAGCTGAGATGGTTATGACCCATGGGGAGAAAGAATGTGACATGATGGTCGCTAGTATGTCGACGAGTGATAGCGACATTCTTATCGACTGTGATGCCCTATGCGAGATGATGGGCGCAGGAGGATGTATCTCTCACTGTGCCAGCGCTAGTGGCATCTTAATTCAAGCTCAATTTTCTCTGTCATCACCAGAATCCAGTGGTAAAGTTCAGACTCTATCATGGTCGACGCAGACCGCAGACCTCGCAACGTTTAACCCCCCTCCAATTTGGATAAGCTTAACTTAACAGTTATCAGCTCGGCGCTCTGGCATATTGCTAGAGGCACACCCAAAACAATTTATTATATTTTTTGCCTCAAGACAGAGCCAAATTCCTGTGTCTATGAAGGTGCTCTTCACTATTATCTTAGAGCCCACATAGTCTACAGCCTTCTGGATCTTATTTCTGTCTCGGCATAGTTCCAATTGGAGTCTATTATGAAAACATTAATCACAATCGCAGCCCTGAGTTTTGCCAGTCTAGTTAGCTTCTCATCTTCAGCCGCTAGTGTCTCTTTCCCCGATTCGCTCTCGGTTACCGGCATCAATGGTGAAACCAAGTTTGGCACCCACGAGATTCAACTTGCCGAGGGTAAGAATCTCATCGAGCTTAAGTATCACGACATCTTCGAAGTCAATGCCGATGACTCGGGCGCCTGGGTAAAATCGGCGCCTCTCTACCTCATCTTGAGTTCGAACGAGCAGGTACAGTATCAGGCCATAACACCTGTGATATATACCGAAGAAGAAGCCCATGACTTTATCGATAATCCAGTGATCACCCTAAAAGAAACCCAAGGAGAGAGTAAAGATGTCACCTTGCTTACTCACCACCAACTGATGGCTCAGCTTCTACTGGCTAGAGAATAACTCTTGATAAAATCTAAGCCAATTCAATATCAAGACCTATTGAATTGGCTAGATGACGATTGTCCGAATACAGTTAATGAAGCAAAATTGAATGAGTAATATTCATCAGCAGATATATCGAAGAGTCCAACTAGCCAAAGTCGATAAATGTGAATTCTGTCAATGCACTATTACTTACTCATGTTAGACTAGCCACAACTCATTATTGGAAACTTTATGTTTACGTTTTTTCGTCGTCACACATTAATAGCCTTTACCCTGCTCGCGATGCTGAGCCAAGGGCTGCTATCTAATGGGTCTATGATGATAGGAAAAGCACAAGCACATGAAGCCATGATGTCTGGTTCACACCATTCACAAATGATGAGTATGAAAGATGGAGCTGCTTGCCACTCGGAACAGACAGATAACATCCCCCATTGCTGCGACTCAGAGCGACTCGACGATGTGCTTCCCGACGAAGCTCAGAGCTGCTGTGACGGCAACGGATACTGCCAGGGTGATTGTAATCATTGTCTCGTTATCTCGATGACAGGCACTCTTTTCGATACTAAATCTTGGCCAGGATTTAGTCCCTCAGAGTTAGCATTGGCCACTCAAATGCCTCATTTCCATTCAATCTCAATCTCTAAAGATATCAGACCTCCCATAGCTTAAATATAGGACTTAAGATGCTTTAATCTTAAATCCAGTAGTCCTATCGACTGCTTGCAAAGCTATATCTTTAAAACAATTATTTGTATCGATCCGATTGATAATTAAATTCTTAACAGCACGATTTGTTCTGTCTGTCAGACTATCGACTTATTATGCTTAATTAAGACTGTTATTCATTGTGATTAGTTTTATATTAGCCGTTACTTATTTTCGATCTATTAGATCAAATCTAGACGGCCGTCTATATGATGGAATTTATAAATGAAAACCCTTATTAGCCTTATTTTATCAGCCTTTATCTTGATTTCAGTTGCGCCAACCGTATCTGCACACGATCATTCTCAGCAGCAAGAACATGCTCAACACCATGAAATGAAGGCCGATCATGCCTGCCCTATGCATCCTGAGGTAACAGGAAAAAAAGGTGATACTTGTCCTAAATGCGGTATGAACTTAACTGCTGTCAAAAGCGCCTCTAATGGTCAAAGTTGTGATAATTGCCCGCACCATAAGACATCGGCTCATGAACACAGTGCATCTGCTGACACCCATGCCTGCCCTATGAACGCAGATATAACAGGGAAAGAGGGTGATACATGCCCGAAATGTGGAATGAACCTAGAGCCTATGCAAGCGAAGGCTGACACTAAACCAGCAGTTCACCACAAACACTAATTTTGAGTGGAGATGAGGCATCATGAGTCAATTTGAAATGAACAATAAACGTAAAAAACTAGCCTACCTGCTCAGCCTATTTATGGTTGTGACACCCCAGTTAGTCCATTCTCAGTCACTGATTGCCCAGAGTCCGGCGACAGAGCATGCTCAGCATAGCCAGACACAAGGTCATGAAGCGATAACCTATTCATGTCCTATGCATCCCGAAGAAACCAGCCATGAGCCGGGTAGCCGTTGCTCAATCTGTAACATGTTCCTCGTGGAAGAGGAGGAGGAAGAGAAAGGGAGTATGGATCACTCGGCCCATAATATGAGCGAATCAATCCCGGAAGACCAATCGGGGCACGAGCATACGGCTCAGTCGGCACTCACTCCTGCTGATACAGTATTTAACAGTGCTAAGCCTGCTTCACTCGATGAAGGTGCCACGATCAAGTTTGTCTGTCCGATGCACGCACACATTATCAGTGACGTTCCGGGCACCTGTCCTATCTGTGGCATGAACCTGGAGAAGGTCGAGGTAGGTGGCAGCGGTACAGAGATCCAGATAGATGTCTCTGGTGGCATGCAACAAGCCCTGGCCCTAAAAGTCGCTAAAGTAGAAAAAGATACCCTATGGAAGTTTGTTCAAACCGTAGGCCAGATAGATTATGACGAGAGTAAGATCAATCATATCCACGCTAGAGTTACCGGCTGGATCGAGAAGCTGACTATCAAATCTGTCGGCGACAAGATCACTAAGGGCCAACTCTTGTATGAAATCTACTCACCTGATCTGATCAATGCACAGGATGACTTCCTGCTCGCCCAAGACACCTTGAGACGTACTGGTAAGAATGCCAGTTACGAAGATTTACTCAGAAAAGCAGGCTTAAGATTAGAATTACTAGGCTTGAAAAAGAGCCAAATAAAAGCATTGGCAAAATCGAAACAGACTCAATATCGAGTCCCCTTCTATGCCGAAAGTGACGGCATAGTAAAAGAGCTTACTATCAGAGATGGTATGTATATTCAGCCTGCTACCGAGGTGATGTCCGTCGTCGACCTCTCTAATGTATGGGTGATCGCCGATGTATTTGAAAACGAGCAAAGCTGGCTCGCAGTGGGCCAAAAAGCCGAAGTTTCTGTACCTGCCATGGGGATCAAGGGCATCGAAGGTAAGATAGATTATATCTATCCGGAACTCGATCCTGTGACCCGTAGCTTACGGGTCAGAATTGTGGTTCAAAATCACAACACAAAGCTAAGACCAAACACTTTAGCCAAGATAGACATCTTCGGGGGCCCCAACGAAGATGTTCTGGTGATCCCTCAAGAGGCTTTGATCCAAACGGGCAAAGAAAACCGCGTCATAGTGAAGCTTGAAAATAACAGTTTTACTGCACGTAAGGTCACTGTAGGTATGCTAAGCCAAGGCAAGGCCGAGATTCTCGATGGGCTGAGCGAAGGCGAACTCGTGATCACTTCGGGTCAATTCTTACTCGATTCAGAAGCCAGTCTCAAGGGCAGTTTAATGCGCCTGAGTAGCGGTCATCAGCACTAGGAGGTTTTGCTCATGCTTAAAAATATTAATTACGAAGCCTCTATTAGTAACAGAACTATCCCTAACTACGGCTTGATACCGGGAGGCTCTACTCATGCTTAAAAAAATCATTGAAGCTTCTATAAGACAGAGATTAATGGTGTTGATTGTCACCATAATGATCACCGTCTGGGGTGTGCAGGAGCTAAGAAATACACCCTTGGATGCCTTACCGGATCTCTCGGATGTACAGGTAATTATTAAGACTCCTTTCCCGGGTCAGGCACCTAAATTGGTCGAGGATCAGATCACCTATCCGCTCTCTACGGCCATGTTGGCTGTTCCGGGAGCCAAGACGGTTCGCGGTTACTCCTTCTTCGGCGACTCATATGTCTATGTCATCTTCGAAGATGGCACAGATATCTACTGGGCCCGCTCTCGAGTGTTGGAGTATCTGAATCAAGTGGGTAGTAGCCTCCCCCAAGGGGTGCAGCCATCGCTGGGGCCAGATGCTTCCGGAGTCGGTTGGATCTTCGAATATGCTCTGGTGGACAGAACGGGGAATTTAGATCTTTCTCAGCTAAAGAGTTTGCAGGATTGGTATCTGAAACTTGAACTTCAGAGCGTTCCCGGTATTTCTGAAGTCGCCACTGTTGGCGGCATGGAACTTAGCTATCAGATAGTCATAGAACCCGATAAGTTGGCCATTTATAAGCTAGATATCGCTGCGATAAAAGATGCCATCTCTAAGTCGAATTCTGAAGCCGGCGGCTCGGTTATCGAGATGGCAGAAGCCGAATACATGGTGCGCGCCAAAGGATATCGTCAAACTTTGGATGACTTTAGGGAGATCCCTCTCGGAATAACCAGTCCTTCGGGAACCCCCTTGTTACTCAAAGACGTGGCCACCGTACGTAAAGGGCCCTCATCACGCCGTGGTATCGCCGAGCTAGATGGTGAAGGTGAAGTCGTCGGCGGCATCATAGTCATGCGTTACGGCGAAAATGCCTTAGCCACCATAGAAGCCGTTAAAGAGAAGCTAGAACAGCTCAAAGCTGGTCTGCCCGAAGGCGTAGAGATCATCCCTACCTATGACAGATCTCAATTGATCGAAAGCTCGGTGGAAAACCTGTTCCACAAGGTGATCGAAGAGATGTTTGTCGTTGGCTTGGTCTGCATGTTGTTCCTTATGCACGCACGTTCGACCTTAGTCGCCGTGATCACCCTGCCCTTGGCAATACTCATTGCATTCATCATCATGAATAAGATGGGCGTCAACGCGAACATCATGAGCTTAGGAGGCATCGCCATTGCCATCGGCGCAGTGGTCGATGGCGCGATCGTCATGATCGAAAATATGCATAAGCACTTGGAGCATTTCGAACAGGAAAATAATCGTCGACCGGATATGAAGGAGCACTGGAAGCTGGTCACAGAAGCCTCGGTCGAAGTCGGTCCTGCGCTTTTCTTCTCCTTGCTTATCATTACCCTGAGTTTCATGCCGGTATTTGCCTTGGAAGCGCAGGAGGGCAGACTATTTAGTCCACTGGCTTACACAAAGACCTTCGCTATGGCTGCGGCAGCGGTGCTGTCCATTACCCTAGTGCCTGTCCTTATGGGCTTCTTTATCCGAGGAAAAATCCCTAAGGAAACCAGCAACCCGATCAGTCGGTTCCTGATCGCCCTGTACAAGCCTTCTTTGACTCTGGTACTTAAGTTCCCAAAGATGACACTGGTAGTCGCATTAATCACCCTGATGAGCGCCTGGTACCCAATGAGCAACTTAGGCAGCGAGTTTATGCCCGAGCTGGATGAAGGCGATCTACTCTATATGCCTACAGCCTTGCCAGGTATCAGTGCCAGTAAGGCCGCCGAAATACTGCAACAGACCGACAGGTTGATTAAGACAGTCCCCGAGGTGAAGCGGGTATTCGGTAAGGTCGGCCGTGCAGAAACGGCGACGGATCCGGCGCCACTGACCATGCTGGAAACCACCATAATGCTCAAGCCCAGAGATGAGTGGCGTGAAGGATACACCCTAAAGGACGTCATAGATCAGCTGCAGAAAACCGTTAAAATACCAGGGCTGACGAATGCTTGGGTTCAACCCATTAAGACGCGTATCGACATGCTCTCCACCGGGATCAAGACTCCGGTGGGTATCAAGATCACCGGCGCCGACGTAAATGAACTGCAGCAGATAGGTACAGATATCGAAGCCATACTCAGTAAACTGCCTAACACTAAATCGGCCTATGCCGAGCGTGTAGGTGGTGGCCGCTATATCGATATCACACCTAAGCTAGATGTGGCCTCTCGCTATGACATGACCCTGACCGATATCCAAGATGTTGTCCGATACGCCATCGGCGGTATGGATATTGGTGAGTCTGTTCAAGGAGCGGAACGTTACCCTATCAATCTCAGATACCCGAGGGAACTCAGAGACAATATCGAGAAACTCAGAGAACTGCCGGTGATCACTAAGACGGGGCATTATCTGCCGCTGCGTAACTTAGCCGATATAGAGATAACCGACGGCCCCCCTATGCTCAAGAGTGAGAATGGTCGTTTAATCTCTTGGGTGTTTGTCGATATAGAAGGAACCTCTATTGGTGAATATATCGATCAAGCTAAGTCAGCTTTAGAAAACGAGTTAGTAGTGCCGCCAAGATACAGCTACGACTTTGCAGGCCAGTATGAATATATGCAGCGTGTCGATGAAAAGCTGAAAAAAGTGATCCCTATGGCTTTGGGTGTCATCTTCATCTTGTTGATGATGACATTCGGTTCGACAATTCAAGCCAGCATGATCATGTTCAGCTTACCATTCGCACTCGTTGGCAGTACCTGGCTCTTATATGCTCTGGACTTCAATATGTCAGTTGCCGTTGCCGTGGGTATGATAGCCTTAGCAGGGGTAGCAGCAGAGTTTGGCGTGGTGATGTTGGTTTACCTCAACAACGCCATCAAGCATAGAAAAGAGAAAGGTAAATATGAAGCGGTAAGCGATCTGAAAGAGGCCTTGATAGAAGGTGCTGTGATGCGAATTCGACCCAAGGCGATGACGGTTGCTACCATCTTCTTCGGCCTACTGCCCATCATGTGGGGCGCCGGGGCCGGCAATGACGTGATGCAGAAGATCGCCGCACCTATGGTCGGTGGCATGGTAACTGCACCTCTGTTATCACTGTTCGTACTACCAGCCCTCTATCTCTTGGTTTATTCACGTAAGCTGAGCAAGTAGAAACTAAGCGCTCTGTAATACTAAACACCCAGCAATGCTGGGTGTTTTTTTATGCACGCTTTTCTGAAGGTATAAAGTGATAAAATTAAAGCTGGAATCGCTCCACTGAACTCGTCAAAGATTGAGCCAGCTCATTCATCTCTGTACTGCCTTTCGACATTTCGGTGGACTCATCAGCATTTTTCTCCGCGGCCTCGGCGGCTTCATTCATCCCAGAGACTATGCTCTCACTATCGGATAACTGTTCTTGCGCAACCTGGGCAATATTCTTGCTCATCTGCTCTATTACGCTCAAGGATCTATCCATCAGCTCTATTGCCCGAGTTAATTCCTGGCTTTGATCTACACACTCGGAGGCCTGCGACTGTGCCATACCTATCTCTTCCTCGGCGCTGGCCGTCTCCTGCTGCAAGGCGCTAATCGTTACCTGAATCTCCGCGGTAGATTCCTGAGTTCGCATGGCTAAGGTCCTGACTTCATCGGCCACCACGGCAAACCCACGCCCATGCTCACCGGCTCTGGCAGATTCTATGGCGGCATTGAGGGCTAACAAGTTAGTCTGCTCGGCGATCGACACTATGGTGTCTAAGATGCCACCAATATTTTTACTATGACTACTCAACCTGGTCATTATTTCAACGGCCCCGAGTAACCGCTGAGACAGCTGTGTAACCCTGGCATTATTAGCATCGGCTATGTCCTTAATTTCATGACTATGCTTGGTGGCTTCGGACACATTTGTTGCCGAGGTATCGGCTACATCCCTAACCGTATTTGAGCTAGCTGACATCTGTTCGGCGCTTCTCTTTACCTCATCTATTCGCTCAATTTGAACACTCGCCACAGCAGCGATCCTTTTACTCTGATCACTATAGGATATCGCCGACTCATCTAATCTATGTGCATTTTGCCCAATGTTATTGAGTAACTGAGTGAGATCTTCCGAAAGCTTATTGATGCTATCGATAAGAGTACCGAATTCATCATCATTCACCTTAGTGACTCTTCGACTCAAATCACCGCTAGCTATTCGCGCTAGCGCCCTGTTGACGGAATTCAGCGGCCGTAACATGGCACGAGTCGTCATCAGGGAGATCAGACTGGCCATGATGACAAAAATTACGGCTAGCACTATGGCTAATGTCTTTCCCGTCGCGATTTCATCTTTAGCCGTTTGCTGCAAAACCATAAATCTCTCATCTGCCAACGTCACTAACCGCTCTAGTTCGCTTAAACTCGAAGAAAAATATTGCTGCACTTGGCCATATGCAGCTTGCCCATCTCGATCTTGAGCTATCACCTCTCGCTGTAACCGATACAATTCCCCTGGTTGCTCGAGATAATAAAAGACAAGGTTAAGCTTTTCATTGGCTTCATCGAGCAGATATTGACTATCCAGAGGCTCAGCCTGTCTCTTAAGGTAATCGAAATTACTCTTAAGGTTACTAAGTAGAAATGCCATATCCTCTTGGTGAGCAAGCAATAAATCGAGTTCCTCGACACGCATTAAACTCGCCATGGTGTTGCCCATGGTAAATAGCATGTCATCAATGCGTGTTCCTGTACCAACGACCTCCTCTAACAGCCTTTGTTGCTCTTCTGGCGCAGAGACTAGTTCAAGATCTAACATGGCATTACTGGCACCAAGACGAGCATCATTAAACTTCTCGAAATCTTGCTTAAACGCCTCATTAGCGGCCAAACTTTCAAGATTCGCGCGAATCATTGCATCACTCGCTTCGATAAAACCATTGAAGAGATCACTTGAGTGTTCCAGAGCGCTCTGCATCTGTGTTTGATCTGAGATCTTACTTTCCAGTGCATTGGATGCTTGAGAATAACTAAGCTTGAGTTGATTGAATTCTTGCTGGCTGTTCAAGATCTTTGCCTTGGTCTTTTGAGTATTGGCCACGGCTACCAGCTTTACCATCTGTAGCAGCTTAAGCTGTAATGCATTGCTTTGCTTCTGCACGGGAACGGCTATTGTTTCGATGTCGAGATTAGCTCGGCTGATCAGTCTCAAAGACTGATAAAAAAAGCTACTCGCCGTAATCAGGAGTACACCTATGGCACCAAAGCCCAATATTATTTTTTGCCGAATAGAAAGCTGCTTCATAACAAGAAATCCATCTGTTGAGTACAGACTGGTTTAACTCATTAAAGTTTAGCAGGGAATTGTATTGGCACATTGGGGACAGGTAAGGCCAAGGGCTGCATCAGAATATGGTGGAAAGAAAATTTCCACCATATTCTTCCGGCAAACAACTTTACTTATTTCAGCCGATAACTAGTCGCTTTCATCTAGATTAAGGGTGATTACAGAGAAGAAACCACCCTGTGGATCATTGATCACGGCAAATCGGCCAACCTTGGCGATATCGGTCGGTGGCACACATATCTCGCCTCCCAATGCATTGGCCTTAGCTACCGTTTCATCACAGTTATCCACCGCGAAATAAAGCATCCAGTGTGGAGGTATCTCTCCCCACTCTTCATTCATCTGTAACATGCCTCCCATGGGTTTATCACCTACTAGCCATTCCGTATATTCGAACTCTGGCATATCCCCAGTCTGGCTAGTCCACTGTAGAACATTGGGGTAAAACCTCTTGGCGGACTCTGGATTTCTGCTGGCAAGCTCGACCCAGCATAGGGTGCCGTGCTCACCCTGGCGCCGAGCGCCGATATGATCCCCCGCCTGCCACACGGCAAATCTGGCACCTTCGGGATCACTGAACATGGCCATCCTACCCGCAGTACCGACATCACATGGACCCATAGACAAGCTGCCACCCTCAGCTTTCACCTTCTCTATTGTTTCATCGACACTATCGACGGAAAAATAAACTAACCAAGTCGTCGGCACTCCCTGGTCAGACATATCTTTTGGCATCTGATAGGCGGCACCAATATCATCTTGCCCCTCGCTATCAGGCTCAGGCGATAGACCGAACATGGTATATAGGCCATCCGGAATCGGCATATCTTGAGTCTTCCAGCCAAAAAGTTCCGCATAAAACTGCTTTCCAGCCAATGCATCATGACTCGCCAGCTCGACCCAGCAGGGTAAGCCCTGAATATATTGATTCACTCTCATAGACAACATCCTTGGTAAATAAAGAGAAAGACGCATTTAGTTAAGCTTGTTTTCTATTTTCTGTCTATGCTGAATGTGATAGAAATTTTTAACTCAGATCCCCTGAATGATATTTTGATGTCATAGAGATCAGGATGAACAGAGCCTAATTAAGGATGACACAATGGCATTGACACAGAAACAGATCCATCTAGTACAACACTCCTTTAGTCTGGTTGAACCCATCGCAGAGAAAGCCGCCGAAATATTCTATGATGCCCTGTTTAGCATAGATCCCTCACTGAAACCTCTATTTCGCAATGACATGAAAGTACAGGGGCGTAAGCTGATAACCATGCTAAAGGCGGCCGTAGATGGCCTAGACAATCTCGAGGCACTAGTCCCGGCTTTGCAACAGCTTGCTCAGCGACATAATGCCTATGGCACCAAGAGAAGCCATTTTACTCCGGTCGGAAATGCGCTGATTCACACATTAAAAACTGGCCTGGGCGATGCCTTTACCGAAGAAGTCAGACAGGCTTGGGTATCTGTCATACATATCATTGCCGATACCATGAAACCAGAGATTAAAGAGTGATCGTTAAACAAGTGTTATTCACTAAATAAACTTCATATACTGCTTTACTAATAGAAGAAAAATGTCGACTTATATTGTTAAGCTCAACCTTCTGCACGTTTGAGTATTCGGGAACTCGTGTTCCTTGTTATCCCAGATATAAGATCACTGCTGAGGTTTGTTTTGTCATCTTTTTTACATGGATGTCGTTATTTCATCCTGCCACTACTTATTACTCTTATGGCGCTCACTGTTATTCAAGTGACAGAGGCCAGTTGGCAGATCTGGGATGAAATAATCAGACAACTGCCTTATTGGCTGCTATCTATAGCCGCGGCGATGGCATTACAATTTAATCGCAGTCGCTTGGCCTACTTAGCTCTTCTGCTACTGGTATTTTATGTGAGTAAACAGAGCTCGGCTCAAGTGTTTACCACGCTAAATAACTACTCAGATGAGCTATTTATCGGCGGGTCCATCCTTATCAGCTGGTTTGCCTTCATTAAAGACAGGGGGTTAGTCTCATCCCATGGGATCTTGAGAGCCTTAGGCATTATAATCGGCTTGGGGCTGGGATTTATCTGGCTCGAAGCTGTAGAGCACTTTCAAGCCGCAATTATCGCAAACTCTCCTGTCAGTATGACATATCAAGCCCTCACACTCGTTCCCATTATGTTCTGCTTCGTCTTCGTTCTTTTCCGCGCAATCTGGCGAGCAAACTTGGTCAGTACCTCCATATTAACGACCTTAGGGATATGGATATTTTACTATTTGCAACCTGACACGTTTCCCCTAGCCGTCCTCCTGTCATCTCTGGCCGTGATCTACCTGTTTACCATCTTGATTGACTCCTATTTTCTGGCCTACCGAGACGAGCTGACTGGGCTCGCATCCCGACGCGCCCTCTACAATCTGGTACTCTCCCTAGGAAGGAAATACAGCGTGGCCATGCTGGATATCGATCATTTTAAGAAGTTCAATGACACTTATGGCCATGACGTTGGCGATCAGGTGCTTAGACTCGTAGCGGCAAAGATGGCCCGCGTTTCCGGAGGCGGTAAAGTATTCAGGTACGGAGGTGAGGAATTCACTATCGTCTTCCCTCGTAAAGATGCGCAAACGATTCTTGATGACTTAGAAGATGTCAGAGAGTCGATAGAAGATTATCGTATCGTCTTGAGGGAGGATAAACGTCAGAATAAGAGTAATACCCAGGCCAAGGCCAAACGAAGCAAGTCGAGAAATGCGAAAACGAAGACGGTCAGTGTAACTATATCTATCGGAGTTGCCGAACGCCTCGGCGGTGAAAGCTTCGATCAGGCCATGAAACGAGCCGACCTGGCCCTCTATCGAGCCAAGAAGAAAGGTCGTAACCAGATCTGCCTCTGACTCAGTCACTCTATCAGATAGAAAAGACTCCACCATGATTTAGAGGTGGAGTCGACTATTTCAATTTAGGCTACATAGAATAGAAGTAGTAAATTTGCGACTTCATGCGGATCACTATTCCCCTGATCACATCTAAGAAGGCAAGGAAAGCGATAGGTTTCTCACCCGATATCCAAGCCAGTCCAACCGCCCCTACAGGAATATCATAATCACCTGTTTCATAGAGTTTGAGACGCACGAAGTGGTGTTTATTATTCACATTAGCGCCCGTCAGTTGACGTACATTGTCATCTCTGGCGATAAGGCTGCCCTGGGACTCCCCAGTTGCCTCTATGATCCCCTCTACCTCGGCGTTGAACACCTTGCCGGGGTAAACCGCTGATGTAAATTCCGCCCTCTGACCGACTTTAACATTACGTATGGCCTGATGATTGACTCGCATCAACACATATTTCTCTTCCGTATACATCTGCATACGTGGAATCTGGCCGACAAATTGCCCCTCTCGCATGATGAAGTTAGTCACATAACCGTTAGCCGGAGCATAAACCTTAGTACTATCCAGATCCCACTGAGCCTTAGCAAGGTTTTCAACTTCGGCTTTCAGATCTGAACCTCGACTCTGAACGCTCAGCTTAGCCTTACCGATGTCCAACTCTGTCCTATTAGCCGCAAGGTTAGCCTTATCGACCTGAGAGGCATAGGCGTTCACCTTAGCTTGAGCGATATCCACATCATTATTCTGCTCATCGAGCTGACTCTTAGTGATGGTGTCCGGCACCACTCTATTTTGCTCCATAAAGCGCGCCAGAGTTTTCTGTTTCCACTTGAGATCTTTTATCCCCGCCTGCAACTGATTTTCACTTATTTCGATATCGGTCAGTGCAGCCTGGTGAGCCTTCTTAGCTAAGTTAACATCCTCTTTAGACAGGGCTAGATCGAGCTCGGCCGACTCCTGAGCCACCACAGACTTGTTCAAGGTTATTTGATAAGGCTTATCATCGAGTTCATAGATCAGCTGACCCGCTTCGACAGTCTGATTTGGCACCACATAGATATGCTTAACCAGCCCCTTTACCTGACTCGATGCTGGCCTGAGCTGAATATGAGGTGACTGGACTATGGAGCCCCCTGAGATATCCATAGGCGTATAGTTAATCAAGCCTATCCATACGAATAACAACCAAGCACCGCCGCCAAGATAGGCGAAGCTTTTACTGTATTTATTCCATGGCATCCCCACCATTCTAAGCAGATAGATAAACAGGGCCCAAACCGCTAAACCTTCAAGCATTGTTAGCCTCCTCGCCCTTAACCTGATACTGCTTGGATTCGGGCTCAGGCAGCTTATCCTCATGCCAAACGTCTCTGATCCTCCGCAGGGCCTTTTCGCCATCGACAAATGCCACCAATACGGCCAATACCCAAACCCAATGCCATAGGAAACCTATCCAGGTCAGTGCGGTGATCAAGCCAATCTGATGGTGATCCTCCTTATGCGCCTTGTTGATTGGCAGCTCATGGATTTTCCAGAAGCCGATAGCCATGGCGGCCACAGTCGTGATCATCACCACTGCCGCCACAACATGTAGCGTAATATCCAGACCCGAGTCCACAAACGGCATACTAATTAAACTCATAAATAAAGTGATCCCATGTAAGCAAAATGGATTAACGAGAAAATGATTCAAACGAGGTAAGTCATTGTTCTGCTACTCGAGCCGGAACTTACATTGAAGTGTTAAATCTTGTATCCAGTCTGCCTCTTATGAAATAAGGAGCAAGATAGTGAGTCTATTAGTATCAAAAAATCACCGTAAATGATTTAATTAGACCTAACTAAAGTCTTGAGCCATGACCATGAAATTCAATACCTCATTCATCCGAGCCTGCTACATAAGCACAGTTTTCACCGGGGTGGAGCGAGTGTATGGCATTAGCACGAAAGAGCTGAATATCCCCCAGGCCTTGATGGATGAACCCATGGCACTGATTCCTTTTGGTCAAATATGTCACTGGTTAGAGCGGCTAGAACAAGTCACTCAAGATTCGGCTTACATGTTGAGATTAGCTCAATACCTGGATTTTTCTCGTTTGAATATTCCCGGGATCAGTTTTCTGGCAACCACAGACTTAGCCATGAGTGTAAGGCGTATAAATTATGGCATCGCCAGTTTCCACTCGGGAGCCAGTTACTACATCATCCAGTCTGGGAAAATCATTAAGTGGTGTTACCGTAACCCCTATGCGTTTAATCAACACAAGACCCATGACTCGCTGCGAGTCGCCATCATGTTGTTCAATACATTGAAGCACTTTCTGGGT
The DNA here is from genome assembly GCF_009377275.1 of Shewanella sp. YLB-07. Classification (NCBI taxonomy): domain Bacteria; kingdom Pseudomonadati; phylum Pseudomonadota; class Gammaproteobacteria; order Alteromonadales; family Shewanellaceae; genus Shewanella; species Shewanella sp. YLB-07. Next base: position 184,994 of record NZ_VOQB01000012.1, on the reverse strand, counting down.
GGTGACTACCGACCGCTGCAGATCCACATCAGTGGACCGGCTGTCGGTAGACAGGAAGCTGAATCTCTGTTTAATTGTCCAGTCATCTGGAACGCCCCTCAGACAGAGATCTGGATAGGCACGGACGCCTTGGTACAACAAGCAAACTTGCTGACAGCGGAAAACAGTACGGTTTCTATGCCCCGTTCCCTATTCGAACAGTATCTGGATATGCCCCAACCCCATGATACTCCAAAGGTGTTGTTTGAGATGGTCAACTACGCCAGATACTATGGCCTACCCACGGTAGATAGTGTCGCAGCCCTGTTTAATATTTCCAGGCAGCAACTACAGCGCAGATTGCAGCTTCATGGTTTTAATTTTACTAGCATCTGTGGCTATATTCTCAGTAATCAAGCGATCAAATATATGCTAGATGATAGATCTATCGAGGAAATTACTCAGTTACTTGGCTATGCCAATAAGCAGAGTTTTAGTAAGGCATTCAAACGATTCAGAAACTGTACGCCACAACAATATCTGGAAAGGATAAAACCATAACTGCTATAACTTAGCTTGCCATTGTTCTTCATGGATGAGAGAGTCCAGGTTTTGACGTTTGAGCCAATCGCGTTTCTCCAGATCAGGCTGGTCATAGAACTGACTCACATAACCCAGACAGAGATAGGCAATGGGTACGATATGTTTCGGGATACCTAAGGTCTGATGCAATACATCATCATGTATGATACTCACCCAACCGACGCCTATGTTCTCGGCGCGAGCGGCAAGCCACAAATTCTGTACGGCACAAACGGAACTATAGAGGTCCATATCTAAATTAGTAGTGCGACCTAAGACCAGAGGGCCGCTTCTTGTCCTATCGCAGGTGACACAGATACCGATCGGCGCCTCCAGAATCCCCTCAAGCTTGAGGGTACTATACTGTTCTTTGCGATCCCCCTCAAAAAGCGCTTCAGCCTCTGCATTAGCCTGAGTAAAACCCTGTTTCAATTTCAGCTTAGTCTGATCGCTTCTGACAATCACAAAATCCCAGGGCTGCATGAAACCCACGCTAGGAGCGTGATGAGCCGCGGTAAGGATCCGCTTGAGTACATCATCCGGGATAGGATCTGACTTAAATTCGGCTCTGACATCACGACGATTGAAAATAGTTTTATAGACGGCATCTCGCTCAGCTTGGGTTATTTTCAATGCAGGGATCTTCTTTTAATTATTTTGATATACAGTAAAAAAACAGAGCCCATATAATACCGATTGGTATAAGGGCTCTGCTATTGCTGATCAGTTTAGCCAAACACGGGTAACAGATCTGCCATAGCCAGAAGATGGCAGGCTCCGGTGATGATGCCAAACAAGATCACTATGGCGATCACGGGTGTCCCACCTGGCACTCTGAAACCTTCATGTTGCGGATACATTTTTCTCACTCTATGGGCCATCATGGCAGGTACAATGGCCGCCCATATCGTAGCCGCAAGCGCAGCGAAGCCGATAGCAATCAGAAACCCATCAGGAAAGAGCAGACCCAATACGGTCGGCGGTAAAAAAGTAACCGTAGCTGTCTTCAAACGCCCCGAACGAGACTCGTCGAAACCAAACAGATCCGCAAGATAATCGAACAGACCCAGAGTCACCCCAAGAAAAGAAGAGGCAACGGCTAAGTTGGCAAACAGGGTCAACATGCTGGTTAGCCAATCGCTGGCAATCACCCCAGATAAGGCTCCGACTAAGACCCCCATGTTACCGCCCTGAGCTATGATGTCGACAAACTCGCTTCTTGCGATATTGCCCATGGTCGCGACTAACCAACAGACATAGATAACGAATGCTATCAGGGTACCTAAGACGATCGCCTTGATAATCGTGGCGGGATCTTTTCCGTAATATTTAACCAAGCTAGGTACATTACCGTGATAACCGAAGCTCACCAGACCGAAAGGTAGCGCGGCCAACAGATATGGCAGATATGTCTCCTCACCATCTGGCTTAAACAGCTTCACGGTATCGATATCTATCAGTAAGTTACCCACGGCGAGGAAGAAGGTGATGATCATGCCACCCAGCATGATAGTGGTGATCCTATCTACCGCTTTGGTGCTGATAAATACGACGAATGCCAAACCTAAGGCGAAAACCAGACCAGCCACGCTCTGAGGCAGCTCGATTCCGGCCGCCTCGAGACTATGATTAACGATAGACCCGCCACCACTGATATATGCGTAGGCTAAGATGTAGAGCACGAAGGCGATGGAGAGACCATTCACAATTCGCCAAAAGTTACCTAAGGTCTCACGAGTCAAGGTATCGAAACTGGCTCCAGGCTCAAAATGTAAGTTAGTTTCCAGCAGTAGAAGACCCGAAACTAACATACAGAACCAGACGCCGATCAGCATGGATATCGAATAGCTAAACCACATTCCTGCACCGACGACTGGCAAAGAAAACATGCCAGCCCCGACTGCGGTTCCGGCAATGATCATGGCTCCACCCAGCAGGGAACGACGCTCAGTCCCACTCTTAGCCGCATTCATATGATTAGCCATTACGCTTTGTGCTCCGCAGCGACGCTATCTTCAATGGTTTGTCTGACAGATGAACGCAGCAGGCCATTGGCTCGCAGTCTAATCCGTTCGACTTCCCCTCTCTTGTCGCTATCTAATATATAACCTAGCTCTTTTAGCTTGACACTCAGGGTGCCGTAGAGCTTCTTATCATAAAATTCAGGCGCCGTGATGCCGTGGAGCGCACCCAGTCTCTGTGCCAATCTATGACTCTCGCGCTCAAGTTCAGAGCGCTCCATCTTAGGGCAGACTGCCAGCAGATTAAATATAATGGCATAGCGTTGCATAGTCTCACTCACGGTACCCGCAAGCAGTAACAGCTGGTTGATCTGACTCTCGACAGGTGAGAGACATCCGGATTCGGTCACTAAACCTTGAGCAATAAATAGATCCAAAACTTGGGTAACATGAGTTTCTATGTCCTCAATACCCATAAACAACTCCGCTTTCAGCAAGGGGTAGAAATCTTTTACCGTAGCGACAATCTCGTCTCTGGTGACATGATCATGCTGAGTCAAACAGCTTGCAATCAGCGAGGGAACAATCAATAGGTGAATGATATTGTTACGGTAATAGGTCATAGCTACAGCAAGGCTATCCTCTATTGAGATGATATCACCAAGCGGATCGCTATCTAGCTGAAACTTCTTTAGCTCTAAACCTTGCTGTACCAGTAACTTGCCATCACCTTCGGGTACCGAGGTGAACTCGGTATAGGGCAGATCTTTGAGCAATTTTAAATAGAGATCTAGCTGCTTCTCAAGCTGTGAACGCTCCAGAGCATGTTGCTCAGAGGCGAGTAAAACCAAGCTGGTCAGAGTCACCGAACTCACCGCCGCCGCATCGTTAATACTTGTCATAACCCGATTAGCTAAGGAATTCACCACAGGAGTCAGCCACTTCGGCTTCTGCTCAGGATCTTTGGCTATCTCCTGCTTCCAATCGGGTCTTTGCTCGTCCAGATAGATGTCTAAGGTGATGGGTTGACCAAAATTCACATAGCCTTGACCGAAGTTACCTAGCTTACGCAGCGCTCCAAACAGTTGCCAAACAGACTCTTTCTTTTTCTTCTTGCCGCTAAGTTCTTTATGATAGGTGGCGACCTCCATCACATGATCATAACCTAAGTACACAGGCACTAAAGTTACCGGTCTTTCCATGCCTCGCAGCACACTATTGAGCGTCATGGCAATCATGCCAGTCTTAGGTGCGAGCAGACGCCCGGTGCGTGAACGCCCACCTTCGGTGAAGTATTCTACCGCATAACCTTTGGTGAACAGCTGATCCAAATATTCACGAAAAACCGCTGTATAGAGCTTATTACCCCTGAAGCTACGGCGAATGAAAAAGGCTCCACCACGGCGGAACATAGGCCCAGCAGGCCAGAAATTGAGGTTGATACCCGCAGCGATGTGCGGTGGCACCATGCCTTCATAATAAAGAATATAAGACAGTAGTAGGTAGTCCATATGACTACGATGACAAGGTACATAGATGATCTCATGACCATCATGATGTAGCTGCCTTACCTGCTCGGCACCTTTAATATTGATACCCTTGTACAACTTGTTCCACAGCCAGGCCAAGAAACGCTCGGCGATGCGCACAAAGCTCTCGGAGTAATCCGCCGCAACTTCATCGAGATACTCCATCGCCTTTGCTCTGGCCTCGACTTCGGAGATCTTCTTGCTCGCCGCTTCCTCCAGAATCGCCTTCTTCAGGGACTCTGAATTTAACAGGTCTTGAAATAGCACCTGACGTTTAGGCAAAACAGGTCCGGTCATGACCTTACGTTGACGGCTGAAGTGGACTCGAGCAACACGAGCTAACTTATGAGCAATTCGCTTGTCGGTGCCGTGTTCGTCGGCCATATAACGAATTGAGACGGCATTAGAAAATTGAACGAAATTATGTCGACCCAGGAAGAGGATCATCAGGCATTTTCGCAGCCAGGTAGGATTTTGACGCTCAAATACCGCCGCCTTCATGGTATCGTCTTCTTTACCTGGAGTACGCCCCCAGTAAAGGCTAACCGGCACTAGCTGTATATCCAGTTCAGGCTTCTGCCTATGTACCTTGAGCAGATCCATAAAGCTATTTAAGAAAAACTCGTTACTTTCTCTTTGGCCAAATAGCGGCTTGGCACCTTCCAGACACACCACCCTCGGCGTGTACTCACCATCGACAACCAACTCATCATAAGGGCTTGGAAGCCCATACTTATTAGTGATTTCACTTAAGGAAGCGATGTCGCTGAGAGATTCAGTCTTCATCACATAAACCATAGGCTTATCTGGATCTAAGTTGAGATCGGCGAAGGGGTCATGGGGTACAACTATTGTTTGTACCAGCTTTTTCTGAATCCAACGTAAGGATTTATACCAAAGAGAGTCTTTTTTTGACATTTTTCTTATACAATGTGAGTCTTCTTAATAACGGCATAGAATACCAGATAAAAGAGAGATCTCCCTAATAGTAGTCAGCAAAATCCCCCGCATGCCTGATTCGACACTCAAAGCACTTGAGATTGAATATAATTTTCAAAAAAATTAATATTAGATAGCTTTACGGGTGTTCACATTTATAAGGCAACATAAGTTAATAATATTAGGTATAGGTACAATTCATCTCGATAGCCTAGAACATAAAATAAGCCAGTTTAGAGAGATAACCACCAGCACAAAAGATATATAATTCAAGGAGGCCATGCCCACCACCTATTTTTAACGTTATATAAGCACCGAGTAGTCACACCAAAATAATAAATATAAACCATGGGCTTGCGATTGAGAGTTTTTTTGCATACTCACTAATCTTGGTTAATCCTTGCACTGACTAAAATACTGTATATACTAACAGTAACTGTATAGAAAGACAGGATTCATCATGAGACCTTTGACACCAAGACAAGCCGAGATTCTAGAACTCATTAAGCGTAATATTTCCGATACAGGAATGCCTCCGACTCGAGCCGAAATAGCTAAGCGACTAGGTTTCAAGAGCGCCAACGCTGCCGAAGAACATCTTAAGGCACTGGCTAAGAAAGGTCGCATAGAGATCATTCCCGGTACGTCCCGCGGCATCCGACTCACACAAGCTGCGGAGCCAGAAGATTTAGGCTTGCCATTGATCGGCCAGGTTGCCGCAGGCGAACCCATCCTTGCCCAGGAACATATAGAACAACATTATCAGGTCGACCCAAGCATGTTTCGTCCCTGTGCCGACTTTCTACTTAGGGTGCGCGGCGACAGCATGAAAGATATCGGCATTCTCGAGGGTGATCTGCTCGCAGTGCATAAGATTTCACAAGCCAAGAATGGCCAAATTGTCGTGGCTAGAGTGGAAGAGGATGTCACAGTAAAACGCTTCGAGAAAAAGGGCAGCATGGTTTATCTCCATGCTGAAAATGAAGACTATGCACCGATAGTGGTCGATCTCACCAGTCAGAGCCTGAGCATTGAGGGGCTGGCAGTCGGTGTGATCCGTAACGGCAACTGGCAATAGATGAAATCGCACATTGGCGAAGGAGCTTGGTAATGAAAAATTTAATCGGAAATAGCCCTAGACACCCAGGTTTATGGACGAATCCCCTTGACCAAGCGTCCATCACCCAAGAGTGTGGAAGTATCACTACAGTAAGTACCCACACTCAGGGCCGGGTGGAACTGAAAAAGGTGAGTAATCGGCTCGCCACATTGAGCCATCAGGGGCAATGGATCGTATTGATCAGTCCTCCCAACATAGGTTACAAGCAGATGTTAGCCGAAGCCGGTGTTAGGATGGACCGAGTATTGTTGGTTCATGCTAAAGACGAAATCGAAACCTTATGGGCCATGGAAAAAGCACTCATAAGTGGTACATCCAGTGCCGTCATCTGCTGGACTCAGGTCCTAGATTCCCGTGACAACCGACGACTCAGACTCGTAGAAAAGAGCGCTCGCGCCCTTGGCATTGTCATCGAAGATGCGAATAGTCACTTACATGCTAAAGCCCATGAACAAACAGATGCTCACTTCAATCAAGCCTGTTTATTTGGATCTCTGCACTAATCTCCAGTCAATGTAGCCAATAGAAAAATGATTATTTAAGTCCCGCAAGGGACTTTTTTGTATTTGATTTTTATTCGAAATTTTTAAAAAATTCATTAAAAGTGATCTTGATCAATAATTCAACACCAAGTAAGTTAGGGATATAACAACGATAATTTGTTATATCCAAACGATTTAGTAGTCGGCGTAGTAAAGCCCTGCCATCTGTGTAAGGCCAGATATTTACCTCGCTGAAGTCGGTACTGATATATTCAGCCGTAGGTGCGAGCGTGGTTAACTCTGGTAGTAAGTGACTGCCAAACTAAAATAACAAGTGAACCGCCACTGCACTTTGAAGTCATCGTTGCTTTTTTGGGAACTGAAGAGTTTGCATAGAGCAGAGACTTACTGTGTGACTCTTCTTTGTCTTAATTTTTGACAGAGGAGAAGTCTAGTGAAGCGAGTGTTGTATATTTTTCTGGCGTTGCTATTTACGCCATACGTTTTGGCATCAGAAATGCCCCTTAATATGACCAAGGGTGTCACGGATATCAGTGGACAGGTATACAACCTGCACATGATCATCCTGTATATCTGTTGCGCCATCGGTGTTGTGGTTTTCGGAGTAATGATCTATTCCATGATCAATCACCGAAAGTCTAAGGGTGCCGTAGCAGCCAATTTCCACGAAAGTACTAAGGTCGAGATAGCCTGGACCATTACACCTTTCATCATACTCATTATTATGGCAATTCCAGCGACTAAAACCTTAATCGCCATGGAAGATTCTAGTGATGCCGACATCACCATCAAGATCACAGGCTCTCAATGGAAATGGCATTACAGCTATTTCGATCAAGATATAGAATTCTATAGCTTACTCTCAACCCCGAGAGCACAAATAGAAGGAACCGAGGAGAAGGGAGAGAACTATCTCCTCGAGGTCGATAAGCCCTTAGTGCTGCCCATCAATAAAAAAGTTCGCTTCCTGATGACATCTGAAGATGTGATCCATTCCTGGTGGGTTCCCGCATTCGCCGTCAAGAAAGATGCTAACCCGGGTTTCATCAATGAAGCATGGACTCGTATCGATATCCCAGGTACCTATCGCGGCCAGTGTGCCGAGCTCTGTGGTAAAGATCATGGCTTCATGCCAATCGTGGTCGAAGCCCTGAGCCAAGCCGACTTCGACATCTGGGTAGCCGAACAAAAAAATCAGGCCAGCACTGCCGCAGCTGAGGCTGAGGCTTCCTTGAGTAAATCCCTCTCCATGAATGAGCTTATGGCCCAAGGTGAACAAGTATACATGTCCCGATGTGCAGCATGTCATCAGCCTAACGGCATGGGTCTACCCGGTGTATTCCCTCCAATGAAAGGCAGCCCAATCACCACAGGACCATTAACTGATCACTTAGAGATGGTTATCAATGGGAAGGCGGGCACTGCGATGCAGGCTTTTGGAAAGCAATTAACCGCGCAAGAAATTGCCGCTGTAATTACTTATGAACGTAACGCATGGGACAACAACACAGGCGATACGGTTCAGGCAGCTGATGTCAGTCAGCATGGCCAATAGGGAGTAAATATGAATACTTTAACCCGCGAAGCGGAACCTAATATGGAAATGGTCCAGGTTGAAGAAGCCAGCGACCACCATGATGAACATCAAGAACTGTACCCTTCGGGCATTAAACGTTGGCTGTTCACCACCAATCACAAAGACATAGGCACACTTTACCTCTGGTTCAGTTTTATCATGTTCCTCACCGGTGGCGCTATGGCTATGGTGATACGTGCAGAGCTATTTCAACCAGGGCTGCAGCTGATAGAGCCTAATTTCTTCAATCAGATGACCACAGTCCATGGACTTATCATGGTATTTGGTGCCGTCATGCCAGCCTTCACTGGCCTGGCAAACTGGTTGATACCTATGATGATAGGCGCGCCGGACATGGCGCTGCCAAGGATGAACAACTGGAGTTTTTGGATCTTACCCTTTGCCTTCGCCATCCTGCTGAGCTCTCTATTTATGGAAGGGGGCGGACCTAACTTTGGCTGGACCTTCTACGCACCACTGTCGACCACTTACAGTCCTGACAGCACGGCACTTTTTGTCTTCTCTATCCATATCATGGGAATCAGCTCCATCATGGGGGCGATTAATGTGGTCGTGACCATAGTGAATATGCGCGCCCCGGGTATGACCTGGATGAAGTTGCCACTTTTTGTCTGGACCTGGTTGATCACCGCCTTCCTCTTGATTGCCGTGATGCCAGTACTCGCTGGCACTGTGACCATGGTGCTAACGGACAAGTACTTCGGCACCAGCTTCTTCGATGCCGCAGGTGGTGGCGATCCTGTGATGTTCCAGCATATCTTCTGGTTCTTCGGCCATCCCGAAGTTTACATCATGATCTTACCCTCCTTCGGTATCATCTCGGCCATAGTGCCCACCTTCAGCCGTAAGAGGCTGTTTGGCTACTCCTCAATGGTTTACGCCACTTCGAGCATAGCAATACTCTCATTCCTTGTCTGGGCACACCACATGTTCACCACAGGTATGCCGGTATTCGCCGAGCTTTTCTTCATGTATTGCACCATGTTGATTGCGGTCCCCACCGGGGTGAAAGTGTTTAACTGGGTGGCGACCATGTGGCGAGGTTCTCTCACCTTCGAGACGCCCATGCTGTTCGCAGTCGCCTTCATCATACTCTTCACCATAGGGGGGTTCTCGGGCCTGATGCTGGCCATCACCCCGGCAGACTTCCAATACCATGATACTTATTTCGTGGTGGCACATTTCCACTATGTGCTGGTAACGGGTGCCATCTTCTCCATCATGGCCGCCGCTTATTACTGGCTGCCGAAGTGGACAGGTCACATGTATGACGAGAGGTTAGGCAAGATACATTTTTGGTGTTCAGTAATATCGGTCAATGTGCTCTTCTTCCCTATGCATTTCTTAGGCTTAGCGGGCATGCCAAGACGTATCCCCGATTATGCGGTGCAATTTGCCGATGTTAACCAGATAGTCTCCATAGGCGGCTTCGCCTTCGGACTGTCTCAGTTTATCTTCCTCGCGCTGGTCATCAAGTGTATACGCGGTGGCGAGAAGGCAGCGGCAAAACCTTGGGAAGGCGCTGAAGGCTTAGAGTGGACACTGCCTAGCCCGGCACCCTATCACTCATTCACTACACCACCCGAGATAAAGTAGATATGAGCAATAACCAGGGCAAGTCTAATCGAAGACTCATCGGCATGCTGATTGCTGGTGCCGTGGGCATGTTCGGCTTCGGCTTCGCCTTGGTGCCCTTATACGATGTGCTTTGCGAACAATTGGGCATCAATGGCAAAACCCAGAACAGTGCCAGCACTTACAAGCCGATCACAATCGATGAGAGTCGCACCATTACCATAGAATTTATGGCGCAGATCCAGAGTGATATGCCTTGGGAGTTTAAGCCCGAGGTCAAACGTATGCAGGTGCATCCCGGAGAGCTGATTCGCACTAACTTCAATGCGAAAAATCTGTCTCTAAAGGATACCATTGGCCAGGCCATCCCCTCGGTCTCACCTGGGCAGGGAGCCGCTTACTTCAATAAAACCGAGTGTTTCTGCTTCAACCAGCAGAGACTAACGGCCAAAGAAAGCGCCGAACTGCCACTTATTTTCTTCGTGGATCCGGATCTTCCCGATTCCATAACCACATTAACTCTCTCTTATACCCTCTACAACATCACCGACCGTGGTTATGTCGGCTCAGTTGAGCAAGGAGCAGCAAGATGACAACTAAGCACGAACCCTATTACGTTCCCGCACAGAGTGCATGGCCCATCATAGGGGCAGTAGGATTATTCCTCATCGCATTTGGCGCCGGAAGTTATGTACAACAACTCAAATCCGATGGCGGCAGTGGCGGAATAATCTTACTCACTGGCATAGCCGTTATTATATTTATGATCTTTGGCTGGTTTAGAACCGTTATCGCCGAATCGATGAGCGGCCTATATTCCAAGCAGATGGACAGATCTTTTCGCCAAGGAATGAGCTGGTTTATCTTCTCCGAGGTGATGTTCTTCGGTGCATTTTTTGGTGCCTTACTTTACGCCAGAATGATTGCTGTGCCTTGGTTGGGTGGCGATTCCAATAACGCCATGACCAATGAGGTGCTCTGGCCTGGATTTGAAGCCGTTTGGCCATTATTAACCACACCCGATGGCACAAAAACTGAGGCAATGCCTTGGACTGGCTTGCCGCTGTATAACACCATCATCCTACTCACATCATCTGTGACTCTGCATATGGCTCACGTGAGTCTGGAGAAAGGTAAACGCTCGGCAATCACAGTCTGGCTGGGTATCACCATCTTGCTGGGCATGAGTTTCCTGACGTTACAAGTCGAAGAGTATATTCACGCCTATCAGGAGATGGGCTTAACCTTGGCCTCTGGCGTTTACGGTAATACCTTCTTCCTCTTGACCGGTTTCCACGGCATGCACGTCACCCTAGGAACGGTATTCCTTATAGTGTTGTTTTTGCGAGTCTTGAAGGGTCACTTTACCCCGGATAAGCATTTCGCCTTCCAGGCGGGCAGCTGGTATTGGCACTTTGTTGACGTAGTTTGGTTGTGTCTGTTTATCTTCGTCTACGTCCTCTAATAGAGCCGCTGCGCTTCTCTATGTATGTCACTACGTGAAGTTCAGTATAAAAAATTTCATCGAGTAAGTAGGAGCCATCACCATGGCTCCTTCACATTGTTCCTAGATTAATAAGGTCTTGGGTTCTGGGTGATAACACCTGTGCCTAGTGCCACTAGGATAAATAAGACCACCAGCACAGAGAAGATAACCCTACGCCCCAGGAAATGACTCACAGGCGTCTCACTCTCACCTTTAACCAAGATAAACAGGGCTCGGGCCAGATTAAACATAATGAATAGCAGTAGTAGTACTAAGACGATTTTAAAGATAATTAATAGATTCATCGGTTCTCCTCGCATTGAGTCATGGAGCGCTAGGGACTTGTTCGCTATAGCTACTCTGGAGCTGTTTATCCATTTGGTCAAGTTAGGTTTTTTGCAACTTAGGTGTCTTCTGAAAACACGGGAGAAAATATAATGACTAGCCTCTCTCGACACAGCAGTCAGTATTTATGGGCGACTAGAACAGCAGTGGCTATGTGCTCGATAACTATGTTTCTCATCTTAGTGAAACTAGGGTTTTGGCAACTCGATCGCGCCGAGATGAAGGAGCGCTGGCAAGCTGAATTGACCCATCGCCAATTATCTGCGCCACTGACATATGCACAATTGGTTTCATTCCCCCCCGCAGAGCAAGTCACAGGTTACCGTCTCTCGGTCTTGGCATCTCCTGCATCGAGTCAAATATTCCTATTGGATAACCAGGTCTTTAGAGGAAGGGTTGGCTATTTAGCACTACAGCCCATGCAAATAACCCCCGATGGACCTTGGATGCTAGTAGAACTCGGCTTCATTGCTGCTGGTTTAGATAGACGAATACTGCCCGGTGTTGATGTCATCGAGGAAGAGGTCAGCTTGAATGGTCGCTTGTATCAGAAACAAGCGAACCCTATGAGCTCGGCATTAATGCCTGAATCAGGCTGGCCCAAGCGTATCCAAAACCTTAACCTTGCTGAGATTAGCGAACTACTAGGTCAACCTTTAGCTCCTGCCGTGTTGCAGCCGGATCATCTCGATGGAATTAACTTACCCCATCCCTGGACACCGATACCGCTTTCTTCACAGAAACATAGAGGCTATGCCTTACAGTGGTTTTCCATGGCACTGGCTTTTGCCCTGCTTATTTTATATTTCATCTATAGCAGAAGAGTTAAAACTCCAAAAAAACAACAAGATGAATCTAGAAAGAATAATAATCCTGATCGGACCAATATCGATGAAATGACAGTTGCCAATGTAAACAAGACCAAGTAGGTTAGAGATTAAGCAGTAAAAACTTCGACCCATAAGAAGTGACTATCAAATATGCGTTTCCTAGCCGTCTCGGGAAACTGAATGAGTATGACTCATATGAATTTTATTAGCCTGCACAGGCGTTCATATGAGCTTTCTTAGGAGAGAGTATGAACTCCCCCAAAAAGAGCGGCGCTAAACCTTTAATTTTACTTTTCTTAGTCTTCGTCCTACCTGTGGCCGCGGCCAAAATCGTGCTCAGCTTAGACCTCTATCAAGGCGGTGCAACTAATAAGGGAGTGCTACTCCCTATTGGCACTAGCTACCAGAGCCTTAAGATGGACAACCCTAAGCCTAGAGAGTGGCAACTCCTCTACCTGCTACCAAACAAGTGTGATCAGCAATGTCAGGATCATCTCTACATCCTACAACAGAGCCATATCGCCTTAGGCCGAGATCAAGACAGAGTTCACACCTTGATATTACTGAGCAAAGATAGCGATCTCCATGCCCTGGCTTCATACAAATTCGAAACGGCGAAGGCCAATGACGCCATCATAAAAATGCTGGATCGCCAGCAGATGATAGTGGTCGACCCACTGGGCAGTTTGGTCATGCGATATCCCGCGGTGAATGGCATCGACAAGCAGATCATGCAGGGGAAATCACTCATTGTTGACTTAAGAAAGATGCTAAAACTATCGAGAGTTGGCTAATGGGGATCCAAAATCTACTCAGAATCACCCTTGTCTTCACTCTTTGCGTCATTTTAATGGGAGCATATACCCGATTATCCGATGCAGGCTTGGGCTGTCCCGATTGGCCTGGTTGTTATGGCATGATGAAAGTCCCCAGCCAACACAGTGAGCTTATGCAGGCACAAGATGCCTTCCCTGGTCAGAAAATTGAGCCAAAGAAAGCCTGGCTAGAGATGATCCACAGATATATAGCCGGAGCTCTGGGATTACTCGTATTGGTAATCTTCATCCTCTGTTTAAAAAAACTAGATGCCCCTAAGAAGCTACCTACATTAATTGCCATCTTGATCCTGTTTCAAGCCGCGTTGGGAATGTGGACCGTTACCATGAAACTCATGCCCGTTGTGGTCATGTCTCACCTCATTGGCGGCTTCACCTTAATCTCTCTGCTACTCCTGCTCTATCTCAGGACTAAGCCACTGAGGATCCCTGGAGGGGATTTTGTCGCTAGAAAACTCGCTCCATTAGCCTTGGCTGGCATGGGAGTCTTAATCTTACAGATCATACTCGGTGGCTGGACCTCATCAAACTATGCAGCCCTAGCCTGCACTTCACTGCCTATCTGCGAAGGGGACTGGTATAAGAATTTACAGCTCACTCAGGCTTTTAATCCGTTTCAAGGCGAGCACGAAACCTACGAGTTTGGCGTACTCGACTACTCTTCACGTATGACCATACATGTCGCCCATAGATTTGGCGCAATATTAACCACAGGAATTTTGCTCTGGCTTGCCTATCAACTTTTTACTCGCTCCCAATCGGCACTGTTGAAGCGAGCATCACTGGTCTTGACCGGTTTAGTCATACTGCAAGTAGGCCTGGGGATCAGCAATGTTGTGTTGCACCTGCCCTTGGGCATAGCCGTTTCTCATAATGCCGGAGCGGCCATGTTGCTACTGACATTAGTCTTCATCAACTACGCCCTATGGCGAAAAGCTTGAGATAAGAAGCTATCGACAAGAATAATAATTTAAAGGGCGTAAAGCCTAGCGAGGGAAAAGCCATGGCAAAACCACTTTCAATATCAGTAACTGAGCCTAAGACCAACGGCGAACCACTTCAGTGGCGCGCATATTATGAGATGACCAAGCCTAAGGTGGTTGCACTTATGCTGCTCACGGTTTTAGTCGGTATGTGTCTGGCGGTACCTGGGTCTGTGCCTCTACAGCCCTTAATTATTGGCATGATGGGTATAGGTATGATGGCTGGTGCGGCCGCGGCCTTTAATCACCTCATCGATCGACGCATAGATGGTCTGATGGCCCGCACCTATAATCGCCCTCTGCCTAAGGGGCGCATCTCTATCACTAAGGCTCTCATCTTCTCCGTTAGCCTGGCGCTATTGGGCTTCGCCTTACTCTACACCTTAGTCAATGAGCTTACCGCCTGGCTCACCTTTGCCAGTCTTGTGGGCTATGCCATCATCTATACCGCTTACCTCAAGCGGGCCACCCCACAAAATATCGTCGTCGGCGGACTCGCCGGAGCTATGCCGCCACTCCTTGGCTGGACGGCCATAACCGGAGAGTTTCATGGTCATGCGCTGCTATTAGTGATCATCATCTTCACCTGGACCCCACCACACTTCTGGGCTCTTGCCATTCACAGGAAAGCGGAATACGCCAAGGTAGATATTCCAATGCTACCAGTGACACATGGCGTCGAGTTCACTAAGACCTGCATCTTGCTCTATACCTTGCTGCTTGCTATCGCCTGCTTGCTACCTGTTATCGTGGGAATGTGCGGCCCCATCTATCTGGTGGGTTCGACAATATTGAGTTGCGCTTTCATCTATAAGGCATGGGAACTTAAATATGATGACAAGCCAGGATTGGCAATGCAGGTGTTTCGCTTCTCCATCTATCATCTGATGATCTTATTTATCCTGCTCTTGGTCGATCATTACCTCTGGGTATAAACCTGAAGTTCTAAATGATTAGCTCATTAGTGCTATATAGATTCAAAGTAGAAAATGGAGCCTTCCAATATGGCAAAGAAGCTTAGGATAATCGCCGTGGCGCTATTAGGCTTAGTCTTACTCGGCCTCGGCGGTGTGACCGCTGTTCAGCTGCAGAAGAATAAGCAGACCAATGCCATCATCAATTCCCTACAGGACACAGAGCTGGATCTTGCCACCAGCTTCGTGTTTCCAATGGCTAAGCCATTGGCACCTTTCTCCCTCACGGATCAACATGGCAATGCGTTTACCAATAACCAGTTAAGCAATAAATGGAGCCTGTTCTTCATCGGCTACACCTCTTGCCCTGATGTCTGCCCTACGACTATGGGCAAACTCACCGCGGCTTACCCTAAATTGCTAGAAAATGCGGATCTACAAGTGGTTTTCCTCTCCGTAGATCCTCAGAGGGACACTCAAGCTAAACTTTTAAGCTATATGAACTTCTTCAACCCTGAATTTGTCGCCATCACAGGGGGGCATGCCCAACTATTCCCGCTCACTCGAGACTTAGGCTTCGTCTATGCCATGGTCGGCGAAGGAGAAGACTATCAAGTCGACCACAGTGCATCTATGGCACTAATATCACCCGATGGAAATAAGGTGGCCATAATAAAACCTAAGTCTTTGGCTCCTGGAAAATTACCACAGATCTCCAATAAAAATCTGATTACTGATATTCAAACCATAATAGCCAATTATAAGGCGGCCCCTAGAAGCTAGAGAGCCAAGTTCCCAGGACCGATAACCTAGGAGCTATCAACTAACTGTGCCAATTTGTAACTAAAAATGTCGACCTTACAAGCATACTAATCTCGGTCACCCCACCTCGTAAAACCCTCGATATAAATATAAAAACCTTTTAATACAATGTGATGACAAAATAGTTGACAGGGCGTATACCTACGACTACCTAACCTGAATGGCATTTTATTTCCCCGTTACCCACTATTTTATTTCTCGGCTAAATAATCAAAAAAACACCAACAAAAGAGGAAATACTCAAGTTTGCCGACTATCTTTTGATCTTGCAGGGATGAAGTAAAGCTATCCAAAGGAAAATTAAATGTCGGAACAAACAATTAAATTGGATTCTGAATTAACTATTCGAAATATTCAGCCCATTTTCGCACAGCTTTCAGAGCTATTAACCCATGACGAAGAACTGCATATAGATGCAAGTCAATTGACCAGGGTCGATACTGCTGGGGCCCAGCTCCTCTACTTATTTTCCCAAACATGTGCTTCCCGCTCCCTAAGAGTCAACTGGTTAGACTGCCAGCCAGAGCTTCAAATCAATTTAGAAAACCTGGGTATTAACATTCCAGAAATAGCCATCCCAGAGTTACAAGCCGAACTGGAAAATCTGAGTATAAACATTTCAGAAATAACTATTCCAGAGTTACAAGCCGAACTGGATGAGGAAAAGTAACGATGAAAAAAATACTCGCTGTAGATGACTCGGCTTCCATGCGTCAGATGGTCTGTTTCACCCTAAAAACGGCTGGATTTGACGTCACAGAAGCCTGTAATGGAGACGAGGCCTTAAAAGTCGCCCAACAAGGCGAATACGACCTGGTCATTTCGGATGTGAATATGCCCATCATGGATGGTCTCACTTTAATTCGTAATCTACGCACCTTACCAAACTATAAATTTACCCCCTTGCTGATGCTGACAACTGAGTCAGGTACAGACAAGAAGCAAGAGGGTCGCTCCGCAGGTGCTACCGGCTGGATAGTGAAGCCCTTCAACCCAGATCAGCTATTAGCAACCGTGCGTAAGGTGCTTGGTTAAAAAACTCCAAATCATCAGATGGATCTAACGGACATTTAATATGGAAATCGATCTCAGTCAATTCAGTCAGGTATTCTTCGAGGAAAGTCTAGAAGGCTTAGACGCCATGGAGTCTGAACTGCTTAACCTCGACGTTAATAACCCCGACGAGGAAGCTATCAACACCATTTTCCGTGCAGCGCACTCCATCAAGGGAGGCAGTGCTACTTTCGGTTTCAGCCAGGTCGCTAATTACACTCATCTGCTGGAAACCCTACTCGATGAGATCCGTGATGGCCGCAGACAGATGACCAGCGAGCATCAAGACATGCTACTGCTCTCCGTCGATCTGCTGCGAAATATGTTCGATGCCTTGATGCGAAAAATCGACTTCGACGACCCCCTCCTCGCTCAGCTAGAGAAGCAATTTACTATCGAAATAGACAAAGGCACTAAGGGCTCAGTCTCTGAAGAGCTGGATTCTAGTAGCGATACATTGGCAGAACAAGAAACGCCCGGTCTCCTACGTTGGGTCATTGATTTTCAGGCGGGTATCGACATACTGCGATGTGGCAATGATCCTTACCTCATGTTCAACGAACTCAGGCAGTTGGGAGAACTCAGTGTCTGCTTGGCCGGACATTCGTCACCTGAATTTAATGATATAGATCCCGAGGCTTGTTATCTCAATTGGCAACTCGAACTCATTACAGACCAGCCCTTAGAGCGACTAAAAGAGGTATTCGAATGGGTCGAAGATGAGTGCACCATCAATTATTCCTCTAGCCCTGTCATTAATGATAATACCGAGCAAGATGATGAACTCTCAAATAGAGACCCCGCCGAAGCGGCTAGTTCTCAGGAACAGCAAGGAAGCGAAGCAGTCCAGAGAGAGTTAGAGAGTAATAAAGTCGATGAGGCCCAAGGGCCCAAACCTAAGGCGGTCTCTCAGGCTAAAACTCCTGAGACCAGCTCGATTCGAGTCAGCATAGACAAGATAGATCTGCTGATAAACATGGTAGGTGAACTGGTTATCACCCAAGCCATGCTTGGCCAGATAGGCCAGCAGGATAAGATAGACGAAGAGTCACTCATATCACTCAAACAGGGACTGGAGCAACTCGCCACCCATACCCGGGATCTGCAAGAGAGCGTCATGCAAATCCGAATGCTCCCCATCAGCTTCGCCTTCAACCGCTTCCCCAGGCTCGTCCGCGATATCGGTCAGCAATTAGGGAAGAAAGTGAATCTAGTGCTGAAAGGGGAAGATACCGAGCTAGACAAGACTGTGATGGAGAAAATCGTCGACCCTATGGTACACCTGGTGCGTAACTCATTGGATCATGGCCTGGAAACACCGGAAGAACGCCTCGCCAAGGGCAAATCAGAAGCTGGCACTATCACCCTCAACGCCTTTCATCAGGGCGGAAGTATCATCATAGAGATCATAGACGATGGAGCTGGCTTGGATACCGACAGAATTCTTCGCAAGGCCAGAGAGAAAGGGCTCGTCGGTCAGGAGGAAGAACTCAGCACAGAGGCAATCCACAAGTTAATTTTCAAGCCGGGGTTTTCCACCGCCGATGCGGTCTCAGATCTCTCGGGACGCGGTGTGGGCATGGATGTGGTCAGACGAAACATCAATGAACTCAATGGCAGCATAGAACTTAAATCCAGCCAAGATAAAGGCAGCCGTTTCACCATCAGGTTACCTCTGACACTCGCCATACTCGATGGCCAGCTAGTCAGGGTGGGCAAGCATATTTATGTGGTGCCTCTGGTTTCCATTCATGAATCATTACAGGTTGAACCTAGCAAAATAAACCGTCTCAGCGACGGCCATGAACTGATACAACTCAGAAACGAATACCTGCCGGTGATCAAGGTGTACCAAGAGTTTTGCCACACCTCTGATGCCAAAGAGATCAAAGACGGCCTGGTCATGGTAGTCGACTCCAATAACGAGAAGATAGGTCTACTGGTGGATGAACTCTTGTCACAGCAACAGGTGGTCATCAAGAGTCTGGAAGATAACTACAACCGGGTTCCAGGCGTATCGGGCGCCACGATTCTCGGTGATGGCACGGTCGCACTCATCATAGATGTTACCGGATTAGTGAGTATGGCCGGTATTGCCAGTATGAAAGAAGACGCAGCCTAACAAGGCTCAGAATTAACACGCTAGATAGCGCTAAAGATATCAAATTAAGGAAGATGGAGCTTGGAGCAATGACAGAGCAAACTCAAAGTATGCAGCCCCAATATGAGCAGGGGATAAAGCAAGATAACGATGAAGACAGCCAGCAGTACCTGACCTTCATCATGGCCAACGAAGAGTACGGAGTCGAAATACTATCGGTACAGGAGATCCGGGGCTGGGAGTCCACCACAGTGATCCCCAATGCACCCAGTCATGTGAAGGGGGTAATTAATCTGCGGGGCACCATAGTTCCCATCATAGACCTCCGCCAACGCTTCGGCATCGAGGTCTTAGATTATGGTGCTACTACTGTCGTTATCGTGGTCAAAGTTGCCATGGCTAACGAACATAAGGTCATAGGCATAGTCGTCGATGCGGTTTCCGATGTATTCAGCGTCAATAATGACGATGTACGTGACGCACCCAATTTCGGTGAAGACACAGATCTATCTTTCATCAAGGGCTTGACCAATGCCGGTGAGAAGATGGTTATTTTACTTGATATCAATAGATTACTCGGTAGTGAAATCTTACCCGAGGCAGAACAACTCTCTAACTTAATCAATACGCTTGATGCTCGCCAGCAGCAAGCGGTTAATGCGTAAACTGGTATAACGAGGATAAACGAATGGAAGCACAAAACTCCAACCTATCAAATGTAAACAGCTTACCAGTTGCCGGATTGGTGGTCAGCGTCGTTGCATTAGGGTTATCATTTGCAGGACAAGCAGGAAGCTGGGTTGCAGCAACCCAAATTATTGCAATCGTACTCATAGCCGCCGGCGTCATCAAGTTTAACCGCTGGCATAAGATGTTTGAACAGGCGTTAACCGAGGTCAGTAACGCCTTGATCAGCAATGAAGCACCTAAATTTTCAGACTTATCCCTGCCTGGTTGGGAACTTCTCACCAGCCGAATAGACGAGTTATATCAGAAACGTCAGCGGGACGAGACTAGTCTGAAGGCATTAGACATCTGTAACGCCAACGTCATGATGGCCGATGCAGATCACAACATCACCTACCTCAATGACGCGGTCAACGTCATGATGACCAAGAATGAGAAGACGCTACAGACCGAACTAGCTAGCTTCGATGTGAAAAAGTTAGTCGGACAGAATATCGATATTTTCCATAAGAACCCTGCTCACCAGAGACGCATGCTCGACAGTTTAACTACCACCTATGAAACCACCATCCAGGTCGCTGGACTTAACTTTAACCTGATCGCCAACCCTATCTTCAACGATGGTGTTCGCACTGGAACCGTGGTTGAGTGGCAGGACATCACGGCTAAACTCGCCCGTGAGGTCGAAGAGAAACAACAGGCCGCCGATACCAATCGCATCAAGCAGGCACTGGACGTATGTAAAGCCAACGTCATGATGGCCGATGCCGACTACAACATCATCTATTTCAACGAATCACTCAACGAGATGCTCAGCGATAACGAGCGCACACTGCAGCAGAGTCTTGCCAAGTTCGATATGAAGACATTATTGGGCACTAATATAGATATCTTCCATAAGACCCCCGCTCACCAGAGAGGCATGTTAGACAGGCTCACCAGCACTTACGCCACCAGCATAGAAGTATCAGGACTCACTTTCGATCTCATCGCCACCCCAGTATTCGATGATGGTGAAAGAACAGGAACCGTAGTCGAATGGCAAGATGTCACGGCTAAACTAGCCAAAGAGAAAGAGGAGGCGCAACAGGCCGCCGATACCAACCGTATCAAGCAGGCACTGGACGTGTGTAAAGCCAACGTGATGATGGCCGATGCCGATTACAACATCATCTATTTCAATGATTCCCTCAACCAGATGCTCGGCGAAAATGAGAAGACGCTAAAACAGAGCCTAGCCAAGTTCGATATGAAGACCTTAATGGGCAGCAATATCGATATTTTCCATAAAAACCCGGCTCACCAGAGAGGCATGTTAGATAGGCTCACGGAAACCTATGCAACCAGCATACAAGTCTCCGGACTCACCTTCGAGCTCATCGCCACCCCGGTATTCGATAACGGTGTCCGAACAGGTACTGTGGTGGAGTGGCAAGATGTCACCGCTAAGTTGGCGAAAGAGAAAGAGGAGCAGCTGCAGGCCGCAGAGACAGGCCGTATCAAGCAGGCACTGGATGTATGTAAGGCAAATGTCATGATGGCCGATGCGGACTACAACATCATCTACTTCAACGAATCACTCAACGAGATGCTCAGCGAGAATGAGAAGAGCCTGAAGAAGAGCCTGAGTCGCTTCGATATGCGCACTCTGATGGGCAGTAATATCGATATCTTCCATAAGAACCCAGCTCATCAACGCGGCATGTTGGATAGGCTCACGGAAACCTTCGAGACCAATATAGAGGTGTCGGATCTCACCTTCGGTCTCATCGCCACCCCAGTGTTCGATAATGGCGAGCGCACCGGCACCGTTGTCGAGTGGCAAGATTTGACCGTCAAGTTAGCCAGAGAAGCCGAAGAGCAGCAGCTCGCAGCAGAAAATGCCCGCATCAAGCAAGCACTGGACAATGTCTCCGCCAATACCATGGTGGCAGATGCCGATCTTAACATCATCTATATGAACAATGCCGTGGGTAACATGTTCAGAAATGCACAGTCCGACATAGTCAAAGATCTGCCTAACTTCGATGCCAATAATCTTATGGGGGTTAATATCGATGACTTCCATAAGAATCCGGCCCATCAACGAGGCCTGCTTGGTGGGCTCACATCCACCTATTCGAGCCAGCTATCCGTTGGAGGGCGTACCTTCAAGGTGGTGGCCAATCCCATCAAGGATGACAATGGTGAACGCATAGGCACAGTCGTCGAATGGACCGATCGCACCGCAGAAGTTGCCATCGAACATGAGATAGATACCATCATCTCATCGGCAGCGGCTGGTGACTTGAGTCATAGGGTCTCCACCGAAGGCAAGGACGGCTTCTTCCTCAACCTCTCTAACGGCCTAAACCGCTTAGTGGGTATCGCAGATAACGTCATCTCGGATGTGGTCAACATGTTCGACGGCTTAGCTAAGGGGGATCTTACCCGTCAGATAAACGGTGAATACGAAGGCCAGTTCGGTAAGCTACAAACAGATGCCAACGCGACCGTATCCAGACTCACCGAAGTCTTAGGCGGCATCAATGAGTCGGCCAACACAGTAACCTCAGGGGCCGAAGAGATAGCTCAGGGCAACGCAGACTTGAGTCAACGAACCGAGGAGCAGGCCGCATCTCTGGAAGAGACAGCGTCCAGCATGGAAGAGATGACGGCGACAGTCACCCAAAGCGCCCAGAATGCCACCCTGGCTAATGAGTTGGCCCAGGAAGCTAACTCTAAGGCCGAACATGGCGGCAAGGTGGTTGAACAAGCCGTCTCAGCCATGGAAGCCATTAACGACTCTAGTAAGCGGATATCCGATATTATCGGGGTTATCGACGAGATAGCCTTCCAGACCAACCTACTCGCGCTTAACGCCGCCGTCGAGGCTGCACGAGCGGGCGAGCAGGGACGCGGCTTTGCGGTAGTGGCTGGCGAGGTGCGTAATCTTGCTCAACGAAGTGCCGGCGCTGCCAAGGAGATCAAGGAGCTTATCCGTGACAGTGTGGGCAAGGTTACCGACGGTACCCAGTTAGTGAACCAGTCTGGTGAAACCCTGGAAGATATCGTGCAGGCGGTCACTAAAGTCGCCGACATGATAAGCCAAATAAGTATCGCCTCGGATCAGCAGTCTGCTGGTATTCAAGAAGTTAACAAGGCCATCTCCCAGATGGATGAGATGACCCAACAGAACGCCGCACTGGTGGAGCAGGTCTCGGCAGCGGGTGAAGCCATGGCCGACCAAGCCAGGAACATGAAAACCCAGCTTGGCTTCTTCCAGACTAGTGGCAATACGAGCTCAGGTATGGCATCTGCGCCACTGGCCCTGGTCTCTGGAGACACCCACGGCAACCTCAGCATCAGTAAAGAGGAGTGGAACGAGTTTTAACACTTAGTTCATAACAGGTAGGGTTTGATCCATAGACAGACCTTGTTTTCATGCAGGGTTTGTCTATCTTCTGTGACTGCAGGTGATTTATTTCAGATATCACAAAAAGTAGATATCGACATTAAACTGAAGACCATAGACGAAAAAAATCTTCTATTTATCAAGGTCTACCTATTCCCTGTAACGGCAGCAGGTTATTACAAAAAAGGAGGTATCGACATTGGAGATCATAGACGAAAAGGAATTTTCTATGACACAGCAAGACTTCGATTTTATTCAGAGTCTTGCTTACCAAGAGACTGGGATAGTTCTTCCTGAAAGAAAGAAACATATGGTCTATTCCAGACTCAGTAGACGCCTCCGCCATTTAGGTTTGAAAAATTTTAATCAATATTGTGACCATGTACAGAGCGAACCTGGCGAGTTAATGAATTTTGTTAATGCGCTGACCACGAACCTAACCGCTTTCTTCAGAGAGGAGCACCATTTCGACTACCTGGATAAAGAGATAGCACCATTATGGAGAAGACGACGCAACAAGCGTTTACGGGTCTGGTCTTCAGCCTGCTCAACCGGCGAAGAGCCTTATAGCATCGCCATGACACTGGCAGATCATTTTTCCGGAGCCGAATGGGATCTAAAAATACTGGCCACAGATCTCGATACTAATGTGCTAAGCAAGGCAGCTAAAGGCTGTTATGCCGAGGACAGTATCACAGGTCTACCAGAGCGATATCGTGAAAAGTATATAAAAACGACCCCAAATGGTATCCTGATGAAACAGAGTATCCAAAAGAAGATCCACTTCAAACAACTCAATCTGCTGCAAAAGTGGCCCATGACTGGTCCCTTCGATGTGATTTTTTGCCGTAATGTGCTCATCTACTTCGATAATGAAACCAAGGCCAAGATCATCGCTAAATTTAGAAAACTGCTCGCCCCGGACGGACTGCTCTTCATCGGACATTCAGAAACTCTGACAAATATATCAGATGAATTCGAGCTTATTGGCCAAACCATGTATCAGCCACTACGAGGCGGTCACGCCAAGATTCATGGAGAGAGAAAAAAAGCCCTTACGGGTTAAAAACAACAAGCAAGCTTATGACTATGACCGTTGGCCAAAGCCAGGATGCAGATTAGACCACAAGGATGAAACTATGATTAGCGTGTTAGTGATCGATGACTCTCCACTAGTAAGGCAATTGCTCAGTCATCTGTTAAACGATGCCGACGATATAAAGGTTGTCGCCACCGCAGAAGATCCCTATGAGGCGCGCAATTTGATCAAGAAGTTCAACCCAGATGTGCTGACCTTAGATATCGAGATGCCCAAAATGGACGGCATCGCCTTTTTAAGAAATATCATGAAACTCAGGCCTATGCCTGTGATCATGGTATCGACCCTAACGGCCAAGGGGGCAGCAGTTACCTTAGAGGCGCTCTCGATAGGTGCTGTCGACTTTATCTCAAAACCTAAGTCAGATCTCACCAATCAACTTATGGGTTATAAGCAAGAACTCATAGACAAGGTTCGCCTCGCCTATAAGAGTAACGCGCGCCCCAAGTCCCGATCTGCTCCAACGATTAAGCCGCTTAATGGTGAAATGTTCAGTAACAGACTCATAGCCATAGGTGCCTCCACTGGCGGCACCGAAGCGATCCAGAGTGTGCTCATGCGAATGCCATCGAACACACCACCTGTGGTGATAGCTCAACATATTCCGGCAGCATTTAGCACCTCATTTGCCAAGCGTCTGAACAACAATTGCGCAATGAAAGTGATAGAGGCTCAGGGGGGAGAACAGCTCAAGCCTGGAACCGCCTACCTGGCCCCCGGCAGCAAGCACATGATAATCGAACGTAAAGGCGGCTTACTCTTCACCAAACTCGTCGACAGTGACCCTGTTAACCGCCATAAACCTTCCGTTGACGTGCTGTTTAATAGTGTCGCCGAGTCCGCCGCTAAATCCACCATAGGCATAATTCTGACCGGAATGGGCAAAGATGGTGCCAAAGGATTACTGAACCTGAAAAACAAGGGCTCTTACACTATCGCCCAAGATGAGGCTAGTTCGGTGGTATGGGGAATGCCTGGAGCAGCGGTAGATCTGGACGCTCATCACGAGCAGATGCATCTGGATAAGATCCCGCAAAAACTACTATTCCTGCTGAAGACGGAAAACAGTAAGGCGAGTTAAAACATGAGTTCCTAGGCTCTAGAATCTAGGAACTAGGACCTCTCTCCCCTATTCCTTTCTCCATGACCCATCGTCCTCGGGACGCACCCAAGCCTGAGAAAACCAGTAATACCCAGACTTGCTCTTGCTCGGCACAGTGCAATTATATCTGGATCTTCCCGGTGGCAGATCAAACTCAGCACGAATGGAAAATTCGTTTTCACTCAACCAGAGTGGCTTCTTAGCGCCTTGACCCTGAATGAAACACATCATCTGATGGGGATAGATATCACTCATATCCAAACTGATCTTGAGCTCAGGTCGCCAATTTCCATCTTTAAGTTCAGGGTCATTAGGTGTTATCGATAAGACAGGCATATTCAGGCTGTGCATCTTCACCTTGAGACTCGCGAGATCGGCATAGACACCTGCAACAGGGAAACGCGGCAGGGCCGTCAGAGACGAATACGCCCCGGCTGCACCAGACTGCTGACCTAAGCCAACAAAGCCATTGCGACTGAGCATATCCTCGAGAGCCTGATTATATTCACCATAGGGATAAGCCAACATCTTGTGATCTTGTCCTGTGGCCTTGCTAATTTCGGCTTCGGTCTCGAGAATATTAGTCTCGATACGCGACATCCACTGAGCTTCTGATTCTCCTGCCGACTTACGAATAAGATGCTCGTGCCCCCAGCTATGATTGGCTATCTCGGCCCCCTCTTTCGAGAGTTCAATCAACTCCTCCCAGCTCATCATCTCACTGTATTTAGCCTTGATAGGCTCAATCGAGACAAATAGCGTGTAGGGAAAACCGTATTCCTTTAAGATAGGATGCGCCGTCTCGGCAATGCTCTTATAGCCATCATCGAAGGTGATCACTACAGTGTTTTCCGCTATCGCCTTCTGGTTTCTAATCGCGTCCACAACCTGAGACAATGGCGTCACGATAAAACCATTATCGGCCAGGTACTGCATCTGCTCCTTGAACTGAGCTGGTGTCACGCTGGTGATGGCCGGAGTTTCCTCCGACACATGGTGATACTGTAAGATCACCGCAGCCTGAGCCGTGAAGGCCTGAAACGATAAACTGAATAACACCAGAAGCGTTATCATGACATTCTTAAACATAATTAAAACCTCTGAGATGATATGACCCCTGTCGAACTGATCCGTAACAAACAGAAAAATAGACAGCTACTGGCACTCGCCCTGCCCATGATATTGTCCAATATCACTGTGCCCCTGCTAGGCCTGGTAGACACGGCAGTCGTGGGCCACCTAAGCAATGCTTATTACCTGGGTGGGGTCGCTGTTGGGTCAACGATTATCACCTTAATTCTTTGGATGCTGGGCTTTCTTCGTATGGCAACCACAGGGCTAGTCGCCCAATCTTATGGCGCCGGAGACACACAAGCCCAATATAAATTACTGCTACAAGCTGGCAGTTTAGCGCTTATTCTAGGGCTAAGCGCCGTACTTCTGCAACTCCCCATTCTCAATACCGCCCTGATGCTCACCGATGCAAGTCTCGAAGTGCAGAGGTATACCCGGGAATATTTTGAGATAAGGATCTGGTCGACTCCCTTCGCCCTGCTCAATCTGGTGCTATTGGGCTGGCTACTTGGCAGGCAGCAACCTAAGGCCGCCATGTGGCAGTTAATCGTCGCCAATCTGGCCAATATAATCCTGGATTTGCTGTTTGTCCTCGGCCTGGGCTGGGGTGTTCAAGGGGCTGCACTGGCCTCTGTGTTTGCCGATATGTCCGGCTTCCTGGTTGCCTTAACCATGGTCTATAAACAAGTTCAGAAAACGGGTGGTTTCGACTTTTTCAAGCTGTGTAAGAGCCTCAGCTTAACCAGCTACCATAAACTACTCAGCCTCAATGCCGACATATTCGTTCGCAGTCTCTGCTTGCAGATCGCCTTTGCCTTTATGACATTTCATGGTGCCAGCTTAGGGGACAACACCGTCGCCGCTAATGCCGTACTGCTCAACCTCTTGCTGCTAATAAGCTATGCCCTGGACGGTATAGCTTATTACGCCGAGGCCGAGGTGGGTAAGGCCTATGGCCAGAGAAATAAGACGAAGATGCGAGAAGCTGTCACTCTGGCCTGGTTCTGGTCGGCCATTTCGGCAATCTTATTCACCTTAGTATTCGCCTTCGGCGGAGAAAGTATCATCAAGATGCTGACCAACATTGAAGAGGTGCGCTCGGTCGCCGATGAATATCTATTTTGGATTGTTTTACTCCCAATCCTCTCCTTCGGCTCTTATCTCTTCGACGGCGTCTACATAGGGGCAGCCAAGGGCAAGGTGATGCGAAATAGCATGATCATCTCGACATTTGGCGTATTTTTCCCGGTATGGTTTTTCCTGCAAGACAATGGTAATCATGCACTATGGGCCGCCATGAGCTGCTTTATGCTAGCCAGAAGCATAACCCTGACACTGCATTATCGATATAAATTGAGAGATGCAGAGTTTTAGGTTTTAGCAGACAATAAAAAAGCGAGTAGGCTAATAGCCGACTCGCTTTTTTGTTACTCTTTATAATCTGGAACAAGGGCTTATGCCCTCGAATCTAGAAGCTTCCTTTACTGATACGAGTGCTCGCCAGCCTGGTGCTCGGTAATGTCTTTAACGCCTGTTAGTTCGCCTGGGAACATATCGAGTAACTGCTTTTCGATACCATCCTTCAGGGTCACATCGACCATAGAACAACCGTTACAACCACCACCGAACTGCAGAATAGCCACGCCTTCTTCAGACACTTCCATTAGCATGATGTTGCCGCCATGGCTTGCGAGTTGTGGGTTGATCTCAGACTGGATCACATATTCGATGCGCTCGTTAAGTGAGGCATCGCTACTAACTTTACGCATCTTGGCATTAGGTGCCTTGAGGGTAAGTTGTGAACCCAATTGGTCGGTAACGAAATCTATGCTGGCATCTTCAAGGAAAGGTACACTCTTCTCGTCGACCATAGCATTGAAGCCTGTAAACTCTAGCTCAGTATCATCGGCTTCAACGGCATCTGGTGGGCAATATGAGACGCCACATTCAGCAGTAGCAGTACCAGGACTGATTACAAATACACGAATATGAGTTCCTTCGGGCTGATCTGCTAACAAGGTAACAAAATGAGCCTGAGCTGCATCGGAAATGGTGATCATTAAGACATGCTCCGTCTGGTAAAACTTGACTGTTTTAGTAAGATATAGAGGTATGATACTCCGACTCAGGGCAGCTTTGTAGTCCCTTTGTAAATTGCTTTGACCTTTTAAAAGAGACAATGGAAGAATTTTTCAGCTAGATGTCAGTTTTTATTCGGCATTATCTCAGAGATAACCTAGCTTTAACTGTGGCAATAATCTACGCCAACTGATAATTTAACCTTATATTACAAGTATAAAGAACACCATATATGTTTAAAACTGGCCTTTTCCTGCTGACCTTACTCTGCTCACTGAGCCTGGCTTCTCCTGTCATAGCGGCAGATTTACAGAAGGTGATCCCGCTCTCAAATTCGAATTTAGATCCTGTGATCACCTCGCCGGACTCCTTTTTAGGCTACCCGCTGGGGCAATGGCACCTGCGTCATGACCAAGTCAACTATTACCTGAAGCAACTTGCCAGCGATAGTGACAAGGTATCCATAGAGCATACGGGTCAAAGCCATGAAGCCAGGCAACAACTCACGGCCGTTATCACTTCGAGTAAGAATCAGGCAAAGTTAGACGAGATTTTGACACAGCGTCGAGCCGTTAAATCCGGGGCGACACAGGATGGTCCCTTAGTCATCTGGCTGGCATATTCCATTCATGGGGATGAGGCCAGTGGTGCCCATGCCGCCTTGGCCCTCAGTTATTTTCTAGCCTCCAGCAGAGATGAATGGGTTGAAGACTTGCTCGATGAAGCCATTGTATTGATCACCCCGAGTCAGAACCCGGATGGCATGGACAGGTTTTCAACCTGGACCAATAACTACCGCGGCCAGACCGATGTCAGTGATAGCAACCATAAGGAACACAGACAAAATTGGCCCAATGGCAGAACCAACCACTACTTTGCCGATCTTAATCGTGATCTCTTGTTCCTCAGACACCCAGAAACCCGAGGTAGAGTCGCTCTATTCCATAAATGGCAACCTCACTATGTAGGAGATTTTCATGAGATGGGTCGGGATAGGAATTACTTCTTCCAACCCGGGGTTCCATCGCGCACCAACCCTGCGACCCCGAAGACTAATCAGGCTCTGACGGAGAAGCTGGCTCATTTCCATAGAGCAGCCCTAGATGAGTTAAAGCAGAGCTATTTCAGTCGTGAGGCGTTTGACGACTTTTACTATGGTAAGGGCTCAACTTATCCGGATATCAACGGCTCTGTTGGCATCTTATTCGAACAAGCTAGCCCCAGAGGACAGGTACAAATTACTCAAAACGGCAAGCTAAGACTCAGCCAAGCCATCAATAATCAAGTCGCCACCTCTATATCGAGTCTAAAAGGCAGTCTGGAATTAAAAGATGAGCTGATTGAATACCAGAGTGAGTTTTATCAGGGGCGAGACAAGGTCCTACAGCGAGGTCGTCAAACAGGCTTCCTTCTTGGTGCTCCCGCTAACCGAGAACGTATTGAAGATCTCACCCAAGTGTTGACCCAACACAAGATCAAATTTTACTATCTGACTGAAACAGTTCGCCAAGGAAGTCAGGACTTTGCAGCCAATAGCAGCGTGTTTATCCCTATCAATCAGCCCCAAAAGAGCCTACTTTTAGCCCTGTTTGATAACAGCACAGAGTTCGAAGACCCAACTTTTTACGATGTCTCAAGCTGGAATCTGGAACACGCCTATCATCTACAAATGGTACGCAACAGCAAATTAGATATAGATGTACTTTCCAGACAAGCTCCTGCTAAGTTCAATTTTCAGGTGAATGAACAAGCCGTAGCAGTACTCGTCAATTGGCAGCAAGATTTGGCAGCCCCCATGCTGCAGGCCTTGTTACAAGATAATGTGACCGTCAAATTTGCTAAGAAACCCTTTATTATAGAGGTAGCTGGAAAGGCTCATAAATTTCCTGCTGGCACCTTGCAAATACCACTAAAACAGCCCGGAATTTCTCTGGATGAGATCAATAACAAGCTAGTTAAGTTGAGCAAACAATATCCACTGACCTTGTATTCGGTTACGACTAGCGCCGCCATATCCGGCATCGACTTGGGCAGCCCTAACTTCAAGGTAATAAAACCCATAAAACCTTTGTTAATCACGGGTCGGGGCACAGATGCCTCCGAAGTGGGTGAACTGTGGTATTACTTGGACCGCAAACTTGCAGTCCCCGTGACCTTAATCGATGCGGGTCATATTTCCAAAATAAAGTTAAACCGATACACACATGTGATCATGGCAGGTGGAACCTACTCCTCTTTAGATGAGAAATTTTCCAGAAAATTAGGTCAGTTCACCTCAGATGGTGGCACAGTGATCGCTCAGAAAGGCGCGTTAACTTGGTTGAATAAAAATAACCTGCTCAAGAGTGCTATCAAAGGAAAACGTTTCTATAAACAATTATTCGACACCAGAGGTTTAAGCTATGGAGATAAGGAAAAACTCGCTGCACGGCAATCCATAGGCGGCGCCATAGTGGAACTCGCACTCGACCCCAGTAGTCCAATAAACTTTGGCATACGGGGCAATAGACTTCCCATATTAAAGAATAAGGCTATAGGATTAACCACCAGCTCGACCCCCTTCACTGTCGCGGCTAAATACGCCGATGAACCTCTGCTCAGCGGCTATCTTGCCAAAGAATATCAGGCCAGTTTCTCTAATAACCCAGCCATAGTCCTGGAGACTCGAGGCAAAGGTGCCATAGTCGGCCTCGCCGATAACCTGATGTTCCGCAACATCTGGCTAGGCTCAGAAAAAATATACGCCAATGCTCTCTATTTCGTCCCCGCATTGAATTAATAGCAGATCCTAGTTCCTAGTTCCTAGTTCCTAGAATCTAGAAACTGACCTATTTATAATTATTTACCTAATCTAAGAGTCCTGGTGCTTCTGCTCTCGCCAAACACCATACCTGCACATGAATATGCCGCCTCTCGAACAGGGAGGCAATCTCTTTTGCCGTGGTGCCCGTCGTCACCACATCATCTATTAAGGCGATGCGCTGATAGGGAAAATTATCATCAAGATGAAAGGCACTTTTAAGGTTTTTACGTCTCTGCTTACCGGTTAAACCAGCCTGAGACTGAGTATCTAACCTTCTCACTAGACCATGAGTCTCGATGGGAATATTGAGCTGCTTACTAAGAGTATCGGCAATTATCCAGGCCTGATTGAAACTACGGGCCTT
The DNA here is from genome assembly GCF_009377275.1 of Shewanella sp. YLB-07. NCBI lineage: Bacteria > Pseudomonadati > Pseudomonadota > Gammaproteobacteria > Alteromonadales > Shewanellaceae > Shewanella > Shewanella sp. YLB-07. Next base: position 153,237 of record NZ_VOQB01000012.1, on the reverse strand, counting down.
TAGCCTCTTCTCATGTAGCGGCACAGGCACCAGAACCTGAGGACGTTGAATTAACCCTGCCGCTTCTAATTTATGAATACGCGCAATTAGTGCACCGGATAAAGCGGGCAGTCCCGCGAACTGGGCTCGATACTTGATTAGACCTACCCATCGGCCTAAACCTTGGTGATAACTACAAGGGGAGATAACCAGCAGGGGCTCAGTTGACAAGCACACACCACAATAGCGCGATTGGATCTGTAAACCACGTCCACAACCTAAGCACACTGGCTGTTGGTAGAGGCCAGAATTTAAACAGATAGTACAGATCCCGGTACCTGGAAGAGTCACGCTTTGATGGCACATAAGACAACGATTGGGTAAACTTGCCGCCAGCCACTGCTTCACGCATTCTAGCCCCCTCTGTAGGGCTTTCTCTCCATAAGGCTTTAGTCTGGTGAGCTTAGCTGTTTTCATCAATTTCCCACTAAGAGGTAGATAAGTGAGTCAAGCACAACTGCATATAGAATCTATAGGCCCGGTATCTGCTCCGCAAATTGTCATGCTTCATGGCTGGGGAATGAACAGCGCTGTCTTTACGCCACTTCACCTGTCTCTGTCTGAGTATAGGGTGCACTATGTGGATCTGCCCGGCTTTGGCCATAGCTCAGCCATAGAAGGCGACATCTATGATTGGCTGGAGGCACTGATTACACACCTCCCAGATAAGGCTATCTGGGTAGGTTGGTCTCTGGGAGGACTCCTGGCTACATTAGCAGCACTAAACTACCCTGGTAGAGTCAGAGGACTCGTGACCATAGCTTCATCCCCCTGCTTTATGGCCCGGAAAGAGGAGAAATGGCCTGGGATCCCACCCCAAGTCCTGACTGAATTTGGAGAATCCTTGTATAAAGATCTCGGTAAGACAATCGAACGATTCCTGGCGATTCAGGCAATTGGCAGCGCAACGGCGAAAGAAGATATCAAGCAACTTAAAAACTTGGTGCTCTCAAGGCCACTTCCAGACTCCCGAGCCCTGGTTCAGGGATTAAAAATGCTGGAGTGTGTCGATCTCAGACCTAAGCTAGATCAGATTAATCAGCCTTGGCTGAGGATCTGGGGTCGGTTAGATGGACTAGTCCCCAGACGCGTACCTCCTCTCATGCCGGTGAATGACACGCTTTACCAAGATCTCATACTGCCGAAGGCTTCTCACGCGCCCTTTTTCTCTCACAAAGATGAATTTTTAGTCGGTTTTGTGACCTGGATAGAAGAAATTTCGAATTAAGCCCTCAACGAACTCACATAGCTTTATCTTTAACCTAATGAAGGTTATTATTTAACCACAAGAGTTAAGGGATTATCTATGTTAGTGGTCACAAACTATCCTCAGGTACCAATAGCGACGACAAACCCCGCTACCGATGCCGCGCGCGTGGATAGCCAGCAAAGACCGCCTATCGTTCCTACACCTGAACTAGTCAAGAGCCACGAAGAACGCCCCTTCACTCCGCAACACGAGCGCACAGCCGAACAGCCAGAGATTCAAGCTAGACTCAATGAACGAACGCTGGGAAAACACCAAGGTGGTGGGCAGAAACAGGAAGAAAAGCAGCAGAAAGAAGCAGAAAAGCCGACTCAAGTAGCCAACATAGCCAGAGATCCCCTCAGAGGAAGACCCGCGCTAAACAGGCGTGATATTCGCATTGCCCAGCAGCCGAACTCTGCACGTGACCACAAACAAACCCAGCCTCAGAAGAGCGAGCTAGTAGCTCAGCCCAAAGATTTTTATCAGGCGGTTTCCCTGCATATAACTAACTTCTATCAAGAGCAGGCTCTTCCAAAAACAGAGCCTACTATCTCATCTTTTGTTTAACGCAGTAACACTTCACTCGCTTGGCTATTCGTATTATCTTTCTCATCTTCCAAGGCCAGCTGCAGCTTAGCATCATCCTCAGCCTGCTTAAACGCTAGCCTTTCTTCTTGAGAAGCAGTCCTATACAGGCCTTGCTGATAAGCCATACTGCCCCACAATGCCCAAGATAGAGCTGCTTGCTTCATCTCATCGGATTGAGCTTGTGCATTGAGCGTCCCAGTATCGAAGTCGTACTTGAAGCCAGCGGCTTCACGCTCTGGCTGCAATATCACCACATCATCGCCTCGCATATATGCCATGTTCTTGTCATATTGCATCAAGGCGCGTCCAGGCCAATCATCCCTGACTCGAGTCAAGTCTTGTCCTAACATGGGATAGCTGTCGGATATGCCTATCATAGACAATAGAGTCGGTGCCATATCGATCTGACTCACCACTCGCTGGTCTTTCTTAGGCTCGATGCCATCACCTAGAATAATTCCAGGGATCCTGAAGCGAGAAATAGGGACTAAACTCGCCCCCCCGACACGACTATCGTGATCGGCCACGACCAAAAATAGCGTATCTTTCCAGTAATCAGACTTCTTAGCTAATTTAAAAAACTCTCCTAGAGCGTAATCCGCATATTTAACCGCATTATTCACCGTCTGTTTAGGCTGCTCATAGAGCTCAATTTTACCATCGGGAAACTCGAAGGGATCGTGGTTGCTCGAGCTAAATACTAAGCTGAAAAACGGTTTACCCTCTTTGTGGAATTGCTTAAACTCCTGGTCAGCCCGGCGCAGAAGATCTTCATCCGATACCCCCCAAGAAGCCACAAAAGAGGGATCTTCATAATCATCTTCATCGACAATATTACTGAAGCCATTTCCGAGGAAGAAGCTCTTCATGTTATCGAAATGACTCTCTCCACCATAAATAAACTGAGTCTCATAGCCATGACTTTTCAAGAGTTCGGCGATAGAGAAGAAACCTTGTTGGCTCTTGCCTAACTTAACCACAGAGCGTGCCGGCGTAGGTGTAAAACCAGTAGTGATGGCTTCGATACCACGAACCGAACGCGTTCCTGTGGCGTAGAGATTCTCAAATGACCAGCCTTCCTTAGAGAGCACATCTATGTTTGGCGTCAAAGGAAGACCGCCCAGATTCCCCACGAAGCGAGCTCCCAGACTTTCTTGTAAGATGATCACTAAGTTCTTAGGTTTGCCCTGATAACTGGCAGGATTAAAAGAAACACTAGGCGCTGCGGCTAACGGGAATTCACTGGGATCTCGACCACTTTCTCGCCTGATTGTGTCGATAATTTTCTGCTCATCCATGCGACCATAAATTTTAGCGGCATTAGCTTCATTGCCCATTTGATTGATGGCGAAAAAGAGGGAATATGCAGAGTTAACCACGAGAGAGTTAACCAGAGGATCATCGGCAAAAGCAACAAGTGCCGGGTTAAGCGGTCTATGGCCTAAACTCGAACGGGCACCGATCAAAGTCAGCACAATCACAGCAACAGCGATAACCGGACGCCAGTACCAGCGAGAATAGATGAGATCTCGCAGCAAGTAACCACTGAGCTTCCAGCCACTAAAAAGAGTTGCACCGCTGATAAGGAAACCTAAGATCACCTCAAGCTTACGCCCCCCCCAGAGCATGGACATCACCTCTTTAGGATAGATGAGGTATTCGATATAGAGACGATTTGGGCGAATGCCATATTCCTGGATAAACGAAGGAGATGAGACTTCCAAGAATAGAATCAACCAGAGTCCTAGAGTCAGCCAGATACGTAATATCTTGTTCCAACCACGGCCAATAGCGTGATCACCGGAAAAAATGGCTGTGCCAAGGGCTGCAATGCCCCACAACCAGCATAAGGTAGCCAGATCCACCCTTAGGCCCTGCAGCAAGAGATGTGACCAGCCATCCACGGCCGAAACACGCTCGATTTGCCAGAGTCCTAAGCCTATACGACTCAGGGTGACGATAATTAATGCAATTAAGCAGAAACTTAAAATGGATCTAAAGGGACCCAAAAAAGAAAGACGAGAGGCCATAGAGCACCCAAAATGTACTTAGTGTAAAAATCCAAAAGTTCTGCATCCAGAACTATGGAGTGGTCCTTGCGCGATTTACTCTAGATTAGAGTGTCCATGATGGTTTTCACCCTCTTCGGAGTAATAGCCAAATATTATGACAGAACTCAGCCACAAAAGTTCACCTTAAATTAATAAGCATGAAACACTAAGGACACACAAAACGAACAAGCGTGCCAACCCAAACATAGATTGGCGGAAGGAGTGTAAAAAAAATGTCGAAAGAGAAAACTCTTCCGACATTGATGTCATAGCATTTGGTATAAGAACTCGCTTACATGTTATTTTTTCAGTTTAGCAAAAGCATCGGCAAACGCATTCCCCATGGCCGCATTAGCTTGCTTAGGCTGAGACTTGTTCTGTGACTTACCTTGTTGCTTCGGCTTATTACCAGCTGAATTCGGCCTTTGAGCGGCTCTCGGCGCTGGTTTATCACCGGCCTTTTCATCCAGACGCATGGTGAGAGCGATACGCTTACGCTCCACATCGATTTCCATCACCTTCACTTTCACCACATCCCCGGCCTTGACTACGCTATGGGGATCGCTGACAAACTTATCGGTCAAAGATGAGATGTGTACCAAGCCATCCTGATGAACACCGACATCGACAAAGGCACCGAAGTTAGTCACATTGGTCACCACACCTTCGAGGATCATATCAGGCTTAAGATCGTTAACTTTTTCCACGCCTTCCTTAAATATGGCCGTCTTAAACTCACCACGAGGATCCCGTCCCGGCTTATCCAGCTCGACTAAAATATCCGTCACAGTGGGCAGGCCAAATTTATCTGTAATGAACTCTGCCGCCGACAAGCTACGCAATAATTCAGTGTTACCGACTAGTGCCTCAACCCCTTGTCCCTTCGCCTTAGCTATCGTTTCAACCAGAGAATAGGCTTCAGGGTGAACCGAAGAGGCATCCAAGGGGTTATCACCGTCGAAAATACGCAGGAAGCCTGCGGCTTGCTCATAGGCTTTAGGCCCGAGCCTGGCCACCTTCAGTAGCTGCTTACGCTGAGTAAACTGACCATTTTCATCTCGATAGTTGACGATATTACGGGCTAATGTCTTATTAAGACCAGCCACCTGAGCCAATAGCGGCGCAGATGCCATATTCAGATCGACCCCAACACCATTCACACAATCTTCCACCACGCCTTCCAGTGACAAGGAAAGCTGACTCTGGCTCACATCATGCTGATACTGGCCTACACCGATAGACTTAGGTTCGATCTTGACTAATTCGGCGAGAGGGTCCTGCAGTCTACGAGCGATTGAAACGGCGCCACGAATAGACACATCGAGATCGGGGAATTCATTGGCCGCGAGCTCGGAAGCCGAATAGACAGATGCTCCGGCCTCACTCACCATGATTTTAGTCAGTCTTGGCAGCTCAGATTGGACACTGGCAATCAATTCAGCTGCCAGCTTATCCGTCTCTCTCGAAGCGGTTCCGTTGCCCACGGCAATCAGTTCCACCTTATGCATCTTGGCAAGGTTGGCTAAGGTGCGTACCGACTTATCCCATTGCTTCTGTGGCGCATGGGGGAAGATGGTCGTGTGTGCAACGAGTTTGCCTGTATTGTTAACGATAGCCACCTTAACGCCAGATCTCAGTCCAGGATCTAGTCCTAAGGTTGCCTTGGCTCCCGCCGGCGCTGCCATCAGGAGATCTCCAAGGTTGCGGGCAAATACATTTATCGCCTCAGACTCTGCATGCTCACGCATCTTAGCGATAAACTCAGTTTCCATCTGCAGCGAAATCTTGATTCGCCAGGTAGCCGTGACTACGGTTTTCAACCATGTGTCGACACCACCGATGCCCAAGTTTAGTTTAAAGTGCTCGGCGATAATCACCTCACAATAACTGCCTTGCTTAGACTCATTGCCTGGATCTGCGTTCATGCTGAGGCTCAGCATGCCTTCATTGCGCCCACGCAGCATGGCCAAGGCGCGATGAGAAGGTATCTTGCTTAATTTTTCCGTGTGTTCGAAATAATCGCGGAACTTAGCCCCTTCCTTCTCTTTCCCCTTAGCCATGCGGCTTTCGAGAACAGAGTTTTGGCTGAGGTGTTGTCTCACTTTCTGCAACAGGGCAGCATCTTCGGCGAAGCGCTCCATCAAGATGAAACGAGCGCCATCGAGCACGAGTTTACTGTCTGAAAAACCTGCTTCCGCCTTAATATATTTAGCGACTTCTAGTTCGATATCGGCATTGCGGTTATTCAGCAAGTGCTCGGCTAAGGGCTCGATACCTGCTTCTATGGCGATCTGGCCCTTAGTGCGACGTTTTGGCTTATAGGGCAGATATAGATCTTCCAGACGCGTCTTACTATCAGCCTCGAATAATGCGTGTTTTAGCTCAGGAGTCAGCTTACCTTGTGTATCGATACTCGAGATGATCACATCGCGTCTGTCATTCAAGTCACGCAGATAACTCAACCTGCTATTTAGTGTACGCAGCTGAGTGTCATCTAAGCCTCCGGTCGCCTCTTTACGATAACGAGCGACGAAAGGCACAGTGGCACCATCATCGAGTAGGGAGATTGTCGAACTGACTTGTTGCTCACGAACATTGAGTTCCTGAGCAATGATCTGGGCAATATTTTGCGTCATTTGCATAAAAGTATGGTCGTGCCTGGAGTAAAAGATTCTGATGAGCATCAAGATACCACAGGCTAAGGTGTGCTTGCATGTGAAAGCTACACACTTTGAATTAGTGACAGCTTTCTCTGCGACCACACAAGTTATTCCAGGCAAATATCGCCTCGGCGACACCATTTCTAAACCCTATGTAGGTATTGAGCTTCTTAGTGATCTCACTCTGATACTCGGAGTCGATTGAAGTCGGCACTTCGATCAGATGCAGCCCGCCTCTAACTGCACTTTGGGCAAGGCTATCCATCAGCTGCCCTGTGGTCACACATAAATGACCATAACCGCCATAGGCTTTTATCAACAACCTAGGATCGAACTCTTTATGATTACAGGCATACACAGGCGCATCTCCCGCCTTACCTAAATGAAAGATATTGTTACGCATATAGATAATCGTAACGTTTGCGCCCTGTTTCTGCAGACTGATCAACTCGTTAGCCTGAAAATTAAAGCCACCATCTCCTGTCAATACCAAGATAGGTTGTGAGCTACCAGTTTCGGCTAACTGATCGGCAATGGCTCTGGCATAGGGCAAACTGGTTCCCATTGCAGCATACCAAGGGTTAGCCAGATAACTTCGCCCAATATCACTGCCAAGAGTATCCAACTCGAAGCTGGCAAACAGAGCGCTCCCCACCTCGGGCACGAAAATATAGGGCTTAGCGAGCTCTCTCTGAGCAAGATTAATCGTCGAAGCCAGATTATGATACCCAAGCATCTCACTCTTTGGCTTTGGTGACTCCACATCGGCTTTAGGCTCACTGAAAAGTTTGTGGGGCGTTAGCCTAGAAGACTGCAGTATATCCATAACCACAGAGATATCTTGCTCCCACCTCGAGGTTCCCTTCAGCATAGTCTTATTAGGGTGGCGATCCACGGCATGGGTTTGACTACCAAAGGCATTGTTGGTGTCACTCGGTGATATGGCAGTCCCAAGTTCAAGCACATAATCGGCCACAGACTCGATGTAACCCTGGCCATCTAGCTCACTGAATACCCCGTTATAACTTCCTAAACAGAGTGGATCGCTCTCATCCAACATGCCCTTACCAAACCAGCTGATGGCATAAGGCAGACCTTGCTTACGGCAGAATGTGATTATTTTCGCGAGTAGGTCTGTGTTCAACCTGAGTTTCTCTCCCAGAAACACTAAAGGTGAATCAGCCTTATTGAGCTTAGTCACTATCTCTTGGGCTATCAGCTCTGCACCACTTAAATTCAGTTGCTGAACCTTAGCTAACTGAGTTAAATGACCCGGTAGGCACAAAGACTGAGTCGGCTGAAAGATCAAATCTCTGGGGATCTCAATAAACACAGGTTGGCGGTTTAAATAAGCATAAGTTAACAGCTGCAAACATTGCTCGGCGGCAATATTGGGCTGGCCACTCTGCCTTTGACCCTGAAGGCGTTCTGCGCGGATCCCAAGAGCCTGGAAAGCATTTAGTGCTGCGTCAAGATCGGTATTCCAAGCAGTATGCGGGTGAACGCTATGATGCAATACATGACTATTTACCTCATTCTCCCCAGGAGCACCAGAGATAAACACCACGGGTAATCCTTCGGTTCTCGCCAACGCCGCAGCGCTAACACAAGGTAAGCTGCCTACTGTATAAGTGGTCATGCAAACACCTAGTGGGTTTAACTCAGCCTGGGCGCAGGCACTGAAGCCTGCATGCATCTCATTACTCGACGGTAATACATCGATATGGGGTTCTAGGGCATTAATCAAATTAGCAACGAAATCACCACCGACACCATAGGTGCGCTTGACCCCGAAAAATGTTAACAGTTCACCTAAGCTATCGCCAAACTGGGGTAATTGACGAAAATATTCATCGCCAAAATTTTTCTCAATTGATGTCGCCATGATCCGATCCTTCTTGATTGGTATTATCGGCAGGCTAGTAGTTATAGGAATGACGCGAGTTGATCGAGATCATATTAGAAAAAATGAGTGAAGATGACTAAGTGGCAAGCTAAGATTACAAACTAGCTTACTTCCCTCTGAGCATTGAGCTCTACTGGCAATTAAAGATGTAGACTAAGCTTTACAGCTTAGAAATGCACTTTCTCGCCAGCACGGTATGTTCAGGCATGCCTCTTCGGTTGATCAGTACCTCGAACCCATGGCGTTGCAATAGTTGTTCGATATCTTGCTTATGCCAGGCAGGCACAAAAGGCTCATACACATGACCGGCCAACCACTTAAAATAAAGTCCAGTAAAGCCAAACCCCTTAAACATCTTCCACCAACCAGACTTGAACTGAATCGATGAGGGCTCACAGATCGCCAGTAAGCCCCCCTCATCTAACACCCGGCGACACTCATCTAGTGCCAAATCGATATACTTAGGCGGCATCTCATGAAACAAAAAACTCGCAGTAATGCCATCGAAACGCTTATCGGAAAACTTAAGCTCTTCCGCTAGCCCTTGAACAAATTTCACTTCTGGATAGGCTTTGGCCGCATGTTTTAACAGATAAGGCGAAGGATCTAACCCCCAAACATCTGTGATATCTTCATCCTTGAGGGCCGCGGCCATCTGACCTCCGGCGCAGCCGAGATCTAAGACACGTTTGCAGCCGTTTAACCAAGTGGCTATATCTCGTCTCACCGGCTTCATCTTACCCAGCATACTTGCATCGAAAGCACTGATATAGCCGCGGGTAATGTTATTGGAATAGTTACCGTTAGGTATGCCGTGAAACTCCTGCTGTAGATATTTAGGCAGGCTCTGTTTACCCAATATTCCATCGGGGAAACTGTCCGGGATTTCCGCGCGACCATTGCCTTTCTTAAAAAGACTGCGAAATAACCTGCCCACATTGGTCCGGGTCTTAAAATTGATCTCATCGGCCCAAGTGCGAGGCAACTCGATGTTCTGCCAATCTAAAATGACAGGATCGAGAATTGCATCACTTATACCGACCCGCTCATTCATCCTTAAATGCCTTATATTGGATCTTGTTCACGTACCACTCCTTGGCACCCGAAGGGGTTTGTACCACGATTTCATCATCGACCTGTTTGCCGATAAGCGCACGGGACATCGGCGAGTCTATGGTGATATAACCTAGCTTAGTATCCAGCTCATCCTTACCTACGATGCGATACTGCACCACATCACCGGCCTCATTTTCCAGCTCTACCCAGGCACCGAAGAACACCTTACCTTCCTGTTGAGGCGAATAATCGACGATTTTCAGCTCTTCGACCCGCTTCACCAGATAGCGAACACGACCGTCTATCTGCCGCAGCAGACGTTTGTTATAGGTGTAATCTGCATTCTCGGATCTATCCCCTTGAGCCGCAGCTTCCTGTACCTTCTTAGTGATCTCCGGACGATATTCTTTCCAAAGGTACTTAAGCTCCCTGTCCAGAGCCTGCCAGCCTTTACGGGTGATTAATAACGCTTTCATTTTCGATCTCTTTTAAATCTATCGGACAACATCATGGGATGTTGCAGCGCCCAATTATCACTTATTCGATGGAAAAAGACTACTCGGGCCACGAACCCAAATAAGATAGTTTTTCCATCAAATTATAACTTCCCATTTATATACATCTAGCGCCATATCGCGACAAGTTAATCCCTCATTGACCGACACACACCATCAGCTCCTCTAGGCTAAACACGTCCTTGGTTACCAATCGAATACTGTCAAGAATACCTCATCATGATCGAGAAAATCCCTAAACTCCAATTGTTACAATTTTACAGCTATACTGAAAAAGTATTAATAGCCATTTATTTTCAATGGATTACGCCATTTCTTTCGCCACTAGAACAAGATAATATCTGTATCCGTGTAAAGAGTCGCTGGTAAGAGGGATTAAAAAGCGGCTATATTAGCGGCTAAATGTACGTTTAATTATATTCAATATCAGCCAGTTGGCTACCGATCACCATCGGGTTCCAAGAAAAAGGATAATAAGCATGGGACAGGAAACCTCTAAAATTCTCGTCGTCGATGATGATATGAGACTAAGAGCCTTACTCGAGCGTTATCTTATGGAGCAAGGTTACCAGGTTCGCAGCGCTGCCAATTCCGAGCAGATGGATAGGTTACTCGAGCGTGAGAATTTCCACCTACTCGTGCTGGATTTAATGCTACCCGGCGAAGATGGCCTCTCCATCTGCCGCAGACTTCGTCAGCAAGGCAATACTATTCCTATCGTCATGTTGACGGCTAAGGGTGATGAAGTAGACCGTATCATAGGCTTGGAGCTCGGTGCCGATGACTATCTGCCTAAGCCATTTAATCCTCGTGAATTACTCGCCAGAATCAAGGCCGTGATGCGTAGACAGAGCCAGGATGTCCCAGGGGCACCGACTCAACAAGAGGAGGAGATCACCTTCGGCGAGTTTACACTCAATCTTGCAACACGTGAGATGTATCATGGTGAAGAAGCTATCTCCCTCACAAGTGGCGAGTTTGCAGTACTTAAGGTGCTTGTGAGCCACCCACGCGAGCCTCTGTCTCGCGATAAGTTGATGAATCTAGCCCGAGGGCGAGATTACTCGGCCCTCGAACGCTCTATCGATGTACAGGTATCTCGCTTGAGACGTTTAATTGAAAAAGATCCTGCCAACCCCAGATATATCCAGACGGTTTGGGGACTCGGTTATGTCTTCGTGCCCGATGGCACCTCGCGTCGTTAAGATAGCGTGATATCTAATGTCACCAGTCTCACTTATTTGCTTATCTAAGGGGTAAACCAGTTACATGAAGTGGCTGAAAAAACTTTTACCCCGTAGTGCATTTAGCCAAACAGTAGTTCTGATTGGCAGTCTCTTGCTGATCAATCAACTGGTTTCCTATCTCTCGGTCGCGGCCTATTTCATCCAGCCCACCTATCAGCAGATCAACCAGTTAATTGCACGTCAGGTAAAATTACTGTTTGTCGATGGTGTCGATGTGGGTCGCGAACACCTCACTATGGTCGACGCCCTCAATGCTAAGGTTCCCGACGATGGTATGCATATCTATAATCAGAAACAAGCTCGTGAAGCTGGTATAGAACAAGCCACTTATTATGCTCTGCTCTCATCGCAGATGTCGGAACACTTAGGCGGTAAAGCCGAAGTAAGAATCGCTCAAGGTGAGTTTTTTGAGATCTGGATCCGCCCTCCTCAGGCCCCTTCGGTCTGGATCAAGATCCCCCTCACCGGATTCAACGAATACGACCTATCGCCCCTCACCCTCTACCTGATGGTGATTGGCGCCTTGAGTGTCGCTGGCGGTTGGTGGTTTGCCAGACAGCAGAACAGGCCGCTCAGACGACTGCAAAAGGCGGCAATCTCTGTCTCTATGGGTGAATATCCTGAGCCCTTACCCCTGAGCGGCTCAACCGAGATTGTCGAAGTAACTAACGCATTCAACCAGATGTCCTACAGCATGAAACAGTTAGAACAAGATAGAGCGCTGTTGATGGCGGGCATCTCCCATGACCTACGTACCCCTCTGACCCGCATTCGGCTAGCCTCAGAGATGATGGTTGCCGATGATGAATATCTAAAGGATGGTATCGTCCACGACATAGAAGATATGGATGCCATCATCAGTCAGTTCATTTCCTATATCAGACAAGATCAGGAAAGCATTCGTGAGCAGGAACAGATCAATTATCTCATCCAAGATGTCGCCCAGGCCGAATCCAATCGGGAAGGCGAGATCCAAGTGGTACTCAACGAGTGTCCGGAGATCCCGATTCAGAGCATTGCCATTAAACGTATCTTGAGTAATCTGGTAGAAAATGCCTTCCGTTATGGCAATGGCTGGGTCAGGCTAAGCTCTCACTTCGACGGACGGCGTGTAGGATTTAGCGTAGAAGACGATGGCCCGGGTATTCCGGAATCTGAGATCCCTAAGTTATTTCAACCTTTCACTCAAGGCGATACAGCCAGAGGAAGTGTAGGTTCGGGCCTGGGACTGGCCATCATCAAGCGTATCGTCGATCGCCATCAAGGCGAAATTGTACTGACTAACAGAGTCGCCGGCGGTTTACATGCTCAGGTCTGGTTACCCCTCGAATAAATCACTCATCCAAGATCAATATGTACTCAGCTGATTATAAAAATAATCAGCTGAGTAAGTGTCACACTAGTGACATGAATCTGTAACGCTAATCCCCTAGTCTTGCGGAAAATATCCTTGCCTGGCGTGATACCGATGAAAATATCCACCCTATCACTTTCAGCTTCTGCCATCTTACTCTTACTTGCTGCTCTGCTAGCCACAGTAGTGGTTTGGAGTAATGAGCAACGCCAAATTATTGAAACACAATCAAATGAACTGCAACAGTTACAACAGATGTTTTTAGTTGAAGTGAGACGAGAGCTTGACGGCTACTTACATAGTGGGGATGCCAGCCAATTAGAACGCGCCAAAACTCAACTGGAGCAGATAGAATCATCGTTAGCACAAAATAAGGATCCAGATGTGGATTCCCTTAGAGTGTTACTACAAGAGTTTATTCAAAGTCTGGACACTGACTATCGAGCTGCAGGTAAACTTGCTGGTAACCCGAGACAACTTCTGGCTTTTGCAGAAGCTGAGATGCTGGACAACAATCGCCAGCTGGCCGACTATGCCTATATTGGTCAGGGAGAGAATGACTCGCTCTCTGATGAATATCTGCGCTTGACTCGCCAGCTGCCTCCTCTGGTTTATCAACTTTCACAATTGACTCAAGACTATCTCATCGGCAAGGATCTTCGACTACAAGCCATTCTGCAAAGCACAATCGATGAACTTAATCTTTGGCATGACCAGCTAGACTCGCTGCCATTGTTCGGCATCTTCGACACCTTGGAGGTCGATGAGTTTGCCTTAGGCGGTGCCGATGAGGAAGTGGTCGAAATCGGTGAGAACTATAGATCTGAGTTACTGAGCCTGAGTAACAGATACAATAGAGAGATCAGCAACACCTATAACCTGCTGCAGGATAACCAGCAAATTCAGGAGCAACTCAGGAGCTCTATCGCCGAAGTAGAGCTGGCTATGTTCACTCTTAGCGCCACTCAAGCGGAGCAAAATCAAAGGCTGAAGCAGGAACTGCAATTCGCTCTCTATGCCGTCGTTTCACTATTGGCCCTGTTCGCTGTCATCTACTTAATGTTGCAACAGAGCCGAGTTGTATCCCCCTTGAAACGCCTTAACCACGCCTTCCAAACACTTAGCGAGTCCAATAGCCGTGAACGACTCGAGATCAATAGACGATGTGAGACGGGGCAGATAGCAGGCCACTTCAATCAACTGCTACAAAGATTCGAAGATGAAGATGAATCCCAGCGTCAACAGATGTCACTGGTATCTCAATCCCTATCCAGGTTAGTCCAACGGATCTCTCTGATAACCCATAGCGCAGATGAGACCCAGAACGTGGTTAGTCAGGCACAAACTCAGACCGATGAGATACGCAACCTGGCACATGAGGTAAGCACCACATCAGCCCTAGTGGAGAGTAGCGCCGAACAAACCATGTTACAGATGGAAACCAGTCAGACAGAGGCCGAAGCTATGCTGCAGGCAACCGAAGAAACACAAATAGCCGTAATTCAATCCCATCAATCATTGTCTAGTCTGACCACATCTGTGGAAGATGTGTCCAAGATCATCGACGTGATAGGTAATATCGCCGAGCAAACTAACTTGCTCGCGCTCAATGCCGCCATCGAAGCCGCAAGAGCTGGAGAACAAGGCCGAGGATTTGCTGTGGTCGCCGGTGAGGTCAGGAATCTTTCCCATAGGACTCAGGACTCATTGAAAGAGATCATGACGATTCTAAATCAACTGAATCAGGCCAATAGCGAACTCGAGGTCAGTATGACTGGCATAGAGCAGGCCACACAAAGGCAGAGGGAACGAGCTCAAGGCTTATCCACTGTAGCTTTATCTGTGCAGGCTCAGGCGAGCGAGATGGCGATGACGGCAAAGCAAGGCTCCATCAATGCGCAACAGCAGGTCAATTATCTGGATGAATTTGTACACGCCATGAGCTTACTCAAAATTCAAGCCCAGTCAGCGTCGAAGCAGAGCCAAGTGATTGGCGGTGAAGTGCAACAGAGCGTGCAAGATATCGAGGCTAATTTAGGGATCTCAGCCCCTAAAACAGGACTAGCACAAGCCGCATAGCTTCTTTTGTAGACTCTAGTGTTAATTTTAATGTTAATATCTCGATAATATTAAGTCGCATTTAACATTTTTCAGGATGAAGATGAAGCATACTCACTTGCTAGCCGGACTTGCCATCACGGCGAGCATGACCACAGCTCTAACAATAAAATCAGCTCAAGCAGCTGAAGAGACGACACAAAATCCGTACGCTGTCTCTATTTTAGCTGGGCTAGAATCTTATCCCGACTCTGAATCCAGCTCCATGTCTCGGGGGGGAGGATTATCATTTATTTGGGATGACTTGCGCTACAATAATACCTATCAACTAGACACCAATTACTTCAGAGTTCGTGGCACTTATTATTACGAACTTGATTCAGAAAAATATGATGAAGACAGATTCAGAAACTCCGCAGATCTGAAGTTCAACTATCAACGTCCTTTTGCCAGCTTCGGTGAAGAACAAGAATACCTGCTCAGTTTTCATGGACGCTATGAAGGCCACTACAACAGTCAACAACTAGAAGAGTTTGAACAGCTTGTTGTTGCAGGGCTTGCCCTTAACACCCACTTCACCGACGTCAATCACTATGATCTTGGGCTGACATTAGGCTTAGCTTATAGCGAAGAAGAAAAAGATGATGATTGGCCCCGCGAAGAGATGGGCCATGGTGAAGATGTGCTTAATCGGGCCGGGTTTGGTTACTTCTTCGAGTGGAGCAACGCTTACACTTTCGCCCATACCGGTGTTCAGCTGATTGCAAAACTCAGCCGCTATGACGGCAACTGGTCCTATGATAAAGGTCAGTTCTATACTGTCGACCGACTCACATTTGGCGCCGTTATACCACTTGCCGATGAAAACAACCTGCTGCATTTCACCAGCCAATACATAGATCGTGACTATGAGTTAGACCTTCTCGGCTTCAAAGACACCCTGTACCGTGTGGCAGTCGAATACGTTCACTATTTTTAATCACCGAACATATGTCTATAAATAACCAAGGAAACATCAGGCTCCTTGGTTATTTCGTCCTTTAAACGCTATTACAGAGCCGCCAATACCGCTTCAGCCTTGCTCACTTCAAAGGTCTTAGGCGCTTCGACATTCAACTGAGTCACAACACCATTTTCGACAACCATGGCATAGCGTTGCGAACGTACGCCACCAAAACCTGCCGTGTCCATCTCTAAACCTAGCGCCTTAGTGAAACTGGCATCACCATCGGCCAACATCATCAACTCAGATGCATTTTGAGCTTGGCCCCATGCTTTCATAACAAACGCATCGTTGACAGAAACACAGGCGATGATATCGACGCCCTTAGCCTGAAACTGATCGGCTAATACCACATAGCCCGGCAGATGAGACTCTGAGCATGTGGGTGTGAATGCACCCGGAACGGCAAATAACACCACTTTCTTGCCAGAGAATAGCTCGGCCACGTTATGAGTCACCATGCCTTCATTGGTCAACTCGCCTAACATAACGTCTGTGGGTAACACTTGTCCTTGCTCGATCATCTTATGTTTCCTTTTCATTAAATGGTTAGGTTCAATGCTAGTGCTATTCTGACAAAAAATATACAGAGAAAATTGAACCTGGTTCGGCTCAATATCCACCTAGAGAACGCCAAACTTATGCTCACAGAAAATGACCCCAGGCGATTAATGACTTTAAATCACATCATCAGGCCTAAAACTCACTAAATTTAACGATTTACTATTGTGATTCAACTTGTTGTCGGCTAGTTTAAGAAGTTAGCTTATCTCTGTTGGTATGACTGACTCATGAAAGATGTGATTTTCTTCGACTCCTACTACTTACCGGCCTTTCTCAACGTTTTTATATTATCTGTCGGTATATGGTTGTTATCGAGAAACTTCTATTCACCTATACTCACCAAGTTAAAAGTATGGCATCCATCCCTATGTGATTGTTGTTTTTTTACTATTACCTTATACCTAGTCCTAACTTTCTATATGGTGTGATATGCCCCTAACAAGATTTGTGATCCCCTTAATATTAATCATTACTGCAAGCTTTATGGGCAGCAGCATATGGAATATGTACATGAATGCCCCTTGGACGAGAGACGCCAAGATCAGGGCAGAGATAATCCAGATAGCCCCTAAGGTATCGGGACAAATCATCGCGATACATGTGCAGGATAATGATTATGTTGACAAGGGGACCTTAATTTTCGAGATTGAGATGACCGACTATGACAATAAGATCAAGCAAGCTGAAGCCAGATTAGCAGCATCACAGGCGACACTGAATCAAGCGAAGAATGACTACAATCGCGATAAAGACTTACTCCCCAATAATTTAGTCTCTGAAAAACAAGTGACTAATGAGCAGCTTAACGTCAAGGCTCAACAGGCCGTTTATGACCAGGCTCAAATAGATCTCGAAGTCGCTAGGCTGAACCTAACACGCACAAAAATATTCGCCCCAGAGAGTGGCTACATCACCAACCTAAAACAGCGGGTAGGCAACTACATCAACACGGGCCAAACCTTTGTTGCCCTGGTCGAAGCCAACTCTTACTATGTTCTCGGTTACTTTTCTGAAGCCAAGATAAAATTTATACAAGCGGGTCAAAGCGTCGATATTTTGCCTTACACCAGTGAAGAAGTGATTTCAGGTAAGGTTCAGAGTATTGGCAGAGCCATAGTAGACCAGAGTGCCGATCAGTCAGGTCTACTGCCTGATGTGCAATCAACGATTCCTTGGGTCAGATTAGGCCAGAGAGTACCCGTCAAAATCACCATCGACAGATCAATACTCAAAGAACACAGACTCATTGCCGGCACCACAGTTACAGTCACAGTAAAAGACTAGTCATGAATTATTGGGGGAATAAAGAGGCGACTCAGTTCGCCTTAAGAGTCTCAATAAGTGTCATTGTCACTTGGTTGATCTGTTTAAGGCTCAACTCAGAAGCCACCAGTGCGGCCATGATCTCAATCATCATAATCTTGATGGCTGGCAGTCATGGTGCCAACCTAATCAAGTCCTTCTACCGTGCTGTCGGTACCATTTTGGCCAGTGCATTCGTCCTTTTCGTCTCTTCGACGGCATTGATAGATGCATGGCTATTCAATGGATTTATGATTCTGTGGATCGTGACTTGTGTAGGGCTAGCCGCGTACCTGCAAAATAGTGTCTCCTATGTTTTTGGCATGGCCGGTATGACAGCGGCAGTGATCGGCTTTCCCCTGGCATATTCACCTGAGATAATCTCAGTGTTTGACAATGTACAGGCCAGGTGTTTTGGTATTCTGATCGGTATAGCCGTTTCAATCATAGTAACTGCAGTGATTCCCTATGAGGATGACATAAAACGCATACTTCCCATAAAGAAGGCCACACTCAAGTTTATTGCCAAGGTATTCTCTGGCTCGACACCTCAAAAGTCACAGCAAGCCTTCTCTCAGTATCTGGGCTTAATAAGCAATAATAAACAAATACCGATTAATAGCTTAGTCGGTAGCAAGGCTTCTCTGGAACTCATAAAATCACAAAGAGATGCGTTATTCCACTGTGTCTCACTCGCCATTGCCGCCATCAAGATCAGACATATGCTCAGAGCCGCCGATGATACCAAACTCGAGCATTTAATCGCCGAGATCATCGAAGAGATTCATGGAGGTGAACTTGATACTCAGTTGCTGTTCGACAAGATAAAGATAATTGTTGATGGCAAAGACAAAATACAGATTGAGAAAGGTATTCAGGCTGACATTATCAATAAGCATCTCGCGGTACTGATCGAAAATTTAATCTGGCTTAATTCAGACAGGATCGCAGTTGAGTCCCAGCGGTTCAAAAGGCAGGTAAGCCGTTTTTTCACCCATACGGATCTGCAAGATGTGCTTCGTAGCATGCTCAGGGCTGCTCTACTTCTATCTGGTATCTCTTTTATCTGGATTGAAGGACAATGGGAGCACGGCATGAATGCCATGCTGATGGCGGGGATGTTGTGCTCGATGAACGCAACACTGCCTAACGCTAAAATAGGTAATACCAAAGTATTGCTGGCTCAGCTGATCATGGTTGCCTTCGGATTCTTGATCACGTTTGCCATAGCTCCTTTGCTTGAACCCAAAATCATGTTCCCTGTTATGTTCGTCTATCTGCTCATCACCTCCTATCAGTTTGTAGTATGCACCAGCGCTAACAAGTCAGTCTGGAGGTATATGCTTATTTTTTGGTCCAGCTACATACCCTTAAGCAATATCCCGACGCTGGATTTCGGCGGTTTTCTTAACACCGCCATGGCCAATGTATTTGCGGTAATGATGATCTTGGCGGTTTATATGATAATCCCCAGTCGCAAAGATACTGAGATTGTGATCCACTCAATCAAACGAACCCTCAAAAAACTCAAACCTAATAGCGGAAATTCAGACCTATCATCCGACTTGATCCTGTCCGCCTACCCGGTATTGGTACGGCAAGACCACACCAAGGTATACATAGATCGACTTATTTCCATCGGTGAATGTTTTAAGTTGAGCGAACTCGATCTATTAACCGATGACAATCGAGTCCTCATCCGCCAGTTACTCTCTAGCATCTTAGAGAACAGGCATAATGAAGATAAGATAAGACAACTACAGCGAATAGCCGAAACTAATATGCAGCGACATAATCAAGCTAGCGACCACCAAGCGTACAGTGCCTGGTGGCAACTCAACATAGCCTTGAAACGATTATGTGTGAGCCAAAGTATGATAACTGAGCCAAATGAGCCTTGAATTTACACGCATAGCAGTCGCCGCCAGAGCGACAAAAGAGGTGACATTTAGACGCTGCCAATGACTGCTCAGCCTGTCATAGCGGCTTTGACGTAAACATCGAAGCGATTTTTCTTGGTAGCTATCACCATAGAGGGTTTCACCCCATCTAAGTCTTCCGCATAGTCAGGTCGCTTGACTACCACTCGCTTACTCGCGAGTGCCATAGCAGGGGCAAGTAAACCATCGGCATCCATGTCGGCACCGACCAGAGATTGAAACACCCGCATCTCTTTTTTTACCAGAGCCGACTTTTCTCTATGGGGATACATGGGATCCAGATAAACCACATCGACCTCGTTACCTAGCTCGCTAACAGATTCCAGGCTAGAGCCATGAACCAGGATCATCCGCTCACGCATCCAGTCACCAATATCAGCATCCTCGTAGGCACGACGCAAACCATCTTCGAGAAGCGCAGCAACAACAGGGTGACGCTCAACCATAGTCACGATGCAGCCCAGGCCTGCCAACACGAATGCATCACGTCCAAGACCCGCTGTGCCATCAACAACCTTAGGGTTAACTCCTTGCTTCAAGCCTACAGCCTTAGCAATAGATTGACCGCGTCCTCCACCAAATTTGCGCCGGTGAGCTACGGCGCCGGAAACAAAATCGACACTTATCCCTTTGAGTTTGGGCTCGTCACGCTTATTGAGGATCAAGGTATTATGTTCAAAAACCAGCTCAAACTCAGCATCTTTATCGAAAGTGAGCCCCCAGCGCTGACAGATAGCTTCTAGCGATGGATATTGAGCATTGAAGAAAATGCCTAGAGTGGGATTGGCTGGCTTGTCTTTGATCACGTTAACTCGAATGTGGACGATTATCTCTCCATTATGCCAAAAGCGCTGCCCAGTGAATACAAGAGCTTCTCGGCAAGCTGATTTACCTGCGGAGGTTAAGCCACTATAATGCGCACAATCACTCGAATGAATCTAATCTTTCAAGTCTCTCACCTTAGGTTCAAGCTAAATTTTGGAACTCTCATGCTCAGTTATCGCCACGGCTATCATGCCGGAAATTATGCCGACGTATTAAAGCACGCGCTCTTACTACAAGTGCTGAAATCACTGCATAAGAAAAATAAGCCACTGGCCTATATCGATAGCCATGCAGGTGCAGGTGGTTATGCCCTTACCGATGAGTTTGCCCAAAAAACCGGAGAATACTTGGACGGTGTGGCTAAGCTTTGGGACAAGGAGGATCTACCAGAATCACTACAGCAATATATGGATGATGTTAGGCACTTCAACCAAGGTAAGTCAGAATTAAGCTTCTACCCCGGCTCACCAGCTTTTGTCGATATGAACATGCGCCAGAAAGATCGCATGGTATTACATGAGCTACACGGTGCCGATCATGCCCTGCTTGACGAGCAACTCGGCGCAGATAAGCAAGTGCGCGTCATCAAAGGCGATGGTTTAGCTGGGCTGATAAGCGCTGTTCCACCGCAGGAGCGCCGCGGTGTTGTGCTGATCGATCCTAGTTATGAGATGAAAACCGACTACCAGGATGTTCCCAACGCGTTAATCAAAGCCTATAAACGCTTTTCAACTGGCGTTTACATGCTCTGGTATCCTGTAGTAAAACGAGCTCAGACCGAAGAGATGCTTAAGATGCTCATCGGCAGTGGTATCAAACGTCAGCTTAGAATCGAACAAGCGGTGAAAGCCGACAGTGATGAATTTGGCATGACAGCTGCGGGCCTTTGGATCATCAACCCTCCCTGGCAGTTAGATGAGACAGCCACAGAGATGCTCGACTATCTCGCTCCCTTGCTTAATCAAGGCGGCGGCAAAGTCTCAGTAAAATGGGAAGTCGGCGAATAACCAGCTAACTCAAACACTTTAAAACAAAGAAGCCGCTATTATGCGGCTTTATTTTGGTTAAACATAAACTTGCGCTGAACATCGGCAGAAGATTGACACTAAAACTGCTCACAGTATGTCCCTTGATGGAAGATCATCTGCCATTCGCCGATATCCTCATTGAGTTTCCACAGCGAGCTTCTCAGTGAGTAACGGACAGTAAATTCATCCTGCTTCTTCATCGTGGCCCGATACCGCAGCTGAGCGAGATCCTCTGATAACATTATCAGCTCGAAACTAGTGGCACAGAAGTTTGGGCACTTCTCTTTAGGTAAACATTCGAGTACTTCCCGCTTACCAAAACTGGCACCGGACGCACCAAACTCATGAAAATCTTCATGAATGAGCAGATCTAACTCCGCGGGTGATGAGCGGACATCGGACTTAAGCAAGTAGAGTTCTAACTCGACGAGTTTTTGCTTTAAACTAGTTAACATGCAATCCCTCCTTCTCTCAGTACTTAAACTTAAGTTAGCACAAATCAATAATTTTGAAGGCTATTTGACTTAAACATGGACTCTATTTCGATAAAAAACCACTCCATTACTGGGCCATAGGCTTTATCTCGGCGATTAACCACACCCATTTCAACTAATAAAGGATCAGGAATATATTCCGTCGACAGTTCGACAACATCGCCTGAATACCATTCGGCATTGACCACATGCTCGGGCACGAGTGCCCAGCCAACGCCACGTATAACGAGTGCCGTCATATAATAGTAACTATCGATATACCAATGGTTCGGCGATAGCGCTTTGGCCAGGCTATCGCCGACACGATCACGGATCACTAGCTGACGATATTGATTGAGATCGGCGATGCTTGGAGACGAAATTTTTGCTAATGCGTGTTTAGGTGACACTATCAGTGACTGCCTGAATTGGCCGATAGACATAAACTCTAATGAACCCGGTAACTCCCTCACATGAAAAACGATGCCCATATCGGCCTTACCTTCATCGACCCATGAGGCGATATCATCTCTTGAGCCATTGATAATCGTCAACTTCAACAGAGGAAATTGTATTGCGACTTGCTCGAACAAGAGCTCGAAAGCGTTAACTGGAACCGCTTCATCCATCGCCACAGTTAACGCGATTTCCTGACCGGTACTGAGAGTCATGGCACGAGATTGTAATCGCTGGCACTGTTCGAGTACGGCTTGAGCCTGAATAAACATATCTTCTCCATGCTTAGTAAGCACAGGTAACTTGGCACTGCGATCGAATAGCTCAAAGCCCAGATCGACCTCCAGATTAGCAATCGCCGTACTGATCCTGGATTGTGCCCTACCCAGCTTTCTTGCTGCCGCAGAGAACGAACCATGGTTCACCGCAAGCACAAAGGCTTCCAGCTGATAAAGCGTCCAGTTCATATCATTTCCCTTTTTCTCTCATCCTAGTATCGTCTCTAAATAAGCAATATATCCGATTATCGGATACAAACTAACTTAATCAATCCGAAAATTAAGGGTAACCTAATACCACATCCAGATTCCATACTTAACATTCAGAAGTGATCTATGCAGGCCAACGCGACCCATCCAATATCCGACTCTTCGAAACAGAGCATTAACCGCACCTTCTGGCGTTATGCTATTCCGTCGGTAGCAGCCATGCTGGTTAACGGCTTCTATCAGATTGTCGATGGCATTTTTATCGGTCAATACGTGGGTTATGAAGGCTTGGCCGGCATCAATATGGCCTGGCCAATCATCTATATCTTTGCCGGCATTGGCCTGATGATCGGCATGGGTTCCGGTAGTCTGTTATCAATTAACCGAGGGCAAGAACAAGCCTCATCCAGCACTAACAAGGGAACACTCGCCCAATCACTCAAGACAAACCATACCTTAGCCACCGCGGCAGTCCTGATTTTAGGTTTCGGCCTGTTAGGCTCGCTGGTGTTGTTTATGAGCGGAACCAGCCTGTTACTGGCACAAGGCGGAACCGGTAACACCTTGATACTGGCCCAACAATACCTAGCTCCCTTTAGCTGGAGTGTCACTTTTACTATCCTGGCCTCGGCGATTCCGATCTTAATTCGCAACGATGAGAGCCCAAACCTAGCCACAGGCCTGATGGTGATGGGAGCTTGTCTCAATATTCTGCTGGATTATATTTTTATCGTGCAGCTGGACATGGCGCTTCACGGCGCAGCAATTGCGACGGTAGCAGCCCAGATAGCGGTGGCAAGTTGCGGAGTCATCTATTTCCTATCTTCTTTTACCAAGATGAAAGTCAGCAACTTAACGCTTAATTTCGCAAACATGCGCTTTGATATAAAATTAGCCAGGCAGATATTGCTCTTAGGCTCATCGAGTTTTGTCATGTACCTCTACACCAGCTTCGTATTCGCACTGCATAACCGCCTATTTATGGAATATGGCTCACCAGTCACCGTAGGCGCTTTTGCCATTGTCGGCTACCTGATGGTGCTCTATTACTTTGTTGCTGAGGGATTAGGGGAAGGGATGCAACCGCCAGTGAGTTATTTCTTCGGGGCCAAGCAGACGGAGAACATCAAGAAGGTGCTGGTCCTAGCGACTAAGGTCACCATCACAGCGGGAATAGCCTGGTTACTCATCTTGAATCTGTTCCCGAGTACCATCATTGGACTCTTTAACGCAGAGGATACCAGCCTGATACAGGAGGCCACATCTGGCATACGGCTACACTTGTTTGCCATGTTTCTCGATGGCTACCTGGTGTTAGCTATCATGTTCTTCATGGCCGTTAATCAGGGAAAGAAGGCGTTAGGAATATCCATAGGTAATATGTTAATCCAACTTCCCTTCCTCTACTTCTTGCCCCCCTGGCTCGGTGTCGAAGGCGTATGGCTCGCCATGCCGATCTCTAATGTGCTGATGTTTATGATAGTGGCGCCTATGGTTTGGCATCATCTGAGAGCAGATAAGAATCGCGAGGTTAATCAGTTCCTAGACTCTAGACTCTAGAACCTAGGAACTAGGATTTACGATACCTTTGTAGAAGGATCTTAACTCGTTTTACATAGGCTTGGGTCTCGGCTGGGTAGAGTGTGCAATACCCTTCTTAGCTTGCTTTGACTCGGCTCAAACTAGGATTTACGATACCTCTGTAGAAGGATCTTAACTCGTTTTACATAGGCTTGGGTCTCTGGGTACGGTGGAATGCCATTATACTGAGTGACCGTGGTGGGGCCAGCATTGTAGGCGGCGCAGGCAAGCTCTATGTCACCATCGAAGCGCTTTAGCATCTGAGCTAAATATTTTGCGCCACCATCTATGTTTTGATCCGGTTTAAAGGCATTAATCACACCTAACTCTTTGGCGGTTTCCGGCATCAACTGCATCAAGCCCATGGCTCCCGTCCGGGAAAGTGCAAACACATTGAAGGCAGACTCTGCGTGGATCACCGCGCGAATAAGCGCCGGATCTAGCTTGTGTCTCTTAGCCGCTTGGCCAATCAACTCATCATAGTCATGGGAAAACAGTGGCATCCTACGCCAATCCAGATCTGAATCCGGACGGCAGGCATAGCAGTCATAGAGCAGCACCTGATAATCATTACCACCCGGAGCATGATCAGCAAAAACCATCACGCCATTGGCTTGTTTATACTGATAGACTTTAAGTTGCTCGCTGCCATTCTCGGTTATGCCAGTCGATACCCCTCGAGCCTTAGAGGTGCTTGACTGTAAATAGCTGGGTATGGGAGTACTTGGTGCTTGAATTAGGCTGTTATTATCCAACATATGGGGCTGACTTCTTTTAGCAGTTGTCGACATTACAGTACGGGTCGAATGAACGCTTTTTATCCACGTTCCCGAATTCTGAGTACCCGTTGCTTCATTAAAGCGAGTTTCTTCACTGGCTTGCTGAGTCACGACCAGCCCGGTTTCTGAGTAACTAGCCTTATAGTGAGGTTTATGCTGTGGTTGTAACTGTGGTTGTAGTTCTAGTTCGGCTTCATCCCCCGCCTGAACTGGGCCCACGGTGAGCAAGATACCTATTATAAAACTCAAGATTGAAAATGTTATCAAACACTCTTGCCTCTGTAGGCTTTCAATCGAGTCTCCATGCCTTTTTATCATCTAGAGTCCTGTGTACTCATCGAGTTTAAGTACTTCAATCATAGCAAATAGCTGTTGCATCTCTTTGTTTATTTGGCTGAACTCATACTCGAAGGTAGCACCATTGAAAATTGAGCCTAACTCGAATCGATTATCACGACTGGCAAGCATGATTAGTAGCTTATCATCATAGAAGGCGCACTGTATCTTACCAGTGAAACAGCTAGCCAATTCCTGCAGGCGCTCCATAAAACTCACAGTGAGCAAGTATCTCGCTTCGATCTGATCCGAGGAAAATACATCGAACCGCTTCTCGAACCTCGGATCTTCCAGCTTGACTCGAGACAGGCTGTTACATGAATCAGACAGGAAATTGATCAGTCCTCCACGGGCTTTCACCACAAGGGTATGGCCATTAAACTTCTTATGACTGCTGAGTTGAACCATCACACCTCTGAATACTGTCTCAGTGTCGCGGCTTTTATTCCGCCTCACCTCTTTGGTCAGCTGCAGCTCATTGATCACTATCTCCACTCCCTTATGGGTGCCCTGAACATAATCTTCGAACTTAGCATCGTCATAATGCGGAAGTAGTTTTGAACGCTTGAGTACCGACAAGCTCATGCTATGGGTCGGACTAAAGATGAAGTCATCACCAAAATAACTGAATATTTTAGGGAATACCCGCTGTTTAACATCACTCTTATAGCGCTTAACGGGCCTGCTTGACCACCAGAAAAGTGGTAACACAGGTAAGAGGTAGAGAAACCAGGGGATATCCAGCCGCTGGCGAGTATCGAATAGATAGACCACAAAAACAATAGCCGCGAAAAGGCCAATACTCATATAAATACGTTGTCTAAGCATTTTCAGACAAGCCACTCGGCGGTTCTCAAATTTACGGGTGAGTGGCTCGATATGCTCATTATAATGGGCTCTTAGCGATTCAATCTCACCACGGACAGCCACAAGCCGTTGTGATTGCCTTTTAGGCTTAATGGGAGCACCCAAAATAAAACTGACTATATTCATTTGCTATCAAACTAGTTTACAGGGGAGGAATGCGGTCCATGAGACCGCGACATCAAATTATTTAAGGAAGTCGGCCGCATCTATGGACGCTTTCGAGGCCTCATCGGCTTCATAGAAAGGCATAACCTTGATATTTGCCATGGAAGCTATGATAGAACCAGGAAATATCTCTACCGCATTATTCAGCTCAGTCACAGCCGCATTATAAAAACGACGCGCAGCCGAGATATGGGCCTCTACTTCGTTATAAGTTTGCATAGCCTGTAGCATGGTGTTGTCAGACTTAAGCTCAGGGTATGCTTCAACGTTGATCATAAGCTGGCCCATCTTGCTATTAAGCTGCTCGGCAGCAGCAAGATGCTCCCTAATCTCGGCCACATCATTGGTGTCATATGACTTAGTTGCTTGCGCTCTCAATTCTGTGATGTCCGTGAGCAGAGCTTTCTCATGCTCCATGAATTTTTGAGCTATTTTCAAAATATTCGGCACCAGATTCGAACGTTTCTTGATCTGCACATCGATACCTGACAAGGCTTCACGACCCGTATTGCGTTTTTTCACCAGGCTGACATACCAAAGGTAGGCAATAATCACGACTAATCCCACAGCTAACAGCAATCCTTCCATCTCATGTCCTTATTATTCTTTTTCGCGACAATTTACTTAGCTTTTTTTGATTAAGCTTTAACCCTTTACTCTTACCTATTTTCCCCTCTATTTCCATACATTTATGTCAAAGGCCAATGAATAATTAGAGGGTGCTTATTGAACTATTTTAAGAAACCCTAGCTATTTATAGTGCTTTAAATCGACTAAACCTAGTAAATACCTTAGGTTCTCACTCAAATAGAGAGTAAAGCTAAAAAATAGACTATAAATTAAATAAATTTCGTTAATTAAATTTAAAGATCTAATTTAATTAATAAATATATAAATCACCATGTGATAAAGAATAACCAAGTGGTCAGAAAACAAGTAGAAAATCGTGGATATATGAGTAATTAACTCTAATTAATGCTCACTAAGAGAAGTATTCAATACTGACTGACATATTTTGAGGCTTTTAATAAGAAAATCCGTTTAGAACGTTTGAAGTTACCTTTATCAAAGGGGAGAGGTTTATAAATTGAAATAAGGATTTTGTACTCTCTACATCATGATTCAGCATTCATACAGACAAGATGGAGTAGATTAGTTGTTAAGCAAACGGTGTTAATAATTCTCCCTGGATTTAAACTCTCTTTGCCGGAAAGAATCCTAACAACTAGTTCTTAAGCACCAAACTAGTCGTTAAGTAAACATAGAACCCTTTTGCCTCTTAGAATAGAGGCTTTTTTTTGCCTGAAATTTAATGAAGCTACTGAGTCTAATAACTTTATCATTCAGTTTCTGTACAGCAGCACCTTGCTACATTAGCAATCAAGCAAGCAGCGAGAGCATGACCCCATTTGTTCGAACTACTTGCTTGTACTTCTCTAATTTTGTAATTGTTAGTGCAAATCAAATATCCCTTTTGGACCCATACTTGGGTCCATTTTTTTGCCTGAAATTAAGCTTCAGTTAAACCTACTAAGACACTATTACCGGTCGACTCGGAAATCCCGAGTCTAAAAACCAAAAAAGCCAGCTACAAAGTGGCGTCAAAAAGGCCCAAAGAGGCCAACATTGAAGGAAGCAGGGTATGGGTTTAAATAAAGATGAGAGCATAGATATGCCTCTCAAATCATCGGGACCATCTGGGGGGCAAAGCGGCGCTTTCGTGCGTTTTCTCAATATTGTCGAGCGATTAGGTAATCTACTTCCTCATCCCATCACACTTTTCGCCATGCTCTGTATGGCCGTTATCGTCATAAGCGGCATCGCAGGTTACTTCGAACTCTCGATTACCGACCCTCGCCCAGTTGGCTCATCGGGACGCAGTGAAGACGGCCTCATTCATGTTGTCAGCTTGATGAACGCCGAAGGTCTGAGAATGATCGTCTCGAATCTGGTGACAAACTTCACCGGTTTCACCCCGCTAGGCACAGTACTGGTAGCCCTGCTAGGTGTGGGAATTGCCGAGCGCTCTGGCATGCTTTCGGCAGCGATGCGCTCTCTGGTAATGGGCACCTCTAAGCGTCTGGTTACCTTGACCATAGTATTCGCCGGTATCATATCGAATACGGCAGCCGAACTAGGTTACGTGGTACTCATTCCTATGGCGGCGATGATCTTCCATTCCCTGGGACGCCACCCGCTTGCGGGCCTTGCGGCGGCTTTCGCTGGGGTATCCGGTGGTTATAGTGCCAACTTACTCTTAGGCACAGTCGATCCGCTACTATCTGGTATCACAGAGGCTGCGGCTCAGATGATCGATCCGGTATACACGGTAGGGCCGGAATCCAACTGGTACTTCATGTTCGTCTCTACCTTTCTAATTACTATCTTAGGTGCACTTGTCACCGAGAAGATTGTCGAGCCTAAACTAGGTAAATATGATGCCAGTGAAGCCGCAGTCGACTTAAGCCATCAGAAGATGGACTCAGTCAGTGCTCTGGAGAAGCGTGGCCTTAAAGCCGCGGGAATTGCCATACTGTTGCTTTCTGCATTGCTGGCACTCACTATTGTCCCGGAAGGTGCACCACTGAGAAATCCAGAAACAGGCTTAGTGGCCGACTCCCCCTTCCTTAAAGGGATCGTCGCCTTTATCTTTATCTGTTTCGCCATTCCGGGTCTGGTCTACGGTAAAGTCGTCGGCACCATGAAACGTGATAAAGATGTCATCGACGCCATGTCCCACAGCATGAGCTCCATGGGTATGTATATCGTACTGGTCTTCTTCGCCTCGCAGTTTGTCGCCTTCTTCAAGTGGACTAACCTAGGCGCAGTGCTGGCCGTTTCCGGCGCAGACGCGCTCAGCGCCATCGGCCTGACCGGCCCCTTGGTGTTTCTGCTCTTCATCATGATGTGTGGTGTCATCAACCTGATGTTAGGTAGCGCCTCGGCTCAATGGGCAGTAACAGCACCCATCTTCGTGCCCATGCTGATGCTGATTGGATATGCCCCGGAAACCATTCAGGCAGCCTATAGGATCGGTGATTCTGTGACTAACTTGATCACCCCCATGATGAGCTACTTTGGTCTGATCCTTGCGGTTGCTTCCCAGTATAAAAAGAACTTAGGCATAGGTACGCTTATCGCCACCATGTTGCCATATTCCATCGTGTTCTTTATCGGTTGGACACTGTTCTTCTTCCTTTGGGTGTTCGTATTAGAGATGCCAGTGGGACCAGGCGCAGCGACGTATTATACGCCTTAGGAGAGACTAGGAATTAGAAACGGTAGACGAGGTCGAAAGCCCTGCGAGGGCGCGACTTCGTCGCTTTAGGGAAGGCGAGATTTTGTTACTGTTGACCTTGATTAAACCTGCCGTGGAGTAGAAAATTTACAACTTCATTGATCACAGCATCATTTTTCATCATATGTGAGTGTATCGTTGGCAATGCAAAAAAAATCATTCATTCCCTCCGCTTTAGTCGCCGCCACAGACACCTTTCCGTCGTCAGGATTAGGTAATATGCTAGACATAATCAAGTTAATCGATTGAGTACCTGCAATCACACCTAAATCGAAATTTACCGCTCCAAGCTGGCTAGGAATACTGTAAGGGTCGGTACCAAGTTGAGTCCCAGCCTCGCCAGTGATCAGCTCATAGCCAGGTATTGAACCCAGCTTATCTACAATCTCACTACCTTGATTGGGCGGGCCTAACATCACGACTCGATTAACAGCACTTGCGCTATGTTGGCTATAATACCATTCCGAGTAAGTATCTGATCATTCAGCGGGAGTTCAAAGCACTGTAGGCAAGGCGAATGTTTGAAGCTAATAGTTATTCTATATCGAAAACATTCAACGTAACATAAAGGGCTTTGAAACCCGCACTGCGTGAGGCTCTCAGTGTTTCCACTTCTGTGTTGCATTGACTTAAAAGGGAATAACCATTTCCTCATCAATGTGCCTTGAATTGAAAAAGCTGAGAGTCTCTGAACTGACCTGATACTTATATGGAATGGTATAATACTGCCTGACTAAAATGCCCCCCAATGAGTGAGTCACAAAGTTAATTTGTCTCGCTGTTGCTTTGGTGCATGTTTCCAATCCCTCCACCACTGCAATCTTAGCCAGAGATTCAATTGACATCTTTCGGGATGGATAATCGATGTTGGCCACCACATAGCCATGATCTTTTAACCTGTCTTCCAGCTTTTCCATTGAGGCGGCGCTGCGACCTAAGCCATGAAGCAACACGACGCATTCGTCAGCAAACGAATGAGTAGAAGCTGCACTTAACAGGAATATTGAGAGTAGTAGTGCGAGCTTCATCTGAACCTCATGCCCTTTCTGTGTTTCGGATCACCACAGTTTTAGCTAACTTATCGTGCCAACCCTGCTTCCTTTCATCTACCCCAATCCAGATTAGGCCAATAAAGCAAGGAAGTGCTGCAAGGATATACCCAAAGTATCGCCCTAGTGCTTGAATAACGGTGAGTTTGTTACCTGTTTCTGCATCGACCACTTTTAACTTAGTGATCATCTTTCCGGGCGTGCCTAGGTATTTCAACCAGAAGAAAATCGTGGCAATAAAAGGTAGGACATAGCCTAAAAAGAGATCCCAGAAGCCATATAAGACTTGCTCGCCCTCCCAATATTCGCCGCCATAGATCAGGCTCAAAGGAATATAGACTAGGGGGATCATGATAACAAGATCAATGAGTGCAGCAAAAAACCTTACCCTAAGTCCTGCATAGTTTTGATTATCCATAAAGTACTTCTCTCCTTAATTAATCGATATCCTTTTTTAAGCCAGCATTGATAAGGTATATCACCCACAGGAACAAAAACAGTTAACTAATGTTTATCCTGAGGTGTAGCTAAGTTTGCTCCCAATAAAAAACCCGGCAATGTTATTGCCGGGTTTTTTATGACATTATCAAATCGAGATCATCTTATGCTACAGCGTAGCACTGGTCTCGGCTTCGACTGCCTTCTTCTTCTCTCGTTTGCTGAAGATACGCTCGACAACCACGAAGAAGATTGGGATGAAGAAGATCCCCATGAAGGTAGAACTCATCATGCCGCCCAATACACCTGTACCTATGGCGTTCTGACTACCTGAACCTACACCGGTACTGATGGCAAGAGGTACCACACCAAGACCGAAGGCCATAGAGGTCATCAGAATAGGACGCAAGCGCACCCGTACCGCATGCAAGGTAGCATCAACAAGAGTCGCCCCTTTGTCGTAATATTCCTTGGCAAACTCTACGATCAGAATGGCGTTCTTCGTCGCCAGTCCCACCGTCGTTAATAGCGCCACCTGGAAGAATACGTCATTAGGCAAACCGCGGGCATTCATGGCTATAAGCGCACCGATAATGCCCAGAGGCACCACCAAGATCACCGCGAAAGGCACAGACCAACTCTCATAGAGCGCCGCCAGTACCAAAAATACCACTACGATAGACAGGGCATACAGAGCCGGAGCCTGGTTACCTGATAGGCGTTCCTCATAGGATAGACCATTCCACTCGACACCGAATCCCGGTGGTAACTTCTTCACCATCTCTTCGATATCGACCATGGCAGCACCCGTGCTATAGCCAGGTGCCGTTCCACCCTGGATGTTCATCGCAGGCAGACCGTTGAATCGCTCCAGTCGAGGCGATGCATATTCCCAAGTTCCCGTGGCAAAAGCCGAGAAAGGTACCATCTCCCCTTTGGTATTACGTACATACCAGGAATCAAGATCTTCAGGCTGCATCCGGTACTCGGCTTCACCTTGTACATACACTTTCTTAACTCGACCACGATCGATGAAGTCATTCACATATGAACCACCCCAGGCCGTACCCAGCACGCTGTTCACCGAGTTGATATCGACACTCAAGGCACGGATCTTAGCCTGATCTATATGTATTTGGTACATAGGCGCATCTTCCTGACCGTTCGGGCGTACGCCTGTCAAGTTAGGGTTCTGTGATGCCAAGCCGAGCAACATATTTCTCGCTTCCACAAGTTTGTCATGGCCTTGGCCATTTCTGTCCTGGAGATAGAAGTCGAAACCGTTTGCCGTACCTAGTTCGATAACCGCAGGAGGTACGAATGCAAATACGAAGGCTTCCTTCATCTGCATAAACTTACCCATGGCACGAGCTGCGACTGATTGAATATCTTGTCCGGCACCTTCACGCTCAGCCCAGTCCTTCATACTGACGAAGGCGATACCCATGTTCTGACCGTTACCCGCGAAGCTGAAGCCAGATACAGTAAATACAGACTTCACATTTTCACTTTCTTCGTTGAGGTAGAAGTCGGTGACATCTTCCATCACCTTCTGAGTACTTTGCAGAGTCGAGTTCACAGGCAAGATAGCCTGAGTAAACATGATGCCCTGATCTTCATCGGGAAGGAAAGCAGTGGGCATACGCATGAAGATCCAACCCACGGCGACGACGAGTGCCAGATAGATCAACATGACACGGCCTGTACGCTTAATCATGGCTGCGACGCTGTCGGTGTAACGCGATGTCATCTTGTCGAAGCTGCGGTTAAACCAACCGAAGAAGCCAGTGTCAATATGCGTCTGACCTTTCTTCATTGGCTTAAGCATGGTGGCACACAGAGCGGGAGTCAGAATCAAGGCAACCATCACCGAGAGCCCCATGGCCGACACTATCGTCACCGAAAACTGGCGATAGATGACACCGGTCGAGCCAGACATAAATGCCATAGGCACGAATACTGCCGATAGGGTCAAACCGATACCCACCAGGGCGCCGGTGATTTGATCCATGGATTTCTTGGTGGCCTCGACGGGGCTTAGCCCTTCCTCCTGCATCACACGTTCGACGTTTTCCACCACCACGATGGCATCATCCACCAGCAAGCCGATGGCCAATACCATGGCAAACATGGTCAAGGTGTTGATGGAGAAACCGACCGCCGACAGAATAGCGAAGGTCCCCAATAGCACCACAGGCACGGCTATGGTCGGAATGAGTGTCGCCCTGAAGTTTTGCAGAAACAGGAACATGATTAGGAAGACGAGGACAATGGCTTCGAGCAAGGTATGCACAACACCTTCGATAGATTGCTCTACGAATGGCGTTGTATCATAGGGATAAACCACTTCAAGCCCCTGAGGGAAGAAGGCCTTCATCTCGTCAATCTTAGCCCGTACTGCGTTAGCCGTTGCCAATGCATTAGCACCGGTCGCTAATTGAATGCCAATACCCGCCGCAGGCTTACCGTTATAAAACGACTCCGACGAATAGTCCTCTGCACCGAGTTCAACCCGAGC
This sequence comes from Shewanella sp. YLB-07, assembly GCF_009377275.1. Lineage (NCBI taxonomy): Bacteria > Pseudomonadati > Pseudomonadota > Gammaproteobacteria > Alteromonadales > Shewanellaceae > Shewanella > Shewanella sp. YLB-07. Next base: position 119,404 of record NZ_VOQB01000012.1, on the reverse strand, counting down.
CACATCCTTGAGATACACATTCGCACCGCTGGAATCTGACTTGATGATGATCTGTTCGAACTGATCTACTGTCTGCAAACGACTCTGAGCGGATACAGTCGCATTAAGCTCCTGTCCACCAACTGATGGAGCACCACCTAACTGACCCGCAGATACCTGAGCATTCTGCTCACGTATAGAGGCCATGATGTCTATGCTAGTCAGATTAAATTGAGTCAGCTTGAAGGGATCTAACCAGATACGCATCGCATACTGAGCACCAAATAGCTGAATAGTACCCACACCAGCTACACGACTCATGGGATCTTGTATGTTAGAAGCCACATAATCCGAGATATCGTTCTTATCCAAAGAACCATCTTGGGAAACGAAGCCCAATACCATCAAGAAACCAGCGCTCGACTTACTGACGTTGACACCTTGAGCCTGTACTTCCTGAGGTAACAACGGCATAGCAAGTTGTAACTTGTTCTGCACTTGTACCTGAGCAATATCAGGATCGGCCTCCGCATTGAAGGTCAAGGTGATCTGCGCATTACCGAAACTATCACTGGTTGATGATATATAACGCAGGTTATCCAGACCCGTCATTCGCTGCTCGATGACCTGAGTCACCGAATCTTCCATGGTTTTAGCTGATGCACCAGGATAAACGGCGCTGATCACAACCGATGGCGGTGCGATACTCGGATACTGAGATACGGGTAGCCCGAAGATCGACAAGACCCCGGCCAGCATCACAATGATGGCGATCACCCAAGCAAAAATAGGGCGATCGATAAAGAAACGTGCCATAACTCTACCTTACTCTTATTTCTGGTTAGCCGACTGACTGGCAGGTGTACTCGCCGAATCATCTGAACTAACAGCTACAGATTTAACTGAAGCGCCAGGGCGAATTTTTTGTAATCCTTCGACAATGAGAACATCACCGACGGCAAGACCATCTGTGATACGCCATTGATGATCGATCACTTCTGCAGTCATCACGACTCGAGATTCAACCTTGTTTTCGCTATTGACTAACATAGCAACGGCCTGTCCCTTGGTATTACGGGTGATCGCTTTCTGTGGCACTAGAATCGCTTGCGGATCTGTACCTGCATTGAGCACTGCACGCACATACATACCAGGCAATAGCAGGCCATCCGGATTAGGGAACTCGGCTCTTAAAGTTACCGAACCAGTATTCTCATCGACGCTCACCTCAGCAAAGCGCAATACACCCGCATGGGCATAAGTCGTGCCGTCTTCGAGAATAAGCTGCACATCGGCATTATCGGTTGCCTGCAACTTACCTTGCCTAAGCTTGGCTTTTAAGCGCAATAATTGAGCGCTGGACTGAGCAATATCCACATTGATGGGATCCAACTGTTGAATCTTTGCCAGCGTTTGTGACTGATTCGCTGTCACTAACGCACCTGCAGTGACGCTGGACTTACTGATCCTGCCTGAGATAGGCGCCTTAACTTCCGTGTAGACTAAGTTAATCTTGGCGGTATTAATGGCCGCCTTAGCAACTATCACATTGGCTAGCGCTTCTTTATACAAGGCATCAGCTTCATCGAAGTCTTGCTGGCTGATGGCATTGGTCTTGATCAACTCTTTAAAGCGTGCTGCTTTCGCTTTTGCTGACACCAGACTGGCATTAGCACTGGCCAAGTCGGCTTCGGCGCTGATCACGGCCGCCTTATAGGTTGCCGAGTCAATCTGATAGAGAGACTGGCCTTTCTTAACATCACTGCCTTCCACAAACGTACGTTCGGTGATGATGCCTGAGGCCTGGGGTCTAACTTCGGCCTCGAGGAATGCCTTACTCCGTCCTGGCAGCTCGACTTGAATATCCTGAGACTGGGCTTTAACCTTAATGACGCCGACTTCAGCAATTCCAGGTCCATGACCTTGCTTAGCATCTCCATTCTGCCCACAAGCAGTTATCCATAACGCCACACTTAAAAAAGAGGCAATTTTCACTATTTGCCGCATGAGAACTCCTATCAAAGCAACCGACCAGACATGGTATTCCGAACAATAGAAACGACTATTACAGGTATAATTGGAAGCATAAATTATTGTGTAAGATTTGAACGTGCCTTTATCTCATAACTAAACAAGGTCAACAAGGAGAACTAACTGTAAATTTGTAAGCTAATGCAAATTTTGGCTGATAATCATGAACTTATGTTACGAGCAGGTTAAAACACCCTAATTGTGTGACTCAGATCACACTCGACTTGTGACATCTCTCAATCCAAGCAGAAAAAACAATTAGCGATATCACCATTATTACCAGCAAGATAAATCGGCTAACTCATTCATATTTGTTCATATCTTTTCGCTTTTGATTCATCCAAGTAGTCAATTCTATTCACATCTCCCCCTTATGATGTAACTGCGCTAACAAATTCTATTTATGTGAGATTACGAACATGACAGTCAAGATGAAACTAGGTCACACCTTGCTTCTAAGCGGATTATTACTTTCAGCCTCCTCCTTTGCACAAGCAGCAGAGTCGGACTCAAGTTCAGAAGTCTTGGGTGGCACCATCACAGGTAACCTGACTTTTGCCTCCGACTACGTATTTCGTGGCGAATCTGAGACTATGGACGGTGACGTTCCTGTGGTACAGGGCACCTTAGGTTGGGGGAATGATGATGGTTGGTATGGCGGTATATTCGCATCAAACATCAAATTTGCCGATCCTAACCTAGAAATTGTCACAGCGCCTTTCATCGGGAAAGCTGGCGAATTCGGCGATAGCGGATTCACCTATGATGTCATGGTGTTCTCTTATCTCTATGCAGGTGCTTCATATTCGAACTACACAGAATTATGGCTAAAAGTCGGCAAGCAATTCGGTCAGGCAAATATTCAACTGGAAGTCACCCCAACAATCGATGATTGGTTTGGTGTCGACGGCTGGCAAGGGGTTAACTACGCCATTCATCCGAGTTATGAATTCAGTAACGGCGTGAACGTTTCCGGCTCCGTGGGCTATCAAGACTTAGACGGCGAAGGTGCCGAAGGTTGGGGGCACTGGAATCTGGGTGTAAGTAAGGTCTATTTAGGACTTAAATTCGACCTTAGATACCATGGCAGCACAGTCGATGAAACCCACAAGGTTTACGGCACTCAAACCAAAATTTTTGATGACAGATTCGTTATCGGCATCAACAAAAGCTTCTAAAATAGTTTTATATAAGTGCTTAGAAACAGTTTTACCCTGCAACCTAGCTCAATACACAGTTCAATACACGTCGCTATCTATTGCTTAACTTTTGACAAACTTTCGCCAGCCTACTCCAGGCTGGCCTTTTTTATGCTGTACCCTTCCAGATAAAGCAAAAGGACTATGCAACTCATAGATAATTTATTGAGATGAGTAATTAATTTCCCCTTGCTACCGGATTTTTATGGAAAAAATCTACCAGAAAATCAATTAAGGCTCGCTGTACTGGCCCCATCAGCTTATTGCTGGTAAATAGTAAAGAAACCTGCTGAGGGGGAGCGCTGTACTCAGGTATTAGTTCAACCAATTCTCCCTGTTCGATCAAGCGCCTAACTTGGAAAGTCGGCAACTGTATGATCCCCTGACCTTGCAAACAAAATTCCAGTAAGCATTCAGAATCATTCGACTCAATGTCGCCATGCACTTTTACTTGTATAGGATTATCGTCAATTTGATAAAGCCAGCGCCTCGGAGTATGTCTCGCATTATTAATCAAACACCGATGACCTTTCAGTTCCTGTGGGGTAAGAATGACGCCATAACGCTCCAGATAGCTGGGAGATGCGAGGGTTTTGATCTGGTACTCTCCTAGCGTGCGCGCAATCAAACCTGAGTCAGGTAAATTACCTACTCGCAGTGCCAGATCATAACCCTCTTCGGCCAAATTTACGTTTCTATTCGTCAAAAAAAGTGACAGGTTAACCTCTGGATGCTGGTTTGAAAATTGCGATAACACAGATGGCAAAACATATTTCCCTAGAATTAATGGCGCCGTAATCCTTAAGTCGCCCTTTAATTCTGTACTGGATGGAATCGCCCCTTTTAGCTCCGCCACGCTCTGGCTAATCAACGCCATCTGTGCCAAATAACTTCGCCCTTCGCTAGTTAAGCCTATGCTCCGCGTTGTCCGCTGCAATAAGCGTACTCCCAACCACTTTTCTAGCTCACTCACCTGTCGACTCACTGCAGAGGGAACTAAATTCATAGCATGGGCCGCACCGGAGAAACTCTTATATTCAACCACTAATTGAAAGGTAGATATCGATTTAAGAAGATCCATGACGTTCTCATTGTTCAGAATTAATCACTAATGTTGTGAATTTTAGATTATTGCTCACATTTATTGAACCATTTAATCTACCGACAATATAAATCCAACATTGAGGATGGTTTATGGCGCTCATAACCGTAGAAGAAAATAGAGTGATAGACCAAGCCAGTAATGAGGGAACTAGAACCTTCGGGACTAGATTAGCTAAAAATCACTAATCCAGTCTGCCGCACTATGAAAACTCGAAGACTCAGTGTTCAGATCTCTCTGGTCATCTGATCCCCCTATACATTCACCTTACACATAAGAGGCATACAAGATGACTTATCGCTACCAAATAACACTGGTTTTTTTACTCGGTTTCTTTATCGACTGCATTAATATCTTCATGCTGGCAATCGCCCTGCCTTCGATTGCCAGTGAATTCCACACCGATACCTCAACCGTAGCTTGGGTTGCCAATGCTTATATCCTGGGAATGACTTTAATCATTCCCATCAGCCCTTGGTTAGCCAGCCGGTTTGGGCCAAGGAATATTATCAGCCTATCTATGGCCTTATTTACCATTTCAGTGCTCTTATGTGGTTTTTCAAGCAGTTTTTATGAACTCGTCAGCTGGCGATTTATCCAAGGATTAGGTGCGGGCCTTATGATCCCCATAGGACAATCACTGACCTTCAGCCAATTCAAAAATAGTCAGCGAGCCAAAGTTTCTACCTTAGTGATGGCGGTAGCATTAATTGCCCCTGCAATCTCACCAATGATAGGAGGGATTATTGTCGAACACTTCTCTTGGCGCTGGGTATTTTTCAGTAATGCTCCGCTCTCAATACTGGTGTGCCTGCTAGCATGGAACTGGATTCGAAATGAAAGAAGGGCCGCAGTCTCAAAGCCAGATATCTGGGGGTTGCTACTTGTAAGTGTAGCGTTAACTGCACTGCTAATGGGAATGTCAGTTTATGCTAACGATCAAAATAGCTTAGTTGGGGTATTCACCCTGCTCACAGTGGCGGCACTTACCCTACTTTATATCAAACACGACAAAAACCATGAAGACGCCATTATTAACCTAAGCCTACTCAAAAATAACAAGCTGACCTTGTCGGTCATCATCTATTACGCCATTCCTGGGGTATTTACCGGCGTTAATCTGCTCAATATATTTTTCTTACAAGACATATTGAATTTCAGCGCAGATAAAACCGGTATGTTTATGATTCTCTATGGTTTTGGAGCTCTTATTGCCATGATGTTCTGTGGCCGGAGCTACAACAGAATTGGACCAAACAAGCTATTTATCAGTAGCTTAATACTACACAGCGCAGGTATATCTACCTTGCTATGGGTTCACCCAGGCTCACCACTCATGGTAATCATGCTGGCGTACACACTGATGGGCATTGGCGGAGGCTTAGGAGCTAACTGTGCACAGACAACCGCATTGATGGATTTTGATAAACATCAAATGTCAAAAGGCAGCGTGATCTGGAACATCAATCGACAGGTATCTTTCTGCGTCGGAGCAGCTTTCTTTACCATGGTCTTTAATCTGCTATGTGTTGCCTTGCAGCTCCCAAAAATCGAAGCCTATCACCTTACATATTTAATCGCCGCCCTGATTGGCATATTGCCACTCTTGTACATCAAAAATCTAAACTAAGGTACTTCAATGAAAAATACAAAAATACTCGCCACAGAAAGCGTGCACACAATCCATCAATTGATCCATCAGGTTTTTACTCATTCAAAAGAAAGAGGAAAAAACGCCTTATCCGAGCTACTAACGTATTTCGATCCGAAATTTACCATGATCACTCAACAAGGCATCGTCGTCGGTTTACCTCAGGTAACACAGCTGTTCAATAGTGCTTTAGGAAAACGCCCTGAGTTAGAGATAATCATTAAGGATGTTATGCCAGTCTTCGACGAGAATGGCATAGTGACGATCCGCTACCGAGAAATCCACCATGAATATGCTCAGACTACAGAGCGTCTTGGAACAGCAATCATTGATACAACTGGTGAGAAATTACGTTGGCTTTATCTACATGAAACGCCTGTCAGTCCATAATTAGCACTTAGTCTCATCGCATATTTCAAGCAGGCTTAGATAATGACCTATCAAGCCTGCATCATAGTAGTCTGTTCATAACCAAGTAAAACACTACATAGCCACCTCAAGCTTTTCTTTCACTTAAAACTTACAGCTCGTAGAAAAAACCTAAACCCTATTATCCCCTACGCCACAGGCCAGAATGCGGCTGATATTGGCAAGGCTACGGCCTGACTCTTGTTGCCAGGTGTTGAATACTGCTTGCACTTGTTTGAGCCCACTCTTTGAGCTGAAACCAAAGTCCACCAGCTTGTGCGCTTTCATATAAGCTTGCACATCACTGGTTAACAGGAAGGTATCCTTGCCCATGGCTCGCAGAAAGTAGGGACCCGTATTACCACCAAGTCGAGTGCCTCTGCGTTTAAGCTGTGCCCATAAGCCGATAATATCCTCACCAGGCCAGTTGGCGATATATTCGGCCAAGCTGCCATGCTCTCTGGCAATATCTTGAATCATCAGCGCATTATCATAGATGGCCATGGTCTTCTTCATGTGTCTGATAAGTGTCACATCGCTGGCCCTATCATGTAACTGCTCAGGCGATAGCATCAGCACCTTCATAGGCTCGAAACCGAAAAAGGCTTTCTCGTAGGCAGGCCATTTATTCTCGACGATGCGCCAAACAAACCCTGACTGAAACACCTTCTTGCTCATCTCAGACAGCAGTTGAGCATCGTTATACTCACCTATCTCATCGACACTGAGAGTCACCTCTAGCAGGCTTTCCAGGCCTTCATCACCACCTTTGCGGTCACTGGATCTTTGATAGATGGCAGAGAAAGATTCTTGTCGACTCATATTGAAATATCGATTCCTAACTAAATAATCTGTCCATAGTAAGAAATATAATACAGAAAGCAATGACTTCCCTTAGAGACTCCAATGATACTGGACAAAAACCGAGCAAACATCTAGTTTTAATAACGAGCCAATTAATAAACAATCAATATTTATCGGCAAGTTTAGTTACTACGATTTAACTATCGGTTATTTTGTCATTGGGAGAATCTATGGACGCTGGGCAACTGTATAGAATGCTAGTCTTTGCAAACGTCGTCGAACAAGGATCCCTCACCGCTGCAGCTGAGGAACTGGGTATTAGTCGATCCATGGTCAGTCAACATCTGAAGAAATTAGAGCTAAGATGTGAAACACAGTTGATTCAGAGAACCACGAGAAAAATGGCGCTCACCCATGAGGGTCAAAATTTCTATTATTATTGTGCCGAACTGCTTCAGCTGGCCAAACAGGCCGAAAATGCGACTCACCCCGATGACATTGAGCTACATGGCAGTATTAAAATTTTAGCTCCGGTTTGTTTCGGTGAACACGATCTGATCAAGCATATAGGGGCGTTTCATCGACTTCATCCTAAGATACACATTTCGATACAGCTCGAAGATCGACACATGAGTCTTCGAGAGAATAAGATCGACATAGCGATTCAGGCTGATGCCCAGATAGTTCCACAAATAGAAGCCATCAAACTAGCACAATTCGATGAATATCTTGTCGCCAGTCCGCAATACCTTGAACAACATGGTTCGCCACTACACCCGGATATGCTACAGATGCACCAATGGGTGTTGCAGGCGTCGAATCAACTCCCTAAACGATGTCAGATCAAAAATAGCTATGGCGATAAGTTTACACTCAATATCAATCCATTTATCAGCTGTAATAGTAACTTAGGGGTCATGAGCCTAATCAAGCAAGGGCTCGGCATTGGAATATTACCAAGTTATTTAGCCCAGCCTCAGATAGCCAGCAAACACTTGGTGCACATTTTGTCCGACTATCATCTACAAGAGGGAGTCATCTACGCAACTCACCCGTTCAACGATGTGGTACCACCTAAGGTGAAGGCTTTTCTCGACTTTATTGAAGAGCGGCTAAAGGCTTAATTGAAAAACGGCTAAAGGCTGAATGGCCTCAAAAGGGAATAACCATTTCTTCAACAATGCGCCTTGAATTTAAAGCCCTGAGAAAGCTCTGAATTAATCATAAATTTAATGGAATTGGTATCATACTCGGATAGCTTATGGGTTTGCGCTCTAAACTGTAGCGACTAAAGTTATCTATAGGACTTACTTTTATCTTTGAGGGCGATAGCTGATGGAGCTGTTTTATCATCCACTTTCCCGCTATTCACAGAAAGTCCTTATTGCCCTCTACGAAAAACAAGCCAACTTCTACCCAAGAATCATAGAACTCACCGATCCTTTTTCCCGCAAAGAGTTCAGTCAGTTTTATCCTCCGGGTAAGGTGCCACTCCTCAAGACCAAGGCCGGAGAGTTAATTCCTGAATCGAGCATTATTATAGAATATGTCGATCATGAATTTTCCACTGGCACTCGCTTGCTACCTAGAGAACAGAAAGTCGCTCTGGATACGCGCTTACAAGACCGCCTGATAGATCAAGATTTCAGTAATATATTATTTGAACTCGAACGCCAAAAACTCGAGTCTGGTGACAATAATCAGATACGCATTAAGTATTTAGAAAATGACATTAACCGCTTTCTTCATTACTTAGATGCCTTGTTAGAACATAATCACTGGTTATGTGGCGATAGTTTAACCTTGGCAGACTGCGCGCTTTTCCCGTGCCTGTATTGCGCACAAGACCATTTTAAGTTATTTGAATATGACAACTTGGACAGATACTGGCATCAGGCTCAATTAAGAGGCGCATTTCAACAGGTAACAGAAGAGGTCGTTCTGGCACAAATAGAAGTCCTCTCAGGAAGGAGGCCAATACCTTAGGATAAGTACCTAGATTCTAGTAACTTTTAAATATTCCGCTCTTTCTTCAGTTGTAGAAACTGCTTCCACTTAATCACTTCCGGGGGAAGTTCCGGGGCCGGACCTTCGAAGTTAACTTCTTTGATCATCGTCTCTATGGGGACTTGCTTACCTCGACACACAAACACGCCGCGTACATGTACGATGCAGTGTAGGGTAGCGCCACTGACAAACCTTTGTTCGATATAAAAGTATTTCTCATCCCAGCCCACCAGCTTGGTCTCTATCTCGAACTTAGTGAAGGGCTTGATGTCTCTGATGTAGGTAAATTCGGCGGCATTGACGATTGGCATCCATTTCATCTTGATGAACTTCTTCAGGAACCCCATCTCGGCCATCATATAGGTACGGGCAAGATCCAGAAATGCCGGATATCTTGAGTTAGTCACATGCAAATTAATATCACAATCAAAGGGCAAGGCACGATAGGTGATACGGCTGGTGTCGAGGAAACCGATAGAATTACAATGGCGTACTCGCCAGACAAAAAGCCAAATTAACCTGAAATAGAGATTCATTCACAGTCCTTACAACTAATACTTAAAACATACTTAAAACGATACTTAAAAAACGGCATTTAATACATGCTACTTTAAAGAGCTCGAAAGGCTAACAGAGGTCATACCAGATCACAAGTTGCTAATGTAAGAGTAAGGGCATATCCAAGCCTTAAGATTTAATCGCAGCATTCTGGTATTTATCAGTGTTAAATGGTATTTATCACTTCCTTAAAAAAACCAAGAGCCATTTAGCCTCCGATATAAGATTATTATTTTATGAAATCAACACTTATGATAATGGTTTTATCTATGCTGTTCATCACGCTAAATTCGAATGCGCAGGATAGACAGACCGAGATATACCTCTATGAAACAGCGACATCTGTAGACATCAAGATATCAGCAAGCCTATTCGGAGAAGAGTTAACGTTTAAAGACCAAAAACATGACATCACCATCAGAAATATGGGAGAAGATACTTTTGATGTTGATGCTAAATTTTTCCGCCACTCCATAGAATCACTACCTGGATCTGAAACAGGTGCAGAGCCAGAATTTGCATTCAGTAATCAAATCATGACAAGCCTGAAACTTGTACCCCATGAAAAAGTGATCTTAGGAGGCATTGAATCCTGGTCTAGTAATACTCAGGAAGACGGAACAGTCACTGAAACTCAATCCAAGAAAGTTTTCACCTTAGAAAGGCTCGACTGATCGAGATCTCATTCCAGTCGGTATATGTCTCAACATTCCTATCTTAAAAAACGCCCCAAAGCGCTAAGTTACCGACTCAAATCATCGTTAAACAGCCAATAAAAATGCCAATCGGAAAACCGATTGGCATTTTAATAACTGGTACAGCATAGAAGCTAAGCCAGCTTTTTACTCGCCGCCGATACCACTGTGGCGCAGCAGAGCATCTATCTTAGGCTCACGCCCACGGAAGCGTTTAAACAAGACCATAGGCTCTTCACTGCCGCCCATCTGTAAGATATTTTCAAGGAAGCTACGACCAGTTCCTAAGTTAAATATCCCCTCCTCTTCGAAGCGCGAGAAGGCATCGGCAGAAAGCACTTCGGCCCACTTGTAACTGTAATACCCTGCGGCATAACCACCGGCAAAGATATGGGCGAAGCTGTGCTGGAAGCGATTAAAGTCGGCGGCTTTGACCACGGCAACTTGCCTACGCACTTCATCCAGTTTGGCTTGAATCTTGGCACCCTGCTTAGGGCTGTATTCCAGATGTAACCTGAAATCGAATAACGAGAACTCGAGTTGACGCAGCATCACCATGCCAGATTGGAAGTTCTTCGCCGCTAACATCTTATCTAACATGGCTTTCGGTAACGGCTCACCCGTTTCATGATGTCCGGATATCTCGGCTAACGCCTCCTCCTCAAAACACCAGTTTTCCATAAACTGACTAGGCAGCTCTACCGCATCCCAAGGCACACCATTGATACCAGAAACTCCGGCAACATCTATCTTGGTCAGCATATGGTGAATACCATGACCAAACTCATGAAACAGGGTGGTCACCTCATCGTGAGTAAACAAGGCAGGCTTGCCGTCCACTGGTGCATTGAAGTTACAGGTCAAATAAGCCACAGGATCTTGCAGACCATTTGGTGTCAGGCGACGGCCACGACAATCATCCATCCAGGCACCGCCACGCTTACCTTCACGGGCATAAAGGTCTAGGTAGAAGCTTCCTCTATGTACACCGTCACTATCGGTAATATGGAAGAAGCGCACATCTTTGTGCCAGCTATCAAACTCTTGCTGCTCTTTAACACTCAGGCCAAATAGACGAGACACGGTATAGAACAAACCCGAAAGTACCTTGTCTTCAGGGAAGTATGGACGCAGTAACTCTTGAGAAATCTCATATCTGTGATGTTTCAGCTTCTCGGCATAGAAACTTAGATCCCAAGGCTGAAGATCACTTGCATCGCACTCTTGCTTGGCAAACTCAGTCAATTCAGCCAGCTCAGTTTTGCCTTGCTCTTGAGAGCGGCTCGCAAGTTCATTAAGAAACGCCAGCACTTGCTCAGGTGTTTCGGCCATCTTAGTGGCCAATGACTTATGCGCAAAGCTCTCGAAGCCTAACAACTGGGCTAGCTCGTGGCGCAGAGCGACAATCTCATCCATCAAGGGGCCGTTATCATATTCACCGGCGAAGGGTCCCTGATCGGATGCACGAGTCACAAAGGCGCGGTAGCACTCTTCACGTAGGTCACGGTTATCACTGTAAGTCATAACAGGGAGATAGGATGGGATATCTAAGGTAAATAGCCAGCCTTCTAGCTCCTTGGCTGTTGCCATGGCTTTAGCTGCGGCAATCGCAGACTCAGGAAGACCGGCTAAGTCGCCCTCATCAGTGATCAGTTTACTCCAGGCCTGAGTGGCATCGAGTAGCTGATTCGAAAAGCGACTAGTCAGCTCAGACATACGCTTGACCAGCTCACCATATCTGAGTTTGTCTTCATCGCTGAGGCCGATACCTGACAACTCAAAGTCACGCAGACTATGTTCGATAACTTGTTTCTTGGCCTGGCTCATCTGTTCGAATTCACTCGACGCTCTCAATGACTTGTAGGCTTCATAGAGTGGTTGATGCTGACCGACGAAAGTGCCGTACTCAGACAGCAGAGGCAGACAGGCATCATGGGCCTCGCGCCACTCTTCACTACTGACAACAGAATTCATGTGAGAAACTGGTGACCAAATCTTGCCTAGCTCATCGTCCACCTCTTCTAGAGGGGCAACTAAATTATCCCAGGTAAAGGGAGTCGACTGGGCTAGCACTTGATCAATTTTACTGCGGCAGTTAGCGATACCTTGCTCTACAGCTACCTGAATATGTTCAGGTTTAATCTTCGAAAATAGGGGTAACTTGGTGCTGGTAAGCAAAGGGTTGCTCATGTTTATTCCTCAGCAAATTAACGAGTCTGTCTATGAGATATGGGCGAAGTGAGTCATATTCAAGAAGAATCACTAAATTCCGGTATAAAATGCTTACCTAGCAGACGAAACCATAGAGAACATTGATCTGGTTCAAAATATTGATTTACTCATAATTTACACTTTAGCTATTGATAACCAGCCCACAAATGAAACACGTTCTCATTTACATTCAAAGAGTAAGGAATATCATCATCCCATAGACATCACTTCGCCTAAATCAGTTTAATTATGCACAAGATTGTTAAATTATCGCTTATACCCAGCCTAGTCATTGCCATTTTTTCCGCCCATGCAGATGATATTTCAAACATAGATGACTCTCATAGCATCAATAAGTTTCCAGCAAAAAAACAGGTTGAAACTCAGTTAGTTGTAGACTTAGGCTGGGACTCTAAATACGTGTCTGAAGGCCGTAATAATCTCGACGGAGGCGGTATAACTTGGGGCACAGTTGCCGTTCAGCACGGCGATCTCAATGTGTATGCAACCGGCGGCCGCGCCGATAGCCAGGACTACACCGAGTGGAACTTTGGTCTGGAATATAATATCTCACTTTCAGACACTGTCGGGGTCAATTTAGGTTACCAGAGGCTCGAATTTTATGGTGATGAGCGCTGCAGTGATAATGAGTTGTTCGCAAGCTTAACTTACCAGGCGAAAACCTGGTTAATCCCCAGCCTTAGCTACACCTACTCAACCGAGGCAGGCGGCTATTTCGTCGAAGCAAGCATACATAGCCCTTGGACATTGAGCCAAGGTCTTACCGTTACTCCCTACATTACTCAGGCATTTGACTTCCAATATGTCACCGAAGAACATCAGGGGGTTAACCATTTTCAGTTCGGTGTAGAAGCCGAATGCCTCATTAGTGACCGACTCACACTATCGGGCCATTTCAGCCACACCTTAGCCCAGGAAGATATCAAACTTGAGGCCAGAGCCGATGGTAATGAGACGAATCTGGATCAGACCTATGCAGGCATTCATCTGACTTGGAATTTCTAACCTAAATATGGCTAAGCAAAACTGTGTAGAGATAAACTTGGTTAAACCTCTCTTTATCGTCTAAATTTACCCTTAACTTATAGTTAAAAATGGATGGTGAGAAATCATCTCACCAAATCTACACTAATGGCAGGGAACGCCGTTAGCCTAATCTATATTTGAAGCATCAAGCATATAGACTCGAAGCTAGCAATACAGAGTAATAGAGGAACAGGGAATGTCACTCTTCAATATCCACAAACTCGTTGCGCGTCAGCGTTGGTTAATCAAGCCTATATGGGTATTGCTGATCTTGTTCGTTAACTCTCCTTGCCAAGCTAACGGCAGGACCTTACTCACCAATGCCGATGCACCTCCTCTGGGCATAGGTGTTGCCTTAGACAGTGAAGGGAAACCGATTGCCATCCCCACCACGAGAAGTGCCCTTGAGTATCACCCACCAGAGATCCACACATCTAAAAAAACCAAGAGTAAAAAAAGTAAACCCACTAAACGTGCTAAGAAAAAAAGTGCCAAAACCCTGTCGAGAAAGCAGAAGTTGGCCAGTAGAACCAATGTCGCCAACGATCCAGGTTGCCGCTGGCTCGACAAGCGCATGGATAAATTAGAGAAGAGCCTGTCTTTCGCAGGAAACCAAACAAACTATGGATTTCATCGAGATGAATTAAAAATAAGACATAGGGAGTGGCTGTGCATGAAGTGTGGTGCAGAGGGGCCAAACCAGAAAGATCATGACTCTTGCCAGTATCGGCGTTAACTGCAATTTCTGTCTTACAGGTAAGATTGCAATTTTTTCTCTGTATTTCGGGTCTGAAGATAGAGCACTGGTTCAAGACATAAATTCCCTCTACAATGAGGCATGCTTTTTTCGAGCAACCTTTTAAAGACTTTTTGGAGATAAAGATGGCCCAACATTTTGACTATATCTGTCTTGGCGCAGGTAGTGGTGGTATTGCATCGGCGAATCGTGCGGCTATGCGCGGCGCTAAAGTACTTCTTATCGAGGCTAAAGCCCTCGGCGGAACCTGTGTCAATGTGGGCTGTGTACCCAAAAAAGTGATGTGGTATGGCGCACAAGTCGCCGAAGCTCTGCATCTTTACGCCAAAGATTATGGCTTCGATGTCACGGTAAATAAGTTTGACTGGAGCACCTTAGTCGATAGCCGTGAGGCCTATATCGACCGCATCCACGGCGCCTATGACCGCGGTCTGGCAAGCAACAAGGTCACCTTAGTCCGTGGCTATGGCCGCTTCGTCGACCAGCGCACCATAGAAGTCGATGGCGAGCACTACACTGCCGATAATATTCTTATCGCCACGGGTGGCTCACCAACAATCCCAAATATTCCCGGCGCCGAACACGGTATCGATTCCGATGGTTTCTTCGCGCTCAGAGAGCAGCCTAAACGTGTTGCCGTTATCGGCGCCGGTTATATCGCCGTCGAACTAGCCGGTGTACTGCATTCTTTAGGTAGCGAGACTCATCTATTCGTGCGTAAACACGCGCCACTGCGTAGCTTCGACCCTATGCTAAGTGAAGCCTTGATGGAGTCTATGGCTACAGATGGCCCTAGCCTGCACATCCACAGCACACCGCAAGCGGTAGAGAAGAATGCCGATGGCAGCCTGACCCTTAAGCTTGAAAATGGTGAAAGCTATGAAGTCGATACCCTAATCTGGGCTATCGGCCGCAAGCCTTCTACCGGTAATATCGGTCTTGAGAACACTCAAGTGAAGCTTAACGATAAAGGCTATGTCATCGTCGACGAACAGCAAAATACCACCAACCCGGGTATCTACTGTGTCGGTGATATCATCCAAGGTGGCGTCGAACTCACTCCGGTTGCCGTTAAGGCTGGCCGTTTATTATCTGAACGTCTGTTCAATGGCATGACCGATGCCAAGATGGATTATAAGCTTATTCCGACTGTCGTATTCAGTCACCCAGCGATTGGTACCATGGGGCTCAGCGAGCCTGAAGCCATTGCCGAGTATGGCGAAGACAATGTCACAGTCTATGTCTCTGGCTTCACCTCCATGTACACGGCAATCACTGCTCATCGTCAAGCCTGTAAGATGAAGTTGGTCTGTGCCGGCCCGAACGAGACCGTTGTCGGTATACATGGCCTAGGCTATGGCATGGATGAGATCCTACAGGGTTTCGGCGTAGCCATGAAGATGGGCGCGACCAAGAAAGACTTCGATGCAGTAGTGGCTATCCACCCAACGGGTGCGGAAGAATTCGTTACCATGAAATAAAGCTCAATAAATAGTTATCAGCCCGACTGCTATCTAATACCGATAGGTATACAAAGCGTCGGGCTTTTTTGTGGTTATTTTCTAGATGACGATGGAGTCAATAAGCTAAACTTCCCCTTAAGTGAAAATCATCATCATTTCATAATATGATCTATTATTTTCCCCGCCTAAAAAATAATTTCAGATTAATATATTTAAATTTAAAAATAGGAATGAAGACCGATAAACAGTACAGGGCATGTTATAAACCATATTTCAATAAATAAGTTGAAACTAGATTGATGACAATTTGTAGCCAAATTAAGAGTCAAATGAAACAGCCTCGTGCATCCCTACAATAAACCAACAAACATTGAGTAAATCATTTGTAAACCCCTACGCGTTAATAAGTTAAATCCCACGAGGTTAATTCTTCCGGTTATGAACACACCGTTAATTGACAGCCTAACCACATCAAGGGTTACAACGGAAAATGTATTATTCTGCTTCATATAATTTTAAAATGTAACCCGCAAAAATACAGATGTAATAACAAACCATTACAATTGTCTAGTATGTTATCGATCGGTACAATAAATATGTAACCATAATTAGTGAGTTACATTATTTCCATATTAACCGACCAGTATAAAGTCGAATTTATACTCAGGATAAATCATAAATGAAAACTAGTATAATTATGGCAGCTCTTATTGCTGCTTCAGGGTCTGCTTTCGCTCAAGATAATTCAGATAGTTTTATTAATCATCATTGGGTTGATTTAGGCAGTAATCATACCGACTTGGCAATGGTACAGCGGGATTGCCAGGCTCTAGGCTCCAATTATCATGTCCCCACTGCCGAACATATGAATAAACTTCCAGATGAATTTAGGAAGGCCAATCTCTATGATCGTGCCAGCCTACTTGATGTGGTGGCTCTTGGCTTTGGAGATAAAAGTCGATATAGGAAATACAAGTCTCCTGATTTTTTAGCTAATTATAATGGTGAACCAAGAAGGACTAGCGTAAGAGCTTATGGATCAGGCGTAAGAATTAGAGCAATGTATATAGTAAAAAATAACCTTGAACCGTTTATTGAAGAAGAATTTATTGAAGAAAAGCCATCTTCAGATCCCATTGATATGCTGTTTAATGATTTCTTGTTAACGTTAAAACCTCAGCCCAAGCCAATACACAATATGTGTGTGCAATTACCTATGTCTAATCCCATAGTGCCAGAAACAGAAGGCAATGCTGCAAATGTTGATGAATTAGCTCGTCACGAATTTATACTTGACCCTCTAACGGAAGAAAACAATAACTTAGTTGAGATTGTCATTGGTAAGCACCATCAAGTGGACTGTAATGCCTATGGATTAGAGGGCAATGTTGAGAAAATAGAAACAGGTTTTGATTACCCATTTTATAAACTAGCTAGTTATTCGATATCACATACATTAATGGCATGTCCGGCAGAATCTGTTCGTAAAGAGTTCTTAACAATAGAGAGTGATAAAGTTTATATTTATGACAGCAGCAAACCGTTTGTCGTTTATGCACCAAAGGATTTAGAGGTTAGCATAAAAACACGGTATATTACCCGTTAAATAAAACCGCGATATTTACTCGTCATTTTGGTGGGACTATTATATTAGTCCCACCAAAATAAAATCCACATTTACAAGATGATTTAACGCGTAACATTTACATTAAATTATACTTAACAAAGCCAAATTAATAGTGCCATTCTGATTTAGTTAATACCTAAGGTACACTTGAATGTAAGTTACTAGCTATATTTAAGTATATGGCACGATTAATATCAACAGTGATATTAGTTTATTTCATACCTAATGGTAAGTGAAACAACCACCCCCTATAACCCTCCATTAGAATCAAGAGGGATCAACTACCTTTACTTACATTAAAAAGAGAAGGCTTGAGTGCTGTTAAAACTGGCGGAGTTTTCAAGTAAGTCAAAAGAAAAGTAAACTGGATGAACGCAATAGTGTTTACCTGAATAAAGGCCGCATTGCGGCCTTTATTCAGTGTAAAAGAATTAATGATCGATCATATCGGACAGTACCATAGCCGCGTGAGTTTCAACTACGCCTGAGCTAAAGCCGTACTTGTCACCATATTTGGGTTCTAGTGCATCTTGAACTTTTGATGTGATCTCATCTTGCCAACGTTTTGCCCAGATAAAGTGATTACCATCAGATTCCAACGGAGTATAAGGTGCGATTTCAAGCTGCTTACCCACTTCCGTACGTAAATCCTCGATATAGGTAAGCAAAGCTTTAACATCTTGTTTGGACCCAATATTACCATGACCACCATTAATGAAATCCCAGTGCGAGCTTAAGCGCTTCCCAAGAAGGGAACTTAGATCTTTTTCATATCCATGAAAATTCTCCGCACCAGCGAAATTATAGAATGGCAATTGGTCTGGATTGATCATATCGGCAAAATGCACAACACGATCTTCTGGGATCATAATTAGTGTATTGTCTGGTGTGTGCCCTGAGCCAATTGGTGCAATCAAATGAATATATCTTGAACCAAATTTAACCCTCTGTGGACGGGTTAAGTCGTACACTTCATTCGGTGCAGGGACTTTGGGTTCCCTAATGCCTTGCTCGTTAACCACGGAATGCTCATTAATTTTTTTTGCCACTTGTTTACCAGAGATAATCCGCAATGGTCCAACGCCTGGGTACTCTCTTTCTATGGCTTCTTTTAGCTGATTACCGCCTCCAACATGATCAAGGTGGTAATGAGAATACATAATGGCTGTGATCGGCTTATCGGTCAGCGATTTAATAGCCTCAATTAAAGGATCAATGCGATGATCCCCTAGTGGGTCAATAACTAACACGCCAGCTTCATTGATAATAACCGTCGCACTGTAATAATTAACGCCAATCCAGTACGTTTGGTCACCCAATTTTTGGATGGTCGCTTCTGTGCCGTTAAACTGACGATCGAATAAGTGATCGATTTTCTGCCCAGGTTCCAATGATTTTGTGGACGAAGGTGCAACAAAATCTTCGACCAAGGGTCTCACTTCATCAGGAAAATAAATTCGTTGCTGCTCCGTGTTTTGAGTGTAATACGATGCATGAACGTTCGCCGTCAACAGTGCAAGCGCCAGTGGAGCAAGTGTCAAAAATGGTTTCATGGTGTTCTCCTAGTTTGTTTGAATAAACAATAAAGGAGGACAAATAATTAAGACAATGCAAGATTGTTATAACGTTTATAACTAAAACGCAAGAAAATGGAATTAATAACTATGGTCACACCAGACATTAATCTTCGCTCTGTTGATCTGAATTTGCTTACGGTGCTCGAACAACTATTTGTTCATAAACACATCAGTCACGCAGCAAAGGCGCTTAATATGAGCCAGCCAGCGGTGAGCCGAGCACTAGCAAGGCTGAGAGAGCAATTTCAAGACCCATTATTAGTCAAAACCAGTTTTGGTTATCAATTAACACCTAAGGCACAGAGGTTAAGTGAACAAATCACTCAAATGCTGAGTGTGGTAAGGCAAATGTTGCAAGCTGATGAGTTTGACCCTTCAGAATATTCCGGCGTGTTTACTATTAGTGCGCTGGATTTCGAGATGATGATGTTGTTACCCAAATTGTTGTCTGTGGTACATAAAAAAGCTCCAAAATTAAAGATACAAATTATCCAACACAATCCATTTATAGAGTTAGGAAAATATCTAGAACAGGTCACTCAGTTACTTTTGTACTCCACAGACGCAAGCCCAACTAATGTCTTTAAGCAACGTTTGTTTAACGATAATTATGCCGTGATCATGTGCGCAAACAACCCATTAGTTAAAGAGGTGGACTCTTCGAGTACGGGATTAACATTAGAAAGCTACATCCAAAGCAGCCATGTGATTGTATCTGGGAATGGATTAACCACGACCGATATTGATATAGAGCTAAAAACACGGGGATATGAAAGAGACGTCGTGTCTGCGATTCCTCACTTCTCTCTTATTCCCGACGTGGTGAAAAATAGCAACCTTATCGCCACCATGCCTCGTAGAATGGTCAATCACTTAAAACCAAGAGACGATTTTTACGTAACAGATTTACCTTTTAAGACGCCGGATTTTCTGGTTGAACAATTTTGGCACAAAATTCACCACCACTGCCCTATTCACCAATGGATCCGAAATGAGCTTAAAGCCATAGCGACCCATAAGTTTGACTAATACATTGTTTCAATAGGGATTGTAGTAGCGTGCTCAGGTGTTTTAACAAAGTTAAAAATTTAAATAATCGGAACGATACAATAAGATAATGCTTAATAAAAATAGTTATCAACCCAACTGCTGTCTAATACCAATAGAGCTCCATAGCAGCGGGCTTTTTTGTGGCTGTTTTTAAGATGACGATGGAGGCAATAAGCCAAACTCCTTTTTATATTTATTCAATTTTATTGAATCTATAGCTAAAATTAATTGAATTTATTGACACTAGCTCTCTGGCTATAATCATTAGCCGTTTTACTTCAACTCGATCCTATGGCAGCCGACAAACAAACATTGAAGCAAAAATACCCTTTAATTAAAGAGTATCTGCCTTTTTTCTTAATCACATGCCTATGCCTGCTCCCCGTCATCTCCTCGCCTATCGCCTTAATACTCGGCTTTACCTTAGCGAGTCTTGGCTTAGTACCTGCCAACCTAGATATAGCCTCACTGACTAAGCGTTTACTGTCATATTCGATCATAGGCTTAGGATTCGGTATTCATCTGCAGACCGCAATATCTGCCACCTTAGACAATCTGCCGTTGATCTTAGGCTCGATAGTTTTCACCTTAGTCTTAGGCTACTTATTGACTAAGGCACTGGGATTCGATGCTAAGACGGGACACTTGATATCGGCTGGCACGGCTATCTGTGGCGGCAGTGCCATCGCAGCGGTGTCACCTGCCATCAACGCTAAGAGCGAGCAATCGGCTATTGCCTTAGCCACGGTATTTATTCTTAACTCGGTCGCCCTATTCCTGTTTCCCGCCCTGGGTCACCTGTTTGCCATGAGCCAATATGACTTTGGTGTATGGAGTGCAATAGCAATACACGATACATCCTCCGTTGTAGGAGCGGCCTCGGCCTATGGCGAAGAAGCCCTCACAACAGCAACCACCATCAAGCTAGCGCGTGCATTATGGATCATCCCTATCGCACTGATCAGCGCCCTGCTGTTTGGCGGTGACAAGAAAAAGATAGCCATCCCCTATTTTATCGGCTTCTACTGCTTAGCCATCGCTATCGCCCACTGGTTTCCCCAGGGGCAAACCGCCTATCAGGCCATTTTCGAGCTATCCAAGCGATTATTGGTTCTGTGTCTGTTCTTGATAGGGGCGGGGATCACTGTGGGTAAGATGCGAGCCGCTGGGGCTAAACCTTTGATACTCGGGGTGACACTCTGGCTGTCGATCGGCACAGGTTCGCTGCTGTATATTTTGTATGTTTAAAAGAAGGACCTAGTTTCTTTCAACCCTAATTTTATTTCCCACCGACAAGCTTAGACTGCTTCACTGGATTTATATCCGAGTACGATCCATAACAAGCACGCGAAGGCGGCAAGATCGATTAAGGCTCTGATTAGGCCACTGGTTAGCATTGAGGCGAGAACGAAGACTGCACAACATAAGATAATTAACCACTGTTTCATACTCTAACCTCCGGCAGACTTTGAATAGGGCTGGAGCTCAACGACTCTGGATATAGCCCAAATAACGCCACAAAGTGGCATAAATAGAAATGCGAAGCAGATCTATCTGAAGTGGTTATTATTTATCAAATTGCGATTTAATCCCAAATACCCGTTTTTACTAACAAATAGCTAGATCGGCTAAGGCTGAATTGAAAATAGCGAGATCTTAACCACATAAGGGTCATCACTGGCATCATCATTCCAGTGATATTCAGTCAAATGCCCGATACGCTCCACCTCTGCTTTCCCCCTAAATTGCTGAATATAAAAAGCCCAGCATCGAGTTCAGCCTTCAAAGCCTGATCCCCTGTTCTACACTTGAGAGTGTCTAGTCACTGCTGCGGATTTATCAGATATGTCTTTTCGGGATTTATATCAATGGCTCTCTCTTAACTCTATCGGCAGTAAAGTCATCTTATCTATGGTGAGCATCAGCCTCTTGGTACTCCTCCTATCGGCTTCCAACTTTCTAATAAATACCCGAGTAAAGGAAGGCACCACAGATGTGAGCACCCATGAGATCCCCAAGGCCATAGCCGCAATTAACATGCTAGACGAGATTGGTGATATGAATGCCAACATTCTCGAATATGCTCTGGGTGAAGTAGATGAAAGAAATGATTTCGATCGCAACCAGGAGGAATTTACGCTTTATCTGACAAATCTGAAGCAGGCACAGACCATCCACGACAAACGTATAGATGAAATTGAAGATCTCTTCGAAATTTTTCACACCACAGCAAGGGTTAAGGTATTCAACCGATACAATCCAAATAATGAAGAATGGGCTAGGCAGAGGGTTAAGGGCCTTAACGCAGTCACGGGACACAAGCTAGAATTACTGTTAGATAGCCTAAAGGAGAGCGAAATAAAAGATGTTGGTTCACAACCAGAACTCGATGAGGTGATATACGATGATTTACCTGGTGTTCGTTACTATCTGGAGCTGGTCGATGAAGCCGGGGACATGGTGGCCGACCTTAGCGAATATGTCACCGGCACGTACCAAGCTAAAGAGTCTTTCGTCGAGAATGCACAAAACTTCGAAGAATACCTGACCAGATTGAAGCCTCTGGAGATGAAACCAGAAGAGATCTCTCAGTTAAAGGAAGTTGAAGCCCTGTATAAGGTGCTCAGAGATGGTGGCTTCGAGGTCTTTCAACGCTACAACTCTTCCAATAAGACCTTAGCTATCACGGCCATCGATGATCTGGAACACCAAATATTTGCCCGCTTGGAACGGCTACTCGATGAAGTTTCTCTCGATGCAACTGAAGCTGCCAATAGTGAGCTGCTGGGATTGAGAGAGATCACCGCAGCGAATCAATACCTGCTCATTACCTCCCTGATCTTGGTACTGTTACTGTGTGCCAGTATCATCTATTTTTCATATCGTAGTATCACCCAGCCCATCACTAAGCTGAGTGGCACAATGAAACAGCTGGCCGATGGCGATACCGAGGTAGAAGTCATATATCTGGAACGCAATGATGAAGTCGGCTACATGGCAAAGGCGATAGATATATTCAAAATCAATATAATTGAAAGAAATCGAGCCGAACTGGAGCTGGTTAGCGCCAAAGATAATGCAGAGGAAGCGTCTAAGGCGAAGGCCAG
The DNA here is from genome assembly GCF_009377275.1 of Shewanella sp. YLB-07. NCBI lineage: Bacteria > Pseudomonadati > Pseudomonadota > Gammaproteobacteria > Alteromonadales > Shewanellaceae > Shewanella > Shewanella sp. YLB-07. The sequence continues at coordinate 96,131 of NZ_VOQB01000012.1, read as the reverse complement.
CTTCCTGGCGACTATGTCACATGAAATCCGTACTCCCATGAACGGTATCATAGGCATGATAGATCTACTGCTGACATCAAATATGAATCGTGACCAACGCAATATGACCAACACAATTCGTGATTCAGCCTTCTCACTGCTCAATATTATTAACGATATACTCGACTTTTCTAAAATTGAAGCTGGCAAATTAGAGCTGGAAAACATTAATTTTTCGATTGCAGGTCTGCTCGAAAGCGTCGTCGATACCATCACACCGAGTGCCGATGAAAAAATGGTCAGCCTGGAACTCTATACCGACCCTAGTATCCCCCAACACATTATTGGTGACCCGGTTAGGATAAGACAAATATTATTTAACCTTCTGGGTAATGCGGTGAAGTTCTCTTCTAACCAAGATGACAATGGCCTGGTTAGAGTGTCTCTTAAGAAACATGAACTGACCCTTGACTCTGTCTCTTTCAACATAGAGGTGACAGACAATGGCATAGGCATTAACCCAGAAAATCTTGAAGGATTATTTCAACCTTTCACCCAAGCAGAATCTTCAACCACCCGCCGCTTTGGCGGAACCGGACTCGGGCTCGCCATCTGTCATAATCTGATCACATTAATGGGAGGGGAAATAACAGTCACTAGCACACCAGATGAAGGTTCAAGCTTCAATGTATTTATGTCATTCCCCTATAAAGATGAACAGGCATTACCACTTGAAAACTATCGAGACATCTTAGTCATTCAGGATATCAAATCGAGCTGGTTATCCCAGTGTATCGAGGAATATTTTACCGCTAAGAAAATCAATATCATTTCAGTCCCTTACACGAAAATAACTGACTTTATCCGTGATAACCATTCACCCTCGATGCAAACTGTGATGATCACAGATGACTTTGAGTATTGTGAAGCCCAACTGATGCAACATCTAAATGATAAATTAAGAAGTAGCATACGTTTTCTGGTTTTAAATCAATCCTCCAGAGGCGAAGGAATATTCAATGAGCACTCCTTCGCGATCGCTGCTTCACCTCTCAAGATGAGTACCCTTTTCTATGGGTTTCATGTCGTCTTGGGCAGAGAGAGTCCCTTAGAAATGGTCGCCCACGAGAGTCATAAACTCGAGAGGACTCATCTGCCCCTCGAGGAAGCCGAGGACGCAGGACGGTTAATCTTAGTCGCGGAGGACAACCAAACCAATCAGGAGGTGATTAAACGTCAGCTCAACAAACTAGGTTACTCTTGTATCATAGCCGACGACGGCATTCATGCCGAAGAGCTCTATGCTGATTATCAATTTGCCATGGTACTGACCGATTGCCATATGCCCAAAAGAGACGGCTATGAATTAGCCGGAGTCCTTAGAGACATCCAAGCCAAGTCAGGAACATCTGTTCCAATTATCGCCATCACTGCCAACGCCTTAGTGGGCGAATCGGAGAAGTGCATTGCCGCAGGCATGGATGATTATCTCTCCAAGCCTGTAGAGCTGATAAAGCTCAGCAAGATGTTACAAAAGTGGCTAGCTAATTCTAAAAAGCCAGCGACTCAGAGAAAAACACCTAGGCCAGGGTCAAGCTATTTAGATCCAGAGGTGATCAGGACTATTTTTGCCGATGATATGCAAGACTATACCGCCTCATTGATCGATTTTCTGGAGATTAGCCTGCCACAAATAAAAACCATGGCAAAAGAGCGTGAATTTGGAGTTTCGGCAATAGGCGAGCTAGCCCACAAGCTCAAGTCTTCCGCTAAGATGGTGGGAGTCACCTGCATAGGTGTGCACTGTGAGACCATAGAGATGACAGCAAAACAAGAAGATAAGGATTCAGCGAGAAAGCTGATTCAATCACAACTCGATACCCTCAAGAAAATCTTGCCCCTCATCGAAGATGAGATAGAGTCTTTGATCAAGTCGCATCAAGACTAAGGCAGCATTACCTAAGCTCTCGCCCCCATCCCTGACTCATCAGTGGTGTTAACGGCTTCACTTGTACGGCGCATTAGATAACCGCTGAGAATAGAAAACACACAATAAGCAGAGAAGTAGTAGAAACCCACATCGAAGCTCGCTGTGGTTTTTAACAGCTCTCCCATTCCCGCGGAGGCATTCCCCGCCATGTAGCTCACCATAAGTGCCACCACGAACACATCGGCCATCGACCATTTTGCTATGATGCCTGTAAACTGACCGAGTCTGAATTTAGCCTTAGGTGCAATAGGAGTTTGCTGTATCAACATCAAGATAAGTTTCAATGCTGGAATAACGACACTGAATACCCCTACCAATAGAGCCACCAAGATATTCCCGGATTGATACAGCTCCTCGACAGTCCCCCAGATGCTGCGCGTTTTCTGAAAAACCTCGACCTCACCTTGGATCGTGTCTAGCCCTAACATGCTCGACATCATAGTTAGCATATCTCTAGCGCTACCACTACCATCGGCCAGATGGGTGATCCCCGCCTGAGCCAGCTCAGATTTCTCTATACTTCCACTGATGCTTAGAATGGGCAGTGTCACACCTGGGACCAGTAAGGCCAGAGAGAGTAAAATAACGATTGCAGGTAAAATACGTTTCATGTTGTGCTCAGCAGATAGTGAATACCGGATTATACCTGTGATGTAATAGGCAGATCAAAAAGAGCCTAATTTAAAAGAGGGCTCTGAGACTAGTAAAATGGAGCGGGATCGACATTCAAGCTGCTTGGGGAAACACCACGTTCGATATGCAAATCAGACTTAAGTAGATCGACCATTGTCACACTGGTATAGCGTTTAAGTTTGATGGAATAGAAGCATTTGAGTACGGGGTGTAGCGCATCCCTGTCCTTTGCTTCCCAGACTATGCCTATTCGACCGTCCGATAATTCCACCAAAGAGCCCACTGGATATACCCCCACACAGCGGATAAAATCGTAAACTAATTTTTCATCCAGATGAAACGGTGTCAGGCTGAGGAGGATCTTGAAGGCCGCAGCCGGGCTCATGGCCTCCTTATAACAACGTGTTGCTGTGAGGGCATCGAATATATCTACGATACAGCTCATGCGCCCATGTAGGGGGATTTCATCTCCCTTAAGACCTCGAGGATAACCATTACCATCCAGCTTCTCATGATGCATCAGACAAATATCTTTACTGAGGTCCGATAATCCCTTGGTCTCGGCCATAATCTCTATGGCAAAAACCTGATGTAGCTTCATATGCTCAAACTCTTGAGGGGTTAATTTCCCCGGCTTATGAAGCACCTTATTATCGACCTTAATTTTACCGATATCATGTAAGATCCCACCCACGGCCATCTGCCTGAGGATCTCTTTATCCATCTTGAGGTATTTACCGAAGGTTACCAGCAGAAATGCGACGTTGATCGAGTGCTCTAACAGATAGGCGTCTTTCGTTCTCAGGGCCGATACACACTTGAGAGCATCATCGTCGAGCAATGCAGATTCGATCATATTATCGGCTAGTGCTTCAAATGGCGCGACCTCGATGGCTTTGCCCTCGAAGACCTCTGACAATACCTTCTTGAGCAGAACTTTCGCCTCAAGGATCAATTTCTTAGCATGTAGCTGAGACTTATCTCTACTTGGCTTGATTTTCTTGACTACAGGTTTAGGCGAAATGGCGCGTTTGAGTCCACAGCTATCGGCCGAACGTTCAACATCAATCCACACATATTCGATGCCACTCTTCTTCAGCTTAATAATCGAATTTTGATTACGGATCTGTCCAGCATTGGCTATGGCTACCTGACCTTTCTGGTCTATGGCCGACACAAACATACCTATGTCCAATTTAGACACAGGAAATTTAACTAATGCTTTAGAATCCGCCGAACCGACCATGTGCTCACATCCCCCCAAATGACCTTCTGGCCTAGAGTTTGTTATTAAAAATTAGACTCTTTACCTTGATACATCTTCATATAAGTATTCTAGTACGCCAGATGCCTTATCGACATTTTGTTTTTAACTTGGCGAGAGGGGGCATTCTATTCCTAGAAAGCTTAAATCACCACTTTAAAATATCAATAACAGAACCGCTCGATTTAAAAACATACTACGATCATACCAACTAATTAAGTAACCAGTTGATTTCAAGTACCCATAGAGATAAACCTAAGAAACAAGTTGCAACCCCATACATGTTAGTCTGTAATATTAGCTGGTTCCATAAAATACCATCGAGTTAAGCATCTTCATCATAAGGGCTGAATACTGTCGAATTAAAGCCCAAGTTCACAGCTTAAAGGCCTACAGCTTGACACTTTTCGGCTCGCCCTTTACTTTGTGGTAAAGATTCTTATTACCAATTGTTTTTATGAGTCTTAATAGCTGAGTTCATGTCGCTACATGAGCGTTCACTATTCTGATCTGTTTGGAGTTTTTATTGGCTGCCCTATTGCTGTCACAGGCTATTTCGTCTCTTACCGATAAGCTGAAACAATTTAATTTCCAGTCCCCTAGCGATCCCATCATTCAACTGTCTGTCAGTATCAAAGCCTTACCCGTTATAGCCTGGTTATCAGCTCAACCAATTTATCCAAGGATCTATTGGAAAGGCAGAGATACCGAAGAAGAGGTCTCCGCTATTGGTAGCTGCAAAGACTTCTTCTATGACGAGGCTGTAGACGATAACCAGCTCGCCATGGCGTACCAGGAACAACGCACACTAACCAATAATCAAGACATTCGCTATTACGGCGGTGTCGCGTTCGACAGAACGACTGAGTCCTGGCCAGAATTTGGCAGGGCCAGATTTGTTTTACCCAGAATAGAGTTAAGACGCAGTGGTACTGAATATAAGCTACTGGTTAATTTAAATTGTGAAAACCAGGATACCGAATCTGAGCGCCGAAATGCCATCGAGAGCTTAGCTAACTTAACCGCCCCTAGACCACTACCACCGCCAAATAAAGTCAGTTTGCTAGGTCGTAGTGACAGGCCGGATCACTATCATTGGACAGAATTAGTTAATCGGGTCACTCACCCTAAATTTATCAAAGAGACCCCCAAGGTAGTGTTATCTCGCCTGACTCAACTAGAAGTCAATGAAGAGATAAATCCTTGGATGTTGCTTGCCTGCTGGCAAGGTCGTAACCCAAATAGTTTTCAATTTGGCTTTCAGTTTAGCCCGGATCGTACCTTTATCTCCTGTACGCCGGAGCGACTATTTCGCCGCCGTCAGAGGGAGCTATTTACCGAGGCATTAGCTGGCACGACGACACGGGGGCTAAATCAAGAAGAAGATGCCTTACTCGCAAAACAGCTAATGGAAGATAGCAAAAATAGCCATGAAAATCAGTTAGTAAGACAGCATATCGTCGATGTTCTCACTCCCTTAAGTAACTATGTCGGCGCAGAAGAGACACCTAAGGTGTTTAAATTAAGTCATATTCAGCACCTACACCGCTCTATTCGCGCCGAGTTAAAACCTGGCGTAGATGATTTTCAGCTATTACTTGCCCTGCATCCAACTCCAGCCGTAGGAGGACTCCCCAGAGAACCGGCAATGAATTTTATTCGTCAACGAGAAGGATATAGCAGAGGTTGGTATGCTGGTGCTTGTGGATATTTTAATAAATATGAAAGTGAATTTGCCGTCGCTATTCGCAGCGCGCTGATTGAACCTGGGCGGATAAATTTGTTCGCCGGTGCAGGCATAGTATCCGGCTCCGAGGCTGATGATGAGTGGCTAGAGCTGGAAAATAAGCTCACCACAATACTCTCGATATTAACGGAACTCTAAATGCTTAGGTGGGTGATTTAGCGGGTTTATTGGTTTGTGTCACTTAGCTGAGAGGCGTTCGGCATTCTCACCTACATAATGACGAAACAGCTGTTCAAGCTCGCCACTGGCTATCAATTTTGTTAGCTCTTTATCGAAGTGAGTTTTTAGCAGCTCCCCCTTGTCCGTCTTGCTAAATACAAAATAGACCTCCAGCCGAAATACATCCTCTATAATGACAAACTGCCTTGGTTGATTCAACTCAGCCACTTTAGTGAGCATGGCGGGCTTATAGTCGAGAACCGCATCGATTTTCCCTTGATTTACCCGGTTAAGCAGATCCAACAAGTTAACACTCTCTTCATAGTACATAGCAACGGGGATCAATTCATCGAAGCGATAATCTAACAGTGCCTGCACCTTCTTTTGAGCTAAGCTGCCTATGCCCTGCCACAATGCTGCTAACTCCGGCGTTACCGCCACATCTACGGTATCGACTTCAATAGGAATATCACTGTATATTGAGTTGGCTTTATCATCGGGATAGAAGCCAAGCGCCATATCCGCTTTATGATGATGTAGTAAATACCTGACCCGAGAAAAAGGCACCATGTCTATTTCCAGCAGCCAGTCTTCAGCGGGAAAAATTCGTCTTAAAATATCGAAGTAATAACCACTGCCATCATGATTAGTATATCCAACCCAATTTTCGGTAACGATATGTATGCGGGCAGGTTCAGTTAGACCACTGATGGGTATTGCGCTGAGTACAATCAAAATCAATCTGCAAATTAGCTGCTGCATTGCCTTAGCCCCGAGAAACCTAGCTTAAGTTTAGATGCTAAAGTTACTATTTGATCACTAAGCTGGATTTTTACTTGCCAGTACCCTCTACACCTATATACTGTGCCGCCCCTACCGGGGCAAAATAATCAAAAAACACTCACTAAGACGCCTATTCCATTAGCCACTTAATTCAGTGTTAACCATAACCAGCGGGTTCCCTCACCCCGTATCAAAGCTTAGTCTATAAAAAGGTCACAAAATGTTATCCTTATCGACAACACAAATTCGTCGTGCACTGCTTCTGCTCGTCGGCTTCCACATATTGATCATATGCGCCAGTAACTATTTAGTTCAGATGCCGTTTCAAATATTTGGCTTACATACAACCTGGGGAGCATTCAGCTTCCCATTCGTTTATCTTGCTACAGATCTGACCGTAAGAATTTTCGGCCAAAGTAATGCGAGAAAAATAATTTTTAAGGCCATGCTTCCCGCTTTAGTGATCTCTTATTTAATGGGTGTCCTGTTTCACCAGGCTAATTTTCAAGGTATTGGCTCACTGGCAGAATTTAATAGCTTTGTATTTAGGATCGCATTTGCGAGTTTTGCGGCCTATCTTGTTGGCCAATTAATGGATATCACCGTTTTTGCTAAATTAAGGGATACTAAGTCCTGGTGGGTAGCCCCAGCCGCTTCAACATTAGTCGGTAACCTGATCGATACTATCGTCTTCTTTGGCATCGCTTTTTACGCCTCCAGCGATAGCTTTATGGCAGAGCACTGGCCTGAGATTGCCAGTGTCGATTATGGCTTCAAACTTATCGTGAGCTTATGCCTGTTCCTACCTGCATACGGCATTTTATTAAAGGTTTTAGAACAAAGAATCGTCAATATAAGACAAATGTCGAACAGATAGCATTCACTGACCATGTCTGCTTCAATGCATTAAAATGGCGGCACTCAATTTTATCCATGAGATGTCGCCCTCCCCCTAAAGTGATTATCAATAATTAATTGATATAAAAACAGCAATAACATTTCACTTAATAATCTTTATTTACAAAAGCTTATGTAACATCTAAATCAATAACATGCCCACTATCCAAATCTTTACAATAAAACACCTTGCCAAACTTAATGATAATGATTACCATTTGCATGCGTTCCAAGAACTCACTCTACAAGGCTAAGGTAAACACTTCATCTCTGTTTTAATTGGCTCACTATTTAGTTAACTTTTATCAAAAGTTAACTAAATAGAAAAGTTAAGCGAGTTTTGCATAGCACGACATTGCTCACACACTCTTATAGCCGGGATATCTTTTATCCCGGTATTTTTTTGCCTGATTTTCACCCTGCAGCAAACTAACAACAAAATAAACCCAAAATCACACAAATAAAACTTGCCAACGATAATGATAATGATTACTATTTACGTGCGTTCCAAGAACTCACTCTACAAGCTAAGGTAAACACTTCATCTCTGTTTTAATTAGCTCACTATTTAATTAACTTTTGTTAAAGAGTTAACTCAATAGGAAAGTTAAGCGGGTTTCGCATAGCACGACATTGCTCACACACTCTTATAGCCGGGATATTTTTATCCCGGTATTTTTTTGCCTAAAATTTTTGACTGAAGCCAATTACCGATTCGTATAAAGATGTGGTCACTCAGCGAGAGTTTAGCGCTTCAGAGGCAAGGCAACGAGTGAGTATGTTCCTACCAAGCGGCAACAGTCCTATCAACATAACCAATAGCCATGCATTATCAGTTAATGAGTATCAAGAGGAAGGAAAGGCCAATATCAGCCTATGTCCTGCTTGTAGAAGATTCAAATTGATAAAACGACAAAACAATTGTTTGTAAATTCCAATCAACAAGATACAAGGTAAGCAATTGATTTTAAATGTGGTAAACGTTAACTCAAGCCTTATTAATATAAAATACCAACAAAACACTTGCACAACCAAATGATAATGATTATTATTTGCATGCGTTCCAAGGACTCATACTTACTTATGTGATTCAGCCTATGTTTTATGTCATAGGTCATAATGAAGTTGAGTTTTCAAGCACGACATTGCTCACACACTCTTTATAGCCTGGATTATATTTTCCAGGCTTTTTTTTGCCTGTTACGCGCTAGCCTCTACACTCCAACTTGCTCTTCACACGCTAGCAGCTTCCAACCTTTTCTATGATTTGTCCTATAACCTGAGGACAATTACGTGCCATTGAAGTGTAGCCCTTCATATGGCGTATCTGTCCGCTCCTCTTTAGCCTTATGATATAAACCTATGGTGAACAAGGTACCCTTGCCCACTGTAGAACTCACCTCGATAGTGCCGCCAATACGTTTGATGATGCCGTAGCTTAGAGATAAGCCTAAACCTGTACCGTCCTTTCGAGTGGTATAGAAGGGATCGAAAATTCGGCTCAGTTGCTCCTGAGGTATCCCCTTGCCTTCATCTTCAATCTCTATCTTGACGCCGATAGGTTCATCCATATAAACCCAATCATAGGTCCTGATCCAGATCCGTCCCTGCTCATCCATAGCATGGGCTGCATTAACCACCAGATTAATCAAAACTTGTAGCAGCTGAGGCCGGTTCACCTCAATGGGATAACTGGCATTGAGTTCTTGGTTCAAGATAACTTCCTGCTCCTGAATCGAATGCCTCACCAACACCAACATCTCTTCGATGATAGGGGTCAGTTGATGCATCTCCAGCGGCGCATTGAACTCTCCGGGGCGACTGTACTGTAATAGACTATGAATAATGGTACTAATACGTCCGACCTGCTGAATAACCAGATCTATCTCTTCCTCGACTATGTCTGCATTATCACCGAGTTCAGACTTAAGCAGCTCCATATTGCCTAAGATCACCGCTGTCGGATTGTTAATCTCGTGTGCTATCCCGGCGGTCAGTTCGCCTAAGGCAGTCAATTTTTCGTTAGTAACCAGCTGCTGTCGAGTCTCGTTTAATAGTGCCACGTTGTTCTGCAGCTCTTCGGTCTTCTCTTGCAAGCTACGGGTACGCTCCTCGACTTTATCCTCTAATAGCTCTGATGCCGCCTGGATCTGCGAATTTCTACGCTGCAGCAGGTCTAACATACGATCAAACTGTTCGGCTAAGTTAGAGAGTTCATTATCCCGCTCTAAGCCCAAAGAGCCGATGCGTAAATTACGCCCGGACTGGACCGCTTTAACCACATGGTGAATTCGCTCTATCGGCTGCAGCAAGCTGTAAGCGCCGCGATAGACTAAGAGTCCAGACACCAAGAGAACCAACATTAAGATAGTCCCCAACTCTATGATATTCAGCAGATAATTATGAATAAACGGCGATTCTGAGAAACCGGTATAAATCATGCCGATGCGGTTACCCTGAATATCTACCAATGGTGAATATGCCGAGATAAACCAATCATTAAACACGAAGGCTCGGTCGACCCAGAGCAGGCCCTGGGACAATACTTGCTGTTTCACCTCTTCCGATACCAGGCTGCCCAAAGCGCGTCCCTCGGTTTCGCCATCCTTAGGAAAGAAATGTAAGGGGACATTGGTACTGATTCGAATATTATCGAGGAAGATGGTCACTGTGCCTATAGAGCGCTCAGGCAAGGTACCTTTGTCATAAACCAGATCACGAATATGATCGACTATGCGAGTATCGCGGTTAAATAGAATGCCACCATCCAGATACCAGGCGATATTGCCACTAGCGTCAGGAATAGGTAACAAGCTACGGCTGAGTAAGCCCCTATCTTCAACCGTCTTAGTAAGCTTCTGAGATCTGGGAGTTTCAACCAAAATAATATTGGCAGCCGCAACCAGATCAGGGTCAATTCTGGCAAGTCGATTTGGACCCAATACCATCATGCCAGAATAGGCATCACTCCCCTTAACCTTAGGCAACATCAAGCGAAGATCCGGATCTGCAGCGGCTTCAGATACACTGACCAAACTGAGGAAATCCAAATCCAATTTTCGTTTTTGTGCCTCCAGGAAGACATCTATCCGCTGACGGGAGTCATCTTGTCTGGTGTCAAACTGCCTGAACTCATTCTGGAACTTCCAGGAATTCATCACTAACTCTAGCTGTTTCTCTTGACTCTTCTGCACCGAAACCAAGGTATTACTAGCAACCGTGAGGTCAGCCTTAACCTTCATAAACAACTGCTTACCAGTATAACTGATATTCCAGTAGATAGTGATAAACACTAAACTGACTAAGGTCAATAATATAGGTAACAGAGTTAGAATAAGAATTCGATAGCGTACCTTAGCTTGCATCTGCTTCCAATTAACACCGAATACCCGAGGGAAAAAAGACACCTTAATTTTCCTCTTCTTTATGTGTACTGAACCACTCTTTATACTTGCGATCTAAGGTCTTTCGCGACACCCCTAGGTCTCTGGCGGCGGCAGATTTATTGCCCTGATGTATATCAACAACTTGCATCACATGGTGCTTCTCTACTTCCTTTAGGCTCCAGTCCAGAGGGTAGCCCGATTCGTTTGACGATTCACTCTTAGGCTGCTGCTTCCAATATTCTGCCGGCGGCTTACCTAATAAGATGCAACGCTCGATCATATTGCGCAGCTCACGAATATTACCGGGCCAGCTATATTGCTGTAATTTAAGCATGTCTTCATGGCTCCAAACTACCTCCTTGACCCCGAGCTCGGCCGCCAGCTGCAAGGTAAAATGATGAGTCAGTTCGACCACATCTTCGGGCCGTTCTCGCAAAGGAGGGATGACAATATCTAATACATTGATACGGTAATAAAGATCTCGTCTGAAGTTACCTTGTTCAACCTCTTCCGCCAGCCTTCTGTTCGTCGCCGCTAGCACCCTGACATCGATATTAATCTCTTTCTCACTGCCTACGGGACGTATCGTTCTCTGCTCCAGAACCCTTAATAGGGCCGTCTGCATCTTGAGTGGCATCTCACCAATTTCATCGAGGAACAATGTCCCGCCAGAGGCGAAACTAAATAAGCCCTCGCGACTGCCCTTAGCACCGGTAAAAGCACCGGCCGAATGACCAAAAAGCTCACTCTCCAACAGGTCTGGAGCGATAGCGCCACAATTCACCGCCACGAAGGGCCCCTGTCTACCACTGAGGAGATGAAGCTGCCTGGCCACCAGCTCTTTACCGGTGCCGGATTCTCCCTCAATCAAGATCACCGCATTGGTTGGTGCGACACGCTCGATCACGTGTTTAACTTCTTGCATGGCATCGCTGCTACCTATTATGGTAGAAGATTGACCGATAGAGACTTCCCGACGCAGCATCAAATTTTCACGCTTGAGTAGACGCCTCTCTATGCAGCGGTCGACCGCCTTCATCATCTGCTCTAAGTGAAATGGCTTCATGATAAAATCGGAAGCGCCGGCTCGCAGCGCCTTAATGGCGACATCCATATCGGCATAGCCTGTCATAAAGATGATATCTGAGCGACGCTCCTGATCATCGAGTGCCTCATGCCATTCGATGCCTGAGCGCCCTGGTAAGCGTATATCGACAATGAGCAGATCAAAGTGACAACGACTTCTCAGCTGTTCGGCGTCTTCGACGCTCGCGGCCGTCTCCACTAAGGCAAACTTCTTGGATAAGGCTTTTTTCAGGAAACTACGCATTCCCGGCTCATCATCTACAATCAGCACAGACACCGCAGAGGGAAGTGGTTTGGAATCTTTCTTTAATTGGCTCATATTGTCTACTTTAGGACATTTTGACTCATTTTAATGATGATTCTAGCATCAAGTTTAGGCAGAAAGGTCACTGTGAACCAAAGAATGCGACGCTTGGGACAATATGTCTGCCTAGCGCTGACAAAATTTGCGACTCGACTCGCACTTTTAGCCATCTTGTGAAGCGGATGTAACTGGCTGTTACTTGGCATTGAAATTGCTAGTTATAAACAAATTATTGGATGACTCCATATGGCAGGGGGTCCTCTTATTAGAATAGCCAAGGAGTATGCATGTTAAACCTAAAATCTATCTTCAGTATTGCATTAGCCGCGACGTTAATAACGGGCATGCCAGCCCACGCCGAAGAGATAATAAAATTAGCCACCACCACCAGCACCGAAAACTCTGGTTTATTGAAAAATTTACTGCCAAAATTTGAAGCCGAGTCAGGTTACCAGGTGCAGGTCATTGCAACTGGTACAGGCAAGGCATTAAAGCTCGCTCGCCAAGGCGATGTCGATGTCATCATGACTCATGCCCCCGCCGCCGAAGCAAAATTTGTCGATGAAGGCTATGGTCTGCTCCCTCGCGGCATCATGATGAACGACTTTGTGATCTTGGGCCCTAAAAATGACCCGGCAAACATACGTAGCAGTAAGACAGTTGAACAGGCATTTGCTAAAATAGCCGAGTCAGGTGAGCTGTTTATCTCTCGTGGGGATAATTCAGGCACTAACATGAAAGAGTTGATCATCTGGAACAATGCCCAAGTAGATCCCTCTTTCGAAGGATATAAGTCAGTAGGTCAAGGCATGGGTAAGACCTTACTCATGGCTAATGAATTACAAGGTTATACTCTGTCAGACCGAGGTACTTTCGTGGCTTATAAGGCCAAGTTGGATATGACAATCGATTTCGATGGCGGACAAGCATTAGCTAACCCATATCAGATCATGCTGATAAATCCAGCTAAATACCCAGATCTTAACCACAAAGGCGCGAGAGCCCTAAGTGATTGGTTGATCGGTGCCGAAGCTCAAGGCATGATCAATAGTTATACCGTTAAAGGTGAGCAACTATTTAAGGCAACTTATAGCGAATGACTCTAAGGTTCTGGTTAAACAGCTTTTTAAAATGCGATACAGCAGACACATTTGAAGGTCTGAATATGCCGTTATCTGAATCGGTCTATCACAGATGAATGAAGGCTGGTTAGCCCTTTTACAGCAGGCCTTGAGCCTGCTGTTTTCATTGGACCCCGAAGTGTGGTCCATCGTCTCCGTCTCTTTTTCTGTATCTTTTGCAGCGTTATTGATCACCTTGCTGCCCTCTATGATACTAGGATTTGTGCTGGCTTTCGGACGCTTTCCCGGTCGCTGGTTTATCACCAATCTCATTCAAACTCTGCAATCTATCCCCACAGTGGTCATAGGTTTACTCGTCTATTTGATGCTAACCCGTATGGGGCCTCTGGGTGATCTTAGGTGGTTGTTCACTCAAAAAGGCATGATCTTAGGCCAGATACTCATCTGTGCTCCGGTTTTGGTGGCCATGAGCCAAGCCGCCTTTACCAGTGTTGACCGCAGAGCCTGGGAAACTTCCCGCACCTTAGGCGCCTCCTGGCTTAGATCTATCTGGACCTTGTGCAGAGAGTTGAAAGTTCCCTTGCTGATGGCCATTGTGGCAGGCTTCAGTCGTATCTTGACCGAGGTAGGTTGTTCCATGATGGTGGGCGGTAATATTGCCGACGTGACTCGCAATATCCCCACCGCTATCGCATTGGAAACCAGTAAGGGGGATTTTGCCCAGGCGATAGCCTTAGGTTTAGTCTTGCTCATACTCTCTCTGGTGCTTAACTTCACCTTAGGTATTCTCAGAGGCAAAGCCGAACCGAGGAGCCACTAACTTATGGCCAACTTGATAGCGCAAAATATCGAGATGTGCTTCGATGAAAGACAGCTATTCACTATTGACAGAGTACAACTGTCAGAGGGAAACACCATATACCTACAGGGTGATAACGGCAGTGGCAAGACCACCTTAATGAAACTGCTCGCTGGCTTGTTGAAGCCAAGCCGCGGTACTATTACTGCCGAAGGTTTTGCCCCACTGCCATGGTGGCGTTCCAATCCTCTGCTAGGTAAGGCGGTTTACTTGCATCAACACCCTTACCTGTTCGATGGTAGCGTTGAATATAACCTACGCTTCCCACATACATTCAGCGATATGACAGCCAGAGAGCTCAATCAACGCACTCTTGCCGCGATCGAGATGGCCCAGCTAACGCATCTGTGTAAACAGACTGCCTCCAGCCTATCCGGCGGCGAGAAGCAGAGGCTCGCCATCGCCAGAGCCTGGATAATGCGACCCAAGTTATTACTGTTAGATGAACCCACTTCTAACATGGATAAATATTCTCAACAGCTGGTGCTCACTATGATCAGTGAACTGCAAGAGTTTGGTACAGGCATGTTGATCAGTAGCCATCAGGCTTGCGTGCTGACCAGCTTATGTAATCAAACCTGGATTATAAAAGATCAGACGATAATATCGTCGGGCGCCGCTGTTAATCCAGCGAATACAGCTCCAATAAACATACAGGACTCTCAATATGTCATTGCAAATTGATGCCGTGATCTTAGCCGGCGGGATGGCTAGACGCATGGGTGGAAACGATAAAGGCTTAGTCGAGCTAAATGCACAACCTATGATAAAACATACAATCGATCGGATAAAACCTCAAGTTAAGGGGATCCTGATCAACGCAAACCGTAATCAAACCCGTTATGCTGAGTTTGGTTTCCCTGTCATCAGCGATGAAGATACAGGTTACTTAGGTCCACTAGCGGGAATGATCACCGCCATGGGAAATACCCAGGCAGATTACTTGTTGATCGTACCTTGTGACTGTCCCTTGCTACCAACCGATCTTGTGTCACGCATGCTGACACAAGTAGAGAGCCAAGGTGCCGAGTTAGCTGTTGCCAGTGACGGTAAGAGAGAGCAACCCGTGGTCTTGTTGCTCAAGCCCAGTTTAAGAGACTCAATGAAAGCCTTCTTAGATGCTGGCGAACGAAAAATAGATTTTTGGTACGCAAAACATCACTGTGTTGTCACTGATTTTTCAGATCAACCCAATGCCTTTGTTAACGTAAATACGCCAGAACAAAAACAACAACTTGCTGAGGCAATTGCCAAATAAATTTCGAGGTCTAAATGAGCATCCCTTTTACCAATCCGCTATCGATCCCTGTACTCGGATTTTGTGCCTATAGCGGCACAGGAAAAACCACCCTACTCAAGAAACTCATTCCTGAGTTAAATAGTCGTGGGGTTAAGTTAGCGGTGATTAAACACGCCCACCATAACTTCGATGTGGATATTCCGGGAAAGGACAGCTTCGAGATGCGCAAAGCGGGTGCTCGCCAGATGTTAGTCGCCTCCCATGTACGCTGGGCTCTTATGACCGAAGATGCGGTCGAAGGAGATCCTCAGCTGCCACATCTGTTGCAACAAATAGAACAAGATAAGGTCGACATTGTTTTAGTCGAAGGCTTCAAGAAGCTTGAGTTACCCAAGATCGAACTACACAGAGCCGCCCACGGCAAACCCTTTATTCATACTCAAGATGATAATATCCAGGCTATCGCCTGTTGTGCAGACACCCAAGTCCCTGGTGAATTGCACCGTTTGGATATCAACGATGTCGCTCAGATAGCCGACTTTGTTATCGAATATATCGGCAAGTGGCAAGTATCTCCAGCCCCTCTACCACTAGCTCCCTCTTCTGGCTGTGAATTTGGGATGAGTGAGACACTCTCCGTCAGACAAGGCGTAGATAATATTCTCTCGTTTGTAAAGCCAATCACCGACACCGAGCGGTTAGCATTAGATGATCTTAGCGGCCGCGTACTCGCCGAAGATGCAATTTCTCCCGTAGATGTACCGCAGAATACCAACTCGGCTATGGATGGCTATGCATTCAAGCTCTCCGAGCCTAGGCTCGAGCGCTACAGCATAGTCGTCGACGTGATGGCCGGACATCATTATAAAGGCACGCTGCAGGACGGCGAAGCCGTACGCATCATGACAGGTGCACCCTTGCCCGCTGGCGCCGACACCATACAGGCCAAGGAGCTTGCTAATGAACAAGGCACAAATGTCAGCTTCCAGGGAGAAATAACCTTGGGCCAGCATGTGCGTTTAGCCGGAGAAGATATCGCTAAAGGCAAGACAGCACTGGCAGCCCATAAGCGTATGCAGGCGCCGGAGCAAGGCATGTTGGCATCCTTAGGATTCGGTCAGCTGCCGGTATTTAGACGCCCTAAGGTGGCCGTGTTTTCCACCGGTGATGAAGTCTGCCAACCCGGCGAGCCATTAAAACAGAACTGTATCTACGACTCTAACCGTTTCACCATCAAGTCCATGGTGCGTAAACTAGGTTGTGAGGTTATCGATTTAGGCATCATTCACGACTCAGAAGATGCTCTCGCCGAAGCACTGCAACAGGCCGCCATGGATGCGGATATGGTCATAAGCTCAGGCGGCGTATCGGTCGGCGATGCCGACTTCATCAAGCTTGCCTTAGATCGAGTCGGTAAAATTAACTTCTGGCGTATCAATATGCGTCCGGGACGACCGCTGGCCTTCGGTCAGATTGGCGACAGTTTATTCTTCGGCTTACCGGGTAATCCGGTTGCAGTCATGGTCTCCTTCATCCAATTCGTGCAACCGGCTCTACGTAAGCTAGCCGGTGAGAAAAACTGGCAGCCTAGCCTAGTTCCCGCGATTGCCGATTGCAAAATGCGCAGCCGTGAGGGACGCACAGAATTTATCCGCGGCGTCTACCACTTAGATCAGGATGGCAGGTTACACGTGACCACAACAGGCGCACAGGGCTCTGGGATGTTGAGCTCTATGGTTAAAGGCAATTGTCTTATCATCATAGGTGAGCAAGATGATCAGTTAAACTCTGGTGATACCGTTTATATTCAACCCTTTGCTGATCTTCTGTAACTTAGAATATGCACTGCATATTGTCTGAAGCAAGCAGAAATTTGCGCCGTTAGCTTAGCGCCCCGTTGTAGGTAATTAGTATGAGTTTGATGGTCGATACCTTTGGTCGCAAGGTGGAATACTTGCGCCTTTCTGTCACCGACAGATGTGATTTCCGTTGCGTCTACTGTATGAGTGAAGACCCTTGCTTTCTAGAGCGAGAGCAGGTGCTTAGTCTTGAAGAACTGGCATGGGTTGGGCAAGCATTTACCGAACTCGGCGTCAGCAAGATCCGCCTCACAGGTGGCGAGCCCCTAGTTCGTAGCGACTGCGACAAACTGGTCAAGCAACTCGGTGCACTGCCAGGCTTGTCAGAATTGTCGATGACTACCAATGGCTCTCGGCTAACTAAGTTTGCCGAAAAGATGCGAGATTCAGGCTTAAGCAGGCTCAATATAAGCCTGGATACCCTCAAGCCTGAACTGTTTACCGAGCTCACCCGCAATGGCAAGGTCGAGCGAGTCATCGCGGGTATTGATGCCGCCAAGGCCGCCGGATTTAAGCGTATCAAGATCAATGCAGTGATCCTCCGCGGTCAGAATGACGATGAGGTGTTAGACCTTATCGAGTTTTGTCGCGATCGTGAGCTGGATATCGCCTTCATCGAAGAGATGCCACTGGGCATTATCGATGAGCGTAAGAAGAGCCGTCACTGCAGCAGCGACGAGGTCAAATCGATTATCTCCAAACGCTATCAACTCAGCGTCTCCAATAAACGCACCGGTGGCCCGGCGCGTTACTACACTATGCCCGGCAGCTCGATCCATGTTGGCTTCATCTCGCCCCATAGCAATAACTTCTGCCATGAGTGTAACCGAGTACGTGTCACCGTCGAGGGGCGCTTACTGCTCTGTCTCGGCAATGAACACTCGGTGGATCTCAAGGTCATAGTGCGTGAGTTTCCCGGCGACATAGAGAAGTTAAAAGCCGCGATCTTGGATGCGATTAAGCTCAAACCCAAGGAGCATATATTTGATGTGGAAGGCGAAGTGCAGATACTGAGATTCATGAATGCGACCGGTGGCTGAGTTCGAGAGTGCCCGCCGACATAGAAAACTAAAAACCACCCTATTGTAGATGCGATTAAACTTAAGCCTAAAGAGCATATATTTGATGTGGAAGGCGAAGTGCAGATACTGAGATTCATGAATGCGACCGGTGGCTGAGAAACATGTATTTGCCGTGGAAGGCTAAGTACAGATGCTGAGGTTTATGAATGCGACTGCAGGCTAATCAGCACGTATTTGACGCTGAAGGCGAAACGTTTCATGAATGCGACTGGAGGCTAAGCGGTATTAGCCGCTGGTTTTATGACATGCTAAACTGCGCCTATCTCCTCTAGTTACCTCAAAACTGAAACCGGACATCATGGCGCTATCACGGAAAAAGTGGAACAATATCATTATTCTCGCATCGATCATGATGATATCTATCCTCACCCTGTTAGATCAGAAGACGGCAAAACTCCCCGACGATGCCCACCCGCTATTCGACGACAACTCGCCCTTAGTCCAGCTACAACTCGACGCTCTCTGGCTCAACAAGGGCAGTAGAGCCTGGCAATGTCACCCTGATGTACTCAACTGCCAATTTTGGGCTAAGGCATGGAGTGAAATTCATTTGTCAGCCCTAGGGCAGGGTATTGATATCCTTGCAGCTATTGATGAAGATATTGATAAGCAGAGTGCACAGAGAGTCGTTATCCAGATAGCCGATAAACAACAGCCGCAGTTATGGCAGTTTTACCCTAAGCACGGCCTGCTCAAGTCGCCAGCCAACAACTGGTATCTGATCCCCCCCAGTCAACGTGAAGCCCTATCACCGATAATTAAAGCCAAAGCTGTAATCGACAATTAGCAGCTTAGACAAGCAGCTAATCACATATCTATCTCCAGAGAACTCATTATGCCCGAACTGCCCGAAGTTGAAGTTACCCGCCAAGGAATCACTCCACATCTTGTCGATCAGGAAGTCATCGGCTTAGTGGTACGTAATGCCAGCCTGCGCTGGCCAGTGCCTCAGATAGCCCAGCAGATAGTCGGTCAGGTGATACGTAATGTGCGTCGCCGGGCTAAATACCTGCTTATCGACACTGACGCCGGCACCACGATTGTCCACTTAGGCATGTCAGGCAGCTTACGCATAGTGCCAAGAAGTACTCCAGTGGAGAAGCATGATCATATCGATCTCGAGCTTGCCAGCGGTAAGATACTCAGGTTCAACGACCCCCGTCGTTTCGGTGCCTGGCTCTGGTGTGAACTGCCAGAAGAAGCCCATCCACTGTTATCAAAATTAGGGCCTGAGCCGCTCAAAGATGACTTTACCCCCAAGTATTTGTTTGATTCGCTACAGAACAAGAAAAAAGCGATCAAGCTCTGCCTGATGGATAATCATATCGTGGTTGGTGTAGGTAATATTTACGCCAACGAGGCGCTATTTGCGGCGGGGATCCATCCACAGACCGAAGCAGGAAGACTAGACATCGAACGCCTGACTATCTTAGTCACCGAAGTTAAGTTGATACTCGCTAGTGCCATCAAACAAGGTGGCACGACGTTAAAAGACTTCACTAATGCCGACGGTAAGCCTGGTTATTTTGCCCAGAAACTGCATGTCTATGGTCGCGGCGGCGACACCTGCACCCAATGCGGCAATCTACTCAGTGAGATAAAGCTTGGGCAAAGGGCTACGGTATTTTGCGGCATATGCCAGACGAGGTAGAAGGCTGAAAAAACGCCTTCGAGAACGCCACTATGTGGCTACGAGGACGTTCGCAGGCTCACTGCAAGAGCGCAGCGAGCCGCTGAAACTAGGTAGGAGGTGCGAACCTTACCGCTCGCACCTCCTACCTAGCACCTTCTGTTAGAAACGATACTCATAAGTGCCAAATAAGCTGGCATCGGACTCACTCTCCTGGGTATCAAACTCGGAGCGTGACACAGTACCGCCGACACTCATCATGCCTTTCCAGATAGGCATACGATAGCTAAGCTCCAACATCAACAGGTCTTCTTTCGGCCTTTGTGCCACCCAAGCGTTTGCAGGGCTAGAACCATCTTTATTTAACTGGGCATATCTGAGAATCGAAGTGATACCTTTGCTATCTTTAAACTGCCCAATTAAGCCTAAGGCATAGACTATCGCATCACTTTCATAGGTACTGCCGTAAGTTTTACCGTAATAGCGCGAGCCTGATTGATAAGTTGAATGCTCATACATACAGTTGAAGCTATTATCATCTTCACCGCAGGCAACCATGGTATCTGTATACTCGAAGAACAACTTATACTGAGCATTGTCGAAGTTGAATCGAGTATCTATACCGCCAAAATGACCACAGTCGACAATATCCCAAGGCGCTGAACCATTGCTATCTTCACAGGTTTTTTCATAATAGATACCGAATGGGATGTTGAACCAAGTATCGCTGAAACGAATATCATAGCCCGCCATCTGATTGCCATAATTTGTACAACCTCCGCCGCTACAATCTTTCTGACCACTTATCGATTTCAGTGCGGTCTCCCAGCTACAGTCCTCGCCCTCACCACAAAACTGAGTAGACCAAGAAAAACCCACCTCTAGCTGGCGAAATGGGCGAATCGAGCTGCGAAAATTCCATAATAACGGGTTAGCGACGGCGCGGTCTTCCTCTAACCGACTGATACCAGCGGTAAGCGTCCAGGGGCCTAACCAAGACAACCAAGGCGTTTCGAAAGCGGCGGCATTATTTCTGCTAATCATGAGTGATGGCAAGGGACGGGCGTTGTTCGATCTATGCAATGCAGAGTCAAACCCTGGTCCCCACCACTGTTCGACCGCCCCGGCAGTGATCATCCAATTACCCAGAGCCATAGCGAAATATGAATCATCAAGACGGAACTCTTCACCATCAGCAGGATCGTAATGAGCCGATGCCGACACCTTGAATGCAAAACGATCGCCCATATATTCGTGGGAAACTTGCAGATCTCCTTGCTCACGATAATCTGAACCAAAATGTTGAAAGCGCGCCGCATCGGTTGCCGCGGCCGCCTTGATGCGGGTATTGCCTCGGTTGCCGACGGCACTGCGGTAATAATAGTTCACCCTTGCGTATGCCTCGGCCAAGGCAGGGGTCAGAATCGATGGCTCTGTCTTAGCTAGATCGACGCCGATACCAGACCACATTAGAGGATAGGTGTTGACAGGTACGGTAATAACACCTGCATCGGCAAGAGCTTGAATATCTGCCCGCAGATAGATATCAGAGACATCGACCCAAGGTGCAGCCAACAGGGAGGATGAGAAAACCAGACTTAAAACTAATCCAAGTTTGGCAAGAAATAATTTAACTACTTTTATCATGACTTAATTACTTAACCTTCTTTAACAGAGCCTTAGAGACTTCTGGATGTACAAACTGACTGACATCACCACCATGATAAGCCACCTCTTTAACCAAGGTTGATGAGATGAACGAGTTCTCTTCTGCCGGTGTAAGAAATACACTCTCCAGATCTGCGTTAAGGCGACGGTTCATGTTGGCTAACTGAAATTCATACTCAAAATCAGACACGGCCCTCAAACCCCGGACCAACACACTGGCCTGTTGTTCCTTGGCAAAATCCACCAATAATCCAGTGAAGCCTACCACCTCAACATTAGGTAAATGTGAAGTGACCAGTTTAATCAGTTCCACACGTTGCTCTAATGAAAACTTAGGTTGCTTAGAAGGATTGGCCGCGATACCGATAACCACATGCTTAAATAACTTGGCCGCTCGCTCGATTAAATCCGTATGACCATTTGTCACGGGATCGAATGTCCCAGGGTAAATAGCTTTTGTGTGCATAGTTAGCCTTTCGCCATTATATTTTCGATGATCTTGGTGGTAGAGATACCATCTTCAAAACAGAGGACCTTTACGACACCACCGGCAGCCATCACCTCTTTGCCACCAGCTATATCTTCAATTTTATAGTCACCCCCCTTCACTAACATGTCAGGTAACAGGTGAGAGATGATCCGCTGGGGGGTATCCTCGTTAAAAGGTACCACCCAGTCAACCGAAGCTAGGCCTGCAAGTACAGCCATGCGCCTATCGAGAGGATTAATCGGTCTGCCGTCCCCTTTTAAACGTTTTACAGAATCATCATCATTGACTGCGACAATGAGCCTGTCTCCCAAAGCTTTCGCTTCCTTCAGGTAGCTCACGTGTCCAGCATGGAGAATATCGAAGCAGCCATTGGTCATCACAACACGCTCACCGCGTAATTTCGCCTGTTCCAGTGCATAAGCGAGTTGCTCCTCTGAAACCACACCAAACCCCATCTCACCATGGCTAAGGGAAAGAGCCTCTATCAACTCAATTCGACTAACCGTAGAGGTACCCAGTTTAGCCACCACTATTCCCGCTGCCGTGTTGGCAATAGCGCAAGCTTCCGGCAGTGAGCTACCTGCAGCCAGTGCTGTAGCGAGTGCTGAGATAACAGTATCGCCAGCGCCAGTCACATCATGAACTTCTCGGGCAATGGTAGGGATATGTAACTCAAGCTTATCTGATGTGATCAGAGTCATGCCTTTCTCTGAGCGAGTAACGAGTAAGGCCTCAAGCTCAAACTGTTTCAGTAGTTTATGTGCTTTTTCAACAAGATCGGCTTCGCTAGTAACCTCGCCAGCAACCAGTTCAAACTCACTCAGGTTTGGTGTAAGCAGTGTCGCTCCGCGATAACGGGAAAAATCACTCCCCTTTGGATCGACTAACACCTTAACTCCTTGCGCTCTAGCCTGTTGAATGAAGGGTTGAGGGTCAGCAAGGGCACCTTTGGCATAATCAGATAGCACGACGAGATCGACGGATGAAAGCTGTTCAAGTGCTGCATTTAGTAAGGCTTGGCTCTCAGCTGCAGGATACGGCTCTTCAAAATCCAGGCGGATCAGTTGCTGACTACGGGACATAACCCTTAGCTTAGTGATGGTTGGTTTATCGGTAACGATATGCCATTTAGGCTCAACCCCCAGGGCTTGTACGCCCGTAGTTAATGCATCGGCAGCTTCGTCTTGACCGACAATACCAGTTAATGAGACCTGTCCGCCGAGTGTAGCAATGTTGAGTGCAACGTTAGCCGCTCCACCAGGACGATCTTCTATCTGATTGATGCGAACTACAGGCACTGGTGCTTCTGGAGAAATACGCCCAGTAGGCCCCGTCCAGTAACGATCTAGCATGACATCACCGACAACTAGGACCTTAGCTTTTTCAAATGCAGGCAGAGAAACCTTCATAACACTCTTATCATCTTTGTAAAATTAGGCATGATTGTACCTAAATTTACTAAATACTGTCACCTTTCCTCTGATTTCCTTTTCAAGTATTAAATCTCCTTTTTCCAAGCCAAGAGCTTCAAAAATATTTACTAGAAATCATGATATTATTCCTCGGTAACTGCTCCTGCGTCACTCTACTTACTATATGCATAATAGTCGTACAAGATAGACATTCATCACGTCCGTGTGGCGTGCAAATATTAGAAGCTAATCTTATAATCTTATTCTCAGCTCTGGCATTCAGCTTCGCCCTACCTCCATACGAGGGAGGAAGTGTCATGTTTTGTATGGAAAAAATAGATAATGCAGTCGTATATTGAGAACATGTAACGCTGCATAAAATGCACCTTGAATTGAAAAGCCTCAGTGGCTCTGAACTGAACAGATATTTAATGGGACTAGTATAAAACCCACTACTACAACATTTTCTAGCTGAGAAGTACTCGCGGCATTTGCTCAACATGCACTAGATAAATGACTTTACATAATTTACGGCTTACCCCTTGCCGGTTCACTTCATAAATAAGACTTTGTAATTCAAGAAGTGAATTATTTCATACATATCTGCAATAGATTACTACGACAGACTTTCTGTCTTTCTGCTTAAACTACGAAGTATAAATACAGACATAGGAACTGAAGATTAACTACTGTATTTTTTTCATTTTAGCAGTAAAATACCACATTATAAAAATAGCCTCAGCAGGAAAGGTAGTATGTTTGAACTTGGTATAGCTGGTAATTCTGGTTGTGAGCTCAGTATTTCCAAAATCAATCATAAACTCGCTGTCGTAAAGCGCTCATCTTCGAAACATTACTCTTCTAGACTAAAGCTACAGATGCAAAAGCAAGAGTTATTTGCTAAAGAGTGTGATCTAAAAAATATTGTAATCCCCAATATAATCACGAGTCTCAGTGAAGCGGAGAATTTTGAGTTTACGATGGAGTTCGTTCACGGCTCAGGCTTCGATGAACTCTCTTTGCAATGCGGAAAGCAAACTCTAGATCAGATAGTAGACGCATTAAAAGAGCTTCTAACCTATGAGATTGAAAGATCACCGATAACGACTGTACCAGCCCATATTTTTCAAACTAAAGTACAGCAGGTTATTAAAAACTCCGAAGCAATAATCGCCTCTGGCGAACTCACAGACTCGACATTACGCGCTTTAAAAGATGCCTCCTTAAAAGCTAATGTTGACAGAACTATTCCTCAAGGAATATGTCATGGCGATCTGACTCTCAGTAATTTAATTTATTCTAAGCTCAATAAAAAAGTTCATGTTATTGATTTTCTAGATTCATTTATTGAATCTCCCATAATTGATATCTGTAAAATTCGCCAAGACACACTACACGGCTGGAGTCGATGCAAGTCAGAGCTGAGGCATAATGCCAGAACAACTCAAGCACTAACCTATCTTGATGAGCAATTAGCGCCATTTTTTAGCCAGTTTGACTGGGTTAATGAGCACTACGATTTTTTCCAAGATATAAATATTTTAAGAATTATTCCCTACGCTCACTCAGAGCAAGTTATAAACTTCATCAATCAATATTTCGGAGCTAAAAAATGATCAACTTATTAATCCCCATTGCTGGTCAATCTTCACGCTTTCCCGATATGAAACCTAAGTGGATGCTTACCCATCCTATGGGGTATATGATGGTTGTTGAAGCCATCAAGGGTATTAACTTTGAAGAGTTTGACCATATTTACTTCATCGGACTGAAATCTCATGAACTGCAGTTTAACGTAAAACAAGCCCTGCTCGAGCAACTCGATGAGATCGGTATTTTAGAAAAATCTGAGTTGATTTTACTCGAAAACACCACTAATTCTCAGCCGGAAACCATCTATGCAGGTATAAAACAAGCTAAGATTAAAGGTCAGATTATTATCAAAGATTCTGATAATTTCTTTAAACTTCCAAGTGTTAAAGGCAATGCAGTTGCTGTTAGCGATCTCAATGAATACTCAAAGATAAATGCATCTAACAAAAGTTATGTCGAACTGAATGAACATGGGTTAATTGACAATATTGTTGAGAAGAAAGTTGTCAGTTCTCAGTTTTGTGTTGGCGCATATGCCTTTGAGCATGCCAGTGAATTTTGTGAATATTTCGAACGCTTAGAAAATGATGACCTTTACATTTCTGATATTATTTTTTCAATGATATTAGATAGTAAGCAATTTTCAGTGTTAAAGGTTTCAGAGTATTGTGACTGGGGAACAATCAAAGAATGGAATGAGTATAAAGCCCAATATTTTACACTCTTCATTGATCTAGATGGCACACTAGTAAAAAATTCAGGACAGTACTCCACACCTAAATGGGGAGAAACAGAAGCTTTATCTGACAATGTCCAAGCCATCAACAGGCTCCATGAAACAGGTAAAGTAGAAGTCATCATTACCACTTCACGAAAGCCTTCTTTTAAAAAGCAAACTTTAGCTCAGCTAAGTCGAATCGGCCTACAGTTCGATCAAATCATTTATGGTTTAGTTCATGGAAAGCGTATTGTTATTAATGATTATGCTAAAACCAATCCCTACAAAAGTTGCGATGCCATCAATCTAAAACGCGATTCTCAAGACCTTAAAGACAAGCTAGAAGGGACTATTGGCTTTATGCTATAGCGAGACTATTTGATGAGTAATAAAATAAACAATATTACCGTTGTTCTGCATGGGCCTGTTCAAGCTAATCCTGATCGGCCTATGGAACCTGGTATAACAGAAAAAGCACTGCTATCTATTCGTAAGTACCTGCCAGGAGCTCATATTCTCCTCTCGACATGGGAAGGGCAGCCAACAGACGGTCTCGATATTGATGAGCTAGTATTAAATCAAGACCCTGGGCAGAATATCATCGCCTATGACTTTGATGGTAGCGCGCTAAAAGAAAACAACAACCGCCAAATTGTTGCAATCAGAGAGGGATTGAAACGGGTAAAGACTAAGTATGCTATCAAACTAAGATCTGATAATTTTCTACTCCATAGTGGCTTTATTGGTTGGCAGCAAGCATATCCATTGCATAACCCTGATCTACGGCTCTTTAAAGAGAGGGTCGTAGTTTCACACCGGCTCACTAAACTCTATTCAGATGGCTATCCGATAGTGCGTCACCTCTGCGATTTCTTTGCTTATGGGTTAACAGAAGATCTGTTAAAAATGTGGGATCTACCGCTGTTCGAAGACTTTCCATTCGATAAAAGTAAGCTTGGTCAGGGCCAACATATGAGTGCGCCACAGCGAATTTTATCGGCTGAGCAGCACTTCGCCTCTCGCTGGATCACTAAGTTAAACCCTAGCTCCTCATACCTAAAGGGTCACTTTGATTACAACGGAGACCTCAAGCAAGAGTGGGAACTCATCATGGCGAATAATTTAGTTATCGTTGAAGCCAATAACCTTGGTTTAAAAACCATAGGCAGGCTAAAAAGCACCCGTTATCGAGCTAATGAAATTTCCCATGCCGAATGGCAAGTGCTGTATCAAAAATATTGTGCTCCCGACTTCTTTGCCCCACGCTGGCAGCTAAGACTCGATAAAATCTGGTATCGAAAGCTGAAAGCACCACTGGCTAAATTAAAGCTCAAAATGAAACGTAAGAAAGATGCTTTAGGCATGTAATTTTCACCAATGCCGGGCAATATTGCTCGGCATTGGTATTACCAATAGGTATTAATCACTAGATAAGTTTTAGGTAAGATTTAGCTACAACTTCAGCAGATACTTGATTAAAGATCTCTAGCTCACCAATGTTAGGTGGTGTGAATAAGGCTTCATCGATTTTTGCCGCTAAAGCTTTAGGATCTCGTCTTGGCACCAGATAATGAGCCAATTTTCCAGTTAAAATTTCATCTGGGCCATGATTACAATTGGTACTCACTACAGGTGTACCACAAGCTAATGATTCGATTAAGACTGTCGGTAAGCCCTCATAATCAGAGCTTAAAACTAATAGTTTGGCCTGTTTAATCCAAGGAAAAGGATTAGTCTGAAACCCTGGAATAATCAATCGATCCCTAACACCATACTTATCCGCCACTTTAAGGGCTTTCTTGCGATTCTTACAAAGCAAAACTAACGGAATCTGACTATCGATCTGTTTGAGAGCTTGGAATAACACATCATGTCGTTTGGCTTTTGCAAAACGACCAACATGAATAAGAAAATCCCCATCGGGTATCTCATCATTCTGCTGCTCTGAACACTCAAGGATATGTTCGATATCAAAAGGATTGTAAATGGTACGAATCGTTTTTGGTTGGATGCGGCCGACTTTCACTATCTCTTTCTCGATTCCCTTCGAAACCGTTACCAAGTTTTGACCGTTTAGCGCCTTCACCGCCTTTAGCATTTTAAAATAAGCAAATGGTCCCAGCTTAGCTTGCCTACTAAGTGACTCCTCAACGGATGAATGGATCACGAAATAGAGTGGGGTAACAGATGTTTTTGACATCAAAAGGTTAGTTAGATCTAAGTTAGATAGGAACAGATCAAATTTACCCGCCTTTTTCTCGATATCTGCAATCACTTTTTCCAACACAACAACAGATCGAGACAGTTTACTGAACCCAGTCAAGTTTTTATCATTTTTATTGAAGCAGAATGTAACGGGAACTAGATCTGGAATATCGTGCAAACACTCATCTTGCATCACCAGCAAGTGAGGCCGATGGCCTTGTGCGAGAAGTGCTTTAGCAAGCGTTAACATCACTTTTTCAGCGCCACCACCTGTTAACGTGTCAATCGCGATAGCTATACGCTTTGCTGTCATAATTTACCCTCCAGTAGGTCCGATATCTCATTCAAACAGATAGCCAGCCCATTAAAACTTGGACTAGCCTTCATATTACGCAACAAACCTGCCACAAGTTGTGGTCGCTGCATTGATTGAATTCCATTCAAAATTGAATCGACATCACTGTCGCACCCGTGGATCAAGCCTAGCTCAGAGCACGCCTTGATTCTAGGCGGCTGATCTTTTGATACCGCAATCGCTAAAGTTGGCTTATTGATCGCAATAGCCTGCAATAAAGTGTCTCCACCACTTAACACTGCAAACCTTGAAGCGTTAACAAGGTTAATAAACTCGGTATTCTCGACCTGCTTAATTGCAATAACCCCCTCCACTTGCTGCATCTCATTAGGGTAGTTCGGACCATAAACCATCACAGATTTTAAACCAATCTCCTGATAGCTTTTAGCTGCTGCCGCTGCGAAGATATCTGCCGCTAATTCACCAGAGAGTATGTGCCCACCAGAACCAGAGTTAAAGACAACAAACTCCCCCTCACATAGCTGATACCTTGACAAGATTTCATGCTGTTTTTCCGCATTTGGCTGACTGAAGACTGGACCGATAAAAATAGGTTCAGGCCTATTTATCAGCTGCAGTTTTTTACGTTCAATCCAACTGATATCACCGAGAACAAATTCTGGTTGCACCACCCAATGCCTATGAGTCACTCTGGCACGGGATAACTTCATCCCTCTGCTACGCTTACGCTTATGTTGACTAATAAACACAACCTTCGCCCCAAGGTCAAAAGCATGTTTTAACTGTGACTTACGACCAGAGGCATCGAAAAGCACTAAGTCAGGTTTAAACTTTGAGGCTATATCATTAACCTCTTTCACTCTTTTTGTCGGTGTATCATCTAACAAATGAGCAGGAAAAGGGCAATCTGCAGCATAGAGAGTATGCTTATTCAATATAAACTCAACTTCAGCCTCGGGCCATTTCTCGCATATGGCAGTCGCAATAATAATTGATCGCATATATTCGCCAATCCCCTCAGGAGAAGATACTGGCACAAACAGGAACTTAGGCGATTTAGTACTCATAAGCTTTATGATGAAAATAGTTAAGATGAGTTGAAAGTACGCATGGTAACACCTTTTCATTATCCACCTAGGTACTTACAGGCAAATTTGCTACAATCCAATCCATTTTCCTCCTAGAAAAATCATGTATCAGGGCAATAGTGAAAGAACTGACAATACAAAGACAGAGAAATAACATCAAAGTATCACTGATCATTACCACCTATAACTGGCCAAAAGCCTTGAAAAAGGTTCTGGATAGTATTCAGTTACAGGTTGAATATCCCTACGAAGTGATTATTGCCGACGATGGCTCAGATTCTCGAACAGTTGATTTAATCTCACAATATAAGGCCCTGTTTCCTTGTTCACTGCACCATAGCTGGCAAGAAGATTCAGGTTTCAGACTCGCGCTCAGCCGCAACAAGGCCATAGCCAAGAGTAGTGGGGATTACATCATCTTTGTCGATGGCGATACGATGTTGAATCCATCCTTTACTAAAGATCATAGGCTTTCAGCCCAACAGGGTTATTTCGTACAAGGCAAGAGAGCCTATATAAATGAAAAAACCAGTAAGAAGTTACTGTCTTCAGATGCTATACCCCACCCTCTAATGCAGGGGCTAAGACATAGAGATCAGGCGTTTAGACTCTCTTTTCTTCCAAATTTCATTACTGAAAAACTAAAGAGCCATATCAACAGAGGCTTGGGAGGGAATTGTGCATTCTGGCGAGAGGATATCATCAAGGTCAATGGCTACAACAATGACTTTGAAGGCTGGGGTCCCGAAGATTTAGAGTTTTGCCAAAGACTAATAAATTCAGGGCTGAAGTGCAAATCTTTGAGACTTAAAGCCACCTGTTTTCATATTTTTCACAAATTAAGCTCAACAAAAATGTTAGATAAAAACCAACAGATCTATCAAAATACAGTCTCAAACCAGCTTACACGCTGTAAAAATGGGCTTGAGCAATCCAAATAAAAGTAGTGCAGCTGGGAAATTAGTTCTTATTATATATGGCTGGAAAACTGAAGACTTTACCCCATGTTAAACCAACCTAAATGGAATAGGAAAATGGATAATTTTAGTAAAATTACGGTTGTTTTACACGGTCCAGTACGCTCTTCCGCGCAACGTCAGATGGAACTAGGTATAACTGAAAAGGCTATTGCCACCATTAGAGAGTTTCTGCCCGGCTCTCATATCATTTTATCTACCTGGAGAGATCAAATTGTAGATAAACTCGATGTGGATGAAATAATACTTAGTGAAGATCCCGGATGTAACATTATCGCATTTGATGCAAATGGGTACCCATTTACAGAAAACTCTAATCGTCAAATAGTGGGAATAAGAGAGGGTCTAAAGCGAGTAAAAACTGAATATGCAGTAAAATTAAGAACTGATAATTACCTTACGGGCAATGGTTTCATAGCCCAACAACAAGACTTCCCAGTGCGCGAACCAAATTTTTCATTTTTGAAAGAACGGGTTGTGGTTGCTCACCGCTATACAAAAATGATGACTGACGGCTATAAAATCAGTCGGCATATATGTGATTTCTTTGCCTATGGAAGAACTCAAGATTTAATCAATATGTGGGATATTGAATTATTTGAAGATTATAAACTCAACCCAAACCTATTAGGACGCCCACAATATCTCGGCGCCCCGCAGAGAATAACTTCAACAGAACAAAAGTTCACAACTCGATGGATAAGTAAATTTCGTCCCGAAATTAGTCCAATGAGAACACATTTTGATATGACTGATCATGATATTTGGATGAAAATTTTACTAAATAATCTCATTGTTCAAGATGCAAAAAACTTAGGGTTAGGCTCTATAAAACGGTTAGATACCCTCAAATACCGTGTCAATGAGATGTCTCATATTGAATGGCAATGGCATTATAAAAAATATTGCGATAAAAATTACCCCGCAAGTTTAATAGCAGTAATAACCAAAACCTTCTTTTTTCGTTGGGCTAAAGCTCCAATTTCCAGATTAAAGAAACGTTTTAGCCGTAAGCAACATCCTCTCGGCCAAACCTAAAAAATATTACTAAGAAAATCACAGATTAAAACTGTCTAACATTCCTTATAAAAGATGCTAGACGACATCAAAAATACACATCAAGGTGTTAACATAATTGAGTTGGA
Organism: Shewanella sp. YLB-07; assembly: GCF_009377275.1. Classification (NCBI taxonomy): domain Bacteria; kingdom Pseudomonadati; phylum Pseudomonadota; class Gammaproteobacteria; order Alteromonadales; family Shewanellaceae; genus Shewanella; species Shewanella sp. YLB-07. The sequence continues at coordinate 64,539 of NZ_VOQB01000012.1, read as the reverse complement.
CTATTGCAGTAAATAGTTACAGCAATAACGAATCAAAATTTGAAACAACCTCATCAATTTGTATCAAGCTCATTAACTCAGTCCCTTTTACTCTAGCTCCCCAAGGTACATCGCCCTCTTTTTGCTTTGCAATCACCTCATCATAAACACTAACCACCGAGTCCAAACAGGTATAGGGACCCGTCCTTCGCGGATTTGAATGGGCATAAAGCCCAATTACAGGCGTGCCTTGAGTCACTGCCATATGCGCTGGTCCGGTGTCGGGTGCCAGAACAATAGAGGCTTGCTTTAATACGGCTAATAACTGAGTCAGCGAGGTCTTGCCCACCTGGTTTTCGAGGGGGACTGCACAGGCTTGCTCAATGCGCTTGGCTAACTCAAGCTCTAAAGGAACAGGTCCGCCACAAAGTATTACTCTAAAACCTTGAGATATCGCATGCTCTGCCACCGCGGCGTAGCGCTCAGGTAACCAGTTGCGCTCGGCTTTACTGGCGGCGGCGCAGATAACTAAGGTTTTATCGCCACCTGGGATCATCTTCTTTGCAAATTCGGTATCGGCGAGAGGTACTGGAATCTCCCAGCTTGGAGTGAGATCTGTCACCCCTATCGCTTTAGCGAAGCCCATGAAGCCTTCGAGCACATGGGGAGTGGCAAGAGGCTCGACACTCTTATTCGTCACCAGCCATTGGCCCTCTTTCGCTCGTGCCCGATCGAAGCCAATCCGCACCTTCGCGGATATCGCCAGTGAAGCTATGGTCGCTCTCAAGGCCACTTGCATGTGTAGCAGCACATCGAACTTTTTTCCCACCAAATCCCTGCGTAACTTGAAATAGCTACGCCAGCCCAGTGACTTGTCAAAAATCACAAACTCGACGCCGTCCAGATGCTTAAGCAGCTGATATTCAATTTTTCCGATAACCCAAGTGATCTTAAGCTTTGGATATTGCCTCTGTATCGCCTGTACCATAGCCACGGCATGACACACGTCACCGATTGCAGACAAGCGCAACAAACACAATGAATCGATATTATCTAGTTTTAAGCTCATAAGGCCAGAGAGTGAGATATGAATCCAGAGAGTTTAATTGAGATCTGGATTAGGTTCCAAGCTTTCAATCAAGTTCCACCGAATATAGCCAAAATCTTAACTCTCACCCACATGCCCCTCAACATTGAGAGCAAACTCCCTTATTATAACTACAGAGACACTCAGCTCAGAACATAATGGTCCTATGAACATCACCGACACGCCAATTGCAGATCTAAAACTTCTTTCGCCTCGCGTCCATGAAGACGAGCGCGGCTGTTTCTGCGAAACCTTTCGTGACTCCTGGTTTAGGCTGCAGATAGCCGATGTTACTTTCGTGCAAGAGAATCATAGCCGGTCGATAAAAGGCTGCTTGAGGGGATTACATTTTCAATCGCCACGCAGCCAAGGCAAGTTGATACGTGTGGTCGTTGGCGAGATATTCGATGTTGCGGTCGATCTACGCGCAGACAGTCCAAGTTTAGGCCAATGGTTCGGCACCTATCTATCGGCAAAAAATCGTCAGCAGATGTGGCTCCCGCCAGGCTTTGCCCACGGATTTTATGTCACCTCAGATTCTGCGGAGATAATATATAAGTGTACCGAGTATTATGCCCCCGAGTTCGAGCAAACCCTCTCCTGGAACGATGAAATCTTAGCGATTGACTGGCCTCTTCAGGGGCAATTACCTATATTATCAAGCAAAGATAATATGGGACTCTCCTTCGATGCCATAACCAAGGGCTTGTGATTGTGGATACTCATAGCAACAAAACAATTTTAGTTACTGGCGGTGCGGGCTTTATCGGTTCGGCGTTAGTACGCTTTCTGATAAACGAGACGCCCCATAGCGTCATCAACTTAGATAAGCTGACCTATGCAGGCAACCTTGAATCGCTGACGAGCATCGAGGCCAATCGGCGCTACCGGTTTATCCATGGGGATATCTGTAATAGCGAGCTTATCCAGTGCTTATTGACTCAATACAATCCGGATATCGTCATGCACCTCGCGGCCGAAAGTCATGTGGATCGCTCCATCGACGGCTCGGCTGAATTTATCCAGACCAATATTGTCGGCACATACTGCCTCCTGGAGGCTTGCCGTAATTATTTTGCGCGACTAGATAGCGAAAAACAGGCGACATTTAGATTTCACCATGTCTCAACCGATGAAGTCTTCGGTGAGTTAGGAGACACAGGGCTGTTTACCGAACACAGCCCTTACCAACCTAGCTCGCCCTATTCGGCGAGTAAGGCGGCGGCAGATCACCTGGTGCGGGCCTGGAGTCGCACCTATAAACTTTCGGTCGTGCTAAGTAACTGCTCGAATAACTATGGCCCCTATCAAGACCCTGAAAAACTCATCCCTCTGGTATTGCACAAGGCTTTAGCTGGCGAGCCCCTGCCCATATATGGAGATGGTCAACAGATCAGAGACTGGCTCCATGTGGAAGATCATGTGCGGGCACTCTACCTTGTAGCCTTAAGGGGAAAACTCGGTGAAACCTACAATATTGGCGGCGGTAACGAGCGGACTAATCTGGAAGTAGTGACGAAAATATGTGAGCTGTTAAACACACGCATCTTAGATAAACCCCAAGGTATTGATGACTTCAAACAACTCATCACTTTTGTGACTGATAGGCCAGGTCATGATCAACGCTACGCCATAGATGCCAGTAAAATAAAGCAAGAACTGGGCTGGCAGCCAGAGCGAAGTTTTGCATCTGGCTTAACCAGCACCTTAGACTGGTATATCAATAACCCCGCATGGTACCAACAGCTCATAAGTTCAGATAAACCTGATGGTCTGACTCGATGAAGTCGATATCACGCGCACTCATCATAGGCAAACATGGTCAACTGGCTCAGGCTTTAATCGCCAGCAAGCCAAACAAGATTATTGCCACAGCCATGGGCCGAGATGATGTCGATATCGGCTCATTAGAGTCAATCATAGCCGCAATTAAACAGACCCGCGCCGAGCTCATCATCAATACCGCCGCCTATACCCAAGTCGACATGGCTGAATCTCAACGAGACCAAGCATTCTCAGTCAATCGAGACGGCGCTGACAATATCGCATTGGCGGCGAAACGGACCCAGACTCGCCTGATCCACCTTTCGACCGATTACGTATTTAACGGCAAGCAAAACAAGGCCTACTGCGTCGATGATGAGCCGAGTGCACTCAATGTATATGGCGCCTCTAAGCTAGCCGGAGAACAAGCGGTCATAGCCACTAAATATGAGGAAGTCTGCATAGTACGCAGCTCCTGGCTCTACTCCCAATTTGGCACTAATTTCGTCAAGACCATGCTCAGGCTCATGACTGAGCAGCCCAAATTATCGGTGATTGATGACCAGACATCCTGCCCAACTTCGGCATCTGAGCTAGGCCAGTTTATCTGGAGTCTGAGCCAACAAGAAACGTTAGCCCCTATCTATCACTGGAGCGATGCAGGGAAGGCAAGCTGGTATGAATTCGCCTTGGCCATTCAAGATATGGCACTGAATTTAGGTAAACTTGATACTCGTATCCCCATTGAGCCCATCTCATCCAGTCAGTTCTCCAGTGCCGCATCACGCCCCAAATTTAGCTTGCTCGATATAACGGCCTCCCGGCAAATAATGACGGCTAAACCTTGGCGAGAGAATCTAACATCAGTGCTGCAACAGCTATAATTTTTTCGAATCATACAACTTGATGTAGAATAAGCTCAGCCCTAAAGCTTCACTTTAATTTTAATCACTTAAGTCAGACTCTATGCCAGCTAACGTTCAAGCAGATCAGCCCAAGATGACCATGCAGATAAAACAGACCAGCCAAGGCGCTATCGCATATTGCGTTACCGCCGCACAAGCGATCACCACCGAATGGTTCGATGTTAGTTTTTGGCAGCAACAATCCGCCGTCACAGGTTCATCTAAGGGACGCTATATCACCTGGTTTGTGAAGCCTGATCTCGAAGCATCTCAGAATGAAACACAAGTAGATAAAGACAGTGAATGGGTGTTACGCCATTACTATCGCGGCGGCCTGATAGAGAAGCTAAGCAAGGACAAATACCTGTTCACCGGGTTACACAAGACACGAGCGGTGGCAGAGCTGGCTCTACTGACCCTACTGTTTAATGAAGGCTTTGCCGTACCCAGACCCATCGCCGCCAATGTTGAACGCAGCGGCCTGTACTATCGCGCCGATATCATTATCGAGCGTGTTGCAGGGGCACAGGATCTGGTGGCCAAGCTAAGCACAGAAGTCATGACGGCCGAGCAGTGGCGACAGCTGGGGACTTGCATAGCTAAGTTCCACCAGCGCGGCGTCTATCATGCCGATCTCAACGCCAAAAATATCCTCATCACAGATGATGAATTCTATCTTATCGATTTCGACAGAGGGGAGATCCGAGCGCCTAATACTAAGTGGCAAGCTGCAAACCTTGACCGCTTATTGCGCTCGTTCAATAAGGAGAAGGGAAAACTCCCAGCCTTAGCATTCACCGAATCTAACTGGCAGGACTTATTAAAAGGTTATGCGAAACCTTAGATCGAAATATTCATTAGTATCAGCTCATTAATTCTTTAGCAGAGCCTAACGCTCCCAAAGCTGCACTTGCATTAATCGCCTCCAGCGAGGCAAATGTGCAGGTGCTTCTGTGAGACGCTGTAAACCCTTCCCTGGGCGCTCTGCAGTTTCATCCCTGAAACCGAAGCTCACAGCCGTACCTACACCTGGATTAACCAAACTACGACTCAGTACTCGCTACCGATTGCGAACTTCTATTGACAAATCAGGTGCATTATCCCAATTAACAGGCTTTATATCAGTTACGCATGAAGAAGCAGGTCTGGAACTTTTATATGAATTTATGCCTGATACAAGCCCATCGAAAAACCAAATAACTATTTATTTTGGGACCATTCTTGTGAGCGGATCAATTGTTTCGCAAGCTCAAACTGCTGCTTCAGTGCGCCTCTATTAGCGGCGACAACCTTATGCCCAGCCTCACTGGCGGCTTCATAGGCCGACTGGTCATTGAACTTATTGAGCAATTCACCTGCAAGCTCACTATCCGAAGCGATCACCTTCAATGCCCCGGCATCTTGAAGTAAACCCGTTATCTCAGCGAAATCCCAATGCTGTGGACCGACAAACACAGGTAACCCCAATGCAGCAGGCTCCAATGGATTATGACCACCGTTATCGATCAAGGTGCCACCGACAAAGGCCTGATCGGCGGCGCCATAGAAGGTGAGCAACTCCCCCATGGTATCGCCTAATAGTACTTGAGTATTTGGCTGTAGCGGCTCATTTAAACTGCGACGAGCTAAATTAAATCCAGCACCAGCAATCTTACCTGCGGCGGCATTAAACTGCTCTGGATGACGAGGAACCATGATAAGCAAGGCATCGGGCTTATCCGCTAATACCTGGCGATGAGCATTCAAGATGGCATCAAATTCTCCCGGATGCACACTGCCCGCCACCCAGATAGGACTATCATCTTTCTGCCACGCCAGGCGCAATGCTTTTGCTTGCGCTATTTTATCTGCCGATATACTGAGATCGAACTTTAGGCTCCCACAGACACTGATATTTTCAGGCTTAACGCCTAAATCGATAAAACGCGCCGCCGCCAGCTTAGATTGAGCCGCTATCCGATCTAGGCTCTGTAACATGGGCAAGGTCAGAGTTGCTTGTTTTCGATACTTTTCCGCCGATTTATCAGATAAGCGGGCGTTTGCCAACATCAACTTAATCCCAGAGTTCGATGCCTGATGAAGCAGGTTAGGCCAGAGCTCGGTCTCCATGATGATGCAAGATTTAGGCGCGACTTGTTTGAGAAAACGCCTGACACAGACAGAGATATCGAAGGGTAAGTAACAGTGCTGCACGCTATCACCAAAGGCCTTTACCACTTCGGCAGAACCAGTAGGGCTAGTGGTGGTCACAGTAATCGTCAGCTGGGGAAATGCTTGCTGAATCGCTTTAATCAAGGGCACCGCCGCCAATGTCTCCCCCATGGACACACAATGAATTAACAGATCGCTTTGCTTAAGTGATGTCAGGCCAAACCTCTCACCCCAGCGCCCACGATAGTCAGCGCTCTTCATTGCACGTATGGCTAAATAAATAACCAATAACGGCAGTAACAGATAGAGCAAGGCGGAGTAGATAAAACGATTCATAGGATCAGGTACTTAAAATATTTGGCAGTTGAATATGCAATGCTATCACAGCACTAAACCCAGAGATAATGTCACGGGGCGAGTCGCTAGCGGTCAAGCTGGCATCGCGATGCTTACAACTTAATCCTCTATGGCCTGCGATCTCGATACAATTACTGGTCGGTTCAGCGATTCTTTTCATCTCACCTAATATCCTTCTACTAGCAGCAACCAATATTACAGTCTCTGACAAATGAGTTTTGCCTGATGAATTCCGTCAATGCTAGTATGTTTGTCAACTAAGTTATTAAGTAAAATGCCATTAGGACGAAGATGAAAACCCGCGATAAAATTATACATGCCAGCCTGGAGCTGTTTAACGAGCATGGTGAAAGGACTATCACCACCAATCATATCGCCGCGCACTTAGGTATTAGCCCGGGTAACCTCTATTACCATTTCCGTAATAAAGAGGACATTATTCGCTCTATCTTCTCCCTTTACGAGAGCCACCTTGAGACCAGTTTTCAGCCCTATGAAGGCAAACCCGTCACTATCGATCTCTTGATAGGCTACTTCGATGCCATCTTCTATGCCATGTGGGAGTTCAGGTTTATGTATGCCAACCTCACAGATATATTGAGCCGTGATGATGAGCTTAAGAGACAATATTTACAGGTGCAGCAACAAGTACTCACCCGTTGCAGCCATGTCCTGAGTAAACTCGAGCAAGATGGTGTGATCGCTATCGAGCAAGATGAGATCCCCCCTCTGGCAGAAACCATCAGAATGATTGTCTGCTTCTGGATCAGCTATAAGCAGACCCACTCCCCGGATACCAAGATCACTAAATCATCCCTCTATGAAGGGCTGCTGAGGATCTTGATGTTGTCTAAGGCATATTCGACGCCAAATTCCCACGCGACATTTGTCAGACTCGAACAGCATTATCAAGAATTAGCCGCGGCCCCGCTCGAAGAACCAGCCTAAGGCCAATCGGTAATAAGGCAAATATCGCCGGCTAGATGTTGGCGATATTCCTCCTCGAATGTTAATCACAATAAAACCATCAAAACTTTAAAATTCCTTCTACAATCAAGGCTTATATTAATAAATCAAACTGAACTTGCCTACTTGTTACGGATTAGTTTTATTGATGTGAAAACATCACTAGGCCTAATCTAATTCATCTTGCTATCACTGGTAAAAAAAAGGCTGTAGGGCGAGCGGCTTTAAGGTTAAAATGCCGCCACTCCAATACTCAAAATAATGCTAATTAAGGAGAATTCAGGTGGCAACGACCTCATTCTACGACCAGCTCAATCAACAACTTGCTGAAGTGAAAGCCGAAGGCTTATATAAGAGCGAGCGCATAATTGTCTCTCCTCAGCAGACCGAAATCCGGGTTAATGACGCAGAAGTCATGAACTTCTGTGCAAATAACTACCTTGGTTTAGCGAATCATCCTGAACTCATCAAGGCGGCGAAAGACGGCTTAAACAATCATGGTTTCGGCATGGCTTCGGTCAGATTTATCTGCGGCACCCAAGACATACACAAGCAACTTGAGGCTAGCCTCAGTGAATTCCTCGGCATGGAAGACACTATTCTTTATTCATCTTGTTTCGATGCAAATGCAGGTCTGTTTGAAACCTTGCTTAGCGCGGAAGATGCCATTATCTCTGACGCCCTAAACCATGCATCTATTATCGATGGTGTTCGTCTTTGTAAGGCGAAACGTTTCCGTTACGCCAACAACGACATGGCCGCCCTCGAAGAGCAACTTAAAGCAGCCAAAGAAGCTGGCGCACGTAACATTTTGATCGCCACCGATGGCGTGTTCTCTATGGACGGTGTTATCGCTAACCTTAAAGGCGTGTGTGATCTTGCCGACCAATATGGCGCACTAGTCATGGTCGACGACTCTCACGCAGTAGGCTTTATCGGTCAAAATGGCCGAGGTACTCACGAATATTGTGAAGTGATGGATCGTGTCGACATCATCACGGGAACTTTAGGTAAGGCATTAGGTGGAGCCTCGGGTGGATTCACCGCGGCCAAGAAAGAGGTCGTTGACTGGCTACGTCAGCGTTCACGCCCTTACCTATTCTCTAACTCTTTAGCACCTTCGATTGTCACGGCCTCCATCCATGTGCTGGAGATGCTAAAAACAGGACAGGCACTGCGTGAAGCCGTCTGGGAAAACAGCCGCTACTTCCGTGAAAAAATGACCGAAGCAGGCTTTACCTTAGGTGGCGCCGATCACGCAATCATTCCTGTGATGATTGGCGATGCAAAACTGGCTGGTGACTTCGCTAATCGTCTACTCGAAGAGCACATCTATGTGGTTGGTTTCTCTTTCCCTGTTGTCCCTAAGGGACAGGCGCGTATCCGCACTCAGATGTCTGCCGCTCATACTAAAGAGCAGCTGGATAAAGCTATCGAGTCATTTATTCGCATCGCCAAAGAGATGGGCATTATTTAAATGAAAGCATTAAGCAAGTTAAAGCCTGAACAAGGTATCTGGATGGTCGAAGCACCTAAGCCAGAGCTAGGGCATAACGATCTCTTGATCAAGATCCGCAAGACAGCCATCTGCGGTACCGACGTACATATCTATAACTGGGATACCTGGTCGCAAAATACGATTCCGGTACCTATGGTTGTCGGCCATGAATATGTGGGTGAAATTGTCGACATAGGCCAGGAAGTCCGTGGCTTTACCATTGGCGATCGAGTCTCTGGTGAAGGACACATTACCTGTGGCCACTGTCGTAACTGTCGTGCAGGCCGAACTCACCTATGCCGAAACACCTCAGGTGTTGGTGTAAATCGTGACGGTGCTTTCGCGGAGTATTTGGTTATTCCGGCGTTTAATGCGTTTAAAATCCCCGATGATATCTCAGACGATCTCGCCGCTATCTTCGATCCTTTCGGTAATGCCGTTCATACCGCGCTATCATTTGACCTGGTCGGTGAAGATGTATTGATCACCGGAGCTGGCCCCATAGGTATCATGGCCGCCGCAGTATGCCGTCATGTTGGTGCTCGCCATGTTGTGATCACCGATGTCAACGAATACAGACTCGAACTGGCTAAGAAGATGGGTGCAACTCGTACGGTTAATGTTGCTAAAGAGAAGCTGGAAGATGTCATGACTGAGCTCGGCATGACAGAAGGCTTCGATGTCGGACTAGAGATGTCTGGAGTACCAAGTGCATTCCACTCTATGCTAGAGACCATGAATCACGGCGGTAAAATCGCCATGCTAGGTATTCCTGGCGATGAGATGGCCATCGACTGGAGCAAGATTATCTTTAAGGGATTGATAATTAAAGGCATCTATGGCCGTGAAATGTTTGAAACCTGGTACAAGATGGCGAGTCTGATCCAATCGGGTCTGGATATCTCACCTATCATTACCCATCACTACAAGATCGATGATTTCCAGCAAGGCTTCGACGCCATGCGTTCGGGTCAATCGGGCAAAGTTATCCTCAGCTGGGATTAACCTTTATCGTTGTGAATGCTATATTAAGGGGCTGTACTATTACGGCCCCTTATCGCACAATTAATCTATACCCTCATTTTTTGCAGTAAGGTTCTATGTCTAACTTTCAACATTTTAGCGTCAATCAATTAATTCAACTCTCAGAGAGTCACTCAGATATTCAGATCGTTGATATTCGCGACGCAGCCAGCTTTGCATCTGGTCATGTGGAAGGCGCAATCAACCTCAATAACGAAAATCTTGCGAGTTTTGTAGCAGAGGCCGATATGGATCAACCTCTTATTGTTGTCTGTTATCATGGCATCAGCAGCCAGGGCGCAGCACAATATTTAGTCGAGCAGGGATTCGATGATGTCTATAGCCTAGATGGTGGCTACCAAGCTTGGCACCAAGCACACGCATAAACAGATCAGTTCCTTAAGGACACTCTATGATTGAAATAGGTAGGCTCCCCAACGAACGAGCGGCTCTAGCGCTAATCGATTACCTTAAAGGCGAGAAGATTGAGTGTAAAATTTTGCCTGCCGAACAGGGCGTCAGTATCTGTGTCCTCAACGACCATCATAGTATTCGTGCCAGACAGGAATTTGAACGCTTTACCCACAACCCTCACGACCCTAAGTATCTACAGGCTTCTTGGGATAATGGTGATAGCAAGCTTAAACTAGACTACGGCTCCCCCTCTCTGCAACTCGTCACACAGTTTATTACCGGCGCAGGTCCGTTAACCTTAGGTATTATCTTCATCTGCATCTTAGTGTTTGCGGGGTTTAATCTGGGCTTTGCCGAGCCAATATACCAACACCTGTCATTTTTTAATGCCGTGCCTGGCTCTAGCCTAAGTGAATTTTGGCGAGTGTTCACCCCAAGTCTACTGCACTTCTCCGCCCTGCATATTATTTTCAATTTGCTTTGGTGGTGGTCTCTGGGAGGAAAAATAGAGAATAAATTAGGCCTGATTCCGTTACTCACCTTACTGATAGTTGCGGGGACTTTACCTAATATAGTCCAGTACTTCGTCGGTGGACCAAACTTCGGTGGCCTATCCGGTGTAGTTTATGCCGTCGTCGGTTACACCTGGATCATGGGCACTAAACGCCCCGAATTAGGCATTGGCCTGCCGCCTGCCTACATTGGCTTCATGTTAGTCTGGTTAGTGTTTGGCTTCACCGATATGTTCGGACTCTCTATCGCCAATGGTGCTCACATAGGCGGATTACTCGTCGGACTTGCACAAGGATTTATTGATAGTAAAAGAATTAAGGGATAGCAGATCCTAGGTTCTAAGCCCTAGGATCTAGAACCTTATACCATCTCAACCACTTTCTTCACTAGCTTCTCGATACCAAGGCTCGCTTCGGCGATATTACCCGCCAGCATATAGCCAGGGGTACTCACCACCTTGTTTATCTCATCGACTATGATGTCCTGAACTGCGGCCTCCTGATGCTGTCCCCCCATCAAGTTGAAAGCTTGTGCAGTCTCGCTGTCATAACCTATAGTGCCTATGGCACCTTCGCCATATAAAAGAGGGATCATTATCGGTGCAATACAGATAAAGCCAACAGGCTTGTTACTAGTGGCAAACTGGCCGATAAAACTTATGATTTCCGGCGCAATAACGCAATCACTACCATTAGTGGCAAAATTGCATAAATTTTTCGCGGCCCCGAAACCACCAGGAATGATCAAAGCATCAAACTCATTGAGTTCAAGCTCTTCGGTCACCTTTATTTCACCTCTGGCAATACGAGCCGATTCAACTAAAACATTTCTGATTTGGTTCGATTCCACCTCTCCAGAGAAATGATTAACCACATGCATCTGTAAAATATTGGGCGCAAAACACTGGTAATCCACGCCCAGCTTTGAAAGCGCTAACATAGCTAAAACCGATTCATGTATCTCACTACCATCGAATACACCCGAACCACTCAATAAGACTGCTATTTTGTTCATTAAAACTAATCTCCATATATCTTTTTATTTTAACAAGATCACAACAAAGCCCTTGATCCGATTGTTTTTCGTGCTAAGTTAGTGCATCGACTTTACCGGGCGCTGAATATTTAACCAATAATTGAGTCTGGAAAGACAGGGGAATAATTAAGTCCACAAATTAGGATGATTTTCAAGAAACTAATGTCTAGTTCACACTTTTTTTAGTTTCACCTTACAATCAATAAGTTACAACCATACCACTTCTACCGTATAACCCAGTTCCACAACGAATCAAAAGTTTAATTCACAGACTTATCCACAGGCTGTGCGTTATTTGACGTGGCTGAAATTCCCCTTCTGTGGCATGCTAGCATCACTATCAAAAATGCACTCAAAATCAGAGTCATTCGCCGCTCTCGAAACCTAAATCGAAACCTAAATTATGCCTAAAATTGCCGAAAATCCGTTAGTTCTAGTAGATGGCTCCTCCTACCTTTATCGTGCCTATTATGCACCACCACATCTTACCAACTCTAAGGGTGAAGCCACCGGCGCTGTTTATGGCGTAATTAACATGTTACGTAGCCTTCTCAAGCAGTATGAACCGACTCAGATGGCGGTAATTTTCGATGCGAAAGGTAAAACGTTCCGTAACGACATGTATGAAGATTACAAGGCCCAAAGGCCGCCTATGCCAGATGATCTTCGCACTCAGATAGAGCCTCTTCATAGAATTATACGCGCTATGGGACTCCCTCTGGTATGTATTTCCGGAGTCGAGGCCGACGATGTTATCGGGACTATCTCTACCCAAGCGAGTAAAGAGGGTAGAGCCGTGCTTATCAGCACCGGCGATAAGGATATGGCCCAGCTTGTCGATGAGAATGTCACCCTGATCAACACCATGACCAATACCATCATGGGGCCGGACGAAGTCACCGAAAAATTTGGTGTCGGACCCGAGCTCATTATCGACTTATTAGCCCTACAGGGTGACAAAGCCGATAATATTCCCGGGCTTCCTGGTGTAGGCGAGAAAACTGCCGTAGCCATGCTAACCGGTGCCGGCTGCATAGATAAGATTCTTGCCGCTCCGGAGAAGATGCCGGAACTCGGCTTCAGAGGCGCTAAGACCATGCCAGCTAAACTGGCCGAACACAGGGATATACTCAAGCTATCCTATGAACTGGCGACGATTAAGTTAGATGTTGAGCTCGAACAAGACTGGCAAGAGCTCACTATCAAGCCGGCAGACCGGGATGAATTGATAAAATGTTTCGGTGAAATGGAGTTCAAGCGTTGGTTAGCCGAAGTACTCGATAATAAGACGGGCTCGGGTAAAGGCGAGACAGCAGCCGATGAAGAGGTAACCAGGCAAGATATTCAGACCGAATACACCACTATATACACCCATGAAGAGTTAGATCTCTGGATAGATAAACTCGCGAATGCAGAGCTCATCGCCATAGATACAGAGACGACCAGTCTCAACTATATGGAGGCCAAGTTAGTCGGTATATCCTTCGCGATTGAAGTGGGTAAGGCTGCCTACCTTCCGCTAGGCCACGATTATTTAGATGCACCAGAGCAACTGGATCAGGCTGAAGCCTTAGCAAAACTCAAACCTTTGCTTGAAAATTCCGAGCTTAAAAAAGTAGGCCAAAACCTTAAATACGACATCAGTATTTTTGCTAATGTGGGCATTAAGCTACAAGGTATAGCCTTCGATACTATGCTCGAGTCTTACGTGTTCAATTCAGTCGCAACTAAGCACAACATGGATGATTTGGCACTTAAATATCTGGGTCACAAGAATATCAGCTTCGAAGAGATCGCAGGCAAAGGTGTCAAACAGCTCACCTTCAATCAGATCGACCTGGAAACCGCCGCTCCCTACGCTGCCGAAGACGCCGACATTACCCTTAGATTACACCAGCACTTATGGCCAAGATTAGAGAAAGAGCCGGAACTGGCTTCGGTATTTACCGATATTGAACTACCACTCATACAAATACTGTCAGATATTGAACGTGGAGGCGTTTTAATCGATAGTATGATGTTAGGGCAACAGAGTGAAGAGCTCGCCAGAACCATAGATGAATTAGAGCAAAAAGCCTTCGAGATCGCGGATGAGAAATTCAACTTAAGTTCACCTAAGCAGCTTCAGGCACTATTTTTTGAAAAATTGGGCTATCCCATTATCAAGAAGACGCCTAAGGGGGCACCTTCGACTGCCGAAGAAGTATTAGTCGAGTTAGCCTTAGATTACCCGCTACCTAAGATTATACTGCAGCACAGAAGCTTAGCTAAGCTGAAGAGTACCTACACGGACAAGTTACCCCTCATGGTCAATGCTCAGAGTGGCCGGGTACACACGAGTTACCATCAAGCCAATGCGGCAACCGGACGCCTGTCTTCCAGTGAGCCCAACCTGCAAAACATCCCCATTCGTACCGAAGAGGGCCGTAGAATACGTCACGCCTTCATTGCACGAGAAGGTAAGAAGGTACTCGCAGCCGATTACTCACAAATCGAATTGCGTATCATGGCTCACCTGTCTCAAGATAAGGGTCTACTCACGGCCTTCGCCGCAGGTAAGGATATTCATAGGGCAACCGCAGCCGAGGTATTCGATGTAGACTTCGATGACGTCACTACAGAACAACGCCGTCGCGCCAAAGCGGTAAACTTCGGACTCATTTATGGCATGTCGGCATTCGGACTCGCTAAACAGTTAGATATTCCTCGCCCTGAGGCTCAAAAGTATATCGATACTTACTTTAAACGTTACCCGGGTGTGCTCAAGTATATGGAAGAGACTCGTGCCGAAGCCGCAGATCTTGGTTACGTCTCGACCCTCTACGGTCGCCGACTTTATCTACCCGCCATTAAAGATAGAAATGCCATGAGACGCCAAGCCGCAGAGCGGGCGGCAATTAATGCACCGATGCAAGGTACTGCAGCCGATATAATCAAGAAAGCCATGATCAACATAGCCCATTGGATCGCTACCGAGACTCAGGGTGAGATCGATATGATCATGCAAGTGCACGATGAACTCGTGTTCGAAGTCGACAGCGATAAGGCTGAACAGATGCAAGAGAAGGTTTGTCAGCTGATGGCCGATGCTGTCAGCCTGGACGTCGAACTGCTTGCGGAAGCTGGAATAGGTGACAATTGGGAACAGGCACACTAGTCCTAAACAAACACATATAACCTAAACTAAGAAGCCTCTGATACTTACCAGAGGCTTTATAGTTTATAACCCTGCCTCATTAGTTTCATTACCTCTATAGGCTCATCATAAATGATGAGACATGTGTTCGCTTGTTAAAACAGTAAAACCTTCCAATTTACTTAATCAAATACGCAGAATGTTGAAAAAAGATCAGTAAATGATGTCTTTTCATCCTTAAGCCTCTAAGTGATTCAGTTTCAATCACTAAAACGATAATTATGGATCATAAAACAACATTTCATCAACGAAAATGTTAGATCTAAGTCACAATATTGACTCCTTTTATAAAAAACTGTTTTCCTAATAACGTCCAATGGGGTATTATTCTTTGCGTAGGGTACAGAGGTTAAGATGTTCTATCTTTCAAACCTTTTTAGTTCATTTTTTAAATGAACAGCCAAATTATGGCGCCTCAGCAATGTATTTTGCTGGGGCTTTTTTTCGCCCAAAATAAATTTTAGAGTATTTACTTTAAATCTGAGTTGATTCGCGCTATGCTGTCGCCATTAAGAGTCATTGAGTCTATCTTAATGGCGCTTGAGTCTTGTTGAATTTAGCTTCTCCCCAAAAGAGCTAATTAGGCCGATGGTTATTCCGTCGGCTATTTTTTTGCCTGTAATTCCTCACAACCCAAGTTAATTTCCAGCAAGTTCACCAATCTAGGCTAAAAAAAACGCCTGCCATGAAAAATGGCAAGCGCTGTTATATACCAATTTCATTAAATGTATGACCTATTCAGAGCTTTCTCAGGGCTTTAAATTCAAGGCGCATTGCTGAGGAAATGGTTATTCCCTTTTGAGGCAATGCAACGCAGAAGTGGAAGTCCTGAGAAGCTCACCTAGTGCGGGTTTAAAAACACTTTTTGCTGCGCAATACGACTGCATGGATGCTGGAGGTAGAGCAACGCAGGAGCTTGTTGCCGAGAATAACTATTAGCTTCAATCCCCTTACTTGCCTACAGCGTTTTTAATTCCCGCTGAATGATCACTTATTTAATGGAACTGGTATTAATACTAGCTTTCGGCTTTGAAGGTAAGGTTAACCCTTAATTGCAGAATCAGTGGCAGAACTTTCGTCTTCAGCCCCATTAGCTTCATCTTCAGCTAATGCGTCAATCAACCATTGCGGATGACACCAGGTATTTAAAATGCCTAAAACTTTGGCCTTACCTATGCCTTTAAGCGATGAGAAAGGCTCTACCTTAACCCGACCATCAAAATCACCCAGATGCTTTCTGACTTCATTGACCATCTTCATGCGATCACTCTGCCTCATCTTATCTGCTTTTGTTAACAGAGCTAACACAGGTATTTCACTCTCGACGGCCCATTCGATCATCTGCATGTCGAGATCTTTCAATGGATGCCTGATGTCCATCAAGACCACCATGCCACCTAGACACTGACGTTTCTGTAAATATTCCCCCAGAGATTGCTGCCATTTTTTCTTGAGCGCCAGTGGCACTTGAGCGAAACCGTAACCAGGAAGATCTACCAGCCTACGATGTTCATCCAGTTCGAACACATTGATTAATTGCGTTCTTCCCGGAGTCCTACTGGTCCGAGCCAGACTCTTTTGATCTGTAAGAAGGTTAAGGGCGCTAGACTTACCTGCGTTCGAACGCCCAGCGAAAGCGATTTCGATTCCAGCATCCCCAGGTAAATACTCGTCTAGGTGTGCGATATCGGGGGCACTGATTAAAAACTTGGCTTTACGAAAATCAATACGAGATTCAGTCACTACTGACTCCAAAAATATTAGGTTTTGCACTATAAATATCGAAGAGTTGCTTACATTTTCACAATTTCGTGTAAAATATTACCCCGATCACATAAGTAGCATTTTATCACGCTTGCGGGCTCAGCTAGTAAGCTCAGGACAAAAAATTTAACAATAAGTTGGAACGCCATGAAAAAGTTAGCTCTTGCGCTATCAGTCTTAGCCTGTATCTCTTCGCCTGTAATGGCTGAAGGCAATGCTGAAGCGGGAAAAACTAAAGCAATTGTTTGTTCTGCCTGTCACGGTGTTGATGGTAACAGCATGATAGACATGTACCCAAAACTTGCTGGACAGCAAACCACTTACCTGATTAAGCAACTACACGATTTCCGTAGTGCAGCTAAAACAGGCGGTAAAGAGGGTCGTAACGATCCGATTATGGGTGGTATGGCTCTCATGCTCAGCGATCAAGATATCGAAGATGTCGCTGCATACTACTCTTCACAGACTAAAGTTGTAGCCGAAGTAAAAGATATACCAACTCTAGGTGAGCAACTATACAAGGGTGGTGATATGACTCGCGGAATTACTGCTTGTATCGCTTGTCACGGCCCGGAAGGCGCTGGTATAGAGTTAGCAGGCTTCCCAGATATCGGTGGTCAACATGCCAACTACCTTAAAATACAGCTTAACAAGTTTAGCGATACAAATCGTAACAACGACTTAAATGGCATGATGCAAGATATCGCGAAGAAACTTACCAGCGATGATATCGAGGCATTATCTAAATATATATCAAGCCTTAAGTAACTTTAAGCATGTTAAAGAAGGTGGTGTTTCCACCTTTTTTAACATCACCACATTTACCTTTACGTAAACTACCTGCAAAAACATACTTGACAGAGATCACAGATTTAGGTTTAATTAAGCCCGTACCGAGATGAACCCATCTGTTTGTATAAAATATTAAATAATAACTTACAGTTTTCGGTATTTGTGACATTTAAGATATAAGAATAAATAAATTCAATAATAATAATATAATTAAGACCACTCACTAAAAATAATAAGAGTCGTGATTTCGATTGAAATCCAGGTCAGAAAAATATTCGTAAGGAACTTGGTTAGGAAGGCCATTTAGCTGTAATAGCACTACCTTACAGGCTCAGAGAACATCGCTTCGCGGATAAGTAATTATCGGTTTTAGAGCGTTAAATCACTGAACTAACGATAAAACTAACAGGGATGGTTACATTTGGCGTCATAGATGACGATAGGATTGTGATGTGTCATGAAGACCATCTACGGAAGCTGTGGTCAGGAAGACTCAGGACTATTAAGAAAGCGTCTGGAAGACCGAAAACTAAAAAAGCATGCATGGAAAGCAGACTAAAAAAAGATGGAAATTGACCGGGAAAGTCGCATAGCAAGTACGGATACTTGAAATAAGAATTGGTGTCTCTGACACTTTTTGAAGGCGACAGTCGTACTGTCGCCTTTTTTTATGGCAAAATATTACCATTACTATCGATAGTGAGCAGATCCATACCTATATGCTTAGATGCCCTCTTTGTCACAATGAACATACCTCACTATTTTATCAAGACAGAAAACGCAGTATCTACACTTGTCACCACTGTCAGCTGGTATTCTCCGACGCTACCTCTCATCTCCCGCCCCAGATAGAGAAAAAGCGATACCAACTGAGTGCCAACAAATACCAAAAGCCCCTTAGACAGTTCTTGCTCAGCCTGATACAGCAGATCGCACAAGAAACCAATCAAGCATTAATTGGACTTAACTTTGGCCGCTTAACCGACACTCACACACTCGAGACAATCAAAGCCCAGGGACATGATTTACGGCAATATGATCCTTACTTTGCCCCCGACCATAACCTCCTGCAGCAAGAGTATGACTTTATCTGCTGTTATCGGGTATTCGAACATTTCCGCTCCCCATTCAAGGAGTGGTCACTGCTGTGTAAGCTCTTGAAACCCGGAGGATGGCTAGCAATAAACACTAAATTACTCACCGAAGCCCACGCTTTCGATAGGTGGCATCACAAGAACAACCTGACTCATGTCAGCTTTTATCAGGCAGACACCTTCGAGTTTCTAGCCGAGCAGGCAGGTTTTAGGCTATTATTCGCAGCAAATGATCTCATCTTGGTGCAAAAACCATCAGGATCTGATATAAAACGCGGCCAAAGTTCGCTTATTGATCTGTAATCAGCGCATTTATATCTAAATTTGTATTACCAGTTATTGAGAAAAACCATGTCACACTCTAAGAAATCCCGTAAAGCCAATGAAAATGCGCCTAAGTTAGCTCCAAGAACCAAGAAGAGTGATCGTGGTCTTGAAGGCAAGAAGAAAAAATCAGGAAACAAGGCAGGAAGCCGTCACAATTCAAATATTGTCGGTGGAAAAGAGGGTTCGGCTGCCACTAAGAAAGATCCACGACATGGTAGCAAGAAGACAATAAAACTTGATCTTCCAAGCCAAGTCAAAGTGATCGCCCCGAAAAAAGAGCAAGGTCCAAAACTGACCGATGAGCAGAAGCTATTCAAACTCGAAGAAGATCCAAGACTAAACCAGCTACTCGATATGCTCGAAGAGGGTAAAGATCTAAGCCAAGACGATCAGAAGTGGCTCAACAAGACGCTTAATCAGATAGAAGCATTGATGGAGCGTTTAGGGATCACCGAGGAAGATGATCTTGGTCAGGTTATTGAGTCAGCAGCTGCAGTGAGCGATGACGACCTGTTGGACAAGTTTGAATCCGGTGCAGATCTGCTAAAAGACTATCAGAATAAAGATTAACGCTTAGCTTTCTAAAAAATGGCATTTTATCGATGCCATTTTTTAGTATTCGTTATCTATACCGACAGGACAAAGCATGACAACAGCGCTTATAGTCATAGGTTTTATCATCATTACCACCCTTGCTGGCTACGCCACAGCCTTGTTGCTTAAGCTGCGTAAACAAAGCATCCAAAAGAAGAAGCATCAACAAGAATTAAAAGCCATAAACCAGGCACGCCTAGACGAGCATTTGAACAGCATCCGCTACATTGCCACCGCTATGTTAGAAGATCGCTGCGAACTTTCAGAAGGCGTAATGAGAATAGCCAAACTGTTCAGTCTTTTATCTATGTCGGAACAGGTAGAAGCTCAATATCCGGCTATTTTCAAACATTTTGCGGTGATCCAAGATCATCCCATCATGGCTCAACGAAAAAAACTGGAGAAGCAACAACGCATGAAGCTGGATTTTGCCCGCATGCGCTCTGAAGCTGAACTCGAAACCGATATTCTTGAAGAAGCGAAACAACTAACCAGTTTTACACCAAGTCCACTGCATTAACTCGGTTAAGCTCTGTTACTCTGCATAAATAGTCCTATCCCGTGAGTCTGTGCACAAATTCCCCATAAGAGCACAGACAAGTGCTCTATTTTCGTGGATATTCCCCAACTGAAATTCTCGAATTAATTATTCAGCTTCAATTTATACAACATGGATCAAGGTTATTTAGCCAATAACCATGCATACTTTACATGTTGCTAAACTATCACTTCGGAGGACACGCCTTGAAGCAGCCCACCCAAATTAGTTGGGATCAGTCAATGATCGAGAAATACAATTACAGCGGTCCCCGTTATACCTCTTACCCGACGGCGCTTGAGTTCGATGACTCATTCACCGAAGAAAAGCTGCTGACTTCGATTAAGAACAGCAAGAGTGATAAGCTTTCTCTCTATATCCATATTCCATACTGCGCCAAGCTTTGTTACTACTGTGGTTGTAACAAGGTCATCACTCGTCACCAGCATAAAGCCGACCAATATCTTGAGTATCTGGCAGCTGAAATTGTCAAACGCGCACCTCTGTTTAAGGACTATCTCGTCACCCAGATCCATTGGGGCGGCGGAACACCGACCTTTCTACGTCCAGATCAGATCCTCGATCTATCAGAGCTAATCAAGGCCAACTTCAACGTAGCCGACGTCGGCGAATATTCGATTGAAGTCGATCCCCGTGAAATCGAACTCACCATGTTAGATACGCTTAAAGAGGCGGGATTTAATCGCATCTCAATCGGCGTTCAGGACTTCAATAAGAAAGTACAGATTGCCGTCAACCGTGAGCAAGACGAGCAGTTCATCTTCGATCTTATGGCTAAGGCCAAAGAGTTGGGCTTCGTCTCTACCAACATAGATCTCATCTATGGTCTGCCTCACCAGACACCGGAAACCTTCGCTGAAACCATGCAGCGAGTCTTAGATCTGGATCCGGATCGTCTTTCTGTATTTAACTATGCGCACCTGCCTTCTCGTTTCGCGGCTCAGCGTAAAATTAAAGATGAAGATCTGGCTTCACCGCAACAGAAACTAGAGATGTTGCACCAAACAATCGAAACCTTAACCGGTGCCGGTTATCAGTACATAGGCATGGATCACTTCGCCAAGCCCGATGATGAGCTGTCTATCTTGCAAAATGAAGGCAGACTCCACAGAAACTTCCAGGGTTACACCACCCAGGAAGAATGTGACCTATTAGGCCTGGGCGTCTCTTCGATCAGCCAGATTGGCGACTGCTATGCCCAGAACCAGAAAGATATCCGCCCTTACTTCGAATCTATCGATGCTAATGGTCATGCATTATGGAAAGGTTGTGGTCTAAACCGTGACGATGAAATCCGCCGCGTGGTCATTAAACAGCTTATCTGTCACTTCGAATTGGATATGGCTCAAATCGATGAGAAGCTAGGGATTAAGTTCGAAGACTACTTCACAGAAGATCTCAAACTACTGCAAACATTTATCGATGATAAGCTAGTCGACATCACCGATAGGAAGATCACCATCAGCCCGACGGGTAGACTGTTGATCCGTAATATCTGTATCTGTTTCGACGTCTATTACCGGGAAAAAGCCCGCCAACAACAGTTCTCTCGAGTAATTTAATAGATAATAAGGACTGTTTCGACGGCTCTCGATGAGATAGCTAAATGAAAGCCGACATCTAGTCGGCTTTTTTGTCTCTCAGATTTACCTCTCTGTTTTGTATTTTGTAACTATTTTTGTATACACTTTTTATCTTTAGCGAGTCTGAGGCATAATCGAAGACATAATAATCAATAATAGCCATTAAGGTCTCAGTAATGTTTAAGCTTTTACTTCCCAGTTTACTCGCCGTGTCTCTCAGTGCTTGCCAAATCAACTCCGTCTCAACCGAACAAACTCAGTCTATGACATCTGCCGAGAGCCCACTAACTATGGGAGTTAGCGATTTAACGCTTAAATCGATTATCGAAGCTGACTGGCAGATTCAACTCGATAGTGATCCATCACAGGCTTTCTTCGAGGGTGATGCCAGTGCAGCCGGTAAATTATCCGATCTATCTCCTGCTAACTTAGCCTCACTCAATCATCGTAAACAGGCGCAGCTCACTAAACTCAAAGCATTAGACAGAGATACCCTCTCGAAAGAGGACAAGATTAACGCCCAGATCCTCCAGGGACAGCTGCAAAACAGTGTCGACCTGTATCGATACAAGGATCACTATCTGCCCATCACAGCCGAGAGCGGTTTTCATGCTTATATCGCCTCCATTGCTAAGGCAAGATTCGTAACGGAGCAAGATTACGAAAACTATATAGCCAAGTTATCTAACCTACCTAAATACTTCGCTCAGCAAACCTATTGGCTGAAACAGGGCTTAGAGTCAGGGATTACTCCGCCACAAGTCACCCTCAATGGCTTCGAAGACAGTATCAGCGCCTTCACGGTTCCCGTGGAAGACAGTGGCTACTTCAAGCCTTTCACCCACTACCCAAAGCATTTTACTCAGGCTCAGAAAGATGACCTGACGGCCCGAGGCAAAAAAATCATAGAACTGCAGATATTGCCGCTTTATCAGCAGTTTTATGACTTCATGACCGAGGAGTACATTCCCGGTGCCCGTACAGATATCGCCTGTGCCAGCCTGCCCGATGGCGCCGCCTTCTATGAAAACCGAGTCCGTTATTACACCACTCTCGATATGACATCCGATGAAGTTCACCAACTCGGCCTTAAAGAAGTAAAACGTATCCGCGCAGAGATGCAGATCATTATCGACGATCTCGGTTTCGAGGGCAGTTTCGCCAACTTCTTACATTTTTTGCGTACCGATCCTCAGTTTTATCCTAAAACGGCCGAAGAACTATTGAAAGAAGCTGCATTCATCGCCAAAAAAGCCGATGCCATGCTACCTAAATACTTCGGCAAGCTACCAAGAATTCCATACGGCATTCAAGCCGTCCCGGCCGAGATAGCGCCTAAGTACACCACAGGGCGTTACTCAGGATCCAACCGTGACGATGAACCGGGTTACTACTGGGTTAACACCTACGCCTTAGATAAACGGCCTCTATATGAACTTGAAGCCCTGACCTTGCACGAAGCCGTACCCGGCCATCATCTACAGATCTCCCTCAATAAAGAGCTCATCAAACTGCCAAACTTTCGCCGTTATAGCTATATTTCGGCCTTCGGTGAAGGCTGGGGACTCTACTCCGAGTATCTGGGCTTAGAAGCAGGCTTCTATCAAGACCCCTACAGCAACTTTGGTCGCCTGACCTATGAGATGTGGCGTGCGGCTCGCCTGGTCGTCGACACAGGCATGCACGCTAAGGGGTGGAGTCGACAGCAAGCACTGGACTTTATGGCTGGTAACACGGCTCTGTCCATGCACAATGTCACCACAGAGATAGATCGTTATATCTCATGGCCGGGCCAAGCCCTGTCATACAAGATTGGCGAGCTCACCATCAAGCGTCTGCGAGTTCAGGCTGAAGAGGAGCTAGGTGAAAAGTTTGATATCAGAGCCTTCCATGATGCCATCTTAGAAAATGGCTCTGTGCCCATGTCAGTGCTAGAGCAACAG
The DNA here is from genome assembly GCF_009377275.1 of Shewanella sp. YLB-07. Lineage (NCBI taxonomy): Bacteria > Pseudomonadati > Pseudomonadota > Gammaproteobacteria > Alteromonadales > Shewanellaceae > Shewanella > Shewanella sp. YLB-07. The sequence goes on along the minus strand of NZ_VOQB01000012.1, from coordinate 40,995 downwards.
ATCGCAGACTTTATCTCCTCTCAAAAAACCTAGCAAAGAGTTAACTAAGTAACAGTGTCACGAGTATTCAGTAAATGGGAGCTTCAGCTTCAAGACGATACTCGTGACTCGCGGCGGCTTTTTACTCTGTGCTACACTGGCAAGCAGCATACATAAGACCAGTAGATATCATGTCGATAGCCGTCGAATCACAAATGAATGATCAAGTTAACCTTCAAGCTAAGCCGCTCTCATCTGAGCAGATGCTTAATACCCATGAGCAGCAGGTATTTTGGGGCAGAGTGACAGAATCAGAAATAAAAACTGATGACAATATTTCTCTCGCCTACATGTATATTGAACACCCGAACAGTGTGCGAGCCATAGTGATCAGCAATGGCCGAATCGAGTCTTATCTTAAATATAAAGAACTTATCTTCGACCTCTATAATCAAGGCTACAGTATTTTCGCACTGGATCATCGCGGCCAGGGCCTATCGACTCGTACCACAAGTAATCCGCATCACGGTCATATCGATAAATTTAGTACTTACGTCGATGATTTTGCTTTCTTTATCGACACTGTGGTGACGCCTAAACAGTATCAAGACCTTTTTCTGGTGGGTCACTCCATGGGAGGGGCCATCGGCACTCTGTATATTGACAAGTATCCTGACACCTTCACCGCCGCCGTTTTCTCAGCCCCCATGTACGGCATAAAACTTCCCATAAGCAAACGCTTTATCCGTTGGCTGGCAAGCCTGTTAGACACTAAACAGGGTGAAGAGCCTAACTATATTATCGGCGGTAAAGACTACCACGGCGATGAGTTCGCCAAGAATGATCTGACTAAGAGCCAGCCGCGTTATGAAGATTACCGTAAGCTTTATCAGCAACGTCCTGAGCTACAACTTGGCTCGCCAACAAACCATTGGCTAGTCGAATCTATCGACGCAGGTGCCAGAACGGTAAAAGCAGCCAAAGAAACTAAGACGCCAATTTTGATTCTTCAGGCTGATGAAGACACGGTTGTCGATAATTTCGCCCAGTACCATGCTGTAGGTGGTTTATGCGAACTGATCAATATTCCCGATGCCCGTCACGAGATTTTTATGGAACAAGATGAAAGCCGTAACTTTGCCATAGAAGAACTGCTTAAGTTCTTATCCTCACACCACACAGGCTAAAATCAAACACTAACAATCAGCATTAAAAAGGGAGTCTGGCTCCCTTTCTTCTAACTGGACGTATCCAGCATATTTGTTGTCAGAACTAGCCCAACTGGCCTGCAACTAGCAGCTCACGACTCTCGGGGATCTCGTTATATGACAGAACATGTAAACCTCGGGCAAAAGCCAACGCATAACGGGCTAATATAGGCCTTAGCTGTGGCGAGACAAGCAACATAGGGCTGTGACCTTGCTCTTTTGCCTGGGCCAGCAGCTGGGGCATCTTCTGCTGTAGCTGAGCAAGCAACTGAGGCTCCACTGGAAAACTGTCTAAAGAAACCTTACCTTGCTGCTGTGATTGATTAAGCGCTGTGAGCAAGGTTTGTTCCAGTTCTGGCGCTAGGGTCAAGACGTTCAACTGCTGCGAAGTACCAGCAATGGTGTGTAATATACTGCTACGAAGCGCACAACGTACGTCGGCAGCGAGTAGCACAGGATCCTTACTCTCCTCGCTGCAATCGAGCAAAGTCGTGGCTATGGTGCGAATATCTTTGAGTGACACTTGCTCCTTGAGCAAAAGTCTATACACCTTCAACTGTAAGATCGGCGTCAAAGCCGTAGAGAGTGATTCCGCCAGTTTAGGTGATTGCTTAGCTAAGCGATCACTCAATGCCATCACATCATCGTGCTGTAACATCTCCGGCAAAGATTCACGGATAAGTTTACTCACATGGGTCGCAATCACGGTTGCGTTATCGACAACCGAATAACCTAAATTCAGGGCTTTCGCCTTAGAATCAGGTTCAATCCACAAGGCATCCATCTGATAAGCGGGCTCTTTAGTGATGATGCCATCGATATCTCCAAAGACAGGCCCACTTTTGATCGCCATCAACTTTTCGGGCTCTAATTCAGCGGTGATCACCGGATTACCCATTAAATTAATTTGATAAGCATTAGGTGCCAAGGCTAAATTATCCCGAACACGCACCTCAGATAACAAGAATCCAGCTTGCTCGGACAAGGTTCGCCGAATGCCTGTTAAGCGTTTCTGCAACTCGGCACCCTTACTGCGCTCGACAAGGTGTACCAAACGATAACCAAGTCTCACCTCAATGAGATCCGTAAAAGGCAATGCTTCCCAGCTTGGCAGTGATGGCTCTGATAGACTCTTTTCAAGTTTCTCTTCAATCTTTTCTTCAGGCCTAACTTCTACTCGCTGGCTCAGCTTCCAGGCGGAAAAACCTAAAACAGCAGCAAATGGGAGAAACACCAAGGCAGGCATGCCAGGCACAATACCAAAAATGACCATGATCACAGATGCTGTGGCTAAGGTCTTAGGGTTAGCCAGTAACTGCTTGGTCAACTGAGCTGGCATCTCTTCAGCATCTGAGACTCGAGTCACGATTATCGCAGCGGCGGTAGCGAGCAACAAAGATGGGATCTGAGCGACCAGTCCATCACCAATCGCCAACAAGGCATAAGTCTTAAAGGCATCACCTGCACTTAAGTCATGCATAAACATACCGATGGCAATACCACCCAAAATATTGATAACTAAGATCAGTATTCCGGCAATAGCATCACCACGAACAAACTTAGAAGCACCATCCATAGAGCCATAAAAATCTGCCTCTCTGGTAACTTCCTGGCGACGAAGCCTCGCCTGATCTTGGCTTAACACCCCAGCATTAAGATCGGCATCAATAGCCATTTGCTTACCGGGTAACGCATCTAAGGTAAACCGAGCTGATACCTCAGAGATGCGCTCACCACCTTTAGTGATCACCACAAAGTTTATGATCATCAAGATTAAGAAAATCACCGCACCGACCACATAATTGCCATCAATGACCACTTCACCGAAGGCCTGGATCACTCTACCTGCAGCGTCTCCCCCTTGATGCCCCTCAATCAGCACGACTCGAGTGGAAGCGACATTCAATGTCAGTCTCATCAAGGTAGCAAGCAGCAAGACTGTCGGAAAAACAGAGAACTCCAACGGCCGCCTTATTGATACCGCAACCAACAAGACCATCACAGACAGGACAATGTTGAAAGTAAAGAGAATATCCAACAACCAGGGCGGCAGCGGAAGGATCACCATAGCAAGAATAGTCAGTAGCATGATAGGTATACCTATATAGCTACGATTTCCAGCAAATGTTCGAGATAACCAATTCATGGAAAGTACCTTTAATCGTGTCTTAAGTGTTTCGGAATAAAAAAGTTTGGTAGTGGATCCGGGCGTTTCTTCTTACCATCTCTGGCCACTTTTATCTGCAATACATAACTCAATACATGGGCTATAGCGATAAAAAGTGCGGCGGGGATCTGTTGCTCAACTTTCGTCGAATAGTAGATAGCACGGGTAAGTGGTGGCAGCTCGATCACCTCAATATCATGCTGCTTGGCAATTTGTCGCATATAGAGGGCGACTTCATCTGTTCCCTTGGTCAATACATAAGGTGCATCGGCCTTTTCAACATCATATTTGAGTGCAACGGCATAATGTGTCGGATTAACCAACAAGACATCGGACTGTGGGATAGCAATTTCTGCTCTAGCTCGCCCCATGCGTTGCTGTAATTGACGGATTTTAGCCTTGACCTCAGGTTTCCCATCCTGTTGTTTTTGCTCATCCTTAACATCCTGCCTCGACATCTTAAGCTCATTATGATGATGCCAATATTGATATGGCACATCGATAAACGTGATAACCAGCAGGCCAAGACCCAAATACAAGATCCCAAGCGCCAGCATATTGATGCCCTTACTCACCGCTTCGTCGATAGGAAGTTGGTTATAGGTGAGTAATACTTGTAAATTATTTTCTAAGAAAATAAACATGATGCCAATAAGCAGGGTGATCTTGAGAATAGATTTAACCAACTCAACCAGAGATTTCACTGAACACATACGGCCAATACCGGCAATGGGATCGATACGACTGTACTTAAACTGAGCATTCTTAAAGCTAAATACCGGTCCACCAGGCATAGCACCTGCAACCATGGCAATAATCGCCACCATAATGAACAAGGGGCCAAGAATATTGAGCATCTCTACCAGAGTCGTACCAAGGTGCTCTAGCATCATACCGGGGCGATCTAACTCCTCTTTAGTGATAGACATATTAAACTGCGCCAATTGAGCAACACGAGCAGCAAACCAATCGGCACTCAGAAATAACATCATAGAACAGCCGATAATAAGCGCCGTAGAGGCCAGATCTTTAGAGCGCGGAACTTGGCCCTCCTCTCTGGCTTTCTTTAACTTCTGCGGTGTCGCCTTCTCGGTTTTACTCTGCCCGGTATCTTTTTTACTCATGTGATCCCCCCGATGAACTGATACATGGCAGATAAAGCTTCCAGACAAAGATCACTGTATCGACTAGGCAGGCCACTAAACGAGAAGAACACACATAACAGGCCCATCAACATGGACATAGGGAAACCGAGAGCGAAAACGTTCAAAGATGGTGCGGCGCGGCTCAATACACCAAAGGTGAGGTTAACCATCAACATGGCCAGTATTGCGGGAATTGCTAACATAAATGCCGACGCGAATAACCAGGCGAACCGGCCAACTAATCCCATCAAGGGCAAATCAAAAATACCAGTGCCGATTGGCCACAATCTAAAGCTATCGACGATAATACCAATTGCAACTAAATGACCATCTAGGGCTAGAAATAACAAGGTGCCATAGAGGAGAAACCATTGGCTTAATATAGGATTTGAGCTGCCATTTGCAGGATCATTCATAATCGCCATTGCCAAGCCCATCTGCATCGACATCATGGCACCAAACAGAGTCATTACATGGATCAAAATATACGTAAATAGCGCTAACATGAAACCAATTAACAGCTGCTCTATGGCAAGAAATAGTGCTCCAATAGAAATAGCATCCACAGCAGGCACAGGCGGTAACATAGGTGATAACAAGGCAGAGATAAGCACAGCCAATAGTACTCTCACCATAGGCGGGATATAACTACTACTCAAGAATGGCATTACAATAAAGGCACCCATTATTCGACAGAATGGCCACCAGAATGTTCCTATAAATGCACTGATTTGAACTGAAGTAAGTGAGAGCATAGTTACCCAATAATATGGGGGATCGTCATAAACAGACGATTGAAGAGATCGGAGATCTGTTGTAAAAGCCAGGGGCCCGAAAACAGCACCATCAACAAGGTGAGAACCAGTCTGGGAAGAAAACTTAACGTCTGCTCATTCACCTGAGTTGCCGCTTGAAAAACAGCGATTAATAGGCCAACTAGCAGACTAGGCACGACGAGTACACCCACCATAGAAACCACAAGAAATATGGCATCGGCGAACATCGAAGTCAGCTCATTTACGTCCATAAATCTACCTTAGACCCGATGCTAACATGCTAAGTAATGACTCCCAGCCATTGAACAAGACAATTCCACAAACCCCAAGACACAACAGAAAATAGATCATGTCACCTAGGCTCAACTCTTTTTCTATCTCTCGTAAAACTTCCATCATGTTCACCTAATTAGGTTAATAACTAGCTCAAATAATCTTTGGTTCTGCCAGTGACAGCACTAACCAAAGCTCGCCACTAAGGTACCGACTGTCATAGACCAACCATCAACCAGCACAAAAACCATCAACTTAAATGGCAAGGAGATAATTAACGGCGATAACATCATCATTCCCATAGACATCAAGACACTGGCCACGACGAGATCGATCACCAAAAAAGGAAGAAAGAGTAAAAAACCTATTTGAAATGCCGTTTTTAGCTCACTCAATACAAATGCCGGCATCAGCACAAAGAAAGGCACCTCATCGGCGGTCAAGGTCACTGGCTCATCGGCTATTTTCAACATCTGCTCAAGATCTGTCTCCCTGGTTTGAGCCAGCATAAATTTCCTGAGGGGCCCTTCACCAATAGAAACAGCCTCAGTGAGCTCAATCGTGCCCTGGTCATAGGGTAAATAAGCTTGATCATAAATATCTTGCCCTACAGGCCTCATAATAAATATGGTCAACACCAGAGTGATCCCTAGAAGTACCTTATTAGGGGGACTCTGCTGCAAGCCTAACGCCTGACGTAAAATAGCTAATACGACTATGATTCGGGTAAAACTGGTCATCATCATCAGCAGTACAGGCAGAAAACTCAGCACTGTCATTAATGCCAATATCTCAAGCTTGATGTTCACAGACTGAGATTGATCACCATCATTGACCGTAAATAAGGTTAAACCTTCATTGGCAAACACATTAGGGGCAAACAGAAATAAGATGAGCAGCAGGACTCGACACATATCAGTCATTCGCTCCGGTTAGACTGATCGCCTCTACCTCTAGCAATCTCACACCATAGCGCCCATTAACCTCAACGACTTCGCCCCGCCCTAGTAGCGCACCGTTAACACGAATATCTAACGGCTCACCAACCATACGATCCAGTGCTACAACGTCCCCCTCTCCCATACGAGTTAATTCACCTAATGACATCTCAGCGCTGGCCAACTCCAGCGTGACTTGGACAGGTAACTGCTGAAAAAATGAGATATCTTTTACAGGCTTAGCTTTAACGGCCTCCTGCTCAACGTCCTCATCAGCGAATAAATTATCATCAAGTAGAAAGTCTTCATCTTGTAGCAAGGTTTGTTCTGACACAGTTAGCTCCTAAAAATTTATTATTCAATAGCTTAAAAAATTCACATACATTCAAATAAATCATTGCATCACAATGAAATTAAACAGTTTTCATATCATCTTGCTGAAATATATCTTGGGTTAACTTGGCAACCATTTGGCCTTCATGGGTATGAATCGCAGCGTAAAAAAGCGGTCTTTTCCCTACGGTTACAGGACATCTGGAATGAAGTTTCATAGGCAAAATGTCTCCAGGTTTGAGACCACTAAGGGAAATCACCGGAGTATTTTGTCGCCCTAGCTCAAGTAGCACTCTTAAAGGGATCTGTTTTAGTCGATACGCTAGCTTTTCTGACAGATCGGAAGTGGCTTGATATTGGCTGGGTTGCTCAGACATCAAGCCTAGCAAATGTTCAGTCATACAGAACAGCATAGGAGGTGCCATATACTCTTCAGGAAACTTAAGCGCCCAATTTACTGGCGCTTGAATAGGTGTGTTATTAGCAACTAGCTCAAGCTCTAAAGCCTCTTCATCTAGCTCAACAGTGGGTAGCATTTTCAGTGCCGCAAGCATGAGCTTTCTGGCCAGCCTAAACTCAGACTGACTAGGTGATCTTAAAGGAGATTTCAACGGACTAGAAGTACTGCCATAATATGCACTTGCAAGTTGATCTAACGTGCATCTGTCGATGCGCCACCAGGCAAGTAGGGATCTATGGTAACTAAGACGAAACCATGCATGTTTTCCTTCTGGCTCTATCGGCTGATCATCGGTCAAAGATATATTGGTTAACCCATGATGACCTTGGCGGATAATTGGATTTAACACACCATTTGCTGCATCTAGCACTAAACGTTGGCACGACTCAACCTGAACCAGTAACCGACTTCTAGCAAGCTTTTCTTGGATTAAAGCCACTGGCCTTACTTTCTCACACTGACTCAACTTCAGTAAACTTGCTTTCGCTGTTGTTTTCATTTAAATCCAACCAAGTAATTAAGTAATTAAGTAATTAAGTAAGTCTATTAATTAATTAATATGACAAACAAACAAATAAAATGACTACTGCCATATTAATGACGCAACCAAAAAATGACTATCGACATGTTTATGGCGCTATTTAAACCTTTGCAATTAACAACCTCAAATACATGAACACCAACTTAATATAAGTAACAACCGATGTGTAAAATAAAATAACCTATTAAGTCGACACAAAATACCAATAACTTTAATTGTTTTTCATTTAATTTTTAATTTATTTTTAAAGTTAATACAACCAGTAAAATGGATAGCAAAAGAGCAACAAAAACAGATAGATAGATGACATTCGAATGGTACACACTTGTATCATGATTTATCAAAACAGTAATAAATAGCGTATTAAAGCATCAACCAGTGGATATATTCTAATACCATTTCTAATTCAGAAAAAGATAATAGCTGAATTAAATTAGTTCAACTAGCTTATTCTCACAAAACAAATAAATTAATGAAAAAACATTTTACATATTCATTGATTAATGTTTAATTACACTCCGAAAACAAGCCTGACAATAAACTACCCACTGTAAAGATAATATTTATACAGTTAGTTACTTTGTAGTTTTATATTCTAAAAACAAATGAGAAATAAAACATTGAAAGCATCAGCTCATATATTAATCTTTTCGCTGTTTATTAGTACAAGCCTTTCTAATCCAGCAGCAGCTAATATGACTCGCTACCAAACACCATTTGAACAAGCCATATGGACGTTTAATGGTGACCAGTTTAGCTGCCAGATAGAGCATAAAATAACTGGCTTCGGTAGTATGAAGATGGAAGCGCTTCCAGGTGAGACACTCAGATTAGAGTTAACGGCTGACTGGCTGACACTCAACCAAACCCAAAGCTCAATTAAGATCACCCCACCCACCTGGAAAAAAAGCCACACAGCACTTGGTGAAACACAATTAATATGGCAAGGCAATAAGGCCACCAGTAATACCAGTATCAACCCTTTTCTAGAGGCTCTCGAACAGGGCTTTGCCTGGCAGGCCATTATCGACGGCAGTGAAACAGCGTCATATTTGGTCAGCAGCAGTCCGGTAAACACTGGCCAAGTTGCCAACCAATTTAGACTTTGTCGCCATCAACTTTTACCTAAGCCTTTCTCTTATGTTCGTAGTGTCGAGCTGTTTTTCAGTCCAGGTTCGAGCCAAATCACAATGGCTCACGAAACAGATCTCGACGCGATCACTCAATATGTGAAAGCTGACAGCTCTATCACCCAAGTGTTAGTCGATGCCCATGCAGATAATAACGGAGAGCACTTAGCAAATTTAGTGCTAAGTAAAGAGAGAGCCGATGAGATTTCAGCTAGGTTAGTGGAGCTAGGCTTGCCAAAAAGATTAATCCAAGCCAGGCATCACGGTGCCAGGGAACCAAAAGTATCTAACAAGACCCAGGATGGCAGGGATGCTAATCGCCGCGTAATGATCCGTTTAATAAAACGCCCCAACAAGATCGCGACAAAAAGAACTGCTGGAGTTGAATATGGTTCTTAATCAAATAAGGCTCGTAGATACCTCTTTATCAACGAGTGAACTGTCGCAGTTGAAATATCAAGGTTTCGACCTTTGGCAACCGGATGATAAATCCCTCTGGCTGTCTATGATAAATATTTCAAACTGTACAACAGAAGAAGCCATCATAAAGCTAGCTCAACATCCTGCTAGAAATCAGGTGGCACTACTCGATCCTGAACAGACAGAGCTTGCAACCACAGCAATGCAGTATGGCGTTCAAGACTACTTATTACTTCCTCTGGAAATTGCACAAGTTTGTGCACTTGCACAGAGATTAAGACGCCTTGAACAGCTGGACTCAGAACTGATAGTCGCATCACCTGTGAGTCGTCAACTCATGATGTTAGCCCACAGAGCAGCGACAACTGAAGCGACTGTGTTACTCACAGGAGAGAGTGGCACAGGCAAAGAGCCACTAGCCCGCTATATTCACCGCCACTCTGCCCGAGCCGATAAACCTTTTATCGCAGTCAATTGTGCTGCAATTCCTGAGAGCATCTTAGAGTCGATTCTTTTCGGTCATAACAAGGGAGCTTTTACCGGAGCCACTTGCGATCAACCTGGCAAGTTTGAACTGGCCAATGGCGGTACCCTGTTACTCGATGAGATTGGAGAAATGCCAGCAGTGCTACAAGCCAAGCTTCTTAGAGTATTGCAAGAAAGGGAGGTCGAGCGACTGGGGGGGCATAAGTCGATTAAGCTAAATATCCGAGTCATTGCCTCAACCAATAAAAATCTGAAAAAAGCGGTTAAATCAGGCAGTTTCAGAGAAGATTTGTTTTATCGACTCGATGTTTTGCCCTTAAAAATTACGCCATTAAGAGACAGGCGCGCAGACATTCTTCCGTTAGCTGCGCATTTTTTACAAAGGTACAAGCACCTTGCAGGTGATCAACAGTGTTATTTCAGCGAACCAGCTAAGCAACGCCTCACTTCTCATAACTGGCCTGGAAATGTGAGGGAGTTGGAGAACACCATTCAACGAGCATTAGTCATGAGAAGAGGTCAGGCACTTCAAGCTGCAGAACTCGGTATTGAAACAGACTCCCCCCTCAACTGCGGACAAAAAGAGCAGAGTAAGCAAGGGTTAAAAGCCTCTAAACGCCAAGCTGAGTTTCAGTACATTCTGGACACCCTCAGAAAGTTTAATGGTCACAGAATTCAGAGTGCCGACTCTCTAGGTATGACGACCCGAGCCTTGAGATACAAGCTAGCGCAAATGCGAGAAGAGGGCATAGATATAGATCTAGCCCTAGGTAAAGCAGCCTAAATATCAGTTCATAAATTTGTTTTAGATAGGAAATACAGATGCAAAACTCAACCATTATCAGTCCTCAATCTATGATGAATACTCTAAGTATTCACACTGAGATGGCTAAAGGAGCCATAAAAATCCCTCAAAACCCGAGAGATTTAGGCATACAAGCCCCCTCCTTCACCGAGTTAATGGAGAGTAAGGTCGCGGCAGTAAATACAGATCAAAATGCATCATCAGCCTTAATGAGGGCGGTCGATAGTGGCGAAAGTGATGACTTAGTCGGCGCTATGGTCGCATCTCAAAAGGCAAGTCTTTCGTTTTCAACCATGATCCAGATCCGAAATCGATTAGTTCAGGCCTTTGATGAAGTAATGAAAATGCCCCTCTAACGTCTAAGTTGATCAATTCATAATGAATCAACCCGTTTATCAGTTTTAGAAAAGCCGCAAGCCTATGCGATTTTTTGTAAGGATTAAACAATGTCTACAACTTTAGCTCAACCGAGCCCCGCTATTACAGATGTGTCAGAGAAGAGTGACTTACTCTCGACGGCAAGAAGTAAATGGCAACAGTTTAACAACGGCGACAAGCAAGTACTGATTCTGGCAATACTTGCCAGTGTTGTTGCTTGTGTGATCGTGCTACTTCTTTGGACTGCCAGTCAAGGATATCGTCCACTCTATGGCCATCAGGAGCAAGTTGAAACCTCTGAAATTATCGAAGTGCTCGAAGCTGAAGGCATAAAATATCGACTAGAGGCAAACACCGGACTCGTCTTAGTACAGGAAGATAAGCTAGGAAAGGCACGTATGGTGCTAGCAGCCAGAGGCGTGAAAGCAAGAGTACCATCTGGCATGGAGTCATTGGATAATTCAAGCATAGGCACCAGCCAATTTATGGAGCAAGCTAAGTATCGCCATAGTCTTGAAGGCGAACTATCCAGAACAATTATGGCACTCAAACCGGTTCGGACGACCCGGGTACACCTAGCCATTCCTAAGCGCACCCTGTTCATCCGTCAGCAGCCTGAACTACCGTCAGCCTCTGTGATGTTAGACCTTTATGCTGGTAGTAATATCCAACCTAACCAGATAGAAGCAATAGCTAGCTTAGTCGCAGCAAGTGTCACAGGTATGACACCTGAGCGTGTACAGATTATCGATCAAGAAGGCAACCACCTCAGTTCAGGTCTTGCCATGAATCAAGACATCACTCAGGCAAGAGACAGGCAGCTTAAATATACCCAAGAGCTGGAACAGAGTCTTATCAGCCGCGCATCAAGCATGCTTACTCCTGTACTGGGTCAGGACAATTTTCAAATTCAAATTTCGGCTAAAGTTAACTTTAATCAAGTCGAAGAAACCCGAGAATCTCTGGATCCACAAACAGTAGTCTCACAAGAAAAGCAGAGCTCAAACGAGACCAATTCAAGCATGGCCATGGGAATTCCAGGAGCCTTGAGTAATCAAGCCCCCACGGCTAATGCCGAGGGTGACGACAACGGTCGCCGCAACCTAAACCAACAAGAGAGTCGCCAATTTGAAGTTGGCCGCTCGGTCAGACACACGCGTTTTCAACAGATGCAGCTAGAAAACCTCTCAGTCTCTGTTTTATTGAATACCCAAGCCGCCGGCGAAAATGGCTGGAGTGAGGCTCAGCTTTCTCAGCTTGGGGCTATGGTGCAAGACGCCATTGGTTTTACAGCGATGAGAGGCGATCAGTTCAGTATCAATAGCTTCGACTTTGCCCCGGTACAAATAGCAGTATTTGAGCCTGTGCCTTGGTGGCAAACCGAAGGCTATCAAGCCTATCTAAGATACTTTATCGGCGGCATACTCGGCTTTGGATTAATTCTGTTTGTATTGAGACCACTTGTGTCTCACCTAACTCGAACAGCCGAACCTAAGACTCAGCAAGATGATGCCACAAGTATCCCAGAGTTAGACTCACCATCTCATAGTCAGCTAGCGAATAAGGAACAAGCTAGTGACTCTCAAGCCCTAGCCGATCAGTTGATGGGACTGGATAGAGACATGTCAAACAGTGACTGGATCAGCAATCAAGGTTTACCACCACCAGAATCTCCGCTAACGGTGAAGATGGAACACCTTAGCTTACTCGCGAATCAGGAACCGGCGCGAGTCGCAGAAGTGATAGCCCATTGGATCGGCGACAACGAGAACGAGAAATAGCAGCAAACCAGAGATCGATAGCTTGGTGTAATAACAGATTAACTGACAGGATAGAGACTGTGAACAAGAGTGAACTTGGAATAAAAATGGACAATCTGGGGCAGGCTGCCATGTTGCTGCTGAGTATGGGTGAGAAAGGTGCCGCTCAAGTAATGGCGCACCTAGACAGACATGATGTTCAACACTTAAGTCATAAAATGGCGCGTCTATCGAGTATCACTCAGCAAGAAGCCGAGGCAGTATTGGGTCGCTTCTTTATGCGTTATCAGGAGCAATCCGGCATCGCCCGTGCTTCTCGATCATATCTACAAAAAACATTAGATCTTGCACTCGGTGATCGGGTAGCAAAAAGTTTGATCGATAGTATCTATGGTGACGAGATTAAGACATTAGTTAAGCGTCTCGAATGGGTAGATCCTCAGCTACTCGCCAGAGAGATCACTAATGAACACAGCCAACTTCAGGCCGTACTACTCGGGCTATTACCACCTGAAAGCGCAGCCCAAGTGTTACTTAGCTTGCCTGAAGCTGGTCAAGATGAGGTTCTGGTTCGTATCGCTAAATTGGGCGAATTAGATAGAGATGTCGTCGATGAACTCAGACAACTGGTCGAGCGCTGTATGTTAATCGCTATGGAGAAAAGCCACACTCAAGTCGCCGGTATCCGCCAGGTTGCCGATATCCTCAATCGCTATGAAGGCGATCGGGAGCAGTTGATGGAGATGATCAAACTTCATGACAGACAGTTAGCCAGTAATGTGGCCGATAACATGTTCGACTTCATCATTCTTGGCCGACAAAAGCCTGAGACGTTGCAGGAGATCATGGCAATTGTTCCACCAGAAATGCTAGCTCTTGCACTCAAAGGCATAGAGACTGAGCTTAAAACCACACTACTGGATGCCCTACCGAAACGTATGTCATCGGCAATTGAGACACAAGTTGATGCTATCGGCGCTGTACCTCTTAGCCAAGCAATTACAGCTCGTAAAGAAATCATGGAACTGGCTAAACAGATGATGGATGACGGTGAAATTGAGTTGCAGTTGTTCGAAGAGCAAGTCGTAGAGTGATGAAAATAACTAGCAATAACCTCACAATCATAGAGCCCCAGCACTTCGAAGAACAGGTGGTTGAATAATGAAATCTATACAAAAAAGTGTTGACCCTAAATGGCGCTTGAAAAGTGATCTCGCTAGGCGCCACAGGTTTAGCCCTCTAATACCCGATCAAACAGTAAAGAACAATGGTGAGCCTGGATGGCAGGATTACCAAGCCGCCTTTGATAAAGGCTACGATGATGGCCTGTCTAAGGGTCATCAGGAGGGATTCGAATCGGGTTCCGAGGAGGGACGTCGAAGCGGCCACGCGAATGGCTTTAGCCAGGGACGAATAGAAGGCCAACTGAAAGGAAAAGAGGCCATAGATGACCAATTCAACAGTCTTCTTGCTCCTCTTGGTGCACTCAAGTCTTTATTGGAAGATGGGCACCTCAGTCAGGTAAATGCTCAACAGCAGCTTATATTAGATTTGGTACGCCGTGTAGCACAGCAGGTCATTCGTTGTGAACTTACACTGCAGCCACAGCAGATATTATCTCTGGTCGAAGAAACGGTTGCCTCGCTACCCGATACTCGCTCCGAGATAAAAATTCATCTGGAACCAACTGCAGTCGAACGCTTACGAGAACTGGCAGCAGACAAGATTCAAGATTGGACTCTGGTTGAAGACACAGGTATTTCCCCCGGAGGCTGCCGTATTGTCAGTGACAAGTCAGATGCTGACGCATCAGTTGAAACTCGCCTAAATGCCTGCATGGATCAGGTAGAGGCTAAACTTTACATATCTGATACTAATTCCAGTGATAGCCAGCAATCACAAGGGTTAGCCTCAACGGAAAACATGCCTGAAATTGAGCTTGAGAATGCTTAATACCCAACCCAATAGCGCCGAGATCCTCGACTGGCCAACTATTCCGGTAGCACAAGTATATGGCCGCCTAACACGAGTCAACGGTCTGTTATTAGAAGCCGTTGGCTGCCAATTAGGCATGGGAGACAGGTGTAATATTGAGTGCCGTGATGGACGCTTGGTAGAAGCTGAAGTCGTGGGATTTAACAAAGAAACGCTTTGCTTGATGCCCATCGAACACACATCAGGCCTAATGCCGGGTTCACGGGTGATGCCTGTAGCAGAACAAGCTCAAATCCCGGTTGGAAGTGCCTTATTAGGTCGTGTGATCGATGGTTTAGGTCAGCCTTTAGATCATCTCGGCAAGCTCAATAATACCCAAACAGTTACGCCATCAAATCGCACTATTAATCCACTGCAACGTAAGCCGATTCGAGAGCCTTTAGATGTGGGTATTCGTGCCATCAATGCCCTGCTTCCCATAGGACGCGGCCAGCGTTTAGGCCTTTTTGCGGGTTCTGGCGTAGGTAAGAGCGTATTGCTTGGCATGATGACACGCTTCACCGAAGCCGACGTAGTCGTGGTAGCCCTAATCGGCGAACGCGGTCGTGAAGTCAGGGAGTTTATCGAAGAATCTCTGGGTGAAGAGGGCCGTCGCCGAGCGGTTGTGATTGCCGCTCCAGCCGATACAACCCCGTTAATGCGCTTAAGAGGCATGCGTCTTAGCCACCACATAGCGGCCGCCTTTCGGGATCAAGGAAAACAGGTACTACTACTGGTTGACTCATTGACTCGCTTTGCCCAGGCACAACGTGAGATAGCACTCAGCCTTGGAGAGCCACCAGCCACTAAAGGCTACCCACCTTCGGCATTTGCTCAGCTTCCAAGCCTTGTGGAGCTTGCCGGTAATGGCAAACACCCTACTGGTACGTTAACAGCCTTCTACACTGTATTAACCGAAGGTGATGATCAACAAGATCCTATCGCCGACTCTGCTCGGGCTATCTTAGATGGCCATATTGTACTGAGCCGAAAGCTGGCCGAACAGGGTCACTTCCCCGCCATCGATATTGCCAGCTCGGTGAGTCGCTTAGCTAAACAAGTTAGCACCAGGCAAGTGATCAGTTGGGGACATACCTTTAAGCAACTCAATAGCCGCTATAACGACGTCAGAGAATTACTTCCTCTAGGCGGTTATCAGGCAGGACATGACACTCAAATGGATCTGGCCGTTAGCGCTTACCCCAAAATGGCTGAGTTTCTACAGCAAGAGATAGAGCAAAAGTCTGAATTGACTCAGAGCCTGAATGAACTCGAGCAACTCATCAACCTTATTAAGGCGGACCAATGAAGCAACTATTAATACTCTGTCAGCAAGAAGAAAAAAAGCTCGGCCGACTGGGTAACCAAAGAGCCGATGCCCAAACTAGGGTTACAGAGAATCACAAGCAGCGTCAGGCTATCGATAACATGCTCAATGAATATCATGGCAGTAGCAGCCATAGAGTTAATCCTCTGTTACTGCAAAATAATGCTAATTTGCTCTCCACGTTGAAGCCTTTACAGAGCAAACTCGATAAGCAAGAGGTGCTGCTACAACGGGAACATCAACGAATGGATGGACTATGGCGAAGGCAACTCGGACGCCAAAAGGGATTATCTTGGCTCTATGAGCAACGTAAATCGGAGCAACGTAAAGCTATCGATGCTCAGGAACAAAAGCAGTTAGATGATCTCTCATCGAGATATCAAAACCAGGGATAGCAGGAATAATTAAGCTAACGCTTCCTATAATCCCTTACTAGCACCGTAATCGACATTTTTCTCGGTATCACGACTCAGCAGGTTATTGATCACAGTCTGCTGAGACACCAATAATTTACCATTCGCTTCATTGGTCTGCTGGCTTTCTTTGACGAGCGCTAACAAATTCTCCCATAGCAAGTTAACCTGCAGTGAACTTTGTTTAGGTAGCTTATCGATCAGCTTCTTCATACCGTTAGCATCTTCACTGAAGCCTAACTGATTTAATGCATCACTGCGTTTTTTAGCTTTAACCATCAGCTCATCACAGAGCCGAGTCTGATGCTGATTATGATGCCTAAGGCCATCATTATCTCTTCGCTGCATTAGCTCACGTTGCCGATTGAGCAAGCTCTTTAACTGCTTATAGCCTTCGATATCCTGTCGAATGCCACGAACAAGTGTTTGAAGTATCTCTCTTTTAGAACTCATAAACAGGACCCGCTTTAACCGTGCTGCTGCAACATAGCCTCAGAGATCGCATCCAGATCTAGCTTAAATGTCCCCGATTTTAGTGATTGACGAATTTCATCAATTCTTGCCTGATCAACGTCTTCAAGTAGCTCAAGTTCCGATTGAGAGCCTGTCAGTAATTGCCAATCATCACTGACAACTTTATGTTCAGCTTGTATCGATTTCTCTGGGTTATCTTGCTTTACAAGGGGCTGTGCCTGATCCTTCTTAGTACTAATTTCAGTGCTGATAGCACTGTTTATCTTTTGAATTTCCATCTGTTTCACCGAAAGTAATGGTCGTTACTCCCTTAAAGCGACCCAAAAGCATCTAGACTAAAAAAACAAGAAGCAAATACTCATAAATAAGGCAGATTTTATAGCCGCTATAGCATTGAATATTAAAACTGCGTCGCCACCCGGCCTTTGGCGGTTGGATAAGCGGTGATGACCTTGCCAGAACTTAAGTTTTTGACCCTAATCGCCTGCCCCTCTCCACCAGACTCCAAAGCTTCCCCCTGCATGTTGGCGTAGAAACCATCGCTTCGAGCCTCGATAATGACCTTATCCCCAATATTTACCCACTGTGGTGCACTGAGACTCTGAACTTGTATCGCCTTGTGACGACGCAGGCCTCGGATCACCTGCCGACCAACGATCTCATCGATTCGAGTCGCTAGATTTCTGTCAGAGGAACGGAGAGTGATCGACTGCCAATCCAGATCACTCCTACTCACCAATTCACCCCGCTTCATTGCTCGGTTAGCAACAGGGATCGAAACCCTTACCTTGACATTGGCACGTACAAACATAGACCAACCTTGGGGATGACATTCAATACGTCTCTGAATGTTGCCAAAAGCAAGCCCAGTAGCTCCATCTATCGTCAAAGCGTCAGAACAAACCTCTAAATTTGCCGCTCCGGAAGGCACCCTAATAGCAACTTCATGATGCAGACTCTTCACTCCAGTCTGCTTCTGCCACTGCTTAAGCTCCCTGGCAATCAGCTGAGTAAATTCAGCCTCGATCTGTTCATTGACCGACAAGACACTTCCCTGTGACAAAGATAGCGGAAGCAGAGACGACAACAAGATAAACAAACAGGAAAGAAGAGTTCCGTTCCATTTATAAAAATAACTGCAAGCCATTAAAAAACCTCAATAAAAATAATTGGCACGTAATTTGTAACGTAGCAACAACAAGAAATAAACCGAACATACACTACTAGGAGTCGCGATGGCTATCAACCTCGATGCCGCACTTGGCATACACCCACAAACACTCGATTTTCGCGTCGAGCGTAGCAAGATGCTGGCAGGTAATCTAGCCAACGCAGAGACCCCTGGCTACAAGGCCAGAGATCTCGACTTCAAAACAGTAATGACTCAGATCAATGCGGGTATGGGCCACGATAGAAGTTATCAAGCAGCCTATCGAGTGCCCTATCAGACATCCGGGGATCAAAATACCGTTGAGCTAGGTAAAGAGCAGGCTAGATACTCGCGAAATGCGATGGACTACCAAACCAGTCTCACATTTCTCAACATGAAAATTTCCGGGCTTAAGTCCGCCATCGAAGGTCAGTAGGAGCTGTAACTATGTCTTTTGGAGAGATCTACGATATTGCAGGTGCAGGCATGCACGCTCAAACAATACGTCTCAACACAGTCGCGAGTAATCTAGCAAACGCAGGTGCCGCCGCTGAAACACCGGAAACAGCATTCAGAGCACTCAAGCCCGTGTTCTCAACCATCTACAAACAAACCCAGGAAGGGCAACTTTCCGGTGCCCATGTGGAAGTCTCTGCCATTGTCGAAGCCGATGCACCATTGGATATGCGTTATGAGCCAAACCATCCCTACGCTGATGAGCAAGGTTATGTGGCTTATTCGAATGTGAACACAATCGATGAAATGGCCGACATGATGGCTGCGAGTCGATCTTTCGAAACCAATGTAGAAGTGATGAACCGTGCCCGCTCTATGCAACAGGGTCTGCTGCAATTAGGAAGCAATTAAGATGAGTATCAATACTGTTTCAAATCAAAATGAAACCAAGCAGGGTAACAATCCGGAGATAAAGGCATCCTCAGGTGGAGCCACACAATCGACCAGCACTAGCTCGTCAGATGGTAATGCAGCAACAATCAAAAATGATTTTTTAACCTTGATGCTCGCCTCTATTCAAAATCAGGATCCGACTAGCCCCGTAGATAATAATGAATTTGTCACCCAGATGGCGCAAATATCTCAAGTAGAAAGTCTGGAGATGATGCGAGCCAATCAGGCGATGAGCATGATCATGATGGAGAACCTAGGCATAGTGCAATCGGCGCAGTTGATTGGTAAAAGTGCCATGGTCCCGGCCTCTGAGTTTGAGATCGATACAGACGCGATTGATGGCAAGATCTATCTTGAAAATACCACTGAAGAGCTAACGCTAGAGATCACCGATGAAGATGGTGAAGTGGTCGCCACTATCGATTTAGGTTCACAGGAAACCGGTGACATCGCTTTCACCATAGATCCTGACAAATTAGACCTACCTCCAGGCGAATATGCCATCAAAGCTAAGGCTACCGATGGCGAAGATACCCTCACCGCCGATACTTTCATCAAGGCTCCCATAGAAAAAGTCCACTTCGTCAGTGCATCCGGCGTGATGATGGCTGAGCTTGGTAATGGCTTAGGCACAGTATCAGTATTGGATATATCTGAAGTTTCATAACATTACGTTAGCTAAAGATTAAAAAGCACAATAACGATTAATTCAAGGATAAACCGAATGTCATTTAATATTGCACTGAGTGGATTGCAAGCAACCACCCAAGATCTTAATACCATAAGTAACAATATCGCCAACTCATCAACCGTTGGTTTCAGAGGTGGTCGCAGCGAGTTTTCAGCCATTTATAACGGCGGTCAACCAGGTGGTGTCAACGTCATGTCCACCAGCCAGAACTTCTCCATGGGCGGTGGCTTAGCCTATACGGGTCGCGAGCTGGATATGGGCATCGAAGGCAATGGCTTCTTTATGTTGTCAGCCACTGATGGTACTACGCTCTACTCCAGAGCGGGTATGTTCAACCAAGATGCAGACGGTTATGTGGTCGATCCTGCCGGTAACCGGGTTCAAGGCTATACAGTGGGTGCTAATGGTCAGCTACAGACGGGTAATGTGAGTGATCTACAGGTTCACTCGGGGTCACTCGCGGCAAAAGCGACCACCAACATAGGTCAGGTCTCTAATTTAGATGCCCGAGTCGAAAAAATTGATCAAACGGCAAATCCATTCGATGCTGATGATGCCTCGACTTACCACTCATCGGGTACTGTCACGGCTTATGACTCTTTAGGTAAAGAACATGCTTTGACCCAATATTATGTCAAAACCGGCGATAACCAATGGCAGGTTCACTACATGATGGACGGTGAAGAAGTCACTCCACCGGGTGGTCACTCTTTGGAGTTTGATTCTGACGGTAACCTGATAGCCGGTGACAGCCTGACTCTTAATATTGCCGACCCGGATATTGTCGGCGGCGCATCAGCCCTGAGTCTCGCACTTAGCTATGACAAGAGCACCCAATACGCCTCTGATTACAACAACTCCAGCCTGACACAAAATGGCTATACTTCGGGCGACCTTAACGGCATACGCATCGATGAAGACGGCATACTTTTTGGCACTTATACCAATGGACAGGAGCAAACCCAAGGCCAGGTGGTATTGGCATCATTCAACAATCCTAACGGCCTTACACCGGCCAGCCAAAACGCCTGGACCGCCACTAATGCCGCAGGCCAGCCCATGATAGGCACTCCGGGAACAGGGACCTTCGGTGGTGTTTTCGGCGGCTACCTCGAAGGCTCTAATGTCGATCAAACGGCAGAGATGGTTAACCTGATGACAGCCCAGCGCAACTATCAATCAAATGCCAAAGTTCTACAGACCAATGCCAGCATGCAACAATCACTGCTTAATGCCATTTAAAGGATCTGACCATGGATAAGATGCTATACACGGCGGCAACGGGTGCGGCTAGGGTTATGGAAGCACAAACCATACGTGCCAATAACTTAGCCAACGCCGAAACCACTGGATTTAAGGCCGACCTTGAGCGCGTCAATGCCAAGGTACTCGCTCCTACGGGAAACAGTCTGCACACACGGGTGATGGCGCAAACCGAGAGTAGTGGCTTTAGCCAACAAGCTGGTGCGATGAACCCCACAGGCAGAACCTTAGACCTTGCCATTCGTGATCAAGGCTTGTTTACCGTGATGACGGAACAAGGCGAAGCTTACACCCGCTCCGGCAATCTGGTTCCCGATACCAATGGTCAACTCACCATAGATGGTCGGCCTGTGGCAGGCATCGATGGCCCCATAGTTCTACCCGAATATCGACAACTCTTTATCGGTGATGATGGCAGGATCAGCGTAGTTGCAGCCGAAGGTGGCATCATCGAAGAGGTGGGTCTACTCAAGTTGGTCAAGCCTGAACTGAATGCCGTTGATAAAGGACTGGACGGCATGTTTTACAGCCGTGACGGTAACATCCTACCAGCCAGTGAAGAAGTACGAGTAGACAGTGGCTTCTTAGAAGCCAGTAACGTCAATGCGGTCAATGAACTCATCGCTTCAATGGATCTCAGTCGCCAGTTTGAAGTTCAGGTCAAACTAATGAAGACCGCAGAAAAGTTAGCCGAAGCAGGTAACAGGTTGATCCGTAACGCCTAAGAGATAGGCACATTTATCAGTTAAAGAATTAAGGAATAAAAATGCAATCCTCGTTATGGGTAAGTAAAACCGGCCTCACGGCTCAAGACATCAAGATGACCACCATAGCCAACAACCTGGCAAACGTAAATACCACAGGATTTAAGCGTGATCGTGTGGCATTCAACGATCTCTTCTATCAGACACAGCGTCAGCCAGGCGGTCAGGTCGATGAACTGAACGAGCTACCTTCAGGCCTGCAGCTTGGAACTGGTACTCGAGTAGCAGGCACCCAGAAGGTATTTACCACTGGCGACCTGCTAACCACCAATCAGCAACTTGACCTTGCCATCGAAGGTCAAGGTTTCTTCCAGATAGAGGAACCAAATGGTGAATTGTCATTTACCCGAGACGGCCAATTCTATCGTAACAGCGACGGCTTGATGGTGACTTCACAAGGCTTACCTCTAGTTCCCAATATCGAGATCCCTGAAGATGCACAAACCATCACTATCGCCACTGATGGTGTAGTCAGTGCACAAATCTCGGGTCAGGCAGAATCACAGGAGCTAGGGCAGATCACCTTGGCAAATTTCACCAATCCAGCAGGCTTAGAGTCTCGCGGCGATAACCTTTACCGTGAAACGAGTGCCTCAGGAGCAGCAATTGAAGGGGTAGCAGGCGATCAGGCCATCGGCCAGCTACGCCAGGGGGCTCTTGAAGGTTCCAACGTTAACGTGGTTGAAGAGATGGTTGAAATGATCTCGACTCAACGTGCCTATGAGATGAATGCCAAGGTGGTATCCGCCTCAGATGACATGTTGAAGTTCCTCAATCAGGCGCTTTAAGCCTTTTATTCAATTAGATAGATAAGGACAACAGATGCGCCACTTATGGATAGGGATGTTATTACTTTTATCTGGATGTATCTCTCACTTCCCTGAGCCAGAAACCAAGCCGGGAGAACCTGAATGGGCACCGCCAGAGATTGACTATAGCCTACCGGACGCAAAAGACGGCAGTGTTTACAGACATGGTTATATGCTAACCCTATTCAAAGATAAACGTGCCTTCAGAGAGGGAGATATTCTCACCGTCGCTCTGGATGAAAAAACCTACTCCAGTAAGCGTGCCGATACTAAGGCAAACAAAGAGCAAGATATGTCTCTCGGCGGCCAGGCCTCTACTGGCAGTGAAAGCTTCAGTGGAAGTGGCAGTGGCGCAGCTTCCCGTGGCTTTAGAGGCTCAGGTTCTAGCACTCAACAGAACCAACTCTCGGGTTCTATCACTGTCACTGTCGCCAAAGTGCTCCCCAACGGCGCCTTACTTATACGTGGCGAGAAGTGGTTGAGGCTAAATCAGGGAGATGAATACCTGCGTTTGTTAGGACTTATCCGCACCGATGATATCGGTAACGATAACACCATATCCTCACAGAGAATCGCCGATGCTCGTATCATCTATGGCGGCCAAGGTGCAATAGCCGACAGTAACGCCATGGGATGGGCTGCACGATACTTTAATAGCCCCTGGTTCCCCCTATGAAGCAAGAAAATAGCCATGCAAAACAAGATATACAGAACACTTCTAAGCAAGAATCTTGCTTACAGCTTTCACTTGCTACAAGGGTGAGTCAATGAGACAGATCAGTCTATTTATTGCGAGTGTGATCCTCGTATTTGCCATCAATCATACGCCAGTTCAAGCCACAGGCCAGACTCGATACTTGATGGATATTGTCGATGTGCAAGGCATACGTGATAACCAGCTTGTTGGTTATGGTTTAGTTGTCGGCCTGGATGGCACGGGTGACAGAACTCAGGTTCGATTTACCAGCCAGTCTATCGTCAACATGCTCAAACAATTTGGCGTACAGGTCGATGGCAGAATCGACCCTAAGCTAAAGAACGTGGCGGCTGTCGCGGTTCATGCCACAGTGCCACCACTTGCCAGCCCGGGGCAGACTATCGATATAACAGTCTCATCCATAGGTGATGCTAAGAGTCTACGTGGCGGTACACTCTTGATGACCCCGTTAAGGGCGGTCGATGGTGAGATCTACGCCGTCGGTCAGGGTAACTTAGTAGTAGGCGGCGTATCAGCTCAAGGACGTAACGGCACTTCGGTCACTATCAATGTGCCAACTGTCGGCAATATTCCCAATGGTGCCCTGTTGGAAGCCCCCATGGAGAGTAACTTCAATGACAATGAGGAGATAGTCCTTAATCTCAGAGCCCCAAGTTTTATGACCGCTCGCAATATAGAGCGCCAGGTCAACGCCCTATTTGGGCCGGATGTAGCTCAGGCCGACAGTAGCGCTAAAGTAAAGATCCGGGCACCACAATCAAATAGAGAACGTGTCACCTTTATGTCGATGCTCGAAGAGTTGCAGATAGAACAAGGCCGAAAATCCCCTCGCGTTGTCTTCAATAGTCGAACCGGCACTGTGGTCATGGGTGGAGATGTCGTCGTCAGAAAAGCCGCTGTAAGCCATGGTAATCTGACAGTATCTATCATAGAACAGGAATATGTTAGCCAGCCGAATGCACCAATGTGGGGCCAGGGTCAAGGTGAAACTGTCGTCATTTCTGATAGTAAGGTCGATATAGGCACCGGAGATGGTCACATGTTTGTCTGGCCTGAAGGCATAGCATTAGAGGAAGTCGTCAGGGCGGTAAACAGTTTAGGGGCCTCCCCTATGGATCTAATGGCGATACTTCAGGCACTGGATGAAGCGGGCGCCCTGGAAGCTGAACTGGTGGTTATATAATGAAGTTAGAGAACTCCCATAGTTACCTTAACAACCTCAACGCAGGCGATTTGATCAAGGCCAATGGTGAACATGGTGCTCTCGAGCTGGTTAGCCAGCAATTCGAAGCTCAGTTTTTACAAAATGTGCTTAAGCAGATGCGCAGTGCCTCAGACGTAATGGCCGACAGTGATAGTCCACTCTCTTCGCAGAATGATGGCATGTATCGAGATTGGCATGACGCCGAACTTGCAGGACGCCTCAGTCAGATGCAAAGCACGGGCCTTGCCAGCGTTATGACAAAACAATTAAGCGTCGGTCTTAAGTCGCAACCCACAGCAGTCGCCTCTACACAAGAGACCCCATTAAGTGAAGCGGCTAACTCGGCTCAGTTTAATGGGAACAGTGGCTCAACAATGGCGATGCAACCCGCACTTATTGTGCCTCAATTAACCAATACAAACGATAAGTAGAGATGCCTTACACTCGCTGACTTCTGCTACCTATAAATTTAACAGATAAGGAAACCCTATGAGCATGCTTAATATCGGCATGTCAGGACTGACATCGAGTATGGCGGCCCTGAATGCAACCTCAAATAATGTCGCCAATGCCATGGTACCTGGTTACTCTCGCCAGCAGGTGATGATGAGCTCTGTAGGCGGCGGTATCTATGGTAGCGGAGCCGGCGTTCAGGTCGATGGGGTACGCCGGATCTCAGATCAATATGAAGTTGCGCAGCTATGGAACACCACCAGCGGTGTGGGTTATGCCCGAGTCACAAATAGTTACTACAGTCAGGTGGAGCAGATCTTCGGCTCTAAAGGCAATAATATCTCTTACGGCCTAGATCAACTCTTTGCCTCACTAAACTCATCACTAGAGCAACCCAGTGATATTGCCTATCGTCAGGGTGCTTTGAGTGAAGCTAAGGCTATGGGACAGAGATTCAACTCCATCAGCCACTCGCTCAATTCACAACTTTCACAGATTGAGGGACAGATAGGTGCATCGGCTAAAGAGATTAACTCCCAGCTCGAATCTATTGCTAAATTTAACCAAGAAATTCAGCGCTCCGGTACCGATATTCCAGCTTCACTGCTCGATGCCAGAGATGCGGCGATAGATGATCTGGCTCAACTGGTTGATATCAGAGTCACCGAAGAATCAAATGGCATGGTCAATATCTCCCTGGCCCAGGGTCAGCCACTGCTCTCAGGCACTACCGCTTCGACACTGGAAGTAAAGCCAGATCCAAGTAATCCAGCCTTAAGCACCGTCACGATTAAGTTTGGCGATTCCAGCTTCCCGTTAGATGAGAACGTAGGTGGTAGCTTAGGCGCCATGCTCGATTACCGTGATAATAGCCTGCTGGAATCCATGGCATTTAACGATGAACTAGCGATGACTTTTGCCGATGAGTTCAATGCCATTCTTGCTGGCGGTACCGATCTTAACGGTGGTACACCGACACAAGACCTCTTTACCTATGACCCTAATAATCCAGCTGGCAGCATCAAGGTAACCGAAGGTTTTACCGCAGAGATGCTTGCTTTCGGTCAAGGTGATGGGCCTGGAGATAACAGCAACCTAAAAGAGCTAATCGAGCTGGCTAACACTGAGTTTACCTTCGGCTCTATCGATGTAACGACTTCTATGGGAGATGCCTATTCGAGCATGGTGGGCAAACTAGGCTCCGAATCGAGACAGGCTCAGGTCAGTGAAGACACTGCCATCAGCCTTCAGATGGAGGCGCAGGCACAATGGGCCAGCACGAGTGGAGTCAATATGGATGAAGAGGCTGTAAACCTCATTATCTATCAACAGAGTTATCAAGCTAATGCCAAGGTAATCGCCACCGCCGATCAACTGTTTCAAACCATAGTCAACATTTAACCCGTCGGCGCAGCTGCCCACCACTTAAGTATGGGCTTTTGAATCAGATTTAAGGAATACACAATGAGAGTCAGTACCCACAACCTCTATGCCAGTAACTTACATAACCTGCAAAATTCAACCGCTGATATCGCACGCCTCAATCAGATGATGGCAACGGGCAAGTCTATTTTACGTCCGTCCGATGATCCTATTGGTTCGGTCAAAGTCATAGCCAGCCAACGTGAAGTCGCAGCCACCGAGCAGTACCTTAAAAATATCAACTCGCTGAGCACGAGTTTCGATCGTGCAGAGACCAATTTATCTTCCATGGTGGAGATAGAGTCAAGAATGCGCGAAGTAACATTAGCGGCGAGTAATGGTTCGCTATCCCCAGAAGACAGAGCTGCTTACGGTGCAGAGCTGGAAGAGTTGCTTGAAACATTCGTTGGCATGGTCAACGCGCAGGATGATGGCGGAAACTATATCTTCTCCGGCAACCAGACTGGCACAGCGCCTATAGCCCAAGATGCCAGCGGCAACTATATCTATCAAGGCGATAATAATCACAGAGAGGTACAGACCTCTGGCTCATCCTGGATGACAGCAAACGTCACCGCAGAGCAGTTTTTGTTCTCGAACGGTAGTGCAGATATCCTCAATCAGACTCAAGAATTTATCGATGTGCTTAAAGACCCAAGTTTAGCCCCCGGAGAACCTGAATTTGATAACGTATCTAAGGCCATGATGGAGACATTAAATGACACATTATCCAGTATCAGCGGCGCGATTACCGATATAGGGGGTAAGCAGAAGAGCCTGATGTTGATGGAAGAATCCCATGAAGAGATGATTCTCTTTAATGAGGAGGTGATCGGTGAAACAGAAGGTTTGGATTATGCCCAGGCAACGGCCGAGTTTAATCTGAAATTAACCACACTACAGGTGACACAGCAGACCTTCGTGCAGATCACCCAACTCACTCTCTTCAGTCAGATTTAACAAGGAAAAAGCAGATGGCTATGGTAACTGGAGTCTCAGATGCGCTAAGTGTTCAACACCGTAGCCAGCCTCTCAGCGCGCCGATTAACGATCGGCAGGCACAAAGTCAGCTCGAGCCGAATCATAAATCCAATATCCCGACACACAGGCTAGAGAGCTATTCCCGCTGGGCAAAAGTGACTCAAGGCCAGCATAAGGTCTCAGCCTCTCAAGTTGCCGAACAAGGCCTTAGGCAGATAACCCATATCCTGAAGCAGCTCAAGAAACAGACTCAAAAAGCACTGAGCGTTGAGGGCAGCTTACAAACAGAAAAAGCCAATATGGCTAAAAGGATACAGAATCAGCTAACAAAGCTAAAGGTCGAGTATCAAGACACACAACTCATAGATCATCAACTGAACCTGATCACACCAAGTCGCCCGGCAGCGCAACGAGAGTTTACGATGAAATCCGTGGATCTCGCGAGCACTAAGCCAAGAGATGAATACATTCAGCTACAGCACAACCAAAAAAATGCCAGTGTTTTTCTCCCGGCAAAAACTCCTAGTCAACAGCTCAGAGAGCAACTTGCCCTGGGGATGAAAGTCCTTGGCATCGATGTCTTCACACACAAAGATAGCCCATCGACACAAGAAACCATTTTTTCGACCAATGATAAGCAATGGCAACAACTAAAAAACGGCATAATGATGACAGGTCAAGGCCAACGACTACCAGCCGGGGAAGCCAGAAATATCAAATTGGATGAAAAACTCTCCTGGCAAGATCCAAGAGAATGGAAATTTACCAGTAATGATGAGCTCAGACAGGCCATAGCCAAGATCAATAAGTCTCTGCATAAAGTCGATCAACAACTCAGGGATCTTACCGAAGCCAAGCTAAAGGTGCAGCGTCAGCTAGACAAAATCAACCGCAGCCGCAACAGTGATAACTTGGTAATCGAGACCTTACAAACCTTAGATTCAGTAATGCAAGCCAACCCATTTTCTAAACAGATTACGTCTATCATGGCTCAGGCTAATGTTACACGCGCCCATGTCTCTTCATTACTGAAATAACCATGTCTCTCCCTAATTGAATAACTTGATTCACTCAACCGGCCTGGCGCCGGTTTTTTTATATGTGAATATCCCGCACATCGAAATACCAATTGCATTAGGTATCTGACCATTCTGCGGGAGTTCAAAGCGCTGTAGGCAAGGCGGGGGCTGAAGCTAATAGTTATTCTCGGCTCTGGCATCCTGTTTCGCCCTAACTTCTGCATCCATGCAGTCGTATATCTAAAGCCCTAAACGCAGCATCAAGTGCTTTGCCCTTTACTTTAAACATCAGCCGAACTACGTGAGCGCCTCAGGATTTCCACTTCTGCTTTTTGCATTTATTATTTTTAACTATTTTTCTATCCGAGAGTTCAGTTTCAAATCAGGGCGTCGTTTTAACAAATATGAGACACAACGAATTATTTAACTTTTGTTCTCTCCTAGCTAAACACGCTTTAGTGGTTAGCTGGAACGGAAGCTAAATAACACTAAAAATACTTGGAGAATTAACCATGTTATCTGTTCATACTAACTATGCTTCTAACGTCGCTCAAAATGCTGTAAACAAAAATAACAGCTTACTTACCACTTCTATGGAGCGCCTATCTACTGGCCTTCGCATCAACAACGCTTCAGATGATGCTGCAGGCCTACAGATCGCTTCACGCCTAAACGCTAACGTTGTTGGTATGGAAACGGCTAGCCGTAACGTATCTGATGCAACCTCTATGCTACAGACTGCTGATGGTGCACTGGACGAGCTAAACACTATCGCTAACCGCCAGAAAGAGCTTGCAACACAAGCGGCTAACGGCGTGAACTCAGCAGAAGATCTAACTGCACTCAATGCTGAATATAAAGAGCTTACAGCTGAAATTGATCGCATCGTTGGCAGTACTGAGTACGCGGGTAATAACTTATTCACTAGCTTAGATGCGGGAGTACAGTTCCAGATCGGTGCAGGCTCTGCTGAAACATTGGCAGTTAAAACAGATGTTGTAGCTAAGCTTGCTGGTGATGCTACCGATATTAGTGTTATAGGCGATGCATCTAAGGCAATCGATGCCATAGACGACTTTATCGACGCTGTCGGTGTTGAGCGTTCAAACTTAGGTGCAAATATCAATCGCCTAGGTCATACATCTTCTAACTTAGCCAATGTCACCGAAAACACTAAGGCCGCTGCTGGCCGCATCATGGATGCAGATTTCGCCGTTGAAACTGCCAACATGACTAAGAACCAGCTACTTGTTCAAGCCGGTACTAGCATCCTATCTTCTGCCAACCAGAACACTGGTTTGGTTATGGGTCTGCTATAAACCCTGCTCTTCGTTAAACCTTACTCTTCAACATAGAGTATCGATTTATCAAACATCAAAAAGGAGCCTAACGGCTCCTTTTCATTTATTTTTCTCTGCTAACTGCATTCAGTATTTCGTTAA
The DNA here is from genome assembly GCF_009377275.1 of Shewanella sp. YLB-07. Classification (NCBI taxonomy): domain Bacteria; kingdom Pseudomonadati; phylum Pseudomonadota; class Gammaproteobacteria; order Alteromonadales; family Shewanellaceae; genus Shewanella; species Shewanella sp. YLB-07. Next base: position 11,183 of record NZ_VOQB01000012.1, on the reverse strand, counting down.
TCACAAAGAATTACTCAATCTATCCCTCTTACACTTCATCTCTTTGAACTAGCGTCGCTTTATTTATTTAGCGAATGCCTAACGGTCAGCAAGTTAAAGCGGAAGCCTTGCTTCCCTCAATCATTCCATTTTCGGAAAACTTTTAGATTAGATGAATTAATAGTAAAAGCTAACAAGTTGAAAATTAACAACTTAACTTTTGGCATAAAGATTGCCATACCCCTTTAACAGGAGGAGTCACAATGATATCAGGTATGAGTGCCGCCCAGTTCGCCGAACAGATAATTATGGCCGAACGTATGGGTAAAGATCAGCTCTATAAAAATCAAATGGATCGTTATCAAGCCCAGCTTGATGCCTACAGCGTGCTGGAAAAAAGCTTAAATAGCATGACCAGTAAGCTGGATAAGATCGATAGCGATGCCTTCGATGAAAAAACGGTATCTGTCAGTGATGATAATGCCTCCGTTACCGTGGGCTCAGATGCGCCAGAAGGTAACTATGAATTAATAGTTAAACAACTTGCTCAGGCTCATCAACTAACAAAAAAATTTACCAGTGAAGACGCCACCGGCCTCCCTACTAGTGGTGACTTCACCATAGAGATTGCAGGCGAAAAACTCACCTTAGATATGGGCGAAATCAATAGTGATGGCAGTATCACCATCAGTCAATTCAGAGACTATATCAATAACCACGCGGATAACCCTGGTGTACAGGCATCCCTGGTACGCACTGGTGGCAGTGTTGAGTTTATGCTGACCTCAACAGAAACGGGAAAAGCAAGTAAGATAACCGTGCTTGATAACGGTACTGACTTTGGTATGACCGAGCGCCGTAAAGCTCAAGATGCAGTAGCAAAGCTCAATGGCATCAAAATAAAAAGCAGCAGCAATTACCTTGAAAATGTCATCGATGGCATGACCGTAGAGCTCAAAAAAGTTCACGAATCAGGGCAAGCCAGCACTATCACTGTAGGCACAGACTTTGAGTCCAGTGAGCAGGCGGTAAAAGATTTTGTCGACGCTTTTAATTTATTGATGGATCAGATCAATAAGCTCACTCGCACCATGGGCAGTGAAGTGGCCGATGAAATCAATGATAAGAAAGAAGACGATGATGACGATGACGATGACTCATCGTCCGGCAGTAGCTCGATCACTGAAGATCAACTCGGCGTCTTAAAAGGCGACTCCAGTGTACGCATGCTGCAAAACAACGTGAGGCAGGTGGTATTCGCCCCGTCCCCAAATGGTATGCGTCTATCGGATATCGGCATCGAGATGACCCGTGACGGCAAGCTCAAGATCGACGACGACAAGCTTTCGGAAGCCCTAAAGAGTGATCCCTCGGCCGTTAAGGCCATGTTCACTGATGACGAAGGTTACGTCGATCGACTCGACAAAATTATCGACCCTTTCACAAAATCCGATGGTTACCTGGATCTTAAGCAAGGCAACCTGGATAAGCAGGTGTCTCGCATTGAGGACAATATGGAACGCCATGACTACCACATGCAGCAAAGGTATCAGGTTTACCTGGCCCAGTTTACTGCAATGGAAGCCAATATTATGAAAATGAGTTCAGCCAGCGGGCTGTTTTAACTAAGGAAACCAAACACTATGTTGAATGAGCATGATCCCTTCAGCGCTTATAAACAGACCACTCTCGATGCCAGAGCTGCTGCTGCAAACCCCCATGAAATGGTGCGCATGTTACTCGACGGACTACTCGAGGAGATGGAACGCACCCGAGGCTTTATGGAGCGAAGAAGCTTCGAAGATAAAGGGAAGAGCGTCAATAAGTGCCTCAACATAGTTCATGGTCTCGATTCCATGTTGGATCTTGAGAATGGCGGTGAAGTAGCAACCAGCCTTAACCGCCTTTATGAGTACTGCAGCCGCCAACTCGTCTCCGCCAGTGTCGAAAACAGTTCGGAAAAATTAGATCCCATAATAAAGGTAATTAGCGATGTCAGAGAAGGTTGGACCAATCTCAATTGAGCAGTGGGGCCAGTTTGAAACAGCTTTGAATAAGCACTCAGAGTCAAAGGATTGGGACAAGGTCGTGATGATCAATGAAGTCATGATCAAAGCGCTCCAGAGAGAGGGTAAAGCTAACACACGCCCTCAATTTACCGCCAGACAAGCACTTGCAAAGACCCATGCCGCCATATTGGCTCAGCTCAAAAAGGAGAAGGATAAGTTGGAAGTTGAGATGAAACAGTTCCAAAGCCAACAAGATGGCATCGCAGCTTATCAACTCACTAGCCTGAGTGGAGAGCGTGATGATATCTAATTCTATTAATCTACATTCACCTAGAGATAATTCAGAGAAATTAACAGGTGATATTTCAGATGCTAACGAAGAGCTTTTCTCCATAGAGTCCGCTGAATTTGCCATATATGCCTCAGCCAGCCTATCTCAGTTAGAGAAGCTCAGCGGCAATACAAGCTTAAGCTCTATTTATAGTGATATAGCTCAAGAGAGGACAAAGGTTAGTGGTAGCTCCTTGGCAAATCTAACTCAGGATGCAGAACAGCTAACCAGTAAATTAGAAACATCGACTCAGTTTCAGCCTATCGTATCCAGAGAAGGGATTCCTGATAAACCACTGAACGTATCTTCTAATCCCACTCACACTCCGCCAACAAGTCAGAGTGAGCAGTTACAACTAGGGAAACTTGAGAAAGGGGCTACACAACCCCAAACACAGCAGTTGTCTTTGCCAATACCTAATATGAACCAAGTAATAAAAACTCAAAAAGGTGAGGCAAGCCTGCAGGCTAACTTGGTTACTAGCCAGCTTATTCAGGCTACGACGCAGATTACTGAGGGCGAAACAAACCATTTGGCCATCACCACTGCCAACCGTACTCATGCCGCGGTTAGCCAGTGGGGACCAGTCCCCGTTACAACCAATGCACCTCTGGCGATGCAAGCTCAAGAGATACTAACCCCTTTGAGAGAACAGCTTAGATTCCAGATCGATCAGAAAATTAAACAGGCGGAGATTAGGTTAGATCCCCCTTCACTTGGAAAAGTAGAACTCAACATCCGCCTCGATGGTGACCGCTTACACATTCAAATGCATGCAGCTAACGCTTCAGTGAGAGATTCACTATTAATGGGGTTGGACCGATTAAGAGAAGAGCTAGCTATGGATCATGGAGGCCTGATAGATCTGGATATCAGTCAGGGCGACAAACGTGAGCATCAGGATGAGAGGCATGCAGTAAACATTTCCAATTCTCAAGTTGATCTTATTGAACTTGAGACCGAACAACAAGATCAGCAAAATAATCAAATCGATTTATTAGCCTAACTAGGAGTAATTTAATGGCTTTTGGTAAAACAAGCGTAAGCAAAAAACTGTCTTTTTCACTACTCATTATCCTTTGGAGTACCACTATATTTTGGGTCGGTTGGCAATCACCAAGTATTATCGGTGGTCCATTTGTCACACAAGATGAAGAAGCCAACAAAGCAAAATTCTATCCCTTAGATAGATTTGTTATCTCTGTGCCCGGTGATAATTTACCTCACTACCTCTTACTTGAAATGGCGCTAAAAAGCCGTTCGACCAATGTCAGTAGAATTCTTAAAGAAGCGGATCCATTAGTAAGAAACTCACTAATGAAGATGTTCTCTCGTAAGCACTTCAATCAGCTCAATGACTCTGAACAACTGGAAAATCTTCAACGAGAAGCTCTTGTCTTGCTCTCCAACGTATTGACAGAGAACAATTATGAGATAGAGCTCGATGAAGTCCTATTTACTCGCATGGTTATACAATAGGGAATGACATCATGAACTCTGCTCAACTCGCATACCAAGAGACCAATGAAGAAAAGACAGTAAACAGACTCAGTGAGAGCCAGGTGATGAAGCAGTATTTACCTTTGGTAAAGCGATCAGTCTCTCAGCTTAGAAGTCACTGCGGAGCCGTACTTGCTGTCGAGGATATGGAGCAGATTGGCATGATGGCTCTACTCGAATCCTCGAGACGCTACCCCGGAGAGTTTGACAATGGCTTCTTATCATTTGCTGGACAGCGAATTCGCGGTTCAATTCTTGATGAGCTTAGACGCCAGGACTGGCGTCCTAGGCCCGTTAGGCAGCAAGCTCACGAGCTTAATGACGCTGTGCGTAAACTCACCCGAATGCTGGGGCGTGATCCGACAGATATAGAAGTCTCTGATTCGATGGGGATAAGCAGAGACCAATATAGAGAACGTCTCTATGCCTCTCAATCTGAGTCCATGAAAAGCTTAGATGACATGCTAAGTGCAGGTAGCCATTTCGCCGATAAGACTAATGTTATTGAGCAGTTTTCATCCAAACAAACATTAAAAAAGGCAATATCTAAATTAAGTAAAAGAGAACAGGTGATCCTGTCGCTTTATTATCAACATGAACTCAATTTAAAAGAAATTGCCGGGACCTTAGGATTGACTGAGACGCGGATCTGCCAGCTACATAAACAGGCGGTGAAGCATCTTAAGGAGATTTACCAACTTTGGGAGCGGTAGAGGCAGGTAAGAGAACATGAGTAAGATATTAGGTTTAGCGATTATTTTATTTTCGGTATTTGGAGGCTATGTTTGGGCAGGTGGAAATCTGAGCTCCCTCTGGCAACCCGCAGAAATACTTATCATCTTTGGTGCTGGTGCTGGTGCTCTTATTATTGCTAACCCTAGACCCGTACTGATAGATATGGTTTCACAGTTAAAGGAACTAATATCTGTAGAAAAAGAAGATCCGGAACTCTATCCTCAACTATTTGGTTTAATGGGGATGTTAATGAGCCAGATCCAGTCTCAAGGGATGAAAGTGCTGGATGAACATGTAGAAAAGCCTAGAGAAAGCTCATTATTTCTAATGTATCCCACAGTGTTAGAGCACCCGAATGTGCTGCAATTTCTTATCGATAACCTGCGTCTGCAATCTATAGGCAAGATTTCATCATACGATCTTGAACATATTTTGGAAGAAGAGATTTACCGAATTGAGGAAGACAGGTTACGACCTTCCCATGCACTGGCTAGAGTTGCCGAAGCTATGCCTGGGTTTGGTATTCTTGCCGCGGTCATGGGCATCATTATCACCATGTCCAGCATAGATGGTCCAATTACTATGATTGGCGTCAAGGTAGCAGCGGCACTCGTCGGCACTTTCATCGGTATTTTTGCCTGTTACTGTTTGTTTGAACCCGCTTCTAAAGCGTTAGAGCACTTAGTCGATAGAAAATCAGCACAACTTCGCTGTGTCGCCGCAATACTAACCTCATTTTCCAAAGGTAAGCCTCCCATGCTAGCCATTGATGCGGGTAGAAAACAGATACAGAGTGAAAACAGACCTAGCTTTGTAGAGCTAGAACGTTGGATGGTGGAGCAGAAAAGCTAATGGCAATAAAGAACGAGCCAATTATCATCAAGCGCCGCAAGCGAACAAAGTCAAAAGGCTCACATGGCGGCGCCTGGAAAGTTGCATTTGCAGACTTCACCTTAGCCATGATGGCGCTGTTTATGGTGCTGTGGATTTTACAAATCGCCGACCAGCAAGAGCGAACATTGATTGTTCAATATCTAAAAGGTGATATGTTTTCTGATGGTTCTATAAATCCTTTCGATCTGAGCCAATCTCCTTCAATGATCGATTTACAAGGTTCTGTCGCCCTACAACAAGCCATAATTCCGGCAACGGGGACTGGGGTCGAAAGAGCGGGTCAAGCCATGCATAACCATATTCCTGCAGGCGAAAGTAACCCCAAGGCAGGCCGAGGCCCGGAGCTTAACTCCTTAGTGCCAGGACAATTTGAGACTCAATCTCAACTGGAGTTTTTAGCCAGAGAGGTTAATGAAGTCATCACCCAAGTAAATTTAAGTGCCAATGTTGAGATCAAAATCGTACCTCAAGGCATAAGAATTCTGATCCACGACAATGTCCATCAGTTTATGTTTACCCGAGGAAGCTCAAACATGACACCTTACTTTGAAGATCTCCTTCTAGCTTTAGGTCCTCTTCTGGGAAAAGTTGAAAATAAAATCAGTATATCCGGTCACACAGACTCTACCCCCTACGCAGGAAAAACTTTCACTAACTGGGAGCTTTCCAGCAAGCGGGCGCTATTAGCCAGACGAGTCCTGGAATATGGTGGTGTAAAGCGCGATCAGGTCATTCAGGTTACAGGGATGGCCGATCAAGTGCCGTATATCAGTGATGACCCTGCTGCCGCAGCTAATAGACGTATCGAAATGCTGGTGTTGACCAGTGCAGCTGAATCACAAATAAGAGAGATGGCAGGACTAACTAAAAAAGTGCCAGACACAGACTCAAAGCTGAGCCAAGCTAAAAAGGCTGCCGAGGACAATCGACCCAGAACACGTTACCCAGAGCAGTGGACAACCGAATGATGCTGTTTGAAGAGTTTATTCCCGCAGACAAAAAACAACAGCCAAAAGAGTCAGATAGTAATCTTAGGCTTCACACTCGATTGAGCCTGAGAGCCAATGAGGAAGAATGTCTGACTCTGGCTTGCGATGGAGTGACAGTAGATCTGATCCGTAAAAGTTGGTGGCGAAAGCATAAGTTAGGTGTGGCCAATATAAAGGACATAGGCTTGGGAGGTTTAGGACTCTTGACTACAGTTCCTTTGACGTCCGCTCAAGAGATACATATCGAGTATCTAGGCTCTCAATTAAAAATTCGAGTGGCAAGAAGCTGGCCAATCAATAGCAGACTCCACTTTGTCGGCGCGACTTGGGTTACTCAGGATGAAAATGAGATTATCACTATGCTCAATATCATCACGCCACACAACACATACAAGTCTGTAGATATCTAGCTCAATTAAACATGCATAACGGATCATGATTTTGTTTAAGAGGTTTCAATGACACGCCCCAACAAGCGCAAAGGACCGGACGGTCTACAAAAAATCTTCCTCTACCTCATTTTGCTCGACTGGTTTATATTGCTCTACGTTTCTACGGACATCAGACACATGCCATTCAGACACGGTGCAATGGCATCTCTAATGCTAGCAGTATTTAATCTGATTCTGGTTAACCTATGCATCCGCCGCGCGCGTCGTTCAGGAGATAGCTACTTAATTTATCCTGTGATAGCTGGAGCGCTTTTCTCATTTGTCCTTATGAGCTACTTCTTCTTTTTCTAATGCTGTGAATTAATATTAACTCACAGCTATAGGCCCATTAACAGCAACCGACTCTATATAATTAACAAGGTCAGCTTCCTTTAATGGCCGAGAGAAGAGATAGCCTTGAAATGAATCGCATCCATGCTGCAGTAAAAAATCATATTGCGCTTGGGTCTCAACTCCCTCTGCCACCACTTTTAAATTCAGACCATGGGCCATGTCGATAATCGCCTTAACTATGGCGTTGGATGACTCATTAACATCGATCTTACTGACAAATGTTGCATCAAGTTTTAATCTAGATAACGGAATACTCTGCAAATAACTTAATGAACTGTATCCGGTGCCAAAATCATCTATCGCGATGGATATTCCAGCCAGACTCAACTTATCCATCGCCTGCTTAACGACGTCTAAATTACTCAATAGGGCATACTCGGTCAGTTCTAATTCGATAGAATTTGCTTTTACTCCGAGCCCCTCAATTACCCTCAGCAGGTTTTCAGCAAATACCCCCTGATTAAACTGTCTGGCGCTGACATTGATAGCTACCGCATCTAGCTGCACACCTTTGGCATGAAGCTTATTGATGAAGCCACAGGCCTCTAGCAGGATCCACTCTCCCAACTCTTCAATTAAACCACTGCCTTCGGCAAGAGGAATAAAGGTCGATGGTGGAATATTGCCCATCTGAGGGTGACTCCACCTGAGTAGGGCTTCTACGCAAACGACCTGACCTCTGAAATCGACAATGGGTTGGTAGACCAAAGAAAGTTGATTCGCCGCAATAGCACCTCGCAACTCACTCTCTATAAACAGGCTATGTTGGGCAACCTCCTCCATCTCGGCGCTATAAAGTAGGTACCCATCTCTTCCCCTTTCCTTCACCTGATGCATGGCCACATCTGCTTGTTTGAGTAACAGCTCAGGCTCAATTTCAATCTGACTATCGATGAAGCAAGCTCCAACACTGGCAGATACACTGAAGGTCTGATTATTAATATGAAAACTACGGCCGATAATCTGACGCACTTGGCTGGCCAACGCATGAATTTTCCGCTTAGCAGAGTTTTTATCCTGAGGGAGATTCTTAGCCAGGACGACAAATTCATCGGCAGATAATCTAACTATCAATGAATTAGTAGCAAAAAAGCTGGAGAGACGCGCCGCGACCTGGATCAGTAACCTGTCACCGTAGTGATGCCCTAGTGCATCATTGATCATCTTAAAATTATCTAAATCGATAAGAAACAGACCGGCTGATACCTTTTGTTTACTCTCATTCAGAGAATAGAGTGCATCGAGTAAGCTGCTACGATTTGGTAAATCTGTTAACAAATCATGCTTTGCCTGATGGAGAAGAACCTGTTTATTTCTCATGTCACTGGTTACATCGGCATGTGTTCCGATCATTCGAGTGGCCTTACCTTTATCATCCCACTCAACAATCATGCCTCTATCTAAAACCCATATATAATGACCCAGCTTATGTCGAAGTCGATGGACACTCTCAAATTCATCCAGCTCGTTATTTAGATATTGGTTTAGGGTAAGCAATGCATCCTTCTTGTCTTCCGGGTGTAATAAATTTTCCCAGGTCGACAATTCGCTGGCTAATTCATCTTCAGAGTAACCTAACATCTCTTTCCAGCGATCAGAGAGGAACACCTCACCGGTGGCAAAATTCCAATCCCATATACCATTTCTAGACACCTCAATAGCAAATAACCACCTCTGTTGGCTATCCCTTAATTGCTTTTCACTACGTTCAAGCTTGTCCGAAAAATTGATAAGATGATTTCTAATCGCCTCTAATTCACTAAATACCACATTAACAGGAGAAGCTTTCCACTTAGGGAAAGACCCATTATTTTTTACGATATAACTCGCCTTTTTAGCTTGCTTGGCCATAAGTCTCAAGGGGCGTATCAGATAAAAATGAAGTAAAAACAGAAATATAGCCAAACAAAGAAGACTCACCCCCCATGAACGAATTGCACTCTGAAAACGAGCCTCTTTAACTTCTGAAAGTAGAGGAGAAACATCATATTCCAGATAGATAATATTGCCTTGGTCTTTCTCCAGAGCCGTGATGTTATCAATAGGGTAATATGCCTGAATTGATAAACGAGCAGGATTAAACTGAATAGTCGGTGTATCTGCTTTAATGGTTTTACTGTGAATACTCGGCTCATAGCCATCGATGACATAATTTGCCTGACTCCCGCGCCATACCAAATGATTAGCGAACCTAATCTCGCCCTCCTGATATAAAACAGTGAAAACCATGACATCCAGATCTGTAGCGGCCAAGGATATCTCTTGCTCTATACGCCCAGTATCCTGAATCGCCAATGCCGACTCGACAATATACTTCATTCGAATCAAATGCTGCTCAATTCTAGCCTGAGTCTGAGATAGGGCTTCCGCCTGGCTTTCACTACGCTCATAAACAAATTCTGCAGACATTAAACAGAGATATAGAATAAACGTGAATATGGGCACAACAAAGACCAAAGACGGTCGATTGATTTTAAACAAATCCAACAGCACCTAAACCTAAAGTAAAAACAGACAATTGCCTTATATCAATGATGTTAGTCTTCCAGAATAAAAATAGGAAAACATCAAACCAAATAGACAAGTGCATCAAGCAAACAATCTACTGAGAAGCTGTAAATTTTAACAAGCTAAGCTTTAGCAAGATACACTATTTATCGATTAAAATGTTACAGATAAAGTTAAACAGACAGCAAATATCCAGTGATGACTCCCTTGTATAGGCCTGGTACATAGCCAAACTGTATCCGCAGGACATACAAGGTAGAGCAGGATGCTAGAGCCAAGACGCAAACCTCAACCTTTTACATGAGGGCCGAGGCCAAAAAGCAGTTCTTTTTTGAATGCGCAGCATTCAGCTGCTTTGTAGCGCGTAATGACGTAGTCATCAAGCTGCGGAGCAAGCCACATGAATGTGGTGAATGTCAGAAATGCATGGATGCAATTTCTGACCAAGCTCAGTGGCGTGGCGACATCAAGCGTAGTTCCTTCGTGGAGCGTATATGCGTAGAACAAAGAGCGAAGGCGCCTTCCAATGGCTCAACTTGAAATCGTCGTGATACTTGCCGAAGGCCGAACCACATGGGGGTGGAAAAGTAGCGCTTTGAATGCGTAGCATTCAGCTACTTTGCAGCGAGAGATGACGTAGTCATCGAACTGGAGACCCTGACCGCCAGGGATGGCGGAAATGCCGTTAATGCATGGATGCAATTAACGGCCACACTGCATTAACAGCTTTGGGCTGCATGTGAAGTAGCTCCTTCGCGGAGCGTATATACGAAAAATCCCCAACACTAAGTGCTGAGGATTTATCGACTCTCTTTACGAGAAATTAGGCGCCTGGAAATGACCTACTCTCGTAGTCCACGAAGTGGACACATGGGGGTGAAATTACGGCGATTTGAATACGTAGTATTCAGCCCTAATTGAACGCGGAGAAACTTCGTTTCGTAGCGGGAGAGCCCGCTCAGCGGCGGGGCGACATCGGGGGTAGGCATTCATGCCTTCCTAAGTGGATAAGTCACCTGATATCTGTACCGGTAAGTTCGAGCTATTCAGCCAAACTTTATTAAATCCCAGACGCAAAAAAGCCACCTTATTCAGGTGGCTTTTTCACTTAATGAGCGCCTGGAAATGACCTACTCTCACATGGGGAGACCCCACACTACCATCGGCGCGATTGCGTTTCACTTCTGAGTTCGAGATGGATTCAGGTGGGGCCACAATGCTATGGTTTCCAGACTAATTTGACGATTACTTTCAGCTTTTTAAAAAAGCTAAAGGTAAAAGAATTTAGAAAGCTGTATCTAGATTTCTCTAAATAATAAATAATTAGGTTCGACTTAAATCAAGTTCGTATTCTTTTGTGCTTATGAAGTAATACACACACTAACTACACAAACCCATCTGGGTTGTATGGTTAAGCCTCACGAGTCATTAGTACAGGTTAGCTCAACGCCTC